>DASRAN010000061.1:0-24708 GCA_035638115.1 Patescibacteria group bacterium | reverse complement strand
GCTCGGGGAAGCCCGGGATGTCGTCGCGCGTGTAGCGCCGATCGAGATCGGCGGCATGCGCCGCGGGGACGTCGAGGGGCGGCAGGTCGTACCCCCGTCGTCCCGGGCGGGAGGCCTCGAACAGGAGCGACTCGGGGGCGCGCAGGCTGCGCGCGTCGCCGCTCATCGCAGCCTCCCGAGCGCCTCGGCGAGCCGGTCGATCGCGGGCCGGGTGTTCACCTCGGTCACCGCCACCAGGAGGTCGCGCTCCGCGCCACCCGGATAGCGCGACAGCGGCACGCCGGCGGCGAGACCCTGCGCCGCCAGGGCGGCGATCGCCTTCTCGGCCGGAACCGGAAGCCGCACGACGAACTCGTTGAAGATCGGGGCGGAGTACGGCAGCGCGCAGCCCGGGGCGCGGCCGATCGTCGCGCGCGCGTAGGACGCCTTGGCGTGCGTCTGGCGCGCCAGCTCCATCAGACCGCTCTTCCCGAGCGTCGCCATGAAGATGGCGGCGGTCAGGGCGCACAGCCCCTCGTTGGTGCAGATGTTGGAGGTCGCCTTCTCGCGGCGGATGTGCTGCTCCCGGGTCGACAGCGTCAGTACGTACCCGCGCCGGCCGTCCACGTCGCGCGCCTCGCCGACGAGCCGACCCGGCATCTGCCGCAGGAACGACTGGCGCGCCGCGAGGAAGCCCAGGAAGGGGCCGCCGAACGACAGCGGCACGCCGAGCCCCTGCCCCTCCCCCACCACGATGTCGGCGCCCTGCGTCCCCGGGGCGCGCAAAAGCCCGAGCGACACCGGCTCGGTCACGACCACGATCAGGAAGGCGCCGCCCTGACGGGCCGCCTCCGCCATCGCCTCGACCTCCTCCAGGCAGCCGAGGAAGTTGGGATGCTGCACGACGATCGCCGAGGCCTTGGTCTCGAGCGCCCGCCGCGCCGCCTGCGGGTCGGCGCTGCCGTCGGCACGGTGGCCGAAGGAGTCGACGGCGATCTCCATGTTCGCAAGGTAGGTCCTCACGACTTGAAGATATTCGGGATGGATCTGGTCCGACAGGACGACCCGGCCGCGCGGCGCCGCCCGCTCCGCCATCAGGAGCGCTTCCGCCAGGGACGACGCCCCCTCGTACATCGAGGCATTGGAGAGGTCCAGACCGGTGAGCTGGCAGACCATCGTCTGGTACTCGAACACCGCCTGCAGGGTCCCCTGGGTGATCTCCGGCTGGTACGGCGTGTAGGAGGAGTAGAACTCCGTGCGGCTGATCAGGTGATCGACGATGGCGGGCGCGTAGTGTCGGTAGGCGCCGGCGCCGAGGAACTGGAAGCGCGGGTCGGGGGCGCCGTTCGCGCCGGCGTGCGCCGACATCTCCGCCAGGAGGTCGATCTCGGCCATCGGGCCGGCGACGTCGAGCGGCCGTTTGAGGCGCAGCGGCTCGGGGATCGACGTGAACAGGTCGTCGATGCGCTCCACGCCGATCGCCTGGAGCATCGCGGTCCTCTCCTCGTCGGAGAGGGAGAGGTAGCGGTGGGCGGGCATCTCAGTTGGCCTCGTCCTCGACGTATTTACGATAGGCGGGCGTGGTCATCAGCCCCTGGACCTCCTGGGCATCGGCCATCTTGATCCGGATCATCCACCCTTCGCCGTACGGATCGCGGTTCACCGTCTCCGGGTGCTCGGTCAGCGCGCCGTTCACCTCCGCCACCGTGCCGGAGGTCGGGGCGAACAGCTCGGAGACCGCCTTGACCGACTCGACGGTGCCAAACGGCTCCCCGGCAACGACCGCCGCGCCGACCTGCGGGAGCTCGACGTAGACGATGTCGCCCAGCTCGCTCTGCGCGTAGTGGGTGATCCCCACGGTCGCGACGCCGCCGCTGACGCCCAGCCACTCGTGCTCCTTCGTGTAATGCAAATCCTCGGGATAGATCCCGTCACCCTTGCTCAAGGAAACCTCCTCAGCGCGCTCGCCTGTAGAACGGAGTCGGCACCACCACGGCCGCGGCGTCGCGCTCCCGGATCACGACCGAGAAGCGGGCGCCGGTGCCGGACAGCTCCGGCGGAACGTAAGCCATTCCGATGTTCTTCTTCACGTACGGGCCGAAGGTGCCGGAGGTCACCTGCCCGACCTCGCGGCCTTCGAAGCGGACCGGGTACCCGTGCCGGGCGATGCCGCGATCGACCATCTCGAAGCCGACGCGGCGGCGCTTCGGCCCGGCCGTCTTCTGGCGCAGGAGCGCCTCGCGGCCGACGAACGGCCCCTTGTCCAGCTTGCAGATCCAGCCGAGCCCGGCCTCCAGCACCGTCGTGGTCTCGTCGATGTCGTTGCCATAGAGCGGCATCCCGGCCTCGAGGCGGAGCGTGTCGCGCGCTCCGAGACCGCACGGCAGAAGACCGGAGGATCGGCCGCCATCGAGGAGCGCGCGCGCCACGCCCTCCGACGCCGCCGGCGCGAGATAGATCTCGAAGCCGTCGTCACCTGTGTAGCCGGTGCGCGACAGCAGCGCCTGCGCGCCGCCGACCCGGGTCTCCGCGAAATGGTAGTAGGCGATGCCGCGCAGGTCGGCGGGCGTGTGCGGCCTGAGGATCTCCTCCGCACGCGGTCCCTGGATCGCGATCTGCGCCCAGCGGGCCGAGGCGTTCTCGACCTTCACCTTCCCGGACACGTGCCGCCGCGCCCACTCGAAATCCTTGTCGGTGTTTCCGGCGTTGACGACCAGCAGGAACCGATCCGGTCCCCTGCGATAGACGAGGATGTCGTCGACGAAGGTGCCTTCCGGGGTGGTGAGCGCCGAATAGTGCGCCTGGCCGTCCGCCAGCCGGGAGGCGTCGTTGCAGGTCACGCTCTGGACGAAAGCGAGGGCGTCCTGGCCTTCGACCTCGATCTCGCCCATGTGGCTGACGTCGAACAGCCCGGCCGCCGTCCGCACCGCCATGTGCTCCTCGATGACCGAGGAGAACTGCACCGGCATCTCCCACCCGGCGAAATCGACCAGGCGGCCGCCCAACTCTTTCGCCAGGGCGTGCAGTGGAGTCTTTTTCGGCGCGCCGCCTGAAGCCTGCCCGGACATTCCACCTCCCGGAAGCCGATTAATCTACCACAGTGCGGAACAGGCGCACGATGGCTGCGGCGAGGGCCGGAATCGTGGCGGCGCCCGGACGGACGGCGACGCGGAAGCCGAGCCCCCGGGCCGTGCGCGCGGTGATCGGGCCCAGGACGGCCGCCGGCACGCGCCGCAGACGGCGCCGGTCGGCGGCGTCGAAGCGGCCTGCGAAGGCTTCGACCGCCGAGGACGAGGCGAAGGTGATCAGGTCGAGACGGCCGGACCGCAGGGCGGCGCGCACCCCGGCGAGGCCCGTGCGCACCGCCACCGTGCGATAGACCGGCGCCACGTCGACCCGCGCCCCGCGCCGGCGCAGCGCGTCGACCAGGACGTCGCGCGCCGACGCGGCCCGCGGCAGCAGGATCCGGATTCCCCGGACCCGGCGCCGGCCGAGCGCCGCGACCAGACCCTCGGCGCGGTACCTCTCGGGCAGCGCGGCCGCGCGCAGGCCTTCCTTCCTCAGGGCCGCGCCGGTCGCCGGACCGATCGCGACCACCTCGGCGTCGCGCAGGGCTCCCATCCCGGTCCCCCTTCTCCGGAGCCGCGCGGCGAACCGCGTGACGGCGTTGACGCTGGTGAAGATCACCATCTCGTAGGCCGGCAGGCGTCCGATCGCCCGATCGGCGCGCCGCCAGGAGCGCGGTGGCGCCAGCTCGATGGCCGGCGCCTCGATCACCCGGGCCCCCTGCCGGCGCAACAACGACGAGAAGGCGGCCGCCTGGGCGCGCGACCGGGTGACGACGATCGTCCGTCCGGCGAGCGGCCGGCGGCGCGGCATCAGGCGGCGTCCGCGGGAGGCGTCGGAGCGCGGGGCAGGAGATCGGCGGCGCCGCGTGCCAGGAGATCACGCGCCAGGGCGAGACCGATCTCCTCGGCCGCCCCGCTGCTCCCGCGGCTCTCCCCCGTCACCTGGCGACGTCCGGCGACGTCCGCCGCCAGGCCGCGCAGCCGGATGGTCGCGCCCTCGACCTCGGCGAACGCCGCGATCGGCGCCCGGCAGCCGCCTCCGAGACCACGCAGGAAGGCGCGCTCCGCCGCGACCGCCGCGGCGGTGGGCGGGTGATGCATCCCCGCGAGCGCGGCGCGGGCGTCGGCGTCGTCGGCGCGCGTCTCGATCGCCAGGGCCCCCTGGCCGACGGCCGGAAGCATCTGATCGAGGCCGAGCGGCGCTGCGGGCAGGTCCAGACCGAGCCGCGCGACGCCGGCCGCCGCCAGGATGATGGCGTCGTAGTCGCCGCCCTCCCACTTCCGGACCCGGGTCTCGACGTTGCCCCGCAGGTCGCGCACGGCGAGATCGGGGCGCACGGCCAGCACCTGACAGGCGCGCCGGGGGCTGCCGGTACCGACGATCGATCCCGTCGGCAGCGCGCGCAGCGTCCGGGCGCCGCGCGCCAGGAGCAGGTCACGCGCGTCGGCGCGCTCCGGGACGCAGGTCACCACCAGCCCCCCGGGCTGCGTGGTCGGCAGGTCCTTCATGCTGTGCACGGCGATGTCGACGTCGCCCCGGAGGAGCGCCTCCTCGATCTCCTTCACGAACAGCCCCTGGCCGCCGAGAAGAGGGAGCGGAGCGTCCCCGAGGCGGTCGCCCGAGGTGCGGATCGTCTCGATGCGGACGGCGCGCCCGGCGGCCTCGAGGCGATCCCTCGCCCAGCCCGCCTGCCAGAGCGCCAGCCGGCTTCCGCGGCTGCCGATCACGAGCGGCCGGCTCATGTGAAAAGTGGCCGGCTCACGACCGGTCCCGCGCCGATCGCTCCGGCGCCGGGCTGTCCGGAGCGGGACGCCTCTCGTCTTCGGGGCGCGAGCCTTCGAGCCCGAACGCCTCGCGCAGGAAGGCCACCAGCTGTCCCGCTCCGGGCCGCAGGGCGCTCCGCTTCAACGCCAGGATCGGATGGTGCAGGACCTTGTTCATCAGCGAGGCGCCGAACTCCTCCACCACCCGGCGCTGCTCGGGGGTGAGATCGCCCAGGCGGCCCCGGAACCGATCGAGCTCCGCTGTGCCGAGGGCGTGCAGGTGATCGCGCAGGGCCACGATGGTGGGATCGACCTCGAGCGCCCGGAGCCATTCGAGGTAGGCGCCGGCCTCCCGGTCGACCATCGCCTCGGCCAGTCGGGCCTCCGCATGTCGCTCGCGCAGGCCGGCGTCGGCCACGTCCTTGAGATCGTCGATGTCGTACAGGTAGACGTTCTCGAGATCGTGGACGCGGGGATCGACGTTGCGCGGCACCGCGATGTCGAGGAAGAACACCGGCCGGCCGCGGCGCGCGCGGCTGACGCGCTGCGCGTCCTCCCGGGTCACCACATGGTGCGGCGCGCCGGTCGAGACGATCACGATGTCGGCGCGCTCCAGCACCTCCGGCATCCGATCCCACGACAACGCCTCGCCTCCGAGCTCGAGCGCCAGCTCCGAGCCGCGCTGGTAGGAACGGTTGACGACCGTGCAGGAGCCGACGCCGCCGGCGGTGATGTGCTGCGCGGCGATGCGGGCCATCTTGCCGGCACCGACGATGAGCACCGCCCGGCCCGTCAGGTCGCCGAAGATCTCCCGCGCCCGCACCACCGCCGCGTGGGCGATCGACACCGGGGCGCGCGCGATGCCGGTCTCGTTGCGCACCTTCTTCGCCACGGCGAAGGCGCGCTGCAGCAGGCTCTCCAGCACCGTCTTGAGACCGCCGGCCGCCTGCGCCGCCGCGTACGCGTCCTTGAGCTGGCCGAGGATCTGCGGCTCGCCGACGATCATCGAATCGAGCGAGGACGCCACCCGGAACAGGTGCCGGACGGCGTCGCGTTCGACGTGCAGGTAGGCGTGGCGATCGAGCTCGGCGGCCTGCACCCCTCCGCGTCCCTGCAGGAACAGTTTCAGCGTCTCCGCCGACGCCGCGCCCGATCCGCGCGCCAGGATCTCGGTCCGGTTGCAGGTCGACAGGATGAGACCCTCGTCCAGCCCGCCGCCCGAGATCAGCCGCGCCACCGCCGGACCCAGCTCGCCCTCCGGCACGGCGAGCCGCTCGCGCAGATCGAGCGGGGCGCTCTGATGATTCACGCCATAGAGGAGGATCACGAGATCCCCAGGAGCCTGAGGAACACCAGACCGAATCCGAGGATGGTCAGGAGCGCCGCGCGGCGGCCCCGCCATCCCCAGCCCAGACGCGCCACCACGACCACTCCCAGGATGATCCAGGAGAGGATCGCCAGGATCTCGCGCTGCTGCCAGGTCCAGGGGCTGCCGGTCAGGCTCTCCGAGTAGATGGCGCCGGTGACGATCCCGAGCGTCAGCAGCGGGAACGCACACATGAGCGACAGGTGACCGATGCGATCGCATCCTTCGAGGGACGGCAGGGCCCGGAAGAAGCGCGCCGGCCGCTTGGCCTTCAGGGCCCGATCAACGACGACGTAGATCAGGCTGGCGGCGAAGGTCACGGTGAGCGCCGCGACCCCGAGAACGACGGCGGCGATGTGGAAGCGGCCGATCGGAAGCCGCAGCGTCTCCGGGACCGGGAGCATCTCCCCCGGCGCGACCTTGGCGATCGACAGGACGACGATCGCCAGCGGCAGGATCACCAGCATCAGGACCTCGGCGCGGAATCGCCACCAGGCGGCGAGGGTCACGACGACCGAGGCCCAGGCCACGGCCGACAGGACCTCTGGCAGCGTGCCGAGCGGACACCGGCCGAGAGTCCCGCCGAGAAGGAACAGCGCCAGGGTGTGACAGACGGCGCCGACACCCGCCAGCCAGGGGGTGACGCGGGAGAACCCGCGCGGCCCTCCCCAGAGCGCCGCGAGCGCGCTGACGAACCCCGCGGCATAAAAGAAGAGGGCCGCCCTCAGGACGACCAGCGCCCAATCCACAGAGCCTCCAGCGGTGTCTCCCTCGCGGGGAGGGGAAGTCTAGCACGCGCTCCGGCTCGTCTTGATCCGCCGGCGCGGCCGATGCTAGGATGTGCGCCACAGCGGAGACCGACTTGATCCGCGGGATCATCTTCGACTTCGACGGCACCCTGATCGATTCCTACGAGCCCATCACCGAGAGCCTCAATCACGTTCGCGAGGCGTTCGGGAAGCCGCCCCTGCCGGTCGGCGAGGTGAAGGGAATGGTCGGGCACGGACTGGAGCACCTGATCGAAGCCGCCATCGGCCTCGAGCAGGTCGCCGAGGGCGTGCGCCTCTTCCGCGAGCGCTACGCGACCATCTGCGAGAGCCGGACGAAGATTCTCCCTCAGGTGCGCGAGACGATCGAGGAGCTCGACCGGCGCACCTACCAGATGGCGATCGCCACCAACAAGCCGTCCTACTTCGCGCGCGACATCCTGAAAGCGCTGGACCTCGAGCACCTCTTCGTGGAAGTGCTCGGACCCAACGACGTCGAGCGGCCGAAGCCCGACCCCGAGATGCTGGAGATCATCATGAGCCGCCTGGGGCTCGGCTCGGACGAGACGCTGTACGTCGGCGACATGCCGCTCGACATCGAGGTGGCGCGCAACGCCGGAGTGGCGGTCTTCGCCCTGCCGACCGGCTCCGCCTCGCGCGACGACCTGCTGGCGCGCCGGCCCGATCGGCTGCTGCACAAGTTCTCGGATCTGCTGGTCTACCTGCCCGCGCTCTAGAAGCGGCCACCGGCCGGGCGGGCGCCCGGCCCGCGATCAGCGTATCCAGCGCCACAGCTCGCGATCGAACCGCCAGGTCCTGATCCGACCGGTGTGGCCGTAGAGCACGACCGCGAACACCGAGTCGCGCGCGTCGCTGATATAGAGAGTCCCCGAGCTGGCCGTACCCCAGGGCGTGAAGCTCACGATGTCCGAAGAGCCGAACCGGACCGGATCGGATCCGGGCGCCAGGACCCCCGATGAAGGCGGCACCTCGGGGATCGCCGCGTCGAGCAGCCCGAAATCGATCCCCTCCCAGCGCGAGGGCAGATCGCGCGCCGCCACCAGGAGCGGGTCGCGCCCGGAGGCGATGTCGTCGGCGCGAAGGCCGTCACCGTCCCCGTCGGCGTAGACGGCGTACTGCCGGCGACCTCCCGCCGTCGAGAAGCGCCACCCGACGCCGCGTCGCATGGCGATCGCGTCCGACCGGAGGCGGGCCATCTCCGACGCCATCTCGCGCGCGGCGGCCGCCACGCGGGCGCGCGACAGGGCGGCGCCGAACGCCGGCACCGAAACGGTGAGGAACAGCCCGAGGATCGCGAGGGCGAGGAGGGCCTCGACGAGCGAGTAGCCCTCCCCGCCACCGCGTCGGATCACTTGGCGACCGTGACCCGATCCCGGATCCGCTCCAGGGTCTTCTCGCCGATGCCGCGCACGTTCAGGAGGTCGTCGACCTTCTTGAACGGCCCGTTCTTCTCGCGGTACTCCACGATTCGATCGGCGTAGGCCTTGCCGATCCCGGGGAGCGTCGTGAGCTCCTCCGACGAGGCGGTGTTGACATTGATTTTCTCGGTGACGGTCTGTGGCGCCGCCGCCGCGGGCGGCACCGCCGCCGCCAGGGCCAACGCCATCACCAGAAGCGCTCCGACCAGACGCAGTTGCCGATTCATGGTCCCTCCTTGTGGAGAAAGTGACGTGTGGAACGGAAAGGGAAAATCTTGGGGGAGGGGGGATCGTCGGATCCCCCTCCCGCGTCACGGTAAAGGGATGGATCGTTCGGATGGAGAGCCGATCGGTTGTTGTGATCCATCCCCGCTCCCCCAAGCTCGTCATACGTCTCCCGTGGTCCCGCCCGCCGTCGTGCGGGCGGCGGAGGGAAGTGCAGCGGTCGTGCCACGGACGTCGCGCCCGTCCGACGTGGATCGCGCGCTTCGACGCAGGCCTTGACTGGAGCGGGTTACGGCGCGATCGACGCTCCGCCGGCCGGTCCCCCGCGGGCCCGGCGGCGTGCGGGTTGGCGACCGGATGCGGACGACCCGCGCCGGCGCCGTCCGCGACGGGACGGACCAGGCGGCGGCCCGGCTCGGAGGAGGCTCAGCGCGAAGTGCGGTCGGTCAGAGGGCGACGCGCTCGGCCCAGAGCACGCCCTCGATCGCCGCGAGGGACCGCAGGACCGAATCGGGCGGGGCCGAGTCGAGGTTCAGGACAGCGATGGCCCGGCCGCCGGATCGATCGCGGCCGAGCGACAGGTAGGCGATGTTGATGCCGGCGCCGCCGAGCAGGGTCCCGATGCGGCCGATCATGCCCGGTCGATCGTCGTTGCTGACGATCAGCATCTCGCCCTCGGGCATGGCGTCGAGCTGGAACTCGTCGATCCGCACCAGGCGCGGATCGCGCTTGCCGAAGATCGTGCCCGACACGGAGCGCGTCCCGCCCGGCCCGCGCAGCGTGGCCGAGACCAGCGCCGTGAAGTCCTTCGTGTCGGTGGCGCGCATCTCCTGCACCCGGAGACCGGCCTCTCGGGCCAGCATTCCGGCGTTCACGGCGTTCACCGGGTCGGACAGCTTTCCCTCGAGGAGACCCTTGAGGAACGACGCGGTCAGGGGGCGGTTCGGCAGCTCGCTGAGGATCCCCGAGTATTCCAGGACCACCTCGTTGAACGGTCCCTTGCCGAGCGCCGAGAGGAGCCGGCCGAGACGGCCGCAGAGCTCGCGGTACGGCAGGAGCGCCGGCTCGATGCTCGGATCGACGCCCTCGGCGTTCACGGCGTTGATCACCCGGCCCTCCTTGAGGTAGGCCACCATCTGCTCGGCGATCCGCACCGCGACCTTCTCCTGCGCCTCTTCGGTGGAGGCGCCGAGGTGGGGCGTCATCACCACCGCGTCGAGCTCGAGCAGCGGGCTGCCGACCGGCGGCTCCTTCTCGAAGACATCGAGGGCGGCGCCCGCCACGTGCCCGCTCCGGACCGCCTCCGCCAGCGCCTGCTCGTCGATGACACCGCCGCGCGCCACGTTGATGATCCGCACCCCGCGCCGGCAGCGTTTCAGCTGCGCGGCCCCGATGAGATGACGGGTCTCGGGCGTCAGCGGCAGGTGCAGCGTGATCATGTCGGAGCGCTCCAGCACCTCCTCGAGCGGCACCAGGCTGACGCCGAGACGGGACGCCGCCTCGCCGGTGAGCACGGGGTCGAACCCGATCACCTGCATGCCGAACGCCCGGGCGCGCGACGCCACCTCGCGACCCACCTTGCCGACCCCGAGCACGCCGAGCGTCTTGCCGTACAGCTCCACCCCCATGAACGCCGAGCCGCGCTCCCAGCGCCCGGCCCGGACCGAGCGATCGGCGGCGGGGATCCGGCGCGCCAGCGCCAGGATCATCGACATTGTGTGCTCGGCGGCGGAGATGGTGTTCTCACCCGGGGCGTTCATCACCACCACACCGCGCCGCGTCGCCGCCGGAACGTCGATGTTGTCCACCCCCGCGCCGGCGCGGCCGATCACCCGCAGCGCCGGCGCCGCCGCGATCAGCTCCTCGGTGACGCGGGTATCCGACCGGACGACGAGCCCGACGGCCCCCTGGATCGCCGCGCGCAGCGCGTCCGGCGCCAGACCGGGTCGCTCGTCGGGTTCGAGACCCGCGGCGCGCAGGACCTCGGCGCAGGTCTTCGAGACGCGGTCGGAGATCAGGATCTTCATCGCCCCGCCTCGGCGAGCACGCCGTCGATCACGCCCAGAAGGGCGCGCACGCCGTCGACCGTGTGGTCGCCCATGTGGCCGATCCGGAAGGTGGTCTCCTTGAGGCGTCCATAGCCGCTGCCGACGGCGTACCCGCGCCGGGCCACCGCCTTGAGCAGCGCGGCCACGTCGCCGCCCCGCGGCTCGCGCACGCAGGTCACGGTGTCGGAACGGAAGCCGGCGGCCGCGAACAGCTCGAACCGCGCTTCGGCCCAGGAGCGCACCACCTCGGCCATGGCGCGATGCCGCGCGTAGCGCTCCTCGAATCCGCCCGCCTCGATGCGCCGCAGCTGCGCCTGCAGCGCGAAGATGTGGCTCACCGACGGCGTCGCCATCGGCATGCGGCGATCGAAGTAGCCCTTGAGGCGGACGAAATCGAAGTAATACCCCTTCCCCTGCCGGCCGCGCGAGCGCTCCATGGCCCGCTCCGACACCGCGCACAGGGCGAGCCCGGGTGGCAGCGCGAGGCATTTCTGCACCGAGGCCAGGGCGACGTCGACCCCGTGCCGCGCGACCTCGACCGGGACCCCGCCGAGCGAGGAGACGACGTCGAGGAGGAGGAGCACGTCGGGATGGCGCCGCACCACCTCGGCCACCCCCGCCAGCGGGTTCATCACGCCGGTCGAGGTCTCGTTGTGGACCATCGCCACGGCGTCGTACCGCCCGGTCGCGAGCTTCGTGTCGATCGCCTGCGGGTCGACGGGACTACCCCAGTCGGCATCGAGGCGATCGACCGCCACGCCGCACCCCTGCGCGACCTCGAAGAACCGCTCGGAGAAGGCGCCGCAGATCGGGACCAGGACCCGGCGCGCCACGCAGTTGCGGATGGCCGCCTCCCACAACCCGGTGGCGGACGACGCGGTGATGAAGATGTCGTGCGCCGGCGCGCCGAACAGCTGCCGGGCGCGCGGCACCAGATCGCCGAGGATCGATTGCATCTCTTCGCCGCGGTGACCGATGACCGGGCGGGCCATCTCGCGGAGGATCTCGGGGGAGACCTCCGTGGGTCCGGGCGTGAACAGGATGCGGTGGTCCGGCTTCTCGGGCGTCATGCGGGCGCGGTCCTCTCCCCGACGCGTGACGTCAGTTGAAGAAATTCTTGGCGATGTCGAAGTAGATGATGGTTCCCATGAACAGAAGCAGGAGGATCAGCCCCGCCTGCATCACGCGCTCCTTGATCGCGGTCGACAGGTCGCGGCGCAGCGCGCCCTCGAGCGTCAGCGTGAAGAGGTGCCCGCCGTCGAGCGGGGGGATCGGGAACAGGTTGATGATCCCGAGCTGCAGGCTGACGAACGCGATCAGCTGCAGGAACGGAATCAGCCCCTCCTCGGCCGCCTCGCTCGAGAAGCGGTACAGGTCGATCGGGCCGGAGAACGCCTTGAACGACAGCTCGCGGCGTATCAGCTTGCGGAAGGTCTCGAACACCAGTCCCACCGACTCGACGTTCTGGCGCAGGCTCTGACGCGCCGCCTCCAGGAACGGATAGGTGCGCGTCACCGACGGCTGCGTAGGCTGGAACCCGATGAGCCCCTTGCCGCTCTCGTCGCGCGGCGTGATCTCCACGTCGAACGCGCTGCCCTGGCGATCGATGTTGAACCGCAACGCGCGGCCGGGAGCACCCTGGATGGTCTGGTACACCTTGTTGACGGTGCTCATGGCGACGCCGTCGATGCTGACGATCCGGTCGCCGCGCTTCAGACCCGCCTTCTCGGCCGGCCATCCCGGCCTCAGCCCGCCGACGAGCACGCCGGTGGCCGGGAAGATCCCCGGCCGGCCGACGTCGCCCGCCGTCGATTGAATCGTCAGCCTGGTCTCCACCCGCTGGCCGGATCGATCGAGGACGACGTCCTTGGTCTGCCGCGGGCTCAGGAGCATGTCGATCTGCAGCTCCTTCCAGGTCGCCACCGGCTGGCCGCCGAAAGAGACGATCCGGTCGCCCGGCTGGATGCCGGCCTCGCGCGCCGGCGACTCGGGATCGACCTCCCCCACCACCGGCGCCTCGTACAGGTAGGAGAACTCGGGGACCCCCTTCATGAAGATGAGGGTGGTCAGACCGAACGCCGTGGCGAGGTTGAAGACCGCGCCCATCACGAAGACGATGAAGCGCTGCAGGCGCGAGTGCGCCATCATGTCCCCGGGCTCGGGCGCCCGGCCGTCCTCCGGGGCGCTCTCCCCCCGCAGCTTCACGTATCCGCCGAGCGGGATCCAGGACAGGCGGTACTCGGTGCCGCCGCGCGTGAATCCCCAGATGCGCGGCCCGAATCCGACCGAGAACACCTCCACCGTGATCCCGAACGCCTTCGCCGCCAGGTAATGGCCGTACTCGTGGAACAGGACGACCGAGCCGAGAACGCCGATGAACGCCAGCGGTCCCGACGCGATCCCCATCATGATCTCACCTGCATCGAAAGGATCTCCTCCGCCCTGCGCCGTGCGGCGCGGTCGCCCTCGAGAACGTCGTCGAGGGAGCCGACCGGCCGCGTCTCGTGCCGTTCCAGGACCTCGCTCACCAGCCTCGTGATGCCGGGAAACTCGAGACGGCGGTCGAGGAAGGCGCCGACCGCCACCTCGTTGGCCGCGTTGAGCACCGCCGGCGCCGTGCCGCCGGCGCGCAAGGCGGCGTACGCCAGATCGAGGCTCGGGAAGCGGCGGCGATCGACCGGCAGGAACTCGAAGCTCCGCGGCTGCTGGAAGTCGAACGGCGACACCGGTCCCGGGAAGCGATCGGGGAATCCGAGCGCGTACTGGATGGGCGCCCGCATGTCGGGCACGCCGATCTGGCAGATCACCGAACCGTCGGTCATCTCGACCATCGAGTGCACGCTGCTCTGGGGATGGATCACGACGTCGATCCGATCGCCCGGCAGGCCGAAGAGCCAGTGCGCCTCGATCACCTCGAGCCCCTTGTTCATCAGCGTGGCGCTGTCGATGCTGACCTTCTTGCCCATGTCCCAGGTCGGGTGGCGCAGCGCCTCCTCGGGCGTCACCGCGGCGAGCCGCTCTAAGGGCGTGGTTCGAAACGGCCCGCCCGAGGCCGTGAGGATGAGCCGACGGACTTCCTCGATGCGCTCGCCGCGCAGGCACTGATGCAGGGCCGAGTGCTCGCTGTCGACCGGGACCAGGCTCCCGCCCCGGGTCGCGATCGCCTCCCGCATCAGCCCCCCCGCCATCACCAGACTTTCCTTGTTGGCGAGCGCCACGCGCCGCCCCTGGCGCAGCGCGTGCCAGGTCGACTTGAGTCCGGCGGCGCCGACGATCGCGGCGAGCACCACGTCGACGTCCTCCAGACCCGCGACCGAAAGGATCCCCGCTTCGCCGCAGGCGATCTCGCAACGCGCCTCGCGCGCGGCCGTCTCGAGCTCGCCGCGCCGGCTGTCGTCCGCGATCGCCGCCAGACGCGGACGGTGGCGGCGGATCTGGTCCGCCAGCAGGGCGGCGTTGGAGCCGGCCGCCAGCGCGACGATCTCGAAGCGCTCCGGGAGCCGCTCGGCCAGATCGAGCGCCTGCTGCCCCACCGATCCGGTGGAGCCCAGCACCGCCACCCGCCGCCGCGTCCCGTTTCCGGGTCTCATGTCGTCCTCATCGCAAGGAGGTAATAGTAATAGAGCAGGGGGGCCGCGTAGAGCAGTGAATCGACCCGATCGAGAATTCCTCCGTGTCCGGGGACCAGCCGCGCGCTGTCCTTCACCCCCGCGCCGCGCTTGAGCATCGATTCGACCAGGTCGCCGACCATGCCGACGGCGCCCAGACCGATTCCGAGGACGAGGCTGTCCGCGGGCGTCAGCCGGTGAATGAACCAGGCGCGCGCCACGAACGCCGCCGCCACCGCTCCCAGGAGACCGCCGGCGGCCCCTTCCATCGTCTTCTTCGGGCTCACCGTGGGCGCCATCGGGCGCCGGCCGAAGGCGTGCCCCACGTAGTAGGCCGCCATGTCGCTGCTCCAGACGACGAAGAACAGCAGGAAGACCAGGTCGCTCCCGGTCTCATCCCCCTTCGGAGGGTCGGTCAGGAGCCGCAGGCTCATGAGATACCCGAACGAGAGGCCGACGAACGCGGCCGCGAAGAAGGTGGCGCCGATGTCTCCGAAGACCGGGCCCCAGTCGCCGCCGCGCCGGAGCGAGGCCACCGGAAGCGCGAAGAGAGCGAACGCCAGGGCGTACTCGGGGCGCAGGACGGGGAACGCGAACGAGGCGAGGAGCAGGACGGCGACCACCACCCCCAGCTCGCGGTGGCAGCGATGGCCGCGGGCGGCCGCAAGGGCGTACAGCTCGTACAGGGCCACCAGCGATGCGGCCAGCAGGAGCGCGCCGTACGGAGCGGGCCCGAAACGCTTGACGATGATCCAGAACACCGGCAGGAAGACGACCGCCGAGAGAATCCGCTTGACCCCGGGACCGGCGCTCACTCGGTCAGGTGCCGGGCGAGAGTGCGATCGGTGCGGGGGTCTCCTCGACGCGACCGTAGCGCCGCTCGCGCTTCTGGTAGTCGACGATCGCCCGCAGGAGCTCCCCGCGCCGGAAATCGGGCCACAGCGTATCGGTCACCCAGATCTCGGCGTAGGCGATCTGCCAGAGGAGGAAGTTGCTGATCCGCAGCTCTCCCGAGGTGCGGATCAGGAGGTCGGGATCGGGCTGGCCGGCGGTGTAGAGATAACGCGCGAACTCCGATTCGTTGAGCGGCCGTGCGGTGGGATGGGCGATGCGCTCCTCGACGATGCGGTTGCAGGCATCGACGATCTCGGCGCGGCCGCCGTACGACAGCGCGATGTTGAACAACAGCCCGGTGTTCCCCCGTGTCGCCTCCATCGTGTCGGTCAGATCGCGCCGCACGGCGTGGTGCAGCTCCTCGACCCGGCCGATGACGTTGAAGACGATGTTGTTCTGCTGCAGGGTGCGCAGCTCCTTGCGCAGGTACTCCCGCAGGAGCGCCATCAAGGTGTTGATCTCCAGCCGCGGCCGCTTCCAGTTCTCCACCGAGAACGCGTAGAGGGTCAGGACCTCGCAGCCGAGGCGCGCGGACGCTTCCACGACGTCGCGCACCGCCGCGATCCCGGCGCGGTGACCGGCCACCCGGGGCAGGCTCCGCATGCGCGCCCAGCGGCCGTTCCCATCCATGATGATGGCGATGTGTCGCGGCAGGCGGTCGAAATCGACCCGCGCCAGGAGATCGGCGTCGGGCGTTCCGTCGGCGATGAACCCCTGAAGCTCTTTCACAGGATCAGGCATACGCGGGGAAGGCGGACTCCAAATCTGCGCCAAGTCGCACTCTATCACAGGCTTCCGAAGAGGGGCAACAACGCGTCCGGGCGCCGCGTCTACGCGCGGCCGACGGCGCGCAGGTGAGCCCAGGCCGTCTCCAGGATCCCTTCCAGTCCCGGCGTGCGCGGGGTCCAGCCGAGCGTCCTCGTCGCCAGCCCGGCCGCGGCGACCAACCGCGCGGGATCGCCGGGACGCCGCGGTCCGGGGAGAATGGCGATGGGGCGGCCGGTGACCCGTCGCGCCGCGTCGATCACCTCCTCCACCGAATAGCCGTGACCGGTGCCGAGGTTGAACGCCTCGGCGCGGCCGGGCGCCGCCGCCCGATCGAGCGCCAGCCGGTGCGCTTCCGCGAGATCCTCGATGTGGATGTAGTCGCGCACCGCCGTCCCGTCCCCGGTCGGGTAGTCGGTGCCGAAGACCGGCACGGGACGTCCCTCGACCGCGGCGCGCAGGACGTTGGGGACGAGATGGGTCTCCGGCTCGTGCTCCTCGCCGTGGCGGCCGTCGCGCGTCGCCCCCGCCGCGTTGAAGTAGCGCAGCGAGACGGCCGACAGGCCGTGCGCCGCGGCGTGCGCCTGGAGCGCGCGCTCGAACGCGAGCTTGGTCTCGCCGTACGGGTTGGTGGGCCGCAGCGGATGCGTCTCGTCGATCGGGACATGCTCCGGCTCGCCGTAGACGGCCGCCGACGACGAGAAGACGAAGCGCGCCACGCCGTGGCGGCGCGCCAGGTCGAGGAGCGCCAGGGACTTGTGGAGATTGTTCTCCTGGTAGAGCGCGGGCTTCGCCACCGATTCGCCGACCAGGCTGGACGCCGCCAGGTGGATGATCCCGTCGAACCGCTCCGACGCCAGACGCGCGCCCACCCGGTCCGCGTCGGCGAAGTCGGCCACCAGCAGATCGAACCCCTCCGCCGTCGTGCGATGGCCGGTCCTCAGGTCGTCCACGATAACGATCGCGTGACCCGCGTCGCGCAGACCCCGGGCCACCGCCCCGCCGACGTATCCCGCGCCTCCGGTCACCAGGAGCTTCATCGATCCTCCCCGCCGTAAAAGACGCGCATCAGGGCGAGCCCGCGCGCCGGCGCGCAGGGTCCGGCGCGGCGCCGATCGCGCGCCGCGAGGATGGCCCCGAGGTCGGTCGGCCGGATGCGCCCGCGTCCCACCTCGATCAAGGTCCCGGCGATCGTCCGCACCATGTGACGCAGGAACCCCTCCCCCCGGACCACATAGACCAGCTCGTCCCCCTCCTCATGCAGGCGTGACAGCGTCACGGTCCGTACGCGATCCTCGATCGTGCAGCCGGCCGGCACGAACGAGGTGAAATCGTGTCTTCCTTCGATCCCGCGCGCCGCCGACCGCATCGCCGGCACGTCGAGCGCGGCGAGGACCGGCGTCACGAACGGCGCCGTGAACGGCGAGACGACCTCGGCTCGGCTGATCCGGTAGCGGTATTCCTTGCCGCGCGCGTCGGAGCGGGCGTGGAACCCGTCGGGCACCTCCTCCGCGGCGAGCATCCGGATGTCGATCGGCAGCCGCGCGTTCAGCCCGCGCCGCAGACCTTCGAGCGGGACGCGGCACCCGGTGGTGAAGCTGGCGACCTGGGCCAGCGCGTGCACACCGGCGTCGGTGCGCCCGGCGCCCGCCAGCCGGACCGTCTCCTGGAGCATGCGCGAGAGCCGGTCCTCCAGCACGCCCTGGATCGTCGGCCTGCCGGGCTGGACCTGCCATCCGGCGAACCGCGTCCCGACGTATGCCACCGTCATCCTGAGGGTCCGCATCGCACCGCTCCGTGCCGCGCATTATATGAGGACCGGCTCCGCGCCGAGGGAGCGGGTACCGCGCGCGTTGTTTGACGCTCCGGATCGAGGTCGGTATAATCCGCAGCCCTCAAGAACGAGGTCCATGACAACGAGGTGCCGATGACGATCCGCTCTTCGGCTGTGGCGCTGCTCCTCCTGTCCCTCGCGGCAGGCCCGGCGCGCGCCGCCGAACCCCCCGACTGGAAGATCCCCAACAAGGACTGGCTCAAGGGGCCGGTCCAATGGCTGATGACCGACGACGAGACGAAGGAGTTCAAGAAGCTCCATACCGACGAGGAGCGTGCCGCGTTCGCCAAGACGTTCTGGGAGAAGCGCGACCCCACTCCGGGAACGCCGGAGAACGAGTTCCAGGTGATCTTCTGGCAGCGGGTGACGCAGGCCGACAAGAGCTACAAGGACATCATCCGCGCGGGCTCGGTGACCGACCTGGGCCGCGTGTTCCTGATGCTCGGCCCTCCGACCGCGACGCGCAAGGACTCCCGTTACACCTACTGGGACTACGAGCCGAGCGAGATCAACGGCATCAAGGAAAAGCTCACGTTCAGCTTCGCCCCCGTCGAGACGGGCATCCTCCTGCGCTCGCCGAAGACGTTCGAGACCTACGTCGCCGCCCACCCGGAGACGCGCGGCATCGGCTGGAAGATCCCGCAATTGGTGCCGCAGCCCGGAGAGGGCGATCTGGCGCAGGCCCCGGTCAAGGAGCACGTCGAGGACACCTCTCCCGAGACCCAGCGCCAGATCCCGATTCTCGACGCGCTCGCCGCGAAGGGCGGCGGCCCGACGGACGTGCTGTTCCAGGTGACCAACGACTTCTACGCCGCGATGGACGGCAGCACGCTGGTGGTGACCACCATCGAGGTGCCGCGCGACGCCGCGCACGGCAGCGGCAATCAGGGAATCTTCGCCTTCGGCCGGCTGGCGCCGGCGTCGGGCGAGGGGCGGGTGTTCAATCTGACCGGGGATCTGCCGTTCGTGCCCGCGTCGCTCACGGACTCGCCCGCCGGCTCGTTCCTCTACCAGGCGCGACGCAATCTCAAGCCGGGCGCCTGGAAGCAGATCATCGTGCTCGAGGACAAGGTCATGAAGGGCCAGATGGGCAGCCTGGTGTCCGCAATCCAGGTCCCCGATTTCGGCGCCAAGCAGTTCGACACGAGCTCCGTCAGCCTGCTGGCCCAGTTTGGAAAGCAGGACGAGAGCGTCGGGCCCGACGACGCGTCCAAGGGGTCGGGACTGTTCTCGGTCGGCTCGTTCCGGATCGTTCCGCGGGCCAATCCGTCTCTCACGAAGACCGATACACTGGCCTTCTACTACCAGATCTACAACCCCGGCAACGACGCCACGAGCGGCAAGCCGAATCTCGAGGCGACATACGCCTTCTTCCTGAAGGACGGCACGGGCTGGAAGCCGTTCCGCAAGCCGATCGTCAAGCCCGTGGGCCAGGTCGAGCTCTACGCCGTCGACATCAAGGAGCTCATCCTGCCGACCCAGGTGCTCCCGGCGGAATTCCGGATGACGGCGAAGATCACCGACAAGACGAACGGGCAGTCGCTCGATCGGGAGATTCACTTCACGGTGCGCTGATCAGCGCGCAGCGGTGAAGGTGAGCCGGCGCGCCGAGGTGTCGAGCCGCGCCACGCGCCCGAGCGGCAGCGTTCGTTTGCCCTCGCAGTGTCCGGCGGGAAAATCGACCACCACGGGGTAACGCGTCCCCGCGAGGTGGGTCGCGAGGATCGCGGCGAGCGGAACCTGCTGGCCGGGGCGGCGCGCCCGGCAGTCGACCAGCCGGCCGACGATCATCCCTGCGAGATGGCGCAGCACCCCCGCCAGGCGCAGCTGCGCCAGCATCCGATCGATCCGGAACGGCTCCTCGTTGACCTCCTCCCAGAACAGGATGGCGCCGGCCGTGGGCGGCATGTAGGGCGTCCCGAGGAGGGCGACGAGCGGCGCGAGGCATCCGCCGACGATCGGCGCGCGCGCGCGGCCCGGGCGGAGGATGGTGCGCGCCGGAAGCGCGAACTCGAGCGCCTCGCCCGAGACCGCCGCCCACAGCGACCGGGCGTCATAGGCTCGCGGCTCTCCGAGCTGCGCCACCATGGGACCCTGAAGGGTCGAAAGACGGCATTGCCTCCAGGCCGCGGCCTGAAGGACGGTGACGTCGCTGTAGCCGATGAGGAGCTTGGGGCGGCGGCGCAGCGGGCGGAAATCGACCTGCTCGACGATCCTGTGGCTGCCGTAGCCGCCGCGCGCGAACCAGACGGCGCGCAGGGAGGGGTCGGCGATCATCCGGTTGAGATCGGCGGCGCGATCCCGATCGGCGCCGGCCAGATAGGCCCGTCGATCGAACAGGTGCGCCCCCGGCACCACCTCGAACCCCCGCGCGCGCAAAACCGCCATGCCCCTGGCCATCGCGCCGCGACGCACCGGCCCCGCGGGCGCGACGACGCCGATCCGATCGCCGGGGACGAGCGCCGGCGCCAGGAGAGCTCTCATGCCGCCCGCCGGGCGCGACGCGCGAGGCGCGCGAGGCGCGCGCGGCGCCGCCCGCCGCCCGCGGCGAACTCGCGACGCGCGGCTTCGACGATCTCCGGGTCCGCGATCAGCCGCAGAGCGGTCGCCGCCAGCGCACGCGTCGCGACCTCGAGCCCCCGGCGGCCTGACCGGCCGCCGGCCCGCCGCGCGAACGCCCGCGAGTGGAGCGGCGTCGTGACCGGAGCGATGGCGACGTAAGGATGGATCGCGGGCACGACCTGGCTGACGTTTCCCATGTCGAGCGAGCCCATGCGCCGCCGGGGCGTCTCGACGGCGCGGCGGCCCAGCGCCGCGAGCTCCTCCCGGAAGATTCGCGCCAGGGTCTCGTTGGTCCTCATCTCGTCGTACGGAAGATCGAGCGGCCGGATGCGCACGCGCGCCCCCGTGACGCGCCCCGCCCTGCGGGCGGCCGACCGGAAGGCGCTCTCCACGCGCGCCAGATCGCGCCGCGTTCGGGCGCGCAGCGTGAACCGCGCGACGGCGCGCTCCGGAACGATGTTCGGCCGTGCCCCGCCTTCGGCGATGATGCCGGCGAGCCGCGCGCCCCGCGGCAGGCGCTCCGGCAGCCGATCGACCGCCGCGAACAGACGCAGGACCGAGGTGAGCGCGTTGATCCCCGTCTCCGGCGCCGCGACCGCGTGCGCCGCCCGTCCGAGGTAGGTCACCTCCAGGGAGTGACAGGCGAGCGAGGTGGTGGCGACGCGGTCCTCCGTCGAGGGATGGAACATCAGCGCGGCGTCGAGGCCCCGGAAGAGCCCGCGCCGCGTCATGGCCACCTTGCCGCCGAGGGTCTCCTCCGCCGGCGTGCCGTAGACGACGATCGTCCCCGCGTCCCGCGAGACGCGCGCGGCGATCGCCGCGGCGCCGCACGCGGCGGCGCCGATCAGGTTGTGTCCGCAGGCGTGCCCGATGCCGGGGAGGGCGTCGTATTCCGCCAGGAGGGCCAGGCGCGGGCGCGGGCGGACTCCCTGGCGCCGCGCCACGAACGCGGTGGGCAATCCCGCCACGCCGCGGCGCACGCGGAATCCCTCCGCACGCAGGAACCGGACCAGCAGGTCCGCCGAGCGGAACTCCTCGAGACTCAGCTCGCCGAGCGCGAAGATCCGGCGCGCGAGATTCTGGATCGAGGGCATCAGCCGATCGACGGCGCGATCGAACTCGGGTGATTCACGGACGGGCGATGGGCCGGAGTGAACCGTAAGCCGAATCCTGTTGCCGCGGTCGCCCGCGGCCGATGGTCATTCCTCTACCCACGCGGTCTCCCGCGCGGGCGGCGGCACGCCCGGAGGGCCCGGCTTGCGCCGGTCCGCAGCCGCGCCGCCAAGCGACCGACCCGGGAGCTCGGGCGGGCCACCCGGTGCGCTCCCCTATTTGGCCTTGCTCCTTGCGGGGTTTGCCGAGCCGCCCCGGTCACCCGGAGCGCTGGTGGGCTCTTACCCCACCGTTTCACCCTTGCCTGAAGATCAGGACGAGCCTGCTCTCCCGGCGGTCTGTTCTCTGTGGCACTTTCCTTCCCGTCACCGGGACTGGGTGTTACCCAGCGCAATGCCCTGTGGAGTTCGGACTTTCCTCCCCCCGGACCTCGCGGCACCGGGCGGCGACCATCCGTTTCACTCCGGCCCGCGCCGATGGTAGCAGACCCCTCGCCGCGGCCGCAACGCGCGCCCGCCGCAGGGCGCGATCGACGCCGCAGGAGGGGCCGAATGCGTGTGCTAAGATGACCCGCGTCTCGCGACATTCGCGCCGCCCCGCCGGGGACATTCGATGGCCGGAGACATCACTCTCGACAGGAACGTCCCCCACAGCGTGGACGCCGAGCGCTCCGTCCTGGGCGCCATCCTCCTCGAGAACACCGCCATCAACCGCGCGCAGGAGATCCTCGCCGAGAGCGACTTCTACCGCGACCCGCACCGGCGGATCTTCAAGGTGATGGCGGTCCTCTCCGAGCGCGCCACCGCCATCGATCCCGTGACCGTGAAGGAGGAGCTGGTCCGCAGCGGCGATCTCGAGGCGGTCGGCGGGCCGGCGTACATCGCGTCCCTGATCGACGGCGTGCCGCATTCCTCCAACATCGAGCATTACGCCAAGATCGTCCGCGAGAAGGCGGTCCTGCGGCGGCTCATCGACGCGGGCGGCGAGATCGTCAAGACCGCCTATGAGGGCTCGCGCGACGTCGACGAGATCCTCGACCAGTCCGAGCGCCTGGTGTTCGAGATCGCCCAGGACCAGATGCGCACCGGCTTCCTCCCCATGCGGGCGATCGCCGACCAGAGCCTCAAGACGATCGAGCGCCTGTCGGAGCACCGCGAGCTGGTGACCGGTCTGGCCACCGGCTTCCCGACCCTGAACGAGATGACCTCGGGTCTGCAGCCCTCCGACCTGGTGGTCGTCGCCGCGCGGCCCGGCATGGGGAAGACCTCCTTCGCCCTCAACATCGCGCAGCACGCGGCGCGGGACGGCAAGGCGATCGGCGTGTTCTCGCTGGAGATGTCGCGCGAGCAGCTCTTCCTGCGCCTGCTGACCGGGCAGGCGCGTATCGACGCGCACCGCATGCGGACGGGACGATTGGGCCGCGAGGAGTGGGGGCGCCTCACCGCCGCGTTCGGCGAGCTGGCCGGGATGCCGATCTTCATCGACGACACGGCGGGCACCGGCGTTCTCGAGATGCGCGCCAAGAGCCGGCGGCTGAAGATGGAGCACGGTCTCGATCTGCTCATCGTCGACTACCTGCAGCTGATGCGCGGCCGCGGCCGGGCGGAGAACCGCAACCAGGAGATCTCGGAGATCTCCCGCTCGCTCAAGGAGCTCGCCAAGGAGCTGCGCGTGCCGGTCATCGCCATCTCGCAGCTGTCGCGCGCGCCGGAGCAGCGCGGCAACGACCGCCGCCCACAGCTCTCCGACCTGCGCGAGTCCGGCGCCATCGAGCAGGACGCCGACCTCGTGATGTTCATCTACCGCGAAGAGGTCTACAAGCCGACCGAGGAGAACCGGGGGCGGGCGCAGATCATCATCGCCAAGCAGCGCAACGGCCCGATCGGAAACCTCGACCTCGCCTTCATCCGCGAGTACACCCGCTTCGAAGAGCTGGAGTGGCGCAACGAGTGAGCGGGTTGCCGCTCGATCAGCAACGGCCGACCTGGGTCGAGATCGATCTCGCGGCGCTGGCCCACAACCTGACCTGCGTGCGCGGCCGCCTCGGCGGCGCCGGCGTCCTGGCGGTGGTCAAGGCCGACGCCTACGGCCACGGCGCGGTGACGGTGGCGCGCCGTCTCGAGCGTGAGGGGATCGAGTGGCTGGGCGTGGCGCTGCCCGAAGAGGGCGTGGCCCTGCGTGAGTCGGGCGTCCGGGCGCCCATCCTGGTCCTGGGCGGGTTCGTCGCCGCCCAGGCCGATCTCGTCCTTGCGAACGAGCTGACCACGGCGCTGTTCCGTCGGGAACAGGTGGAGGCGCTCGGCGGCGCGGCGACGCGACGCGGCGTGGTCGCGAGAGCGCACGTGAAGATCGACACCGGGATGGGGCGGCTGGGCGTGCCCGCGGTCGACGTGGAAGCGCTGGCGGTCACGCTCGCGGCGACGCCGTCGATCGACGTCACCGGCGCCTTCTCGCACCTCGCGGCCGCCGACGAGCCCGCGGATCCCTACACGACGCAGCAGCTGCAGACCTTTCTCCGGGCGGTCAACGTGCTCCGCGAGAAGGGCCTGCGGCCGGAGCTGCTGCACCTGGCCAACAGCCCCGCGGTCCTCGATCATCGCGCCACGTGGATGACCCTGGTCCGGCCCGGTCTCCTGCTCTACGGCTACAACCCGGACGCGCGCGGCACGACGATGCCCGTCCGCCCGGTTTTGACCCTCAAGAGTCGGATCGTCGACGTGCGCGAGGTGCCGGCCGGAGGCTCGGTGGGCTACGGGCGGACCTGGCGCGCCGCCACGCCTGCCCGCATCGCCACGCTTCCGATCGGCTACGCCGACGGCCTGCCACGCGCCGCCTCGAACCGGGGCTCGGTCCTGGTGCGCGGCCGCAGGGTGCCGATCGCCGGACGAATCAGCATGGATCTGACGACGATCGACGTCACCGCCGTGCCGGACGCGGCGCCCGGGGACGTGGCGGTCCTCATCGGCCGCCAGGGGGGGGACGCGATCGGCGCCGACCAGCTTGCGGCCGCCTGCGGAACCATCCCCTGGGAGATCCTCGCCCGAATCGGCCCCCGCGTCCCCCGCGTCGTGATCGGCGACGGAGCTCCGTCCGGCGCCACCGGATCCCTCCCGCCTCTGGAATGAGCCGGGCCGGGGGCGCTATGATGCAAGGTCCTTCCGGGCGGACACCGTCCGCTTCCCGGCCGGGACCACGAGGTGAACACGTGGGCAGGTGGGTTCTCCGTTGCGGGTTGATCGCGACCGCCGTTCTTCTCGGCTGGTCGGCACGCACCCC
>DASRAN010000060.1:0-124224 GCA_035638115.1 Patescibacteria group bacterium | reverse complement strand
GAGAACCCCGGCTACGGCCGGCACTGGATCACGCTGCGGCTCGAGGGGGTGAAGGAGAACCGCTCGGCGATCGGCGTGCGGCTCAAGCTCGCGGTCACCACCGACAAGGGCCGCCGCTTCATCTACCGCACCGTCGGATCGGGCGGCAGCTTCGGCTGCAATCCCCTGCGCCAGGAGATCGGCCTGGGCGACGCGCGCGGCGTCGAGTCGGTCACCATCGACTGGCCGGCCTCGAAGCAGACCGAGGTGATCAAGGACCTGGCGATGGACCGCTTCTATTCCATCCGCCAGGGCGACGGGCACGCCGTGCCGATCGATCTGAAGACCTTCCGATTCAAGCCGGGCGCGTAGAAGCCCGCCGGGAACGAGCTCCGGCCGCGGCGGATCAGGCGGGAGGTTCGGGGACCGCGGGGTGGCGCACGTCGCTGACCACGAAGCGGTGCTTGCCGGTCGCGGTCAGCGGGATCGAGTCGACGCGCTCGACGCGCAGGACGACGCGGGGGCTGAACTCCTTGCGGATCTCCTCCCCGACCCCCTCCAGGTGGCGGCGCGTCGCGTCATCGAACTCCAGGGTCGGCACGACGTAGAGCGTGAGGTCGGTCGGCGTCGTCTGCCGGAACTGGTAGGCGTGCACCCCCCGGACGCGGTACATCAACCCCTCGAACCAGCCGCCGTACATGATCCGGCCCTCGGGCGAGACCAGCGAGTCGAGGATCTTGGCGACCTCCCAGCGCATCACCGGAAAGGCGAGGCCGCAGGCGCAGGGCGCATCGAGGGGCGAGCCGTAGTCGCCGATGTCGTAGCGGATGAACGGATGGACGGTGTTGTCGAGCGCCGTGATCACCAGCCGGTGCCGGCCGGGCTCGCCCGTGATCGGCAGGTGCTCGACGTGCACCAGGTCGGCGTTGATGTGCATCGACCCGACGCGGCATTCCGAGGCGATGCCGGGGATCTCGCGCGAGCCGTAGATATCGACGACCACGGCGCCGGGGCAGACCTCGAGGATCAGCCGGCGATGGTCCGGCAGGAGCGATTCGCCCGTGCTGGCGATCCCCCGCACGCCCAGGAGGCGCAGCCCCTTGCCCGCCAGGAAATTCGCGAACAGCGTCAGGATGGTCGCGTAGCCGTACAGGAACGGCGGCCGCAGCTCGCGGATGCGCGGGATCCAGGCCTCCATCTCGGCGGGAGCGGTGGTGTAGGCGCTGAACACCTCGTCCCGCGGCTCGAGCCAGCGTCGAATCCGGCGGCGCATCCGGCCGACCGCCCCCGGCCCCAGCTCTTCATCGTGCCGCGGCGACCAGAACCGCGCCATGATGTCGCCCGGACGCCAGCCCATCCGGCCCCAGGCGCGCATGTTCCCGGCCATCACCGCCAGCCGGTCGTAGTCGCGCCCGCGGAAGAAGTCGAGCGGCATGCCGGTGGAGCCGCTGGTCGTGTGGGCGTAGTAGCTCGACGGCGGCGCCGACTGGTTCAGGAGCCGCCTCCCCTCGCGGCGGATGATCGGCTTGTCGAGCAGCGGCAGGACCCCCAGGTCCTCCGGCCCGCGCACGGCCTCGGCGCGCAGACCGGCCGCGCGCATCAGGTCGCCGTAGTACGGGACATCGCGCAGGCAGGTCTCGACCAGCCGCCGCGTCTTGGCGCGCCGCAGCGCCTCGAGCTCGTCCCGCGACATCCGCTCCTGGCGCAGCAGGGTGCGGTAGTCGGCGAAGCTCGGGTATCCGTCGCGCAGGGCCAGCGCGCGCATTTTCGCCGATCGCCAGAGTCGTCCGGACATGTCGGCGGATTATAGACGCGTGGCCGCGTCGGCGGTCAGCGGGATTTCTGCTCGACGAACGCCAGGAGCTGCCGCGCCTGGTCGAACTGCGGCTGCAGCTCCAGCGCCTTCTGAAGATCGGCGCGCGACTCCGGCCACTTCTGCTCTTCGACGCCGACCAGCGCCCGGCCGTAGTATCCATCAGGGTCGGACGGGAAGCGTGCGGTCAGGGCGTCGAACATCCTGCGCGCCGACTTGAGATCGCGCCGGTCGTAGTAATAGAAGCCGAGAAGGGTGTAGGGGCGGTCGAGGTTGGGGTCCTCGCCAATCGCCTGCTCCAGCAGCGGAACCCCTGTTTCGCGCGACCCCTCGACGTAGCGGATCTCCCCGAGAGCGGCGTGCGCCGCCCCCGAGCCGGGATCGAGGGCCAGGGCGTCCTGCAGGATTTGCTTCGCCTTCGCGATCATCCCCTTCCGGTGCAGGGCCAGCGCGATCCGGACGCGGGCGGCGGCGCCGTCGCGCGGCGGCGCCTGCCCGTCGAGCGACGGCTCGTGGA
Source organism: Patescibacteria group bacterium (assembly GCA_035638115.1). Classification (GTDB taxonomy): domain Bacteria; phylum Acidobacteriota; class Polarisedimenticolia; order Gp22-AA2; family Gp22-AA2; genus DASRAN01. Next base: position 121,915 of record DASRAN010000060.1, on the reverse strand, counting down.
CCAGCGGCGGGAGCAGGGCGCGTCCGCCCGCCACCAGGCGGTTGTACATCTCGGCGTTGGCGGTGGTCGGAAGGAAGAGCCCCCGCGGCGCGGAGAACTCCAGGACCGGGTGGTCGTCGGTGTTGCGGGGACCATCGCCCGCGAAGGCGAGCAGGTCGTCCCGGTCCATCACCTGATCGAGCATCAGGTCGATCGGATCGTCGACGCCCGCGGCGGCGAGATCCTCCTTGATGGCGGCTTCGGCGAAACGTCCGCGCGCCCGATCCATGTCGAGGACGATCGGGCCGGCGCTTCCGATGAGCAGGAGATCGCCGCTGACCACGGTCGCTCCGGCCTCGGTGCGGGTCGGCGGGACAACCCACAACGACGCGTACGGGAAGACGTCGGTGAAGGTGCGCACCTGCGTGCGGACGTCGTCGAGGCTCATGTTGTAGTAGTGGAACCACTGGCAGAGGAGGCCGCCCTCGGCGAGCCGCGGCCGCACCACGCGGTAGAAATCCTCGGTGAACAGGTTCGAGACCCCGGAGATCCAGGGGTTCGACGGCACCTAGACGATCACGTCGTAGGTCGCGGGCGAGGTGAGCAGGACGGTGCGCGCGTCCTCGAAGGTGATCCGGAAGCGCGGGTCGCGCTCGACGCCGCGATTGACCGCCGCGAACAGCGGCGCGGCGTCGAACACCGCCGGCTCGATCTCGATGGCGTGCAGGTCGGTCAGCGGGTAGAGAGCCGCCGAGCCCGCGGTGCCGCCGCTCCCCCACCCGATCACGAGCGCGCGGCGCGGCGCGGGGTGCAGCATCAGCGGGACGTGCGCCAGGAGCTTCTGCGTCGTGGAGTCGAACGCGCTGGTCCCGCCGTCGGTCTTGCCGTTGACCACGATCTCGACGTCGCCCCCGGTGCGCACGGCCGACACCACCGCCTCGCGTCCTTCCTCGTACAGGAGCAGATCGCGCGTCTGCCGCAGCCCCTCCTGCAGCCAGAAGAATCCCGGCTGCGCCGTGGGGAGCCAGCCGAGGGCGTTCTTGTAGATCCCGGCGGTCATGAGCCGGAGGTCCCACGGCCGCCAGGTCCAGCCGAGGAGAAAGATCCCGAGCCCGAGCACGACGAACGCCGACGCGCGCACCGCCACCGTCCAGGCGCGCGCGCCCGCCAGGAGGGCCAGCCCCGCGAGAAGCGGCAGCGCCGCCATCCAGACGTACGACGCCTGCATCCCGGTCGCCGGCACCAGGACGAAGCTGGTGGCGAGCGCGCCGGCGATCGCGCCGGTGGTGTTCCAGGCGTACAGCAGGCCCGAAAGCTGCTGCGGCGTGCGCCGCCCCAGAGTGACCAGGTGGACCAGGAGCGGGAAGCTGAAGCCGAACGCGACGGTCACCGGCAGCATGGCCAGCAGGCAGAGCCCGAATCCGGCCGCCTGGTGCGCCAGGAACTCCGCCGGGATGACGCGCATGAGATTGAAGAAGACGAGCGGCAGCCAGCCGACGAGCGCCAGGTCGGCCAGGATGAGCGCTCCGACGCCGACCAGCGTCGCCGCCAGCCAGAGATCGGGGCGTCCGATGCGCGGCCGCAGCCGATCGTAGAGGGCGGTGCCGAGGACGATCCCGATCAGGAACGCCAGCAGCATCAGGTTGAACGAGTAGATCGACGAGCCGATCACCAGCGCCAGCGCCCGGGTCCAGAGGATCTCGAGGCCGAACGAGCAGGCTCCGGTCGTCACCGCCGCCATCAGGAACGCGGCCGGCAGCGCGGCGGCCCGCGACGCGGCGGGACTGCTCGGAGCCGCGGCGGCGGCCGGCGGCGCGGCGGCCGCGGCGGACGGTGCCGCCGGGGCGACGCCCCGGCTGCCGGCGAAGGCGACGGCGGCCACCGCGAGATTGAGCGACGCCGCCGCGAGGAAGGTGCCGGTGACGCCGATCGCCGGCAGCAGGACGAACGCCCCGAGAGCGACACCGGCGGCGCCGCCGAGCGTGTTGACGAGATACAGGCGGCCGAGGCTGACGTGGAATCCGCGCCCGGCGCGGGCCAGCGCCTCGACCAGGAGCGGGAAGGTCGCTCCGAGCAGAAGTGTGGGCACCAGGACCACCGACGCGGCCGCCAGCAACCGCAGCCCGGTCTCCATCCCGGCCGGCAGCGCCCGCCCGGCGAGCATTGCGCCGTACCAGCGCGGCAGGGCGCGGAGGATCGGCAGGGTCAAAAGCGCCGTGAGGCCGATCCCCGCCTCGACCGCCGCGTAGGCGGACAGCACCCGGCGCAGGGCGAGCCGGCTGACGATGAAGCTCCCGAGGGCGAGGCCGCCCATGAAGGAGCAGAGCGTGACGCTGACGGCGTGCGTGGTGACGCCGAAGATCAACCCGAACGATCGCATCCAGAGCGATTCGTAGGTGAGCGCCGCCGCCCCCGACACGAAGGCGAGCCAGGGCAGAACCTTCACGAAGCCAGGTCGCATGAGGTGGCGGGATGGTAGCAAAGGGGCGCGGATTCTGTCCCCGCCGGGCGCGCGATTCCGGCCGCCCTCCATGTAGAATGGTCTTTGGGAGGGCATCCATGACCAAGGCGGAGCGTGAGCGGCTCGTCCGCGCCTACCCTGTCCTGAAGGAGCTGTCGGCCGATCTGCTCAGGCAGGTGGAGCGGGACGCGACCCTGATTCACGCTCCCGCCGGCAAGCGGCTCTTCGCCGAAGGCAGCCCCTGCACCCACTTCCCGCTGCTGCTGCAGGGGGTCATCCGGGCCTCGAAGTGCGGCCCCGATGGCCACGAGATCCTGCTCTATCGCCTCAACCCGGGCGAGAGCTGCGTCATCACCGTGGTCGCGCTTCTGGGCGAGACCCCGTACCCGGCCGTCGGCGCGGCCGAGACCGACCTGGTGCTGTTCGGCATCCCGCGCGCGCTGTTCCTCGACCTGATTCTCAAGTCGGCACAGTTCCGCGTCTTCGTGTTCGAGTTCCTGTCCCGGAGGATGGCCCACCTGATGGCCCTGATCGACGACGTGGCCTTCCGGCGCGTCGATCAGCGCCTGGCCCAGCGCCTGCTGCACCATCCGGAGCCGCTCCAGGTGACGCACCAGATGCTGGCCGACGAGCTGGGCACGACGCGCGAGGTGGTGAGCCGGACGCTGGAGTCGTTCCAGGAGTCCGGAATACTGAGGTTGGGCCGGAAGCGGATCGAGATCCTCGACCGTCTGGCGCTCGACCGGGTGCACCGCGCCGAATTGAGCTGACGTCCGATCTTGATGACGACGGCGGAGTGCCGCCCTCCGGTCCGGGGGCGGCGGTCAACTCGCCTTGAGCGCCACCCCTCAGGACCGGAGAACGGTCACTTCCTCCAATAAATCAGGTTGGGGTCTGAGTGATGACGTGATCGTGCGCCGGCGCGCGCCGCGCGTCGGTGACTTCCGTCACCAATTCCGAGAATTACCGCCTCCTAGCTCTTGAGCAGCGCCTCGATCTCGTCCATGACCCGGTTCATCTCGGACATGGCGGCGTTGAAGGGCGCCGAGGTGGTCATGTCGACCCCGGCGTCCTTGAGCAGATCGATGGCGTACTTCGACGAGCCGGAGGAGAGCATCGTCAGGTAGGCGTCGCGCGCCCTGGTGCCGCCCTTGGGGCTCGCCGCCTCGGCCAGGATCCCCTTCGCGAGGGAGCTGCTGGCGACGATGCTGGTGGCGTACTGGAAGACGTAGAAGTCGTAATAGAAGTGCGGGATGTAGGCCCACTCGACGCCGTACAGGTCGTCCACCTTGCAGACCCCCTTGGCATCGCCGTAGTACTCCTTCACCAGGGCGCGGTACAGCGCGCTGAGCTTCTCGCCGGTGAGCGGCTCGCCCTTCTCGGCCAGCTCGTGGATCTGGAGCTCGAACTCGGCGAACATCGTCTGGCGGAACAAGGTCGTGCGCAGGTTCTCCAGCCGGTTGCCGAGCAGGTAGAGACGCGTGTCCTTGTCCTTCGTCTCCTTGAGCATCGAGTCGAGCAGCAGCGCCTCGTTGAAGGTGGAGGCGACCTCGGCGACGAAGATCGGGTAGTGCGAGCTGACGTACGGCTGGTTCTTGTTCGACAGGTAGGTGTGCATCGAGTGGCCGGACTCGTGCGCCACCGCCGACACCTCGTCGTACAGCCCGGTGAAGTTCTGCAGCTGGTACGGGTGGACGCCGTAGACGCCGGTGCTGTAGGCGCCCGAATGCTTGCCCGGGGTCGGCATCCAGTCGACCCAGCGGTCGGCGTATCCCTTGCGCAGAGCGGCGACGTAGTCCGGTCCGAGCGGCGCGACCGCCTTGAGCACCATCTCCTGCGTCTGCTCGGGCGTGTAGCGCAGGTCGATCGATTTCACCATCGGCGCGTAAAGATCCTCGTACTCCAGCGTGTCCAGCCCCATCATCTTCTGGCGCAGCTTGAGGTAGCGGTGCATGGTCGGCAGGTTGGCGTGCACGTCGGCGATGAGCTGCCGGTAGACCTGCGTCGGCACGTTGTTCGGGAAGGTCGCGGCCTGCAGACAACTGTCGAACTTGTGCACGTCCTTGTCGAAGACGTGCGTCCGAACCGCGGCGTTGAGCGCGGCGCCGAGCGTGCCGTTGAACGACTGCAGCTCGCCGAAGAACGCCTTGAAGGTGCGCCGGCGCAGCTCGCGGTCGGTCGAGGCGCGGTACAGCGTGTATCCCTGCGAATCGAGCCGCGCCTTCTCCCCGCCGGTCAGGGCAATCTCGGGCCAGGGGATCTCCGCGTTGGTCAGGATGTTGTGGATGGCCTGGCCGGCGCCGGTCAGGTCGCCGGCCTTGGCGACGATCGACTCCTCCGACGATCCCAGGGTGTGCGGCGCCTGGCGCACGATGTCGTCGAGAAAGATGGCGAACGGCTTGAGACGCGCGTCCTGCGCCACGAACGACTTCACCTTGTCGGCGCCGATGGCGAGGATCTCCGGGCGGACGTACGACGTCGCGCTGTCGAGCTGGACGGCGAGCTGGCGCGCCACCTGGTTCATCCCCATGCGCGTCTGGTCGCGGGTGTCCTCGTCGCTGCGCATGCTGGCGTAGACGGCGACCCGCTGGAGGTCCCTCTCGGTCTCGGTGATCGCGCTGGCGGCGGAGTAGAGCTTGTCGGCCGAGGCGCCCAGGGTGCCGGAGAACTTCGCGAGCTCCGGGATCCGCCGGGCCAGGTCGTCCTTGGCCTTCTGCCAGGCGTCGTCGCTCGGGAAGAGATCGGCGGTGTTCCACTTGTACTTGTCGGCGACCTTGGCGCGCTCCTCCGCCGCGGCCGGAGCCACGGCAAGGCACGCCGCGAGAACGGAAAGACACAACAGCCGGGCCCTGATCATGCGGATGGCTCCTCTTGTCGGGTTGTCGGAACGGCGAGGATTCTACGACGAAGGCCGGGATTTGGTTGCTCCGGGCAGCCCGGTTGCTTCCGGCAGCAAGCCGGCGGACGCCGGGCGGCGCTGATAGGCGTCCGTCACCCCGTCGCTTCCCCACAGGGTCCAGCCGGCGTCCTGGCGGAGGGCGCGCGCCAGCGGGGCCTCGGGAGGCAGGAGCGCCCAGCCGATCCCCGAGTCGCCCAGGATCGCCTCCCAGCCCGGGCGCGTCAGCATCAGATCGGCGTAGCGCTCGTAGAACGCGTCGCCACGCATGTCCCAGCGGCCGTCGACGTACACCTTCGCCTCGGGCCATTCCAGGATCAGATAGCCGCCCCAGAGGTCGGGCGTGAGGACCGGACCCTCCGGCCGGACCCCCGCCGCCTTCAGGCGTTCGACCATCACCACCGGGAACTGCGACGGGTCGAACCCCGCCGGCGGGAACCAGCTGGCGAACGCCAGACCGGCCGCCAGGAGAAACGCCGCCGCGGCGACGCCTCCACCGCTCTCCGCCTCGCGGCGGCGGAAGCTCTCGAGATCGGCGCGCAGGCCGGCGTCCAACCGGGGCCCGATCCAGGCGGAGAGACCGTCGGCCGCGACGAGAGCCCCGAAGATCGCCATGATCTCGACGTCGCGCACCGATCGCAGCGCCATCGCCGTGGTCATCAGGAAGGCCAGGAGAGTGCCCGGCCCCGGCTTCCTCCGGGCGGCCCACCCCAGCGCGAGACCGAGCAGGCATAGCGCCAGGAAGATCGCCAGGGTCACGCCGGCGCGGTCGCCGAGGCTGGGCGCGTCGAACTCGTCGGTGTGCCGCAGGGCCTCGCCGCGCGCCGCGAAGAAGCCGACCAGGTGCCGCACCAGCCCGAATCCCCACGGATTGACCAGCACCGCCGCGGCCGAGGCGGCCGTGGCGAGGCAGAAGGGGCCGAGAAGCTCCCGCCGCCGCGGCGGCGTCAGAACGACCCCGACTGCGTAGCAGGCCAGGACCGGGAAGAGGATCAGGAATCCGCCGTGCAGGTTGACCCAGGCGAGCGCCAGAAGCGGCAAGGCGAGAAGCCAGGCGCGCCCGCGCCGGCCCCCCGCGACCTCTTCGAGGAGAACGACGGCCACGACCAGCAGGAGGACTGTGAACAGGTGCGGACGCGCCAGCCAGTGGACGCTCGCCACGGAGGCCGCGGCGACCACCGCGACGAACGCGACGAGCGCGTCGTCGCCGCGCCGCACCAGATGCCTGTAAAGCAGAAGATGCGCCGCCGCGATCAGGAGCGCCGAGAGCCAGACCACCCCCGGCCATCCGGCCCAGGTCCAGGCCTCCGCGAGGGCGATCGTCGCCAGCCACTCGTGCGCGAACCATTCTTTGCCGGCGAAGCTTGCCGAGAACGGGTCGGTGCGCGGGATGGCGTGATGCTCGAGGATGTAGCGTCCGGTGGCGACGTGCGTCGCCGTGTCGGCGTCGCCGAACAGCTTCCGGCCCCCGGCGACGATCACCAGGAACAGGAGCATCAGCCCGAGCAGATCAAAGAGACCGGGCCGGAAGAGGCGGCGGACGATCGGCATGATTCCTGGTCTGGCGGCGACCGGCGGGGATTGTAGCGCGGTGGTCGCCCGGCGTGGAGGGCTAGGACTCCGGCACGCTCCTGTCGTAAAGTCGGCCTGCGATGAGCCTGCGCCTGCGGCTGGCCCTGGCCCTCATGTTCACGGCGCTGCTGCCGATGGCGCTGGTGGCCGGCCTGCCGATCGTCCAGGCGGAGCGGCGGGCCGACGACGAGGCGGCGCGCCACCTCGCGCAGGTCCGGCGCCAGGCGGAGATCCTGGTGGCGCGCCAGCAGGCCGACCTGCGCGAGCGGCTGGCGCGGGCGGCCGCCGATCTCGCCGCCTCGCGGACCGCGGCCGCCCCGCTGCAACAGGGACCGGCCTCCGCCGCCCGCGCGCTGACCCGGCTCCTGGCCGAACGGCACGCCCTCGATCTCCTGGAGATCCGCAGCGCGACGGGGACGCTGCTCGCCACGAGCGCGTCGGGCGCGGCGCCGCCGCTTCCCCTCGACGCGGAGGCCCTCGCCGACGGCGGCATCGTCCTGGCCGAGGTGCCGCTCGCCTCGCTGCCTCCCCCGCCCGACCAGCCGTCTCCCGGCGAGCAGGCGTCTTCTGGCGACCCGTCATCTCCCGGCGAACAGCCGTCCGCCCCGGACGCGCTCGCTGGCGACGCGCACGCAGGTGACGACGGCGACACCCTTCCGGGTCCGCCGCGCGGCGATCGCGCCCTCGTCAGCCGCCGCACCATCACTCTGAGATCCGAGACCTACGTCCTGCTCGGCGGCCGCATGATCGGCGCCGCGTTCGTCGCCGGCGTCGCCGAAATCACCGGCGGTCCGGCCGCCATCGTCGATCCCTCCGGGACCGTGCGCGAGACCGCGGGCGCGCCGGAAGACACGGCGCGCGGCCCGGCCGGGGGGGCGCCCCGGACGATCACGGCCGACGTCGTGCTGGCGCCGGGCGGATGGGTGGTGCGGGTGTTCGCGCCGGCCGGAGATGCCGCGGCGGTCCGCCGTGACGCGCGGGCGGCGTTTCTCGGCGTGGCGCCGCTGGCGCTCGGCACCGCGGTCGCGGTCGGGGCGCTCCTTGCGGCCGGCATCGCGCGGCCGGTCCGGGCGCTGGCCGCGCGCGCCGAGGCGATCACCGCCGAGCACGCCGCGCCGCTCACGCCGGTGCGCGCCACCGACGAGGTGCGTGGCCTGACCGCCGCCTTCGACAGGATGCTCGGGGCGCTGGGCGCGAGCGAACGGCAGCGTCTCGCCGCCGAGCGGGTGGCGGCCTGGCAGGAGGTGGCCCGCCGCGTCGCGCACGAGGTGCGCAACGCCCTGTCGCCGATCGGCCTCGCCGTGGAGAACCTGCGCCGCACGCGCGAGCGCGATCCCTCCGCGATCGATCGTGCCCTCGATCTCGAGGGCGCGGCGATCCTCGACCAGGTCGACAGCCTGCGCCGCCTGGTGGACGAGTTCTCCCGCTTCGCGCGTCTGCCGGCGCCGCAGCCTGCGCCGTGCGACCTGCGCGCCGTGACGGAGCAGGCGCTCCAGTTCCTGGCGCCGCGCATCGCCTCCGCGGGGGTGGAGGTCACGATCGACGACGGCGGCGCGCCGCATCCGGTGCGGGCCGACGCCGACCAGATCGGGCGCGCCATCGGCAACGTCGCCGCCAACGCGCTCGACGCCATGGAGAACGCGGCGGTGCGGCGGCTGACCGTCACGCTGCGCTCCGCGGGCGCCCGCGGCGGCGGCGAGGGCGGCGGCGTGCCGGTGTTCGAGGAGATCGAGCTGCGCGACACCGGCCCCGGTCTCGGGCCCGAGGCGCTGCGACGCGTCTTCGAGCCGTACTTCACGACGCGCGGCGAGAGCGGCGGCACCGGCCTCGGGATGGCGATCGTGCACCGCATCGTCACCGAGCACGGCGGAACGGTGAGCGTGCGCAGCGCGGGCGGGGCGATCGTGACGCTGCGCCTGCCGGCCGGCGGGCCGCCGGGCGGAAGCCGGGAGGGCTGAGCCGGTGCCGACGATCCTGATCGCCGACGACGAGAAGAACATCCGCGCCACGCTGGCGCGCGCCCTGACGCTCGAAGGGTACGTCGTGCGCGAAGCCGCCGACGGCGCGCAGGCGCTGGAGCGGATCGAGGCGGGCGACGTCGATCTGGTGATCCTGGATCTCCAGATGCCGGTCCTGGACGGCCTCGGCCTGCTCGAACGGCTGGCGGAGCGCGGGCGGCGGGTGCCGGCGATCGTGCTGACCGCTCACGGCTCGATCGAGAAGGCGGTCCGGGCGGTGCGGCTGGGCGCGCTCGACTTCATCGAGAAGCCGCCCGCGGTCGAGCGCGTCCTGCTCGCGGTCGGCAACGCGCTGCGTCTCGAAGGGCTGGCCGAGGAGAACCGCCGGCTGCGCGAGGAGGCCGGGGGCGAGGGGCCTTTCATCGGCCAGTCGGAGCCGATGCGCGATCTGGCCGAGACCCTCCGGCGCGTGGCGCCGACCGGCGCCGGCGTCCTGATCGCCGGCGAGAACGGCAGCGGCAAGGAGCTGGTCGCGCGCGCGCTTCACGCCCAGGGACCGCGCAGCAATCGTCCGCTGGTCGTGGTCAACTGCGCCGCCGTGCCGGGAACGCTGTTCGAGAGCGAGCTGTTCGGCCACGCGCGCGGCTCCTTCACCGGCGCCACCGAGGCGCGCCGCGGCAAGTTCCAGCTCGCCGACGGCGGCACGCTCTTCCTCGACGAGATCGGCGAGGTGCCGCTCGATCTCCAGGCCAAGATGCTGCGCGCCATCGAGACCGGCGAGGTGGAGCGCGTGGGCGGGCGCGGCGCGGAGCGCGTCGACGTGCGGGTGATCGCCGCCACCAACCGCGATCTCGAGGCCGAGGTCGCCGCCGGTCGTTTCCGCCGCGATCTCTATTACCGCCTTCTCATCGTCCCGATCCGCGTTCCGCCGCTGCGCGAGCGGCGCGACGACATCCCCGAGCTCGCCGCCCATTTCCTGGCCGCCGCCTGCCGCCGCCATCGCGTCCGCGCCAAGCGGCTGGGGCCGGCCGCGCTCGAGGCGCTGTCGGCGCACGCCTGGCCGGGGAACGTGCGCGAGCTGCGCAACGCCATGGAGCGGGTCTCGATCCTCGCCGCCGGGGAGGAGATCGGCGCGGGCGACCTGGCGTTCCTGACCCCGGCCGGCGCGGGCGGCGACGGGGCGCCGCCGCACGGCCCGTTCGACCTGGCGGCCGAGATGGAGCGTCACGAGCGCGCCCTGGTCCTGTCGGTCCTCGAGCGCAGCGGATGGCGGATGACGCGCGCCGCGCGCGAGCTCGGCCTGGAGCGCAGCCACCTCTACAAGAAGCTGCGCGCCCTGGGAATCGATCGCCCGACGGAGGACTGAACCCGCGGCCGCAGCGGCGCGGCCTGTCCGCCCGGATCCGCGTGTCCGCCCCGACACGCCTCGGGCCGCGGCGACACGCGATCACCGTTCCGGCGCCCGGCACGTTTCCCAGCAACCCCTGATCCGACAAGCGATTTCGGCGATTCGCCGCGCTGGCATCGCGGTCGCTCTGGGGATCGCCGGCCCGGCCACCCCGCGACGGGGACTCTCACCCGGGCCAGGAGAACGCCATGAACCGACACGCCCGCCAGACCAGCCAGCACCAGACCAGCCAAGAGGAACGCAACTCTGGAGGCAACGCCGACCGGCGCCGCCTCCCGGCGCTCGGCCTCGCCGCCTTCGCGATCGCCGCCCTCGCCGCCTGCGGCGGCAAGCCGGCCGACACCGGCTCCAAGTCCATCAGCCAGACGGCGCCGCTGCCCGCGCCGCCTTCGATCGGCGCCACGCCCGAGGCGCCGCCGGTGGTCCCGGCCGCCGTCGAGACGCCGGTCGCTCCTCCGACCGTCGAGGAGACGCGCGTGGCCTGGAAGGAGGGCGTGCGGCAGTTCGAGTCGCGCGACTACGAGGCCGCCGCCGGCTCCCTGCAGATCGCCGCGACGGGACGTCCCGACGACGCCGGCGTGCACTACCTGCACGGTCTGGCGCTCTACAAGTCCGGCCACCTGGAGGAGGCGGAAGCGGCGCTCGTGCGCTCCTCGTCCCTCGACGGCGGCTCGATCCGGACCTGGACCAACCTGGCGCGCGTGCGGCTGGCGCGCGGCGACTTCAAGGGCGGCCTCGACGCCGCAGACCAGGCGCTGACCGTCGATTCCGGCTCCGCGGACGCGCTGCACCAGCGCGGTCGCGCCCTCGAAGAGATGGGACGCCCCGACGAGGCGCTCTCCGTCTTCCAGCAGGCGCGCGCCGCCGCCCCCGACAACGGCTGGATCGCCAACTCGCTGGGCCACCTGCTCCTGATCAAGGGGCGCGTCGAGGAAGCGATCCCGCACCTCGAGACGGCGGGTGAAAAGCTGCCGGCCGTCGGCTTCGTCCGCAACAATCTCGGCGTCGCCTACGAGCGCACGGGCGATCTGACCCGCGCCGTGGAGGAGTACCGCGCCGCGGTCGAGAACGGCGATCCCGACGGCAAGGCCGCTTCGAGCCTCTCCCGCCTGGAGCCGATCGTCGGGCCGGTCCTCGCGTCCGGCGCCGAGCCGTCCGACCCGGAGATGTCCGATCCTCAGAACTGAGCCGGGCCCTGGCCGCCCCCGCCTTTCGCCGGGCGGGGGCGGCCGATCACCAGGTAACGCAACGGCCCCGGCCGCAAACCGTCGAACGGCCAGCAGGTGATCAGGACGACCGCATCCCCCCCGCCGACGTCGCTCCCGCTCAACATCCCGCTCGCCGGCCGCGTCACCACCCGGCGCTCCACCACGGTGTAGGTTCGCGCGCCCCCCGGCCCGGTCAGGACGACGTCGTCCCCGTCGCGCAGATCGCGCAGGAACTCCCCCCACGTGTTGCGATGTCCGGCGATCGCCGCGAGGCCGGGGTCGCCGGGCCGGGCGGTGCCGGTCACCTGCCCGAGTCCGAACGCGAGGGTGCGACCGCTGGCGTCCGACAGGACCGGCCGATCGATCCCGAGCCGCGGCACGGCGAGACGGGCCACCGGCGTGAAATCGGCCCAGGGCCACGGGCGGTGCGGGCGGCCGTCGCGCAGGCGGGCCCGCCAGGCCGATTCGATCAGCACGGCGGCGACCCGGCCCTTGACGGCGACCGCGGCCTCCCTTCCGAGGAGGACCGCGGCGCCGCCGAGAGCGAGGGTCGCCGCCGCCGTCACGATCCGGGCGCGAAGCCGGACGCGGAGCCGGACGCGGGACCGGGCGAAGGACAAGGACGCGGGCCGGCCGCTCAGACGTCCGCGAAGCGGCGGACCAGGACCAGGACGACGCCCGCCATCATGAGCAGTAGACCGACACGCAGATAGAGCGGGTCCAACGTCCCGGTCTGCGGCAGCGAAACGTCCGTCGCCCCGCCGGGGACGACGTTCGGGATCGACGCGTCGGCGGCGTGGCCGATCGCCGTCGGATGATCCTCGACGGCCACCAGGCTGGTGAACCGGGTGACCAGGTTGAACTCGCGCGCCAGGGAGACGACGTCGGTCCGCACCCGCTCCGGATCGGGACCGGCGCCGTCGAGGAGCGACTCGACCCGGGCGCGGGCCCAGCGCGCCGCCACCCCGGCGCCGCGCGGCGCGTCATGCGTCACGTCGAGGGTGGTGAGCACCGGGCCCGAGCTCCCGACCCCGCGCAGCACGGCGCGCGTGCCGGGGTGGCCGGCATCGAGACGGAACGAGACCAGGAGCGGATCGCCGTCGTGCAGGTCGGGCAGCTTGTCGGGAAGCGCGTCACGCGGCGGCGCCCCGTCCCACTCGAGCGCGAGATCGGTGAGCACCGGCCGATCGATGCGCGTCAGGAAGGCGTCGAGCTTCTCCCCGACCTCCGCGGGGCTGCCGATGAAGGTGCACTCCCCCCTCCCGGCGCGGGCCAGCGAGCGCATGAAGCCGCGATTGGGCGCTGCGCCGATGCCGATGGCGTGCAGACGCGCCCCGCCCAGATCGTCGAGCAGACCCGCCGTCCCGGGATCCCCCATCTCGACGGCGCCGTCGGTGATCAGGACGATCCGGCCGACCATCCTCCCACCCGCGCCCGACATCAGGTCCTGCGCCCGAAGCAGGGCGGCCGGGATCTCCGTCCCGCCTTCCGTTCGCAAGGAGCGCACCCAGTCGCGCGCGGCGTCGAGATTCGCCGGCACGGCCGTCTGGAAGCGCTCGCGGAACGGCTCGTTGCTGGTGGCGAACTTCAGGATGTCGAATTCGTCGCCCGGCCGCAGCCGGTCGAGCGCGCGCAGCAGGCTCAGCCGCGCCTGCTCAAGCGACGGTCCCTCCATCGAGCCCGAGACGTCGATGATGAACAGCGTGCGCGTCGCCAGCCCGGCGGCGGCCGGGGCGCCCGCGGCCGGATCCGACGGCGGCACCAGGAAGGCCAGGCCGTAGCTGTCGCCGCCATGCTTCTCGAGGAAGACCGCGCCGCGCGGCTCTGCGGTCGGGACGAAGCCCCACTCGAGGACGAAGTCGCGATCGGCCGGGACGACGCCGGTGTCGATCGTGGCGCGCGACTCGTGGACAACGACGCGCGCCGGGTGCGTCCGCGAGCGGACCGATCGCAGCGGCATCCCGGCGTCGAGGACGGCATGGATCGAGACGCGCGGAGCGGCCGGGTCGGAGGCGGCGACGAACGGCCCGTCCGGACAGGCGCCGCCGCGCGCGATCTCTGCGGGCGCGGTCCCGGCGGGCGCAGTCCCGGCGACGGGTGCAGCCCCGGCGCTGGGCGCGGTCCCGGCGCCGGGCGCGTACCTGCGGGTCCAGGTGAGAGGGACCGCCAGGGTAAAGGCGCCGTCCGCGAACTCCGCCTGGTCGAAATACCGGAGGACGACGGTCACCTCCTCTCCCGGGTTGATGCTCGCCGCCGAGGTGCGGAACAGCCCGCGCCGCGTCTGCTCGACCAGCCCGGCCTTGCGTCCTTCGCGGCGCGCGCTGTCGTACTCCGCCCGCGCCGCCTCGCGCTCGCGCACCACCGACCGGACGACCCGGTCGCCGATCCGCAGCTCGAGGCTGTCGACCGCCGCCGACTCCGGCAGCGGAAAGAGATAGACGGCGTCGATGACCTGGATCGTCGGGTTGCGGAACGTCTGGCGCACCGTCCCCTGCACGAGCGGGCCGGTGACCTCGAGCTCGACTTTCATGTCGAGGGCCGGGAGAGGCACGAGACCGGCCGCCGTCTCCATGTAGAGCTCTCCCGTCCCCGGGTCGGGTGCTGTGGCCGGGCCGGGCGCTGTCGCGACGCCTGGCGCTGTGGCCGGGCCGGGCGGCGTTTCCTGGGCCGCGGCCGTCCCTCCGGCGCAGAGGGTGGCGAGAATCAGCGGGAGAAGGCGGATGAAGCGCGTGGGACCGGCGGTGCGTGGACGTGGCATGGGCGCGTCTCCTTTGAGAGGAACGCGCCGGCATGGGCAGGAAGCGTACCAGCGGAATTCGGCGACCACTCACCGAGGCGCAGCGGACATTCGCTCGCTGCGCGGCGCGGCGATCGCGCGTGGATCGTTTGACACGATGCGTGGACGGAGAGGCACGCCAACCGTCCCGATCGTCGGGACCGCCGGATCGTGGGACCGCCGGATCAGCGGGCGGCGGGCGGCGCGGGCGCCGGGCGCGGGCCGGCCAAAAGCTCGCGGATTCGGGAGATCGTGGGCGGGCCCCACTGGCTCGCGACGAGGCCACCCTCGCCGTCCGTGATGAAGGTCGCCGGAACGGCGTCGAACTTCAGCCGATCGAGAACCAGGCTCTTCACGGCGTTCACCTGGTCCCCGGCGAGCCCGGTCATCAAGGCATAGGCCGGGTGGTTGGCCTTGCCCCAGGCTTCGATCTTCGCGGCGCCTTCGGAGGGATCGATCGGGACGCCGTAGAACGCCACGTCGTTTGCGGGGAAGGCGGCGCGCAGACGCTCGTATTGCGGCAGCTCGCCGCGGCAGGCGGTGCACCAGGCCGCCATCGTGGTGTAGACGCGCAGACGCGCCGCCGGGTCCGCGCCGGGGGCGGCGATCGGGAACGGCCGGCGCGCCGCGCGGCGCGAGGCGGCGGACGGTGGCTTCGCCGCGCGGAGGTACGGCTCGCGCACGAACGCCTCGCCGCCGGGGGACTGGGACGGCTTCTCGTAAGCGGTGAGGAGCGTTCCCGCTTTCACGTCGGTCGCCACCTGGGTCGACCCGGCCGGCCAGCGGACGGTGATCGACGGCACCACGTCGTGCTCGCCGACGCCGATGATGAGGGTGGCGCTGTTCTCGGCGGCGAACCCCTCGCCGGCGCGATACTCGCGCAGGATCCTGGAGTCGCCCAGGTCGACGGTGACCCGCGCGCCGATCCCGTCGCGCGCGCTCGCGTCGTGCGCCGGTTTCGATGTCCAGTTGCCGCCGACGAACCTCAGGGCCACCATCCGCCCTCCGGCCGGTCTCGCGAGAGTCGCGGGATGGACGCCGATCCGGTTCCGGTACAGCTCCAGCATCGGGGCGTTGGCGTTCACCAGCGCGATGTCCTCCCAGCCGTCGCGGTCGTAGTCGAGGATGCCGAAGGCGCGGCCGTCGGCCGGATCGTCGAGCCCGGAGATGCCGGAGATGTCCGTGAACTTCTTCCCCTGGCTGCTCAGGAAGAGATGGTTGCGCTCGAAACCGCTGAGCGAGGCCCCGCCCTGCTCCTCCTCGTGAGTCCGGCGGCCCAGGGCCGCCAGCTCGGAGGAGTTGGTCGCCGTCTTGTCGAGGTCGGTGCGCACGACCGTGCGCCAGTAGAGGGTTCAGAGATCGGGATGCGAACCGGGCAGCTGCGGCGCCGTGTAGTAGCCGCTCAGGGCGTAGATGTCGAGGAAGCCGTCGTTGTCGGCGTCCATGAACTGCCCGCCCCAGCCCCAGCCGGCCTTCTCCACGGTCAGCGCCGGCGGCTCGAGCCCAGAGACCTTGACGAAGCGCTCGCCGGCGTTGCGGAAAAGCGAATTGCCGCGCGCCATCGGCGCCGCCTCGGCCGCCAGGGGTCCCAGCTCCTCGGTGATCCGCCGCCCGGCCGTGCTGTACATGTTGGTGACGTAGAGGTCCTCGCGGCCGTCGTTGTCGTAGTCGCCCCAGGAGGCGCCCATGCCGAACCCGAGGTCGGCGGTGCCGGTCTGGTCGGTCACGTCGACGAACCGCCCGTCGCCGTCGTTTCGGATCAGATTGTTCGGCGCGAAGTCGTTCGCCAGGTAGACGTCCATGTCGCCGTCGCCGTCGAAGTCGGTCCAGGTCGACTGGAAGGTGTTGCGCCAGACGGCGAGCGGCTCCGAGTGCGGCGCGACGCCGAACCGGCCGCCCCCCAGGTTGCGCAGCAGGACGTTCGGAGGTCCCGGGCGGTTGCGGAACAGGTGGGCGCCGTCGCGCCAGCGATCCTGGATCTCCTTGAACGCCGCCGCCGGCAGGAAATCCTTCTGCAGATCCTCGTCGATCCCGTAGGTGGAGAAATAGACGTCGAGCAGGCCGTCGTTGTCGTAGTCGACCGCCGAGATCGACGACACCAGCGCCGGCAGCGGCGAACCGACCAGCGTCCCGGTCCGATCGACGAACCGGCCGCCCTCGTTCACGAGGTAGACGCTGGGGGCCAGCGTGCGGCCCAGGAAGACGTCGCGATCGCCGTCGTTGTCGAAGTCGGCGAACAGCGCGCAGGAGGTGTGGTCCTTGACGTCGAGCCCGAGCCGGGCGGCGATCTCCTCGAACGTGCCGTCGCCGCGGTTGCGCAGGAGGAGGTTCGTCCCGCGGCGCTCCATGACGTACAGGTCGTCCCAGCCGTCGCCGTCGACGTCCACGACCGACAGGCCGGGATGCTGGTTGAGCGACTCGAACTGGAAATACTTGTCGGGTTTCGGCGCCTTCGGGTCGCTGAGCTGGCGGACGACCATCTCCTCGTGCAGCGAGCGGCGGGCGCGCTCGAGATCGGCCCCGTTCGGCAAGGCGTCGTCGAGGACCTCGGCGAACAGCAGGCCGGCGGTCTGGGTCAGGCTGAAGCTCTTCGTCTTCCAGTCCGCGATCCGCCAGATCGGCGCGCTCTGACCGCGCACGGCGTACTTGATCCAGGTGAGCTCGAGGCTCGCGGAGATCGCCGCGTCCGAACCCGACTTCAACCGCGCCACGCCGGTGAAGCTGATGTCGGCCGAGTAGCGGCCCTCGGCCGGATCCAGGAACCGGCCCTTGACCATCTTGAAGTGCGCCTGGGTCAGGTAGTCGACGGCGTCGAGAAACGGCCGCCACAGGCGCAGCGTCTGCGGCTTGACCGCGGCCGCCGCGGCGCCGATCGGCCACTTGTCCGCCACCATCAACGGCGCCGACGGCGCGAGCGGCGGAGCGCTCCAGGCGTCGAGGTCGACCACCGCCACCTGCTCGTCGAAGAAGCGCCGGCTGAAGGCGTCGGGCAGCTCGAGGTTCTGGATGCTGGTGTCGAGCTGGTCGACGTCGGGGGTGAGCCGCCAGAGCAGCTCCTCGAGACGGTCGAGCCGGGCCAGCGCCTCCTCGGCCGCGGCCGATGGGGCCGCGCCGGCGCTCGTCGCGGCCGGCTTCGGCGTTTCCGCCGGCGGCGCGGCGGGGGTCTGCCCGCGGGCGCCCGCGGCCGGAAGGAGAAGCGCCGCGGCGAAGGCGGCGGACAGGATCGGGGCGCGGCGGCGGGACATCGCGCGGGATCTCATCACGGACAGGGGTCGGAGAGCAAGACAACCTGGGGCGTCGCCGCGCGGCTCTCGCGCCCGTCCGGCGCCACCGCCGTGACGACGTAGGCGAACACGCCGTCGAGGGGCGGGTCGGTGGCGTCCCCGGGAATCCACTCCGGCGTCGCCGAGCTGAAGACGCAGGCGTACGGGCCGCCGGGGGCGCCGCGGTAGACGTGGTACGAGGCGACCGGGGCCAGGGTGTCGAAGGCCAGATTCTCCCAGGTCCACGAGACCGGTCCGAGCAGGAACGGATGCGCGGCGCCGGGACCGGAGACCTCGAGCGAGGGGAAGGGCGGCAGGAGCTTCAGGATGCTGCCGCCGCGCCGGGCGATGTACAGCTCTCCGTCCCGATCGAGACCGAAGCTGGTCAGCCCGTTCGCCAGGGAGCCGGTCGGATCGACCTGCGCGGTCACGTCGACGGCGTCGCCGACCACGCCACCGATCATCCGCATCCGGCGCACGAATCCGGCGCAGAAGTCGCCATAGAAGTAGGCACCCTGGAGATCGGGCATCAGGCAGCCGCGGTAGACGTACCCCCCCGTGATCGAGCAGGCGCCGCCCGCGTGCGAGTACTCGACGACCGGAAGCGTCAGGCCGGCATCGCCGCAGCGCGCCGAGCCGGTGCAAAGGACCGGGGTCGGGTCGCAGACCGAGGGCGTGTTCGGGTTGAAGCAGTGGGTCGCCTCCATGGCCCGCCAGCCGAAATTCTGCCCGCCGTCGCCGGGGGCGGGAACGTAGTCGATCTCCTCCCAGCAGTTCTGCCCGACGTCGGCGAGGTAGAGATCGCCGTTGGCCGGATCGAACGCCGAGCGCCAGGGGTTCCGGACGCCGTAGGCCCAGATCTCGTCGCAGGCGCCGCCCACGCCGTTGGCGAACGGGTTGGTGGCCGGGATCAGGTAGGGCGCCGTGGCGCCGCCGCAATCCGGGACCGTCCCCTCCGGCGCGACCCCGCGCACGTCCAGGCGCAGGATCTTCCCGAGCAGCGTGGTCAGCCCCTGGCCGTTGCCGCAGGTGCCGTGCGGATCGCCGCTCGAGCCTCCGTCACCCGTGGAGACGTAGAGGAAGCCGTCGGGTCCGAACTGCAGCTGCCCGCCGTTGTGATTCACCTGAGGCTGCGCGAAACGCAGGATGCGCAGCTCGCTCGCGGGGTCGGCCAGATCCGGATCGGCGCCCGACACCGCGTAGCGGGCCACGACCGTGGCCCACGGCCCGAAGAAGAGACCCTCGGTGTAGTTCACGTAGAAGAACCCGCTGTGCGCGTAATCGGGATCGAAGGCGAGACCGAGAAGCCCCATCTCGTTGAGGCTCGGCGTGGCCTGCACCTTGCCGCTGATGTCGAGGAAGACCGGATTGACGTCGGGCGGGTCGCCGCGCTTGTGGATGCGGATCAGGCCGTTCTGCTCGACGATGAACAGCCGGTTCGCGTCGCCCGGCGGCGACACCACGAACAGCGGCCGGCCGGTCAGCCCGGTCGCGACGGGCGCCGACTCGAGGGCGGTGCCGGAGACCGGGGACGCCCCGGAGCAGCTTCCCTGCGCCCGGACGGCCGACGGATCGAGGAGCGCTATCGCGCACGCCAGCGCGGCCATGGCGGCGGGGAGGCCGGCGCCCGCGTGCACAACACCTGCGCCATGACGCGACCGGCTCACGCGATCCCCCCCGTGGATGGCGGGAGGATACGCCGGGAACGGCCGTGGCTCAAGCACTATTCGCCGGAATGCTCTTGACTGAAAGGGAGGCCCGGCGTACGGTTCGTGCATTCTCGAGAGTCGCGCAGTCGCAGTCCATTCGCCGCGTCGACGCAGGTTCGTCGCGCGGCCCGGGGGGAGCCGACGTGAAGAGGATCGTCAAACCGCTCTGCCTGTCCCTCGTGGTCTGTCTCGCCCTGGTGGCGACCGCCTCCGCGGAGCTCGTCCGGACGACAGGCCTCACGATCAACGCCAGGGGTCCGTACTGGGTGGCGCCGGGCCGGTCGATCCGCCTCGACCCGATGGCGCGGTTCGACGGCGTCGATCCCGATCCGATCGCCGACGACCTGGGACGGATCGCGCGCGCTCTCGTGGGCTTCCACGACGCCTACGGGGCCTTCCCGCCGGCCTACGTCGTCGACGCGAGCGGCACGCCGCTCTACTCCTGGCGTGTCCTGATCCTCCCGTTCCTCGGCGAGCAGGATCTGTTCAATCGCTTCGACCTGAGCAAGGCCTGGAACGATCCGGCGAACCAGCCGCTCCTGGCTTCGATGCCCGACGCCTACCGGCGGCCGGGCGAGCCGATGCGCTCGACGAACACCGGGTACGCGGCGGCCTACGGGGCGGGGGCGGTGTTCGCCGGCGGGCAGGATCCGGCCGAGGGGTACCCGGACGCATCACAGCCGCACAAGGTGTTCACCTCCGGCGTCCGCATCGGCGACATCGTCGACGGCGCCTCGAACACCCTGCTGGTCGGCGAGGTCGGGCCGGCGGTGCACATCCCGTGGTCCTCGCCGGGCGACGTCGGCGCCGGCAACTTCGCGGCGCTGGGAGATCCCGCCGCCTTCGCGAGCAAGGTGCCGGGGTACGCCAGCTTCCTGTTCGCCGACGGCTCGGTCCGCTTCCTCGAGGACGCCGTCGACGCCACCGACATCGCCCACATGACGACCTACGCGGGGGGCGACATCATCGGCGCCGACCTCGATGCCTCCAGCCTCGAAACGCATTACGCCTGGGACCTGTACGACAAAGGCATCCCCCCCGGAGGCGGATTCAGCTTCGAGACGCCGGGCTCGCACCCGATCTTCACCGCCGACGACCTCCCGCTCGGATCGATGAAGACGATCGCGCTTGAGGTCGTTTCGCTCGACGGCCTGCAGACGCTCGTCAGCACCGCCAAGGTTCACGTCGTCACGCCGCCGGTCGCCGACCTGTACCACCTGATGTCGGGCATCGGCGCCCTCCCGTTGTCCTTCACCGACAACCGGACCCTGATGATGCCGCTGCGGCACGCCATCTTCCATCTCGCGCGCCCGACCGCGTCGCGCAAGGCGGCCGCGATCGCCGACGTCCAGCAGTTCATGGCCAAGGTCCAGGCGATCGGGAACGCCGGGCTCCTCGATGCGGCGAGCGCCGGCGGGCTGCTCGCCGCGGCGCAGGCGATCCTCGACGAGATCCCGGCGCTCTGAGCCGGCGGGATGAGCCCGAAGGTCACGCGTCGGAGATTTCTCGCGGGCGGGGCCGCCGCCGGAGTCGCGGTCGCCGCCCGATCGCTCCGGGCCGCGCCGGCCGTGATCGTCAAGGGCGAGGCGCGGCCGACCATCGTCGGGTCGTGGAACGCCCTGAAGTTCACCAACGGCGGCCCGCGCACCGCCATCGTCGAGGCGTTCGAGCGGCTGACGCGCGGCGACGACGTTCTCGACGCCCTGATCGCGGGCGTCAACATCGTCGAGCTGGATCCCGAGGACGATTCGGTCGGATACGGCGGCCTGCCGAACGCCGACGGCGTGGTGCAGCTCGACGCCTCCTGCATGCACGGTGCGAAGCGGCGCGCCGGAGCGGTGGCGGCCCTCGAGGGGGTGCGCACCCCGTCGCTGGTTGCCCGCGCGGTGATGGACTCGACCGACAATCACCTCCTGGCCGGCCGCGGGGCGCAGGACTTCGCGCGCCGGATGGGATTCAAGATCGAGGACGACCTGAACACGGAGCACTCGCGCCGCCTCTGGCTGGAGTGGAAGCGGCGCACCGATCCCGATCACTACCCCGACCCCGCCTCGCGCGCCGTGGCGGGCGAGCGCGCGCGCCGCGAGATGATCGCCGCGGGTCTGGTGAACGCCGAGACGGTCTGGGGGACGATCCACCTGCACGGCATCAGCGCGCGCGGCGAGATCGCCTGCGTGACCACGACCAGCGGCCTGGAATGGAAGATCCCGGGACGGACCGGCGACTCGCCGATCCTCGGCGCCGGCAGCTACGTCGACAACGCGGTGGGCGCCGCCGGATCGACCGGACGCGGCGAGGCCAATCTGTACAACGTGTCGTCGTTCTTCATCGTCGAGCAGATGCGCCAGGGGCGCCATCCGAAGGACGCCGCCATCGAGGCTCTCACCCGCATCCGCGCCAACACCGTGGAGAAGCGTCTCCTGAACCATCGCGGGCTGCCGAACTTCCAGCTGAAGTTCTACGCGCTCGACCGGCAGGGGCGCCACGCCGGGGTCGCGATGTACGGCGGTCCCGACGTCAACTACGCCGTCGCCACCGGGGACGGGGCGAAGCTCCTGCCGATGGAGGCGTTCCTCTCCGGTAGCGCCGCGGACTGAAAGCGCCGGCTACCCGGTCGAGATCCGCAGCAGGCAGCCGGGGCCGACCGACATCGACAGCGTCATCGAGAAGGGCAGGCTGTGGTGGATGAAGGATGACGCCAGCGCGTGGGCGCACGCCAGGGCGAAGAGGTTGGGCGAGCGCCGGAACAGGACGCTCATGCAGTACCCGGCGCCGAACGTCACCGACATCAGCAGCGGGTTCGGCAGGTGCAGAAGCGCGAAGATGGCCGCGCACCCGACGTCGGTGACGAAGGGCCGCTCGCTCAGCAGGCGCAGCCGACGGCCGAACACCGCCACCAGACCGTACTGCTGGAACAGCGCCCACGGGAACAGTCCGAGAACCGAGATCACCATGTTCCGCGGGCTCATGTGCTGCGTTTCCCCCCGCGCCACGCCGAACGCGAACACCACGAGGATGGTCGGCGTGATCATGACCAGCGCCTCGGCGAGCGTGCGGCTGAAGTTGTCGAAACGCAGGCCGAGATCGTCCAGGCTCTCGCGCCGCAGCACGTGCGACCCGATGGTGCAGGCGATGAACAGGACGTAGGCGGGCCACTGCGCCCGGCCGTGCGTCATCGGCGCGATGATCCAGATGTACGAGAACAGGTATCCCAGGAGCGCCGCGAGCTCGGCCCCCGCGGACAGGGCGGTGGTGTCGAGCGGCCTCGGCCCGGACAGACTGGTCCGGCCCATCCTCGTGGGGAGGAGGGTGGCCACGGGGTTACCTCACCCCTTGAAGACGACCGACCAGGTCAGATCGACCAGCAGGTGGGTCAAGGCCGGCGCCGCGAGACGCCGCGTCCTCATGTAGGTCCAGCCGTAGGCGAGCCCCGCCAAAGTCGCGAGGACCGCGTAGCGCCAGTCGGGCACCGGCCCGTTGTTCAGGTGCGCCGCCCCGAACACCAGCGACGCGGCGGCCAGTGAGACGATCGGCCGCCCGGTCAGCCGCGCGAAGTATCCCTGAATCAGGCCCCTGAAGCAGGTCTCCTCCGGCACCGCCGTGAGCAGGAAGATCATCACGCCGCGCAACAGGATGGCGACCGGGCCGGGCCACGCCGCGGCCGGCCGCAGAAAGCCGCTCCAGAGTCCCAGCGGGATGCCGATCGCCGCGAACCCGAGAAACGCGGCTCCCGCCGAGAGCAGGTCGCGGCGATCGACGCGGGCCACATAGCCCAGGTCGCTCCATCCCCTGACCACGGCGAACAGGAAGACCATCAGCGACAGCCCGAGAGGCGCGGCGAGGATCGCGCCGTTCCCGCCTGCGGGCCACGGATAGGCCTTCTTCACCCAGTGGAATTCGACCGGCAGCCATACAAGAAGTGTGATCAGCGCCTCGCCCGTCAGCACCCATCGGCGTGGCCACAAGATGGCCACGAGAGTCGGCGTCGCCACCCACGCGACTACCCTTGAAAGCCACGCCAGACGCGCTGTTCCGGGGATCGCCCAGTAAAGAAGGTACGGAGAGAGCAGCGCCGCGGCAACAAGAACCGTGCGCCAACTGCGGCCGTCAAGGAACCGCCGCAGGCGATCGACGAATGACGGAATCGCCAGCGCCGCCGCGGCGGCGAAATGGAGGCCGAGAGCGGCCAGGGTGAGCGCCAGGCGGCCGCGGTCGGCCCCCAGGCCGGCGGCGCTGGCCGCGGCGAACCCCACGCCGACGACGATGACGACGAACGCGGCGATGGCGAGAGCCGCGGCGGCTGGTCCACGCTTCATGCGGGCGCTATCTTCCCTCAGATGCCGACCTTTCGAGCCATCCGTCCGGCGGCCTGCCGGGCTCTCATCGTCCTCCTCCTCCCGGCCGCCGGCCTCGCGGGCTGCGCCAGCGCCTCCGGCGAGTCCAGGGCGTCCGGAGGGTCCGGGGAGCCCGGGACCATCCTGCGGGCCGGAGCCGCCGTGCGCGTCTTCACGCCGGAGGTCGGTCCCGACGCCAGGCCGGTCCGGATCGCGGGGTTCGGCCAGGGCCGGGACGCGACCGCGGTGCACGACGACCTGACGGCGCGCGCCCTCGTCCTCGAGACCGGCGGCGCCGCCATCGCCCTGGTGGCGCTCGATCTGATCGGGTTCTTCCACGACGACATCGTGAAGATCCGCGAGGAAGTGCGTGACCGGCATCCGGAGGTCGGCACGATGTCGATCGTGATCGCCAGCACCCACACGCACGCGGGACCCGACGTGATCGGCCTCTGGTCCCCGGCCGATCGGCGCGTCGATCCGGCTTTCATCGCCCGGATCCGTTCCGCCGCCGCCGACGCCGTCGCCGAGGCCTGGAGCCGGCGCAGGCCGGCGCGCCTGTCGTTCGCCTCGGTCGACGTCCCGGAGCTGATCCACGACTCGCGCCTTCCGGAGGTCATCGACCCGTCCGCGTTCCTCATGCGGGTGGAAGGCGACGCCGGCGCCGAGCCGATCGCCACCCTGCTGTCGTTCCCGAGCCACCCCGAGTCGCTCGGGCGGACGAACACGCTGATCTCGGGCGACTATCCATGGGCCGCCAGGCTCCTGCTGGAGAAGGAGCTGGGCGGCGTGGGTCTCTTCTTCAGCGGCGACCTGGGAGGGATGCTGACGCCCTCGGGCGTGAACATG
Organism: Patescibacteria group bacterium; assembly: GCA_035638115.1. Lineage (GTDB taxonomy): Bacteria > Acidobacteriota > Polarisedimenticolia > Gp22-AA2 > Gp22-AA2 > DASRAN01. The sequence continues at coordinate 97,502 of DASRAN010000060.1, read as the reverse complement.
ACCGACCCGGAGAGCGGCGAGACCTTGACCGCCGGCACGCCGCGCGCGACGCAGGCGTACGGCGAGACGCTGGCCCGGCGCGCGATCGCCGCCTGGCGCGCCGGCGCCGCGCCGGCGCCCGCGGACGTCCGCCTCGAGCTGGACAGCCGGTCCATCCGGGTCCCGCTGGACAACGCGCGCTTCCGGGCCGGGCTCGACAGCGGCCAGATCTGGGCGCGCGCGGTCGGGCCGGACGGCAGCCTCGCGAGCGAGGTCGCGATCCTGACCGTGAGCGGCGCGGCCGGCGACACCGGGCCGCTGGCGCAGCTCGCCTGCGTGCCGGGCGAGATCTATCCGGAGCTGGTGATCGGCGGGATCCAGGCGCCCCAGGATCCGGGGGCCGACGTGCAGGGCGCGCCGCCCGAGCGGCCGCTGCGACCGATGATGAGGGGGCGGTTCCGTCCGGTCCTGGGGCTTTGCAACGACGAGCTCGGATACATCATTCCGCGCTCGGAGTGGGACGAGGCGCCGCCCTTCGCCTACGGACGGAGCGGACCGCAATACGGCGAGATCAACTCGACCGGTCCAATGGCGGCGCCGACGGTGCTGGGGGCCTTCGCCGAGATCCTCGGAGCGCGCCCGGCCCGGCCGCCCCGCTGACGCGGACCGGGAGCGTTCCCGGCCGGGCGCCTACCCGGTCGGGCCGGGCTCGTCTTCGTCCTGGCGAGGCTGGGGCCCCGGGACGATCCCCGCGATATCGGGATCTTCCCCCATCTGCACGTCCGAGCCGCCTTCCTTCTGCTTCTTGCTGCGCTCGATACGGCGGGCAAACTTATCCTGGGCACGCTGCTGGCGCGCCAGTTCCTTCTGCCGTTTCTTGAACGTCGAACGTGACCGCTGTGCCACAGGCCCTCCTCACCCGGCCGATGGCAGGCCGGGGCGGGTGAACAGGGACCGTCCCGCTCCGCGCGGGGTGCAGGGCGGACTACAAACTGCGCTTGCGAGCCCGGACGCCGCGACGGCTGCCGCCTTCTTTCCGGAATCGGTGATCCGGCGGCTCGGCCGGCGGCCCGAAATTGCGCTGGCCGCCGAACGATGGCGGGCGCGGCCCCGCCGTGCGCTCGCGCGCCTCGCTCACGCTGATGTTGCGTCCCTGCAGTTCCTGGTTGTTCAGCGTGGCGACGGCGCGCTGGGCCTCTTCATCCGAGCTCATTTCAACGAAACCGAAGCCGCGCGATCGGCCGGTCATCCGATCCCTGACGACCGAGGCCGAATCACACGTTCCGGCCCGAGCGAACATGTCTTTCAGATCCTGGTCGGACGTGTCGTAGGAAAGGTTGCCAACGAAAAGGCGACGGCCCATGTGGCGCTCAGACAGGCCGGACGTTCGCCGCCGCCGGGCCCTTCTGGCCCTGCACGATGTCGAACTCCACGCTCTGTCCCTCGGCGAGGCTCTTGAACCCCGGCATGCTGATCGCCGAGTGATGGACGAACACGTCCTTCGAGCCGTCGTCCGGCGTGATGAACCCGAAACCCTTCGCATCGTTGAACCACTTCACCTTGCCTTTAACCATCGTCCTCTCCTTCGCGTCCTTCACGAACGACAACGCAGTACGGGCACTATTGCCCTGCCTGCAAAACCCTGCATGACGAACATCCTCATAACGCCGGATATCCCATGCGGCACGTCATGGTCAACTTTTTGGAAGTTAAGACGGGGCGTGCTTCAGGCATGTTAAGCGAGCGGGTCCTCCGCCGTCAACCGGTTCCCGCGAATCGGCCCCGGGGCGCCCCGAGCGCGGCCGTTGATATTTCCCGGACAGGCTCCTAACATCGGCCCCGGTCATGATCTCCTCTCGACGACCGCCGCGGCTGGACGCGGCGCAGCTTCGCGCGGCGGCCCGGCACCTCGGCGCGCGTGACGGCGACCTGCTCGCGCTCTTGCGATCGCAGGGGCCGCCGCCGCTCTGGGGCCGTCCGGCGGGATTCCGGACGCTCATCAAGATCATCCTGGAGCAACAGGTGTCGCTCGCATCGGGCGCCGCCGTCTATCGCCGTCTCGAAGAGCGCATCCAGCCGTTCACGCCGGAGCGGGTGGCCGGGGCCGGCGTCAGCGGCCTGCGATCGCTCGGCGTGACGCGGCAGAAGGCGGACTACTGCGTCCATCTCGCCGAGGCGATCCTCGGCGGGCGGCTCGATCTCGACGCCCTGCGGCGGATGGACGATTCGGCCGCCTCGGCCGCCCTGACGCGCCTGAAGGGAATCGGCCCCTGGACCGCTCAGATCTACCTGCTCATGGCGCTGCGCCGGCCGGACGTCTGGCCGTCGGGCGATCTGGCGCTGGTGCGCACCATCCAGGTCGTGAAGCGGCTGCGGCGCTCCCCGTCGCCCGCCCGCATGCTGACCATCGCGGAGGCCTGGCGCCCCTATCGCGCGGTCGCGGCCCGCATGCTCTGGCAGCACTACCTCGCCAGGTGACCGTCCCGCAGTCCGCCGCCGATCGCCGCGGAGCCGCGATTGGTCGCCTGCCGCGAGCGGTGTTAGGGTGATCGCCAACCCAATTCCTCGAAGGAGGTGCGGCATGAAGAAAGCGGTGCTGTTGGCGGTGATTCTTCTGGCGACGGCCGGAGCGGCGCAGGCGAAGAACGACGATCATCCCGGTGAGAACGACGGGAAGAGTCACGGGCTCCCCGTCATCCTGTCGTTCGACACCATGTACGGCGTCGACGGTCCGCTCCTCGGCGAGGCCAACGCCATCCGCGGCGTGGTCGGCGACGAGGCCCCGTGGACCATCGCGCATTTCATCAAGGGCCGGCTCGACAAGGGCGGCCGGCTCTCGATCCTGGTCCGCGGTCTGGTGTTCGCGGACGATCCTCTCGTCGACCCGGACCTGGTCGGGAAGAACGACGAGGCGACCTACCGCGGACTGGTGAGCTGCCTGACCGAGGACGAGCAGGGCGGCATCTCGACCATGAACGTGGTGACCGACGGGTTCCCCGCCTCGGTCGACGGCAACTCGTTCATCGATCAGACGCTCAGCCTCCCGAACCCCTGCATCGCGCCGATCATCTTCGTGATGGCCGGCTCGGAGGACAAGTGGTTCGCGGTGACCGGGTTCGAATCGGAGTCCGATTCGCACGCCCATTCGCGGCGCTCGCACTGAGCACGGCCGCCGGGACGAGGCTGAGCGTCAGGAGAGCAGGAAGAACGCTGCGCCCGCCGCGGCCAGCTGGACGGTGAGGTTGTCCATGCCGTGCGTGCTGAACGCTTCGACCAGCGCGCCGGCGAGGCCGCAGACGGCGCCGATCCCGCAGGCCGCGGCGACCGGCACGCCGCGCAGAAGGAGGCCCGCGATCGCCGCCAGCGAACCGGCGATCAGCACGGCCGCCGAGCCTTCGAGGCTGCGCGTCGCCGGCACGCCGCCGAATGACGGGACGCGATACCGGTGGCGCCCGAGGGCGCGGCCGACCGGCTCGCCCACCGCGTCCCCCCACCCGCCGACGAGATAGCCGACGATGGCGGTCGCTCCGAACAGCAGGTTCGCGAGCAGGCCGCCGAGCGCCGTCGTGACCAGCGGCACCAGGATGAACAGGGTGCGGCGCGGCGCGTCATCCGGCCGGGCCAGCGCCTCGTAGAACGGGAACCCCGCGCCGCGCGCCACCGCGTACAGCACGATCAGGCTGACCAATCCTCCGAACAGCATCACCGCGGGCAGGCCTCCCACGATCTGCAGGACGCCCGCCATGGTGAAGATCAGGAAGTGGAATCCCTTCCGGCTGTAGGCCACCGGGAGGCCGCGCACGGTCCGCATCCATCCCGCCAGGCAGGCCGCGCCGCCCGCGAACAGCAGCAGGAACGGGCCCAGGAAGACGATCATCTCCGGATCGGGGATCGCCGCGCGCACGAACGAGCGCGGCGGCGGAGCGGGGGCCGACGCAGGGGCCGAAGCGGGCGCCTGGGACGCCGGGGTCGATGACAATGACACGGGGGACGATGACACCGGGCTCGAAGACGCCGGGGACGATGGCGGCGGGGTCGATGGCGGCGCAGCGGCGCGCCGGACCGCCGCGGAGGCGACGCCGCGTGGCGCCGAAGCGGCCAGGATCCGGACAGCGTCCTCGGTCACGCGCGGCGGCATCGCCGGGCCGAAGCGCTCCGTGATCGCGCGCGTCAGCTCGCTCGTGACCTCGCCGTAGAGATAGAACGGCCCGCCCTGCTCCATGCGGGCGACGACGGCCGCCGGGGTCGGATGATCGAGCGCCTCCCACGCCAGCCCGGCCTCGGCCGCCGCCCTGGCGTCGAGCCGCGCCTCCTGCGAGCGGCGATCGCCGACGTCGATCACCCGGCGCACGCCGCGCGGCGCCAGGACCACGCCGAACTCGGCCGGCTCCGGCCGCGGCCCCGTCGCCACGTGCGGCGCGATGACCTGCGCCGCGCCGCGCGCGAGCGGTTCGTGGAACAGCGTGGGGGGCAGGGGCGGACGGCCGCTGCGGTAGGCCTGCGCGAACGCCTCCGCGATCGGCGAGCGGCCCGAGCCGGGCGACAGGAAATCGTGCACCGCGACCGTCCCCTCGAGGGCGCGCACCTGGCGGACCGCCGCAAGCACCGCTTGCGGATCGAAGCGGCTGCTGGAGAGCGGCAGGCTGGTGTAAGGCAGGTGGTAGCGATCGACCAGCGCCCGCTCCTGGGCAATCCAGGCGCGGTCGTCGGGATCGGCCTTGTCCAGGAGCGAGACGATCTGGACGCGCCCGCCGACGAAATAGCGCAGGGATTCCTCTTCCTCCGGGAACGGCGTGAGATGGACCCGATCGTCGAGGTGGACGATCTCGCCCCGCGTCCAGAGATCGTGCTTCGCCAGCGGCGGCGCCTCGCTCAGCGCCTCCGTCTGGACCACCCCGCCGCCCTCCTCCTCGATCACCCGGCGCACCATCTGGACCCGATCCATGCCGAGGTAGCAGTGAACGTAGTAGCGGCCGGTCCGGGCGCGCGCCAGTTCGCGCACCTTGCCGAGCACCGCCGCGTTGTCGCTGACCCAGGGAAGCATGGGGAGATGGATGACTTCGATGCCGGCATGCGCCGCCGCCTCGTCCTCGCGCGCGAGCAGCTGCGGCTCGAACGGGATGACCGCGGGATGCAGCAGGGAGATCACCGCCGTGTAGCCCTCGCCCTCGAGATCGCGCAGGCGGTCCTCGTCGGGATACGGGCCGAACGTGAAGTGCGTCCCGGCGGTGGTGACGGCACCGCTCTGGGCGTGCAGCATGGCCGGCGTCATCCAGAGCCAGACGGCGCCGCCGGCGGCCGCGAGCGCCAGGGCCGGCAGCCCGTAACGGGTCTCGATCCTCTCGGACGAGAGCGAGGCGCGCGTCAGGAGCCAGGCGGTGACGCCCGTGACCACCACGAGCAGGACGATGAGGAGCTGCACCGCCGCCTTCTCGACGCTGTCGGGAAGCCCGCGCGCGCGGCACGCGCTGGTCACCCAGCGCACCGGCCCGAGCAGCGTCGCGGTGCCGATCGAGAATCCGATCGCGAGCCAGAGGACGAAGAACAGCAGGGTGCGCTTCATTCCGGGAGGCTGAATTCCTGGCGGCCGAAATCCGGGCGGCCGCGGCTTACCGCGCCCGGGGGCGCGGTCAGAACATGCGCGCGATGCCCGCCCCGACGAGCCACGATTGCCGGTTGACGCCGCCCTCGAACGACTGGGCGCCCACGCCGGCCTTCGTGGTGAGGATCCAGAGCGGCCGGAACTTCTTCTGCCATTCCCCGAGGACGTACCACTGGCTGCTCAGCAGGAGCGAATCGATCGACTGGTCGACCTCGCTCGACTGGCCTCCGCCGACGCGCAGGGTCCAGTAGTCGTCCTTGGTGGCGAGATACTTGCGCGCCATGAAGCTGGCGGAGACCGAGGTGTCGCCCGGCTTGTTCGAGATCCAGGGCCGGAACGCCATGTACCAGTTGCCTCGATACCAGCCGATCGATCCCGTGTACAGCCAGACGTCGCTGACCTCGTACTCGAGCCGGCGCACGCCGACCGAGGCCTCGAACTGCTTCGGCAGGGCCCAGTAGATCTCCGCGCCGTAGCGCCGGGTCGGAAGGAACCCCTCATCCGCCACGCCGACGTTGAGGTAGAGATAGGCGCCCTTCCAGAGGTGCGGATAGGCGTCGACCTCGTACTGCATCGCGGTGTCGTCGAACCGATCCGCCCAGTTCACCCGGCCGACGAGCGCCCCCCAGTCGAACCGGTGGCTGTACTCGAGGGAAGCCCAGTGCCAGGGGGAGAAATCCCTGTTGAAGTGCTCGTATTCGTAATTGAGCCAGATCTTGTTCAGCGGCTCGCCCGGCTCCGCCGGCTTGGCGATCACGTCGACCGGACGCGTCTTCGTCTGCGCGTGAAGCGGCAGGATGGACAGGGCGAGGGAGATCAGGATCCCCCCGATCCTCGCTTGCGATCTCCCGTCGCGCACCATCCGGACTCCCCCCAAATACAAGACCCCGAACAAGATAGGGTCGCCTCCGCCCGAGATCAACCCTCCCGGGGGCCCTGTCCGCCGGCGACTCCGGCCAGCCGCTCGATGACGCGGCCGAGAATCTGCGTTCCCTGCCGTCCTTCGCCGTGCGCCTGCGCCGAGGTGAACAGCTGGTGCAGCAGGGCCGTCGCCGGCAGCGGGGCGCCCGCCCCGCCCGCGGCCTCCAGGACGATGCGCAGGTCCTTCTGGATCAGGTCGACCATGAACCCGGGCGCGAAGTCCCCCTTCAGGATCTTGGGTCCGAGGTTCGTCAGCTGCCACGAGGCCGCCGCCCCGTTCTCGACCGCGTGCACCATCGTCTCCGGGTCGAGGCCAAGGCCACGCGCGAACGCGATCGCCTCGCTCACGGCGAGCAGCGTCACTCCGACCAGGATCTGGTTGCTCAGCTTGGCGAGCTGGCCGCTGCCCACCGGACCGCAGTGGGTCAGGCTCCGTCCGAGACGCGCCAGAACCGGCTGCACGCGCGCCACCGAGTCGGTCTCGCCGCCCATCATGATGGCGAGGGTCGCGTTGCGCGCCCCGACGTCGCCCCCCGACACCGGCGCGTCGACCAGATCGGCGCCGCGCTCCCGCAGACGCGCCGCCAGGCGGCGCTCGGTCCCGGGCGCGATGGTGCTCATGTCGACGACGATCGATCCCGGCCGCACCCCCTCGATGATCCCGCCGGCGCCGGCGACCACCTGCTCCACGTCGGGGGAGTCGGTGACCATGACGATGACGATCTCCGCGGCGCGCGCCACCTCGGCCGGCGAGGCCGCCGCGCGCGCGCCGATCGCCACCAGGGGCGCGGTGCGCGCCGCGGTCCGGTTGAAGACGACGAGCGGGTGTCCGCCGCGGACGAGGTTCTCCGCCATGGGGCGGCCCATGATCCCGAGACCGACGAATCCGACCGGCGGGTTGGCGTCGCGTGCGGCGGGCGGCGTCATGAAGCAGGCATTCTACACGTCGCCGGGCGCGTGGCGGCCCGGCGCGGGGGCGCGCAGGCCCCGGACCATGGCGACCGAGACCAGCCCGGCCGCGAACGAGCAGGCCCAGACGACGCGCGAGCCCCACGACTCCATGATGCGGGCGCCGATCCAGGGCGCCACGGCGAAGGCGCTGCTGAAGCTCATCGAATAGAGGCCCAGGTACTCGCCGCGCCGCGCGGGCGGGGCGGCCTCCGCCACGAACGCGGCGGTGCACGGCAGGAGGATCATCTCGCCGAAGGTCCAGACGACGACCGTCGCCGAGGCGCTCCAGCCGCCGCGCGCCAGCCCGAGCGCGCCGAATCCCGCGCCGATCAGGAACGCGCCCGTCGCCAGAGTGCGCCGGTACGACCATTCCGACATCGCGGAGTTCAGCGGCACCTCGATCAGGATCACCATGAGGGTGTTGATGGTGAACATCAGCCCATACGCCGACTCGGCCAGCCCGAGGTCTCGCACGAGGAACAGGGGCATCGCCGCCTCGTGCTGGAAGAAGACGATCTGCACCGGGAGGATCGCCGCCAGGAAGTAGAGGAAGGCCGGGTCGCGCCAGGCGCGGCGGCGGTCCGGCTCGGCGCCGGCGGCGGCCTCCGCGGGGAGCGCGTCGTGCGGTCCGGCCCGAGTCGCGAGGAGCAGCAGCGCGCCGGCCAGCATCGAGGTCAACGCGTCGAGGACGAAGATGGCGGTGAACGAGACCTGCGCCACGAACCCGGCGATCGCCGGCCCCAGGCTCATGCCGAGGTTGACCGCCAGCCGGTTCAGCGCGAACCCCGCGCGGCGGCGATCGGGGGGCACGAGATCGGTGAGCCAGGCGAGGCTGGCGGGCCGCAGCGCCTCGCCCGCCACCGCCCAGGCGAGCGTCATGGCGAGCACCGAGGGGAGGGTGCGGGCGAGAGGCATGAAGAGCAGCAAGATCGCCGACACGAACAGCGATCCGATCACGATGCGGCGCGGCCCGGAGCGGTCGGCGAGCCGGCCCGCGAGCGGAGCGGTGATCACCGCGCCGATGCCGTAGACCGCCAGCGCCAGCGCCGCCCGGCTCGGGCTCAGTCCGAGACTGCGCGTGAGGTAGAGGACCAGGAACGGCAGGACCATCGTCCCGGATCGGTTCACCAGGACCGCGGTCCAGAGGACCCAGACCGATCGCGGCAGGCCGCGCAGCTGGCCCCAGGGGTGCCAGGTCACCGGCGCACCTTGAGGAACCGCCGCAGCGTCACGTCGCGCAGGATGGTGTGCCCGCCGTCGGGCCAGCGGACGTCGACGACGTCGGCGACGGTCGCGCCGCCCAGACCGAAGTGCAGCCTGGGATCGTGGCTGCCGGCGTACGAGTCGCCGGCCGACACGTCGCGCCGGAAGGCGCGTCCGCCTGCCTGCACGGTCACGCGGGTGCCCGGCGGGGCCGGCCCGCCCCGCGGGCCCTCGCAGTCGACGACCAGCCAGGCGCCCTGCGGCGTGTCGTTGCGCAACAGCGTCGGCGGCGCGTCGAGGTTGCTGATCAGCACGTCGAGATCGCCGTCGTTGTCGTAGTCGCCGATCGCCAGGCCGCGGCTCGACTCGACCACCTGGAAGCCGGGACCGGCGTCGCCCGTCACGTCGACGAACCGTCCGCCGCGGTTCTCGAGCAGGAGGTTGCGCTCCTTGAAGGTCCCGATGATTTCCGGATGCCGGTCGATCTGCGGATAGATGTGGCCGTCGGCGATCACCAGGTCGAGGTCGCCGTCGCTGTCGAAGTCTCCGAACGCCGCTCCCCAGGAGAGCGACTTCCAGGTGGCCGGCCCGACCCCGGTCGGCTCGCTGACGTCCTCGAACAGGCCGTCGCCGAGGTTCCTGAACAGCGTCGAGAAGTCCTCGGTGAAGGTGGTGACGAACAGATCGAGACGCCCGGAGCCGAAGACGTCACCCGCGGCGATCCCCATGCTCGCCTGCGCCGCCCCGTTGCCGTCGAAAGCGCAGCCCGCCCAGGCGCCGACCTCGCGGAACCGGCCGTTCCCCTCGTTGCGGTAGAGGTAGCTCGGGTCGGAGTCGTTGGCGACGAACAGATCGAGGTCGCCGTCGTCGTCGAAATCGGCGGCCCGGACGGCGAAGCCGAAGCCGAGGCCTCGATCGGCCAGACCGGCTTCATCGGTCGCGTCGACGAAGCGCCCGTTCTCCTGGCGGAAGAAATGATCCCGCGCGCCGGTCAGCCCGAACGGCCCGAACGCCACCTTCTCCAGGCCCTTCCAGTCGAGCGTCGGCCGCGCCTTCAGGACGTCGTCGAGGGTGCAGTCGATGTAGGCGGCGATGTAGAGATCGAGGTCGCCGTCCCCGTCCGCGTCGAAGAACGCGGCGGCGGTGTTCCATCCCGGCGCTTCGACGCCGGCGCGCGCCGCGACGTTCTCGAACCGCCCGTCGCCGCGGTTGCGGTACAGGACGTTGCGGCCGAAGGCGGTGAGCAGGATGTCGGTCCATCCGTCGCCGTCGTAGTCGGCCGCGACGACGCCGGTGCCCCACGCCCCCTCGCCGCCGACGCCGGCCTCGTCGGTGACGTCGCGGAACGTCCCGTCGGGCAGCCCGCGGTAGAGGGCGGCGCGGCCGCGCTCGACGACGCGCTCCCCCTCGAGGCGCCAGGCGTTCGGAAGGTAGACGTCGAGCCGGCCGTCGCGGTCGTAGTCGAGGAACGCGACGCCGCTGCCGGCGGAGTCGAGGAGGTGATCCTTCCCCGGCCGGCCGGCCAGCAGCATGCGCGACAGTCCGGCCGGCGCGGCGACGTCGACGAACTGGAAGCGCGGCGCGGCCGGCGCAGCCGGCGTCGTGGTCGACGCGGCGGTCGACGCGGTGGCCGGCGTCGTGGACGGCGGCGCCGCGGCGCGATGGACGCAGGCCGCGAGAGCCAGACAGGACACGAGCGCCAGACAGGAGACGCGCGCACGCCGGCTCGCGGCGCCCGTCAAGCCCGTCAAGCCCGCCGAGCCCGCATGCGCCGCGCTCACCGCGAACGCACGATCGGCGCCGGCGGAGCCGGTTACTTCGCCGGCCTCATGAGGCCGTTCCAGGCCGACTGCACCTTCCCCCACTCCGCCTCCAGGGCATCCGCCTTGGGCGCGCGTGCCAGCTGGCCGATGGCGCGGGAGGCGTCGAGGAGCTGCTGATGGGCGGCCCGCGTCACGACGACGAAGCCCGGGTCGTAGATCCCTTTCGCCTCGCCGTCGGCGTGATGATGGTGGCCGCCTTCGAGAAGGCGCTTGCGCACCGCCCCGACCGCCGCATCCCCTTCCGACGCGATGGTCGCCACCTCGGAGGCCAGGTTCTCGAGCGCGGCCTGGGACCCCTTGGCGTCGTTCGCCTTGATCGCCGCGCGCGCCCGGCCGAGATCGACGCCCGCGTGGGCATACGTCGCGCCGAGGATCGTGCGGACCAGGGCGTCTTCCGTGTTCTTCACCGCCAGGATCGCGTCCGCCAGCGCGTTGTAGGTCGTGACCATCTCGGGCGGCGTGCCCGACGGGCTCTCATCCGCGCGGGCCGGCGCCCCGAGCGCGAGCCCCGCGGCGAACCCGACCGCAAAGATCCACTGCGCCGTCGTCCTGAGCGTCATCGATTCCCCCTCCTCGCGGCGCCGCCACCTCCAGCGCCGCGTGGAGTGTAATGCAGGACGCCGGCTCACAGAGCCGCCACGCGATGCCGATCGGCCCATGCGGCCAGCGCGAGGAACAGGAGGCCGCCGGCGATCGAGGTCCAGGCGATCGCCGCCACCGACGGAGGGGGTGGCCCGAGGATGGCGGCGGCGTAGAGGGCGGCGAGCAGGACCGCCAGCGCCGCCGGCAGCCAGCGGCCACGGCCGTCGAGCGGTCGCGTCGACTTGAGGTAGATCGCCACGCCGACGGCGTACATCAGGCTCTCCACGACGACGGTGGCCGGGACCGAACGCCACAGATCGAGGCCGGCGCGCGCCGTGCCTCCCGGCAGGAGCGGCAGGTCGGGCCGATGGGTCGCCGCGTCGAGGCACCAATGGCTCAGGACGCCCGCCGCGACGACGAGCGCGCGCCGCGTCGCGGCCCTGGCGTCCCGGGCCGGCGCGCTCCTGGCGAGCAGCGCCGCCACGACCGCCCAGACGCACACCATGACGAGACTGTGGGACCAGGGGTAGTGGACGAATTCCAGAGGCGTCATCGCCGTATCGCCGGGCGCGATCCGGACCTGTTCGATGCCGAGCAGCAGAAAGACGGGCCAGAGAAGGTCGGGACCCTGCACCGCGGCGAAGAGGATGCCGAGCGACGTGTCGGGCGCCCAGCGCTTCGAGGCGAAGCCGACCGCGAAGTGTCCGATGAACATGCCCGCGCCGCCGGCTAGAACCTCTGGCCGATGATCAGGTAGACGTTGTCGCGCCCGCCCTCGGTGAAGCCGTATCCCAGATAGACAGGGCCGATCGCGGTGCGCGCGCCGAGGAAGACCGACCCGCCGGTCAGGAGCGACTGCCAGTCGATCGTGTCGGTGACCTGGTAGACGTTGCCGGTCTCCAGGGAGAGACCGGCGTAGACGCCCTGGGTCAGCGAGCCGAGATCGAGCCGCGCCAGGGCGACGTAGGCGAGGAGGCTCCCGAACACGGAGCGCTCGCCGAGCAGCTCGTCCTGCCCCAGCCCGGACAGGTGCAGCAGGCCGCCGAGGCGGCAGCTGGTCGACAGGCTGGGCAGGCCGTTGAGGAGCGCGCATCCCTGCACCGACGGGTAGAGGGTGACCCGGCCGCTGGTGACGGCGCCGCCCGCGGAGAAATATCCCAGGTCCCGCTCGCCGTCGCTCCCCCAGTTCTCGAGCGATCGGCTCCACAGGCTCTGGACCGTGACGCCGCGCGTCGGATAGACCACGGCGTCGAGCGTGTCGACGGAGAAGCGCGCGTGGTAGCCGGTGTCCTGGTCCTTCAGGTCGGGAAAGACCGGGGAGCCGATGCGCAGCGTCGCGTCGCTGTTGGCGACGAACGCTCCGACCCGCAGGTCGCCCCAGCGGCCGAAGACGCGCCCGACGTCGAGGTGCCCCTCCTCGTACGCGACGCGGTACTCGGAGACCGGGCTGCCATCGCTCCAGATCCGCGTGTTGCGCCGGCTGGTCTCGCCACCCAGCGCGCCGAACCATTTCATCCCGTAATCGAACGGCTGGTAGAACTCGGTCTTCACCAGTCCAGGGTCCCCGACCTGGAACACGTTCTCCCATTCCCCGCCCCGCCTGTTCGCCGCCAGCAGGAGATGCCGTATCGCGAGGGCGTAGGTCGCGTCCCCCTCGAAATCGTCGGAGAAGGAGGCGCCGAACTGCAGGCTGTTCCGGCCGTACGGCTTCTCGGGGGTGCGGATCGTCAGGATGCCGCGCCCGTCCTCGTGGTCGAGATGGTCGTCGATCGTCCCGAAGTAATCGAGACCATGAAGGCGCATCACCTCGGTCCGCACCAGCTCGTCGTCGAACGGCGCGCCGGTCGGGATGTCGAGGTGATGCGTCACGACCCGGTCGTCCACCCATGACGAGTTCACGACCTTCACCTCGTCCACCCGGGTCTCCTCCAGGGGACGGGGATGGTGCCGCGCCTTGAACTCGGCCCAAGCCCGATCGCTGACGGCGAAACGCTTCAGGTCGCCGACAACGCCGCGGGCGGCGGTCTCCCCCAGGCCGATCGCCTCGGCCGCCCGGTTGAACGCCATGAAGGAGATGTCCCCGAGCGCCGGCTGGACCAGCACGTCCCCCGGCCGCAGACGCTTGAGATCCTCGAGGCGATTGCCTTCCGTGATGTAGCCGGTCCACTGGCCCAGGATCTGGAACAGCGATCCAAGATCGGCCGAGGTGTCGAGCGGGCTGGTGATGTCGACGGCGATCACCTGGGTCGCGCCGAGCTGCTGGGCGATTCCGACGGGCAGGTTGGCGGCCGCGCCGCCGTCGATCAGCTTCCTGCCGTCGAGCTGGACCGGCGGGAACATGCCGGCGATCGACATGCTGGCGCGCATGGCCGTCGCCAGGCTCCCCCGGTCGAGGATGACCGCCTTGCCGTTCGCCAGATCGGCCGCCACGGCGCGATATCGGATCGGCAGCCGGTCGAAATCGGTCTCGCCGGTCGCCCGGATCTCGAGCGAGCGCAGCAGCAGCTCGAGGCGCTGGCCGCCCAGGAATGAGGGCGGGAAATAAGGCTTCCACCCCTTGAAGCGCAGCCGCAGCGGAATCAGGAAGGTCGCGTCGTCCTCCCGGCGCCGGAACGATCGATCGTCGCGGTCGACGCGGTCGATGAAGATCTTTTTCCAGTCGGTCGTCTTGATCAGATCCTCGATCTCGTCCGGCGAGTAGCCGGCGGCGTACAGGCCACCGATGATCGCGCCCATGCTGGTGCCGACGACGATGTCGGGCCGCACGTGCAGCTCCTCCAGGACCTTGAGGACCCCGACGTGCGCCGCGCCGCGTGCGCCGCCGCCGCTGAGCACGAGCGCGAGGCGCGGCCGAACGGCGTCGCCAGCCGTCGCGGAGGCGGCGGGGGCCGCGGATGCGGCGGGGGCCGCGGATGCGGCGAGCGACTCCGGCGCCGTCAGGACGGCGAGGGCCAGCGCCGCCACGCCGAGTCCGGCCGCCGCCCGATGCCTCTTCGTCATGGATTCTCCAGGACCGCCGCGCCCCCCCGGGCGATCGGCTACTTTCCGCAGGCTCCGTCGTGATCCTTCTGCACCTTGTTCATCTGCCGCTGGCAGTCGTTGCCGTAGGTCGTCTTGTCGCAGGCGCAGACGGGAGCATGCTCCTCGGTGCAGACCTCGGGCACCTTCCCGCAGACTCCCTCCAGGTCCATGCCGCCGCACCTCCCCTGCACGTCGCACCACAGGCCCGTCTCGCACTCCACCCGGGCCATGCCGCCGCAATGCTCTCCCGACTTCGATTTCCTGTCGGCCCCTTCGCTGCCGGGAGCCGCCAGGCACGCGAGGGCGACCAGGATCCCGACGGACATCAGACGCATTTTCATCGACACTCCTCCCCCCAAACGACCGGATGCTACCACCAAGCGCTTCCTCGCCCGGTTCATTCGCCGCCGGCGACCGCCGGCCGCTCCCGCCTGAGGATCACCGCCGAGTCGTCGGCGTACGACTGGACCCATCCGGCGCGGCGCAGCGCGTCGGCGTGCTGGCCGAGGGTCCAGTTCCGGTAGTCGTACGGCATCGAGACAATCGTGTCGATGGAGTACCGATCGAGGAATGCGATCAGGTCGGCCGCCGGCCCCATGCGCTTGAGGCTCCTGCCCGAGAGCGTTCGATAGTGCTCGAAGTACTCTTCGCCGTAGGCGTCGACGCGCGAGTCGATCGTCACCCGCGCGGCCGGCCAGAAGTGATAGACGATCTGGTCGCCGAGCCGGTAGCTGTTGAACACGTTGCCGCGCAGGTCGGCGCCGCGCAGCGCTGCGATTGCGCCCGGCGACAAGGGAGAGGCGTCCTCGAAGCCGACGCGCCGGCCCCGTACGTTGCCGAACACAGCGACCACCACGACGGCGACGGCGAGACCGGCCGCCACCGCCGTGGCGAGCCGGAATCGGCTCGAGCGGTGTCCCGCGGCCTCCGCCGAGCCGACCCCGGCGAGGTTGCGTCCCAGGATCAGCGCGCCGGCCACGGCGAACCAGACCGTGAAGCGGATGGCGTCGACCCAGAGCGCGCCGAACACCAGGAACAGGATCAACGGCGTGGCGCCGGCGCGTCGCCGCCACCCCAGGAACGACGCCACGACGATCGTGAAGAACGCGACGGAGAGGGCCCAGTAGGTCTCCCCGTGGAGGCGCGCGTCGAAGGTCGGCGCGAACTCGACGATGTTCTCGCGGATGTAGCGCGCGCGGGCGAGGTCCAGCGCCTTGATCCAGAGACCGGGACCGAAGGGATTCACGAGCGAGGCGGCCGCGACGCCGACGCTCGCGGCGACGAGCGCGAAACAGAGCGAGCGCAGCCGGGTGTTTCGCGCCGGCCCCTCGCGCGGCGCCCCCGATCCCCAATCGTCGATCACGGCCCCCGCGAGGAAGACGAGCGGCAGCGCCGGCGCCAGGACGAACGACCCATGAGTGTTCGCCCAGAGCAGACCGAACCCGATCACCGCCGCGACCGTCGCCGGGTGGGGCGCGGCGACCAGACGGTCGAGCGCCAGCAACGTGGCGGCGAAGAGAATCAGCGCCGGGAGCTCCGGCCGCATCTGGATCCTGAAGTTGATCGCCAGCATGACCAGCGCGGCGATACCGGTCGCGACCGAGGGCGCTCCGCCGCCGCGCCGCGCCAGTCCCCGGACGAGCGCGAACAGGACGAGCGCCAGGAGGCACTTGACGACGATCATCCCGGGATAACCGATGCGCGCGTACAGCGCGCTCTCGGCCACCGAAGGCAGCCACTCGTGCGCCACGAACGGGAAGTCCCTGGCTTCCGTGCAGGCGAAAAGGATGGTGCGCGGGATCGACCCCGTCTGGCGAATGAGGTCGCCGACCTTGAGCTGGATCCAGAAGTCGTTCTCGGGGATCGGCGTCAGGTTCAGCAGAACGACGAACGCGGCGCCCAGCGCGAGCACGATCGCTTCACCCGCCGCGAACTTCCGTGTGGACCGACCGGTCATGGTCCTGCGCTCCCCCGGGCCTGACCCCGATCCCGGAGTCGCCGCCGACCCGACCGCCCCTCTACTGGCCCGCCCCCAGGATTCTCCCCACCATCGCCTGGGCCTCCTCGAGGATCGCGTCGAGGTGGGCGCGGCTCCTGAAGCTCTCGGCGTACAGCTTGTAGACGTTTTCGGTCCCCGAGGGACGGGCCGCGAACCACCCTCCGGCGGAGACGACCTTGAGACCGCCGATCGGCGCATCGTTGCCGGGCGCCCGCGTCAATCGCGCCGTGATCGGATCGCCGGCGAGCGTGGTGGCGGTGACCGCGGCGGGGGTGAGCTTCTTGAGCGCGTTCTTCTGCTCGGGGGTGGCGGGCGCGTCGATGCGCTGGTAGTGCGGGGCGCCGTGGCGCGCCACCAGGTCGGCCTCGTGGGCGCCGGGATCGCGGCCGGTCACGGCGGTGATTTCGGCGGCGAGAAGCCCGAGAAGGAGCCCGTCCTTGTCGGTCGTCCAGGCCGTGCCGTCCCTCCTGAGGAACGCGGCGCCGGCGCTCTCCTCGCCTCCAAAGCAGCAGGTGCCTTCGTGCAGGCCGGCGGTGAACCACTTGAATCCGACCGGCACTTCGAAAAGCCGCCGCCCGATCTCGCGCGCCACGCAGTCGATCAGCCCGCTGCTGACCAGCGTCTTGCCGACCACCGCGCGCTCCGGCCAGCGCGCCCGTTGCCGCCCCAGGTAGCTGATCGCGACGGCCAGATAGCGATTCGGATTCATCAGCCCCGTTCCGGGCGTGACGATGCCGTGCCGATCGGCGTCGGTGTCGTTGCCGAACGCGACGTCGAAGCGATCCTTCAGCGCGACCAGCGTCGTCATGGCATAGGGGCTCGAGCAGTCCATGCGAATCTGGCCGTCGTGGTCGAGGGTCATGAAGCGGAAGGTCGGATCGACGCGCGGGTTGACCACCGTCAGATCGATGCCGTATTCGTCGCGCACCACGTCCCAGTAATCGACCGCGGCGCCTCCCAGAGGGTCCACTCCGATGCGCACGCCCGCGGCGCGGATGGCGTCCATGTCGAGGACGTGGCGCAGATCGCTCACGTACGGCAGGACGAGATCCTCGGCGCGCGTGGTCGCGGCCCGCCGCGCCGCGGCGTACGGCACGCGGCGGACCTCCGAGTTGCCGGCGCGCAGCAGGGCGTTGGCGCGCTCCTGGATCCAGCCGGTGACGTCGGTGTCCGCGGGTCCGCCGTTGGGCGGGTTGTACTTGAAGCCGCCGTCGGCGGGTGGGTTGTGCGACGGGGTCACGACGATGCCGTCGGCGAGGCCGCGAGTGCGGCGCCGGTTGTGGGCCAGGATCACGCGCGAGATCGCCGGCGTCGGGGTGGCGCCGTCGTCCTTCTGAATCACGGTCGCGACGCCGTTCGCCGCCAGCACTTCGAGAGCGGTGCGCTCCGCGGGGCCCGACACCGCGTGCGTGTCCTTCCCCATGTAGAGCGGCCCGTCGATCCCCTGACCGCGACGCCAGTCGCAGATGGCCTGCGTCATCGCCAGGATGTGCGCTTCGGTGAAGGAGCCCCGAAGCGGCGAGCCGCGGTGGCCGCTGGTGCCGAACACGACGGCCTGCTCGGGGTCGGACAGGTCGGGGAGACGGGCGTAATACTCGCTCGCGAGCTGTTGCGGGTCGATCAGGATCTCGGGCGGCGCCGGCTTCCCGGCGAGCGGATGGAGAGGCATGACGGCGTCGATTTCAGCACAGCGCGGCGCTCACTGACAAGGTGGGAGAGCCAATCCGGTGGATCGACCCGGAGGGCGGGGCGGGATCCGAGGCGGAGTCGGCCAGAATCAGACCCGCGGTTGCGCCTCGACCGATCCGGTGCGCAGGTGGAGATCGCGCTGCGGGAAGGGGATCTCGATCCCGGCGGACCGGATCGCCGCATAGAGCGCTTCGCGGACGTCGCTGCTCACCTGGCTCCAGCGATCGAACTCCGCGGTCCAGAAGCGGACCACGAAATCGAGCGAGCTGTCGCCGAATCCCTGGAACAGCGCCACCGCCTGCGGCGACTGGAGCACGCCGCGCTGGTCCTTCACCGTGGTGAGCAGGAGGTCGAGGACGCGAGCGGGCTCGGTCCCGTACGCGACGCCCACCGGAATCTCGATCCGCCGCGTGCGGTCGGAGAGGGTCCAGTTCACCACCTCCTGCGAGATCAGCGAGGCGTTCGGAACGATCACCTCGGCTCCGTCGTAGGTGCGCACCGTGCTGGAGCGCACCCCGATGCGGCGCACCTCGCCCAGGAGACTCCCGACCTCGACGATGTCCCCCACCTGGACCGGCCGCTCATAGAGGAGGATGAGCCCCGAGACGAAGTTGTTGACCACGTTCTGCAGCCCGAACCCGATGCCGACTCCGAGCGCGCCGACGAGGAAGGTGAATCGATCCATCGCCATGCCCGATGCCGTGATCGCGAGGATCAGGCCGACACCAAGGACCACGTATTGCGCGCTGACCGAGATCGCCGCCGGGACGCCGCGCGGCAGGCTCACGTGTGGCAGGACCCCCTCGTTGAGGAAGAACCGGATCAGGTGCGCGAGGAGGATCGCGACGGCGACGGTGGTGAGGAACAGGAGGACGCTGCCCAACGAGACGGTCACGTCACCGAGCGTCCACGGGGTCGCGAGGAGCGAGGTGAATCCCGCGGCTAGCGCGTCCCACAGGTTGAAGATGCGCAGCACCACCGTCCCCCAGACCACGACGGCGATCAGGCCCAGGACGCGCGCGCCGCGTTGCCTCAGCATCGGTCCGTGCGAGCTCACGACCCGCCAGCCGCGGGCGCCGGGCGTGGACAGCAGCGCGATCCAGAAACTCTCCAGAATGCGGGCCGCGGCGTAGAACGCGATGCCCGCGTACGTCCCCATGAGGACGCCACGGCTCACGAGCGCGGCGAGCGTGACGTTGCCGGCGACATTCGCCACCACCGAGGCCGCGAGGAGAAGCAGCGCCGCCCAGCCGCCCAGCCGTCCCCATCGCCCCCCGCGCCCCTCCAGGCGGCCCAGGATTCCGTTCGGCCGCAGCTGCCACAGAAGGGCGATCGCCGTCGCCGCGGAGACGATCAGCATCAGGACCCGTAGCAGGAGCGAGTGCGGCGAGGCGAACGCGATCGAGCGATCGAGGACATACAGCACCGCCAGCGCCCGCATCGGCCGGTAGAACCGGGCCTGCATCAGTCCCGGCAGGAGCCTCAGGATCGGCGCCGCCATCAGCAGCGTCGCCGCCCGGAAGACGGAGCGCGGCGCCAGGGGATGAATCCAGAAGGTCAGGATGAGAGTGATCAGGGCGGCGGCGGCGATCGGACGTCCCAGGATCCAGGCGGTCAGCGCCAGCGAGTCGTCCTCCCGGGCGCGCCGGCGCACGACAGGACCGAGCATCGAGAACAGGATCAGCAGCACGATCAGAAGGAGCGCCTGCACGAGCAGCCGCTGGTGCGATTCCGCTCCGAATCGCGCGAAGGCGTGGGCGTTGTCACGCCAGGATTCGACCGCCTCGCCGATGAGACCGACCTGGTGCTGCGGATGGCGCAGGGCTGCGAGGAGCGGCGCGCTTTCAACGACGAACAGACGGTCCTGGTCGGCTTTGAGAATCGCATCCAGGTCGCGGACCGAGGACGCCACCGCCATTCTGCGCCCTGAGACTTCCACCAGCAGGCCAAGAAGCGCGGCCTGTCGCGATCGGACGGTTTCGCCCGCACTGTCGATTCGCGCGCGAACCTGGGCGATGCGGGCCCGGATCTCGTCCGGCGCCCCCTGGGCGTCGGCCTGCGTCTCGGTCCGGGACCAGAGCCCCGCGAACCCGTCCCATTCCTCGAGCCGGCTCGAGACCTCGTCGGCGCGTTTCTCGAGACGGGTCTCGAGCCCGGCCAGCCTCTCGTCCAGTCGGAGGTATTCCTGACGCTGGTCGTTGACGTTCGCGCGGTGGCTGCCGTCGGCTTCCGGTCTGATCCGCTGCGCGTCGAGGCTGGCCAGGGCCGCGTCGATCGCCGGAAGGTCGCGCCGCACGTCTTCGACGACTGCGCTCTCGGACAACTGCCCCGCCACTTCGTCGAAGTAGAAGATCAGCGATTCGCTGGCGCGCGGAACGAGGTGGACCGGGATGGCGCTCTGTTCCGCCGCCTGGGGACCCGACTGCGGTTCCTTGGCCGAACCCGCATCCTGGCCCGCGGTTGGCGTCCGGCCGGTCGCGGCGGGGGGCGCGGGGCCGCTCGAAGAGAGAGAGATGTCGGAGTGGAGGCATCCGGTGATCGCCATCGCCAGGACAACGCCCAGCGCGACGGCCGGAAGGCCGCGTCCCACGCTCAGGACCCGGAGACCGTGTCGATGCTAGCGATGCGGATGTCCGCCCCCGTGGGATCCTCCACTGCCTCCATGCGAGCCACCGGCGCCGCGCGGGGCGCCGCCCGAAGGATGGCTACCGCCGCCTGAGCCAGCGTGCGGCGCACCACCGCCCGAGCCGCCCCCGCGGGGCGGGGCGGCTCCATGCCCTCCGCCATAGGGCGAAGCGCCACTGCCGCGGGGCGGCATCACGCCCCCATGAGGAGGCGGCACCGATGGACGGCTGCCGCCGCTCCAGTACTGACGAGTGCTCATGTCACCACGCTGCCGCGCCTGGTAGTCACGATCGAGCGACTGGGAGGGATTCTGTCCAGGCGGCGGACCTGGCCGGGTGGAACCGACCGGCCTCCCACTCGTCGTGGGTGTTCCCGGAATCGGATGGGTCGTGGGATGCGGCGCCGGGGCGGTCCTCGCCACGCCCGTGCCCCCGGCTTCACCCGTGGGCGTCTTGGTCCACCCGCGCGGGTTGCGCGTCTGCCACCCGTTCTGGGTCCGACGGTAGATATTGCCATCGGAGCCCGCATAGACGTTGTTCGGGACGCCGCGGGCGACCGGTGCGTTCGGCCGGGGCCCTTTGTCCCTCGTCGAAGCTACGCGGCCATTGTTGCCGGTGCCCCGGTAGAGGTTCTGATTCGTGCCGTATGGCTCAGTGCGCACCACCCGGGTCGTGCCGGGGTAGTAGACGCCGTGGTGACAGTAGGGCGTCGGGTAGTAGATCGGGTACCCATAGGGCCGATAGTACGGAGCCCAACCCACCGGGCCCCACCATCCCGGATATCCCCAGGAGCCGAACGAGGCGTAGAACGGACCCCACGACCAGCCGAACCCGAATCCGAAGCCCCAACCGAAGTAGGAGTTGTAGTGCGCGTGGAAGCCGTAGGTCACGGGGCAGGGGTAATAGACGCTGCCCCACCAGCCCGGGTAAGACCAGCCGGTCCCCCAGACGACCGTTCCGTAGTACGGGTAGTTGCCGACATAAGGCGGCAGGTATCCGACGTAGACCGTGTCCGGTGTGTGATCGTAGACGTAGACGTACTTCACGTTGTAGACCGGCGAGTCGGGCGGGATCTGCTGGACCTCGTCCGGCACCTGGTCACAGACCGTCCAGGGCCCGTCCGGGGAATCGGCCACGAACCAGACCGCCTGGTCGCAGGCGTAGAACTTCCCCCTGATCCTCAGGACCTGGGACGCGGTATTGACGGCGTACTCCACCTCTGTGCCCGCGATCCGCTTGAATTTTGGATCGCCGTCGTACTCCACGCTCAGGGTTGCTTCGCTGCGGCGCACCGCGGCGGTCTGCGGGACCGCCGCGTCGGCGACGGCGTCCTCGGCCTGTGGCGTGCCGGCGACGTGCGCCAGGACGTCTCCTCTGTCGGACGCGGCGGGAATCTTGGCGAACTCGTCCGGAAGGGCGTCCGGCCGCACGAACTCCCACGGACCTTCCATCGATCCGGAGCGAAACCATCGGCCCGACAACAGGACGTAATACTTCTGGGTCGCGACCTCCATGATGACGTCGCTGTCGGTGTTGCTCATGTAGAGAAGGTTGCCGTCCGCGATCGGCGCGAACTGCGGCTTCCCGTCGGACACGATCAACTCCGTGGGGTCCTTCGTGACGATGATCTTCGGGATCCGCCCGCCGGAGGTGCCGCCCCCCGCCGTCGCCGTCTTTCCGGCCCCCGAGGCTCCTTCAGGACCCGGCTTCGCGGTGGTCTGGTCGTACAACCGGCTGACCTCGGGGGGCGCCGCCGTGATCGGCTTCCAGGGCCCCAGCGGCTTCGCCGCGGTGAACCAGTGATCCGCGCCATTGAGGTAGAAGGCGTCGCTGGCCGGGTCCTGGACCATGAAATAGGGCGTGTTGACGACGCGCTTGAGCTCGCTGTCGTGCACCGGAATGAGCTTGGGATCGCCGTCGAACGAGACCAGCAAGGCCGGCTGGGTCTCGAACAGGACATCCGGCGGCTGCATGTTGAGGTCTTCCGCCTGCTCGTGCTCCCGCTTCGCGGCGTTCAGGCCGGCGATCATCCTGTCGAGGCTGAGGTTGAGATCCCAGTTCTT
This sequence comes from Patescibacteria group bacterium, assembly GCA_035638115.1. Lineage (GTDB taxonomy): Bacteria > Acidobacteriota > Polarisedimenticolia > Gp22-AA2 > Gp22-AA2 > DASRAN01. The sequence goes on along the minus strand of DASRAN010000060.1, from coordinate 75,045 downwards.
CGCCTCGCGGGTGATGATGTCCGAGTAGCGGGCCGAATCCGCATCGGTCGAGTTCGGGAATCGGACGCGCGGGATCTTCATCTCCAGGACGTCGACGGTGCGCGAGTCGCGATCAATCTCGATGCGCGATTCAAACCAGATGGCGCCGAACACCGGCTCGGTTTTTCCCTTGGGAGTGAGCGAGACGGCGCCGCGCCCCTTGAGGAGATTGCCGTCGAGCGACTCGATTTGCGGCTCGTAGACGACGATCTTACCGTCGGGGGCATTGATGGCCCGCGGCCACCCCGGATCGGCGGCGGAAACACCCCCGCACAGAGCCAGGGTGAGAATCGTGGTCGTCAGGAGTGTTCGTGCGCTGAATCGTGAACTCGTGCGCGGGAGCATGGTGGGCCTCCTTCGACCCCGCGCCGCGTCGCGTCCGGGGGACCTGCGCGCGGAGTGCGGGACGCCGGATGGCGCGCCGACGGGGCATTTGGATGGTACCACACGGCGGGGACCCCGCCCGTCCGAAGCCGCTCCCCGTTCAGACCCTGTTCAGCTTTGAAAGCGGCGCAACCTTCATTCTCGTAACCACTCGATCTCCATGTCGTCGCGGTCACCCAGGGCGCCGCGCAAGAGGTCGAGCAGGGGCTTGTCGGCTCCTTCCTCCTCGAACATGTCGAGCGTCGCGGCGTTGATGTAGTAGTCGGTGTCGCCGGCGCTCTCCTCCTCGAGCTGGTCCTCAAGGAACTTCAGCTGCTCCTCGGTGATCGTACCGACGACCACACCCGAGTCTTTGTCACGCAGCCGGATCATGCCCCCTCCTCTCGATAACGTTCCCTCGGAACCGCCTTCACCCGCGTCAGGATACCCCGTTTCATTCAGCCGCGCGATCCGTCCCGCGCAGCGCGACCGCCGTCCAGACCGCTCCGGCGAAGTCCAGAACGGCGAGCAGCGCCGTGAATCGCGGCAGGAGACCGGCGCCTATCATGATGAGCAGCGCGCCCCCGGCCAGCGGCCGGCCCCAGGTCGTCCACCGGAAGAACGCCACGACGCCCGACCGCGCGGCGGACACATAGTAGAGTCCCACGACAATCACGACCAATCCCACCACCCGCAGCCAGGGGTCGGTCGCAGGGGGACGGCCAAACAGCGCGAGCATCGCGTCGGGAGCGGCCAGCAGGCCGCCACCCAGCGCCAGCAGGTAGAGCCCGAAAACCAGCACACTCCTTGCCGCCGATGTCATCGCGCCTCGCGCATCCTACTCTCTCTTGGCGCGCGCCGATCGGGCAGGGATGCCCGCGTCGACCACGCGCTCATAGACGTGCTGGCTCTTGACCTTGTTGAATCCGAGGCCGGGATAGAAGGCGTGCGCCACGTCCCGCGTGACGTTGGATCGCACCCGCAGGCGGGCATAGCCGCGTTCACGAGCCCAGCTCTCGGCCGCCTCAACGAGGCGCCGGCCCACCCCCTGCCGTCGGAATATGGCGTCAACCACGAGCCCGGCGATCTCCGCGCAGGCGTCGGTCTCCAGCATCCTGCGGCCGCAGACGTGGATCCAGCCGGCCAGACCGCGGCCGGCCTCCTCGGCCACCAGGATCGCCGCGTCGGCGTCGCGGACCAGGTCCTGGAAGCGCGCCGCCATCCGGTCGGCGGCGACGGGGTAACCGAGCTGCCCCGACAACGCCGCCACCGCCGCGACGTCGTGGTCGGTCATGGCCCGGATCCGCATGTCAGCGCCCCCCCGCGGCGACGGGGCGATCGCCGCGCGTCCACGCGAACGCTTCCTCGAGGCGGTCCTGGCCCCAGAACAGCTCGCCGTCGACGACGAAACTGGGGGCCCCGAAGAGACCCGCCTCCCAGGCCTCCTCGGTGCGCGCACGCAGCCGCTCCTTGTTCCCGGGCTCGACCGCGCGCGCCAGCAGGCGCGCCGGGTCCGGCAGGCCGGGCGCCTCCCTGCGGAGCTCGGCGAGCACCTGGCCGACCACCTCCGGCACGCCGATGTCGCGATCCTCCGCGAAATTGGCGCGGAACAGGGCGCGCGTCAGGGCCGGCAGCACGGCCCCGGTCTCGTCGAGCGAGGCGACACGCGCCGCCAGCACCGAGTGGCGCGGAAAGCCGGTGGGTCGCCGGAACGGCAAGCCGTTCCGGGCGCAGATGCGCTCGAGATCGCGCCACATGTAGCGGCCGCGCGCCGGGTAGATGTTGAACGGGGAATCGTTCCAGCCCTGGCGCTGGAAGAGCGGGCCCAGCAGGAACGGCCTCCACTCGATCGCGACGCCGGCCTGCCCGGCGAGTTCTTCGATTCTCATGGCCGCCGGGTAGGAGTAGGTGCTGGCGAAGTCGTACCAGAATTCCAAGTCCGGTCCCCTAACCCTCTGCGAGGAGGGCCTTCCGCGCGGCGGCGAGCTCGCGGCGCTTGTCGGCGCCCACCTTGGGGTAGCGCAGATTGAGCGATGCGAGCGTGTCGACCACGACCGACGCAACGATCAGCCGCGTATACCATTTGTTGTCCGCTGGCACGACGTACCAGGGAGCGTTACCGGTGGCGGTGTTGCGGATCATCTCCTCGTAGGCGCCCATGTAGTCCTTCCAGCACCGGCGCTCGGCGGCGTCCGCGCTGGAAAATTTCCAGTTCTTGGCTGGGTCATCGATGCGGGCGAGGAACCGTTTCTTCTGTTCCTTGCGGGACAGGTGCAGGAAGAACTTCCGAATCACCACGCCGTTGTGCCCGAGGTACCGCTCGAACGAGCGGATGTCCTTGAATCTCTTCTTCCAGAGATCGTCGCCGAGACACTCGGGCGGAATCCTCTGTTTCTCGAGGATTTCGGGATGGACCCGCACGACCAGCACCTCCTCGTAGTACGAGCGGTTGAAGATGCCGATCCGGCCGCGCTCCGGGAGCTCCTTCTGACAGCGCCACATGTAGTCGTGGTCGAGGTCCTGCGCCGAAGGCGACTTGAACGACGCCACCTGGCAGCCCTGAGGATTGACCCCGGACATGACGTGCTTGATGGCGCCGTCCTTCCCCGCCGCGTCCATCGCCTGGAACACCAGCAGCACGGCCCATCGATCCTGAGCGTAGAGGACGTCCTGCAGCTCGGCCAGCGCCTGGACCCCCGACTGCAGCGCCTCGCGGGCGCGCGGCTTGTCCTCGGCCTCCAGATCGCCCGTGTCGCCGGGATGGAAGTCCTTCAAGCGGAATCTCTCGCCTTCGTCGACGCGATAGGGACGCGCCAGGCGGCGGGCGCCACGGATGACTTTTGACAGCTCCAAGCTCCCCCTCCCGCGAGGCCGCAGGTCACCGCCGGCCCGGCCGGCAGGATATTACCGCGTCGGCGCCGGCAGGAGGAGCCCGCTCCGGGGGCACGCCATCGGCACGACCGGCAGCCCGTCCGAATCACGCTCCGCGCCCACGACCCGGAAGCCGAGCCGGAGGTAGGCCGCGATCGAGCCCGGCGTCGCATTCACCGTGATCGCGCCGCGGGCCGTTCCGGCGCGGCCGCCTGTCCGCTTGCCCGCGAAGGCGGCGGCGATCAAGGCGCGGGCGACGCCGCGCCGCTGCACGCCGCTCTCGACGAACAACATGGCGATGTGCGTCTCGTCGCGCACCTCGATCATCCCCGCCAGCCGGCTCTCCATCTCCGCCACCAGGACGCGGTGGCCGCGCTCGAGCCGCTCGCGGATCCGGACCGGGCGCGCGTAGGCGAGGAAGGCGCGCCGCCCCGCGATCGAGCTTCCAGGAGCCACAGAGGCATTGAAGACGCGGCGCGCCAGGGCGGCCACGGAGCGCGTCTCCCCCGCGGCCAAAGAGCGGCAGCGCACGGTCGCGGCCGGACGCATCCTCATGCGGTCAGGTTTCCGGCGAACGGGGCGATCCCGCCTTCCGCCTTGCGCCGCCGCGCCCATTCCGGGCCAGCAGGGTCGCCAGCCCCGTAAACGACGCCGGCAGCGGCGCGGTGATCCGGATCGTCCGGCCGGTTCCGAGCCGAAATGAGATCGAGCGGGCGTGCAGGAGCAGCCGGGGGAAGGAGCGCTGCGTCTCCGGATCGCCGTATCTGGGGTCGCCGACGATCGGATGACCGAGATGGTAGAAGTGGACGCGGATCTGGTGCCGACGCCCGGTGACCGGGTGGATCACCACGTGCGAGAACGCCCCGATCCGCTCGGTCACCCGGTAGAAGGTCAGGCAGGGCTTGCCGCGGCGCAGGTCGACGCCCATCCGGCTCGAACCGAACTGGCGGATCGGAGCCGTGATGCGGCCGCTCGGCGCGGCGAGGAGGCCGTGCAGGACGCCGACGTAGGTCTTGCGCACCTGGCGCGTCTCGAACAACCGGTTGAGCTGCCGGTGGACGTCCGCCGACTTGGCCACGAGGAGAACCCCGGAGACGTCCTTGTCGATGCGATGCACCACGAACAGGCGGGCCGCCGGATCGCGCGCGGCGAGGATCTCCATGAGGCAGGGCGCGGTGCGAGCTCGCTCCGGAATCACCGCCAGCCCCTCGGGCTTGTCGACCGCCATCAGGTCGTCGTCCTCGAACAGGATCGCCGGATTCACCGCGGGACCCCGTCGCGGGCGGCATAGATGACGGCGGCCGCCGTCCCGCAGGCCACCACGCTCCAGCGCAGGACGGCGGGCGGGATGACCCCGGCCAGCCGGCCGCCCAGGGCGCCGCCTAAGAGAGCCGCGCCGGCCATCACGACCGCCGCCGGCCAGACGACCTCGTTCGAGAATACAAAGAAGATGGCCGCCGCCAGGTTGACGGCCAGCGCGATCGCCTGCTTGAGCGCGTTGAGCCGGACGAACGAGTCGTCGAGCGTGAGCGCCAGCGCCGCGAGGACCACGACGCTCACGCCGGCCCCGAAATAGCCGCCGTAGATCGCGGCCAGACCGATCAGCAGAGCGGCGCCCGGACCGGCGTTGCCGGCGCGCCCCGGGGAGCCGGCGCGGCGGGCGACGAGCCGTCGCAGCGGCTCCTGCGCGGCCAGCAGCCCGACGGCGATCAAGAGAAGGAACGGGACGAGGGGGCGAAACAGCCGCTCTCCCGAACCCAGGAGAAGGACGCCGCCCGCGAGCCCCCCGAGAGCGCCGGCCGGGAGCAGGATCCGCAGCCGCTGACGCTGGTCGTCGAGGGCCCGCGATTGGGCGAACGCCGCGCCGAGGTATCCCGGACTCAGGGCGACGGTGCTGGTGACGTTGGCGGCGACGGCGGGAAGACCAAGGGCGACCAGAACCGGGAAAGTGAGCAGGGTCCCGCCCCCCGCCAGCGCGTTCACCAGCCCGGCCGCCAGGGCCGCGATCCCGGCCAGAAGAAAATCGGTCCCGTGCACCGTCCTCCGCGATCCCCGCGCCGCGGGGTCCGACGACGGCGCTAGATTAGACCGAAAGCCGCTTCAGGGAACGTCCTCGCGGCGGATGGATCCGGGCCACTGGATGAACCCGGCGTTCGAGAAGACGATGTCGCAGTCAAACCCGTCGGTCGGTCCCACCTTGCCGAGCCCGTCCCAGCGGCCGTCCGTGGCGTACGACAGGAGGGTGTATTCATTCCCCTCGCGATCGCTGCGGTACTGGATGGGCCCTCCCCACGCGTCGCGCTGGGGCAGACCGTCGAGGCTCTTCGCCGGCAGCCGGCGGGCGAGACAGGTCGACAGGTCGGCGAAGTCGTAGCACTCGGGGTAGTGTCCTTCGTGGGTCCGCGACCAGGTATCGATGACCGCGCCGATCTTCTTGAGGTCGGTCATGGTGCGCTTGCGGTTGCCGTAGGCGTAGGCGTCGCCGAGACCATAGGCGTCCGCCTGCTTCTGGGTGATGACGGTGCCCATCACACCGGTCAGCATCAGCATCTTGATGAACGACTTCGCGCCCCCGGCGTCGGCGGTCACCTTGCTCACCACCAGCGCCTTGCCGCGGTCGGCGGCCAGGATCCGCTGCACGAGATCGCCCGCGGAGGTCTCGTCCTTGAGGACGCGATCGATCACCTCCGCCCGGGTGGCCGGTGCGCCGACCAGGCGATCGACCAGCTCCTGGCGCATCGCGGGCTCCGAAGCGAGCGTCTCGACGATCCGCGCGCGCACGGCCGGATCCGAGAGCTGCTGAACGGGATCCTTGGCGCAGCCGGCCAGGCTCAGGGCCAGTGCGAGGGCGGGAAGGGTCACGTACGCGACGGTCCTGATTCGGGATTCCATGGTCACCTCGTCGTCGGTCACGAGTCAAAGATAGGCGTCCCGACCGCCGCGTCACCCCGATTACGTTCGCGTCATCGACGGCGCGGCGTCGCGGGCGCGCGCCGCGGCGCGGCGCTGTCCAGGGCCCCGTCATCGCCGCTCCGCCGGGGCGCGATCTTCGACGTGACAGTGACGCCGCGGGACGGCGAGCGCCCCATCGCTGATCGCAAACCGAACGCCGGCACAAGTTCGTACACGGGATGAACTGCCGCCTGCCCCGTGGTACCCTTCCCGCGCCATTCCACCGGGACCAGAGGAGGATTCGATCATGAGGCAGCGTCCAGTTCCGACAATCGGGTTGATCTCTCTCGCGGCGCTCGCGGTGGCAGGTCTCGCCGTCGCGGGCGGCGAATCCAAGGCGGCGGCCCCCGCCGCCCCGGCCCCGGCTGCGGCCAAGAACGCGGCCTCCGTCGTCCTCGAGCCGACGCAGGGCAGCCAGGTCCGTGGCACCATCACCTTCACCGCGGCGCCGGGCGGCGTGCGCGTCGTGGCAGATCTCTCCGGCCTGACGCCGGGAGCGCATGGGTTCCACGTGCACGACAAGGGGGATTGCTCGGCGCCCGATGCGACGTCCGCGGGCGGTCATTTCAATCCGGGCGGCACGCCGCACGGCGCGCCGGACGCGGAGAAGCATCACGCGGGCGATCTGGGGAACATCACGGCGGGCGACGACGGCAAGGCGCACCTGGACCAGATCTTCCCGTTCCTGTCGCTCTCCGGTCCCGACTCGATCGTCGGTCGCGGCTTCATCGTCCACGCCGGCAAGGACGACATGACCACCCAGCCGACCGGCAACGCCGGAGCCCGCGCCGCCTGCGGAGTGATCAAAGCCGGGTAGCGCGCGGCCGGCTCAGCGGCCCGGTTTCACGATGATCCCCTCGCCGGTCTTGCCGCTCATGGCCACCACGATCGGCTCGTCCAGACGGAGGTGGCGCACCATGCCCGCATCCTCGGCGGCCGGTTGCGCGGCCAGCCACTCCCAGTCGACGAACCCTTCGCCCGCCTGCGGATTCACCGTGAAGTAGCCGATGTTCAGCGAGGTGAGGTTCTGGAAGAAGTGCGTCCCCTGCGAAGGCGTGACGTGCAGATCCTTGAACCCCGACTCGACGATGACGCGCGCGCCGGCGATCTGGTTCCAGGTGATCGGGATCCCGAGGTGTCGGTCGAGCGAGCCCCAACGTCCGACGCCGATCAGGACGTAGGGGGCGCCGTCGGCCTGGAGCCGGTCGTTGAGGCGCGCCACCTGCGCCGCCGCGTCGACGCTCTTCATCCTGTCGAAGCGGTCGATGTCGACGACCACCAGGTCGCGCAGCCCTGTCAGACGGCCGTGACCGAGGACCGATCGGCTGCGGCAGATGAGCGCCTCGTCCGGCAGATCGTCGATCCGCAGCGACTCCAGGCCGGCCGTCATCGCCAGCGGCCGCATCTGCAGGAAACCGAACACGGGCGGCTCGCCCGCCGGGACCGACAGGTTGAGCGCGAACTCGATCTCGACGTCTCCGCCGGTCCCCTCGCGCCCGATGTCGAGAAGCAGGGCGAGGATCTCCGCCAGCGGAAAGACATCGTGTTTCAGGATCGGAGCGAAGCTCACCAGCCGCACGCCCGGCCGCGACAACCCGTCGGTGATGGTGTGATTCTCCGGTGAGAACGTCGACCCGACCGCCGCTAGGGTCCCGTCCGTCTCCGCCTCGCCCAGACCGAAGCTGGTCAGCTCCGCGCCCTCGGGGCCGATCTGCGGCGCGCGGCGCGACAGATCGAGCGCGAAGAACTCCCTCTGCGAGCTCTTCAGGGAGTCCTCGACCGAAGAGAACGCCGGCAGGTGACGCGGGTAACGGGGGCAGAACCGCAGACCGGCGCTCCCCTCGACGACGGCGCGGCCGAACCCCAGCGCCACCGAGGCGATGCCGTCCTCGGGTTTCATCGGAGGCGTCGGGTAGACGTTGTGCGAGCGAGCCACGCCCGACACATCGGGATAGAAGCGGTCGCCGTGCGCCGTGCCGACGATGCGCTGGATGATGACCGCCATCTTCTCCTGCTCGAGGCGGAACGGCGTCATTCTCACGAACGCCTTGGCCTGCGCGGAGAAGGTGGAGGCGTAGACGCACTTGATCGCGGCGACCAGATCGGCGAGACGCCGGTCGAGCGCGCCCCGGTTGGGCACCATCACGGTGCGGTAGACGCCGGCCAGCGGCTGGCTGGGCGAATCCTCCAGGAGCCCCGAGGAGCGAACCGCCAGCGGATAGGTGGTGCGGCGCAGGAAGGCGCGCAGATCGCGTATCACCTGCGCCGGGAAGGGGGACGCCGCGAAACGGCTGCGGATCTCCTCCTCGGAGGTGGAGGAGAGCGCGAAATCGTCCAGCCGGTTCTTCTCGACGAACCGATCGAACAGGTCGGTCCCCAGGACCACGGCCGACGGGACCTCGATGCGCACCGCCTGATACCGCGAGGCGACGTCGGACTCGAGCAGCAGCCGGTTGACGAACGCGAGCCCGCGCGCCTTGCCACCCACCGATCCGGCGCCGATCCGCGACATGCCGATCGAGTCGTCGTCGCGGGTCCGGTCGAAGTCGGCGAGGACCGCCCGGTCGCGCGCCCGGCGGTAGGCGTCGATTGAATGGACCAGATCCGAACGGAGATCCTCGAGGGTGGCGTACTCGGAGACCTTGCGCGGGCGCAACCGCTCCGCGAGCGTGAACTCGGTGCGCGCCTTCAGCCAGAGGGAAAAGTGGTTGCGCTCGCCGTGGTAGGCCAGGCTCTCCTCGGGCACCGTCCGCAGGCGGTCCACCAGCCCGGCGAGATCGGAGGCCCGCGCGATCTCGCGTCCGTCCGCGCCGCGGAAGACGAAGTCACCGAATCCGAAGCGATCAAGCAGCAGATCGCGCAGGCGATGCATCAGCAGCGGCGAGCCCTTGAGCAGGAACGACACGCCCAGCCCGGCGGCCACGATCTCGTTCTCCGGGATGCTCGACTGCATCACGATCGGGATGTCGGGACGCTCCTTGTGGATCCGGCAGACCAGGTCGACTCCCGCCCGCCGCTCGATCTTCCCGCCGTGGGGGAACTCGAAGTCCGACAGGATTCCGAGGACGTTCGGCTCGTAGCGCGTGAAGTAGTCCCACGCCTCCTCGAACGACTCGCACAGCAGCAGCTTCGGTCGCGCCCGCATGCGCAGCAGCTTCTGGGAGACGTTCAGCCCCTCCGAGATCAGCCGCTGCGAGTAGTTCATGAGCTCCGCATAGATGACCGGCAGGAAGGACGAGTAGAAGCGGATGTTGTCCTCGACCACCAGGATCGCCGGCACGCCCATGTCTCCCGTGTCGCGGGGCGCGTTCATCCGATCCTCCTGGTCCTTCACCATCGCCAGGAGGATGCGCGCATCCCCCTGCCACAGGAAGATCCGATCGAGCGCGCCGCGGCCGTGACGGCTGAGGAACTCGGTCAGGTCGCGATGGTTGTAGGCCAGGAGGACGACGGGGGTGTCGAGGCCAGCGTCCTTGATGCGCCGCGCCAGCTCCAGGGCGTTCATGTCGCCCAGCTGCAGGCTGGTGATGATCATGTCGAAGCGGTCGCCCTCCATCGCCATGGAGAGCGCGTCCGCCCCGTTGCCGACCCGGATCAGGTCCGGGTTCTCGTGCAGATTCAGATCGACGTACTGACGCAGCAGCGTCTCGTTGATATGGCCGTCTTCGCTGAGGATGAAGGAGTCGTACAGGCTCGACGCGAGGAGGATGTGCCGCACACGCCGCCGCATCAGGTCCTGGAAGATCCGGACCCGGCGCCGCGGCTCACCGCCGCCCTGGGCTCTGTCGATGGCGGTCAACGAACGATCAGACGATCCCCTGGTCCATCATCGCGTCGGCGACCTTGAGGAACCCGGCGATGTTGGCCCCGTTGACGTAGTTGCCGGGAGTGCCGAAGCGCTCGGCCGCCTCGATGCACGACCTGTGGATGTTCTTCATGATCAGCTGCAGGCGGCTGTCCACTTCCTCGCGGGTCCAGGAGTAGCGCATGCTGTTCTGCGCCATCTCGAGGCCCGAGACCGCGACGCCGCCGGCGTTGGCCGCCTTCCCCGGTCCATACAGGACCTTGCTCTCGAGGAAGACCGCGACCCCTTCGAGGGTGGTCGGCATGTTGGCGCCCTCGGAGACGACGAACACGCCGTTCTTCACCAGCACGCTCGCGTCCTTGCCGCTGATCTCGTTCTGCGTGGCGCTGGGGAAGGCGCAGTCGGCCTTGTGCGACCAGAGCGGGTTCGCATCCTGCTTCGGGTCGACCTGCGTGTAGACCGATCCCTTGAATCGGCCGGCGTACTCCTTGATGCGGCCGCGGCGGACGTTCTTGAGGTCCATGACGAACGCCAGCTTCTCGGCGTCGATCCCCTTCTCATCGTAGATGTAGCCGTCGGAGTCCGACAGCGTGAGGGCCCGGGCGCCCAGCTGCGCGAGCTTCTCGACGGTGTACTGCGCCACGTTGCCGCTGCCGGAGACCAGGCAGCGCTTCCCCTTCAGCGAGTCCTGGCGTGTCGCGAGCATTTCGGACGCGAAATAGACCGCGCCGTAGCCGGTGGCCTCCGGCCGGATGAGCGAGCCACCCCAGTTCAGGCCCTTGCCGGTCAGGACACCGGTGAACTCGTTGGCCAGGCGCTTGTACTGGCCGAACAGGAAGCCGATCTCGCGGCCACCCACCCCGATGTCGCCCGCCGGGACGTCGGTGTTCGGTCCGATATGGCGGTACAGCTCGGTCATGAAGCTCTGGCAGAACCGCATCACCTCGGCGTCGCTCTTGCCCTTGGGATCGAAGTCGGACCCGCCCTTGCCGCCACCCATCGGCAGCGAGGTCAGCGAATTCTTGAACACCTGCTCGAACGCCAGGAACTTGAGGATGCCGAGGGTGACCGAAGGATGGAAGCGCAGGCCGCCCTTGTAGGGGCCGATGGCGCTGTTCATCTCGATGCGGAATCCCCGGTTGATCTGCACCTTGCCGTGGTCGTCGACCCACGGGACGCGGAACAGGACCACGCGCTCCGGCTCGACGATGCGCTCGAGGATCCGGGCGCTGCGGTACTCCGGGTGCTTTTCGATCACCGGCACCAGGGACTCGACGACTTCCTGCACGGCCTGGTGGAACTCCGGCTCGGCGGGGTTCTTCGCCTTCACCCCGTCGATGAGCTCCTTGGCATACGGATGCATGCGACACACCTCCCGCGGGGCGCGCCCCGATATTCGTGGTCTCCCCACGCTCGAGCGCCGATCCGGCCGCGACGGGTGTCGATCCTAGGAGCCTGCCCGGGAAATTGCAACGGCCGCCCACCAGCGGTCCTCGCAGGCGCGGATGTCGTCGTCGCTCAGCGGACGCGGCCTGACCCGCCCGAGAGCGAGATCGACGTTCGGCCTGAAGCACTCGACGTACCCCTCGGGAGGGTGCCGCTCGTGGGCCATCTGGCGGGGCTCCTCGGGGATCGCCGGCGACCGGGCGATGACGTGATCGCTCAGGCCGAGATAGTCGATGAAGGCGACATGCGGCAGGTCGTAGGCGAGAATCCCGGCCGAGTACGCCACCGCGACCGGGTGTCCCTCCCAGGGGATCAGCTCCCCCTGCGCGCGCCGGGGGGTCGTCTCCAGGATGTACGTGGCGAACGCCTTGTGCTCCTGGTGCCGGACGCCGATCCAACGGGCGATCAGCCATGCCTGGTTGCGGTCGAAGATCGAGACGTACCAGGACAGGGGCGACGGGAACCGGCCCGCGATCGGGCGGACCAGGTGTGAGGTCTCCTTGCGCCCCCAGATCCCGCGCGTCGCGAGGTAGTGCGTGTACGGGATCGGCAGCGCCGCGATCGCGGCCGCGGCGAGGACCGTGCAGGCGGCCGCGGCGCGCCAGCGCAGCCGATCGAGACAGAAAAGCGTCGCGAGCGCCACGGGCGGGACCAGTCCGCTGTAGACCCGGTATTCGAAGTGATCGCCGCCCACGACGAACGTGTAGTAGAGGAACGGCACGACGAACGCGCCGGCGGCGCAGGCGATCCGGAGCCGGCGAGTCCGCGCTTCCGCGCCGAGGGGCGCGACGCCGGGCGCCCGCAGCGACCTCCAGGCCCACAGGACCGCGACCACGATGGAGATCCAGAGCGAGTACTCGATCACGAAGCAGAGCAGGTATCTCAGGCCGCTCGCGGGCCAGACGCCCGTCGTCTTGGCGTACCAGGTGTTGGGCAGCCAGACGCCGTAGACCGAGCGGCGCCAGAGAAGGTGCGCCGGCACGATCACGAGCGGCGACGCGGCGGCCAGCGCGCGCCCGGCCAGGACGATTCCGCAGACGGTGGCGGCGACGAACACGATCCCCTCCGGCCGCGCCAGCGTCGCGAGCGCCGCGAGCAGCGAGATCGCGAACACCCAGCGCCGCGGCGCACCGTCGGCGTAAAGAAAGACGAAGAGCCAGGCGAGCGTCAGAAAGTTGTACAGGGCGGTCTCCAGCCCCGAGGAGGTCCAGGTCAGGAAGGTGCGATTGGTCACCACTATGATCAGAACTAGGGCGATCGCCGGAAGGCGCCGCCGCGCCAGCGGCCCCGTGAGCTCCATGCGGGCGGCGGAAAGGCCGGTCACCAGCACCGAGCCGCAGGCGAACACCAGACTGACGGGGTTGGCGGCGGCGGGCGGCTCGACCCCGGTCAGCCTCCAGACGAGGTCGAGGAGCGCCACCCACAGGAAGCTGGTGTACCCCTCGACCGGCCGGAAGGGCGGGGGGTTCCAGGTGTATCCGAAACCGAGCCGGCTGTTGCTGACGTACCGGAAGGCGATGAACGCGTCGTCGGTGAGAAACCAGAACGTGCTCCAGCCAATCGCCACGACGACGCAGGCCGCCGCGGCCAGGAGCAGCGCCCGCCCGTCGCCGGACGACCCGTCACCGCGCGGACCGCTCATGGCGCACAGGGTAACCCAGTGGTAGACTGCCGCCCCATGATCGCGATCGACCGTCGCAGGGCGCCCGTGCTTGTCGGGTTGTGGCTCGCGGCGTGTCTCGCGGCCGCGCGCGGGCGGGCGGCGACGCCCGAGCAGCCGCTCACCGAGCTTCCGTACTCACCCAGCCTCGACCTGACGTCCATGGACACGAGCGTCGATCCCTGCGTCGATCTCTACCACTACGCCTGCGGCGGATGGATCCGGAAGAACCCGATCCCGCCCGACCGGGCCAGCTGGAGCGTCTACGCCAAGATGGAGGACGAGAACGAGCGCCTGCTCTGGGGGATCCTGAAGGCCTCCGCCGAGCCCGACGCCGGACGGACGCCGGCACGGCAGAAGGTGGGCGACTACTTCGCCGCCTGCATGGATCAACCGGCGATCCAGGAAGCGGGACTGGCGCCGATCATGCGCGACCTGGCGGCCGTCCAGGATCTCCGCTCGGTCGCGGAGATCAGCCGGCTCCTGGGCCGGCTGCACATCGAGAACAGCGGCAGCGGGTTCCTGTTCGGGTTCGGCTCCAACCAGGACTTCGGGGATTCGACCCGGGTCATCGCCTTCGCTGCCGCCGGCGGTCTGAGCCTTCCGGACCGCGACTACTACATCCAGGACGACGCGCGCTTCGTCGACAACCGCAAGGAGTTCACGGCCCACCTGACCCGGATGTTCCGGCTGCTCGGTGACGGAGCCGAGGACGCCGCCGCGCACGCCGCCACGGTCGTGCGGATCGAGACGGCTCTCGCAAAATCGTCGCTGTCGCGGGTCGACCAGCGCGATCCGTACAAGCTCTACCACGTCCTGAAGCTCCGCGCGCTCAAGGCCCTGACCCCCGCCTTCCGGTGGGACGATTATTTCGCCGCCGGCGGGATCCCGAAGCCGAAGCGGGTGAACGTCACCGAGCCCAAGTTCTTCGAGGAAGTCGAGCGCCTGCTGCAGTCCGAGCCGCTGGCCGATTGGAAGACCTATCTGCGCTGGCACATCGCCAGCGCCAGGGCGCCGTACCTGACCGAGGCGCTCGAGCGCGAGGACTTCGACTTCTACAGCCACTACCTGCAGGGCATCCAGGAGATGCCGCCGCGCTGGAAGCGGTGCGTCGAGCTGGCCGATCGCGATCTGGGTGAGGCCCTCGGGCAGGTGTACGTCGAGAAGACCTTCACCCCCCAGACACGGGCCGCGGCCCTGGACATGGTGCGCCGTATCCAGACGGCGATGGACCGCCGCATCCGCGGGCTGGACTGGATGGAGGACGCCACCAAGGAGCGGGCGCTCGAAAAGCTGCACGCCATGAACGACAAGATCGGCTATCCCGATCGGTTCAGGGACTACGGTCCGGTGCGCGTCGTGCGCGACGACTTCGTCGGCAACGTGACGCGCGCCACCGAGTTCGAGTCGCGCCGGCAGCTGGCGAAGATCGGCCGGCCGGTCGACCACGGCGAGTGGGGCATGACGCCGCCCACCGTCAACGCCTACTACGACCCCTTCCTGAACGACATGAACTTCCCGGCCGGGGTGCTGCAGCCGCCCCTGTTCGATCCGAAGATGGACGCCGCCCCCAACTACGGCAACACCGGCGGCACCATCGGCCACGAGCTGACGCACGGCTTCGACGACGAGGGCCGGCAGTTCGACGCGCAAGGGAACCTGCGCGACTGGTGGACTGAGAAGGACGGGAAGGAGTTCGAGTCGCGCGCCGCCTGTATCGTCGATCAATACAGCCGCTACATCGTGGTCGACGACATCCACCTCAACAGCAAGCTGACCCTGGGCGAGGACGTCGCCGACCTCGGCGGGCTCATCCTGGCCTGGCTCGCCTGGAAGGACGCGGTGCGGGCCCAGCCTCCCGTCCCGGCCGACGGTCTCACCCCCGAGCGGAGGTTCTTCGTCGGCTTCGCGCAGTGGGACTGCTCGGACGAGCGCGACGAGGCCAAGCGTCTGCGAGCCACGACCAACGAGCACTCGCCGGGCATCGATCGGATCAACGGAGTGGTGTCCAACATGCCGGAGTTCGCCGCGGCGTTCGCCTGCAAGCCGGGCCAGCCGATGGTCAACCCGGCGCCCTGCCGCGTCTGGTGAACCGCCCGGCGCCCTCGCGGCTCGGCGCCTACGGACCGGCGCGCTCCACGGTGCCGGGGTCGCCGCTCGGCGCCGACGAGCTGCGACGGGTCGACGCCTTCTGGCGGGCCTGCAACTACCTCGCGCTCGGCATGATCTACCTGCAGGACAACCCGCTGCTGCGCGAGCCCCTGCGCGCGGAGCACATCAAGCGGCGCCTGCTCGGCCACTGGGGCGCGAGCCCGAACCTGTCGTTCGTCTACACCCATCTCAACCGGGTCATCCGCGCGCTCGACCAGGAGATGATCTTCCTGGCGGGGCCGGGTCACGGGGCGCCCGGCGTCCTGGGGCCGCTCTATCTCGAAGGGACCTACTCCGAGGTCTATCCCGAGAAAGGCCGGGACGAGGCGGGGCTGAAGCGGTTCTTCAGGGAGTTCTCGTTCCCGGGAGGCGTCGGCAGCCACTGCACGCCCGAGACGCCCGGCTCGATCCACGAGGGCGGCGAGCTCGGCTACGTCCTGTCGCACGCCTGCGGCGCCGCGTTCGACAATCCCGGCCTCATCGTCGCCGCGGTGGTCGGCGACGGGGAGGCGGAGACCGGACCGCTCGCGACATCCTGGCACGTCGGCAAGTTTCTCAACCCGGCGCGCGACGGCGCGGTGCTGCCGATCCTGAGTCTCAACGGCTACAAGATCAACAACCCGACGCTGCTGGCGCGCATTCCGCCGGAGGAGCTCGAGGCGCTGCTGCGCGGCGCCGGCTGGACCCCCTGCTTCGTGGAGGGGTCGGAGCCGGAGAGCATGCACCAGGCAATGGCGGCGACCCTCGATCGCTGCGTCGGCGACATCCGCGCCGCGCGGGCGGCGGCGCGGCCGCGCTGGCCGATGATCGTCCTGCGCACGCCGAAGGGATGGACCGCCCCGGCCGCCCTCGGCCCGCACAAGCTGGAGGGATCCTGGCGCGCCCATCAGGTGCCGATCCCGGATGTGCGCGAGAACCCGGAGCACCTCCGCCTTCTCGAGACCTGGATGCGCGGCTACCGCCCCGAGGATCTGTTCGACGCGAAGGGACGCGTCGTCGACGCGATCGCCGCGATGACGCCGTCCGGCCCGCGCCGCATGGGCGCCAACCCGCACGCCAACGGCGGGCTGCTGAAGCGCGCGTTGCGGCGGCCCGACTTCCGCGACTACGCCGTCGAGGTCGGGAGCCCCGGGCGGACCCAGGCCGAGAACACCCGTCCCCTGGGCGCCTACCTGCGCGACGTCATGCGCGGCAATCCGGACAACTTCCGCCTCTTCGGCCCGGACGAGACCACCTCCAACAAGCTCGACGCCGTCTACCAGGCCAGCCGCAAGCTCTGGCTGCTCGAGCGCTTCCCCGAGGACGACGACGGCGGCCTGCTGGCGCAGGACGGGCGGGTGATCGAGATGCTCTCGGAGCACACGCTCGAGGGGATGCTCGAAGGGTACCTGCTCACCGGCCGGCACGGATTCCTGTCGACCTACGAAGCGTTCGTGCACGTCATCGACTCGATGTTCAATCAGCACGCCAAGTGGCTGGCGATCTGCCGGCATCTCCCCTGGCGCGAGAACATCGCGTCGCTCAACCTGCTGCTCACCTCGACGGTCTGGCGCCAGGATCACAATGGCTTCACGCACCAGGATCCCGGCTTTCTCGACATCGTCGTGAACAAGAGCAGCGAGGTGACGCGCATCTACCTGCCGCCGGACGCCAATTGCCTGTTGTCGATCGCCGACCACTGCCTGGCGAGCGAGAACTACGTCAACGTCATCGTCGCCGACAAGCAGTCGCATCTCCAGTACCTCGACATGGAGACGGCGATCGTCCATTGCGCCAAGGGGATCGGCATCTGGGACTGGGCCAGCAGCGACGCGGGCCGCGAGCCCGAGGTGGTGATGGCCTGCGCCGGCGACGTGCCGACGCTCGAGGCGCTCGCCGCCACGGTCCTCCTGCGCGAGACGTTCCCCGATTTGCGGATCCGGTTCGTGAACGTCGTCGACCTGTTCCGGATGCAGCCGCCGAGCGAGCACCCGCACGGCATGCCCGACGCCGACTTCGACGGCCTCTTCCCGCCGGGCACGCCGATCATCTTCAACTTCCATGGCTACCCGTGGCTCATCCACCGCCTGGCGTACCGGCGCGCGGCGCACGACGACATGCACGTGCGCGGCTACAAGGAGAAGGGGAACATCAACACGCCGCTGGAGCTGGCGATCAACAACCAGATCGACCGCTACAGCCTCGCCATCGACGTCATCCACCGCGTGCCGCGCCTGCGGGTCGCGGGCGGCCACGCCCTTGAGCGGTTCCGCAACCAGCAGATCGCCTGCCGCAACTACGCCCACGAGCACGGCATCGACTCCCCCGAGACGCGCGCCTGGCGCTGGCCGTCCTGAAGCACCGCGCGGGCACCAGCGGCGGGGCGCCGAGCGATCCGTGCGCCAGCGGTCCCGGCGAGGTGAACGCGACCGTCGACGGCGCGTTCGCGCCCTACTTCGCGTCGATCAAGTCGTTCATCAATCCCTGATCCCGATCGCCTGGACAGAATGAAAAGGGGGAGTCGAAGCGTCGGGCGCTTCGGCTCCCCCTTCGGTTTTTCGGAATCCGCGTTCAGAGACCCGTCACGCCCTCAGTGCTTCGGGTGCGGATGCGGGTGGTGCGCGCCGGCTGCGGGGTGCGCCGCCGGATGCGCGCCGTCGCTCCCGTTCGCGGTCACGGTCGTCTCTTTGTGGACGGTGTTCCCCTCGCGGGTCGTGACCGTCTGACCCGACGTGCTGTGGCCGTTCGGGCCGGTGGCGGTCCCCTGCCGGGTGACCGTGTTGCCGTCATTGGTCCAGGTGTCGTGCGTCGTGACGGTCTTGCCGTTCGGCCCGGTGGTCTGTCCGTTGCGGGTCACCGTGTTGCCGTCCTTCGTCAAGGTGGCGTTGGTGGTGGCCGTCTTGCCGTTCGGTCCGGTGACCGTCCCCTGCTTGACGACCGTATTGCCGCTCTTCGTCCAGGTGTCGGTGCTGGTGACCTGCTTGCCGTTCGGGAGCGTCGTCTCGCCCTGACGGGTGACGGTGTTGCCGTCCTTCGTCCAGGTGGCGCCGGTGGTGGCCGTCTTGCCGTTCGGCCCGGTGACCGTTCCCTGCTTGGTGACGGTGTTGCCGGTCTTCGTGAACGTGGCGGTCCCGTTGGTGGTTTTGCCGTTCGGTCCCGTGATCGTCGACTGCCGGGTCACGGTGTTGCCGTCCTTGGTGACCACCACGTCCTTGGTCGCCGTCTTGGGCTTCGGCGTGTCGGACGTCGTGTCCTTGGTCTCGTCGGCGAAGGCGCCAGCCGTCGCCAGCAGGCCGGCGACGAGCACCGCACCGAACATCTTGATCGTTCGCATCGTGTTCCTCCTCCCAGGATTCCCCCAGCCTGGATTCAACCCATAACGATGTGTCCCGCCAGACGCCCGCGCCAATGTTATCGGCCCGTCGGCGCGACCCCTCGGCCCAAGACCGGGATTCGGACGCTTTGGTTGATCGGGGACGGTGTACGGCCGCGCTTCCGGTACGATTCCGTAACCGCACGCGCCGGTGCCGGCCGGCGCGGGAGCGGAGCGCGAGGGACAGCGATGAAAGCGGCCTCCATCGTCGTGGTCGGCGGCGGCATCATGGGAGCCAGCGTCGCGTGGCATCTCGCGCGCCGCGGATGGCGCGACCTCGTGATCCTCGATCGGAGCGCCGCCCCGGGCCTCGGGAGCACCGGCGCCGCGACCGGCGGCTTCCGGGTCCAGTTCGAGACGCCGATCGACGTCCGCCTGTCGCTCCTGGCGCGCCGGAAGCTGCTGCGCTTCGAGGACGAGGTCGGCGTCGATCCCGGCTACCGGCAGGCCGGCTATCTCTGGCTCGCCGATCGGCGCGAGGATCTGGAGGCGCTGCGCTCGGCCCTCGCGGTGCAGCGGGCCGAGGGCGTGACGGAGGCGATCGAGCTCGGGCACGGAGAGATCGCCCGCCACAATCCCGCGGTGCGGCCCGACGGCCTGCTTGGCGGCGCGTTCTGTCCCAGCGACGGGTTCATCCGTCCGCGGTCGATGCTGCAGGGATATCTGGACGCCGCCGCGCGCCTCGGCGTGCGCATCGAATGGGGTCTCGAGGCGACCGGGGTGACGCGCGCGTCCGACGGGCGGATCACGGCGGTGACGACGACACGCGGCGCGCTCGCGGCCGGCGCCGTGGTGAACGCCGCCGGCGCCTGGGCCGGCGCGCTGGCGCGCGACGCCGAGCTCGATCCTCCAGTGATTCCGCTGCGCAGACAGGTCGCCGTCACGCTGCCATGCGATCTGCTCCCCGAGGCGATGCCGATGACGATCTTCACCGGCGACGGCTTTCACCTCCGGGTGCGTGACGGGCGGGTGCTCCTCCTGTGGCCGACGCCCGGCGCCGCGGGGCGGCCGTTCGGCGTCGAGGTCGAGGACGACTGGGTCGCCGCCGTCGCCCGCGCGGCGCGCGCGCGCATCCCGATTCTGGGGCGCGCCGTCGTCGATCGCCCTTCCTGCTGGGCCGGCCTCTACGAGATGTCGCCCGACCGGCACGCCATCCTCGGCGCCGCGCCCCGCTGCCCCAACCTCTATTACATCAACGGATCCTCGGGTCACGGAGTGATGCACGCGCCGGCGCTCGGACAACTGCTCGCCGAAATAATCTCGGACGGCGCCGCCTCCAGCATCGACGTCACCGCCCTGAGGCCCGATCGATTCGGATCCGGCGCGGCGCCCGCGCCGGCGGGACTCCTCTAGGGACTCGTCCAGCGACTCTTCCGGGACGCCGGCGGTCTAGAATCAGGCATGCGTTTTCCGATCGGGTGGTCGTTGATTCCGCTGCTGGCCTGCGTGAGCTGCGTCCCGGTGCGGCCCGCCCCGGCGACGAATGCGCCGCAAGCCGACGCCGCGCGGCCGCGATCGGCCGCCGCCGCGCCCCCCGCGGGCGTGACGCGACAGGATCCGGCGGGGCTCGATCCGGAGCGCGAGGAGTTCGAGGCGAAGGTGCGGCCGATCCTGGAGAACCGTTGCAGCCCCTGTCACTTCCCGGGAGGGAAGATGTACGACCGTCTGCCGTTCGATCGGCCCGGCACGATCAGGGTTCTGGGGACGGACCTGTTCACCCGTCTCCACGACGAGGAGGAGCGCGCCGTCATCCGCGCCTTTCTCGGCCTCCCGGACGGTGCGCTGCCCGAGCCCCCGTAAGACGCGCAGCAGCCAGCGACGCTAGTGCTTCGACGCGCCGTCGATGAACGCGCCGACGTTGGCCTTCAGTTTGACGAGATCCTCGTTGCGCACGTACATCATGTGGCCGGCGTCGTAGTACTGGAGATGGATGTTCTTCTGCAGCGACTCGGGCAGACCGAGGTGCTGCATGGTGTACTCGGTGGCGAAGAACGGAGTCGCCAGGTCGTACAACCCGTTCTCGACCTCGATCTGGAGATGCGGGTTGGCGAGCATCGCCTGGATCAGGTCCCCCTCGACGTTCGGTGAGCCCGGGAACCCGAAGTTGTCTCCGCCGCGGTGCTTCCAGTCCCAGTTCTGCCCCGCTTCGTCGGCGCCCGTGTGATAGACCTTGTCCTGGCCGAACTTGAGATCCTCCCGCACATAGGCATTGAACGCCGCGGTGAACGGCCCGGTGATCGCGGTGTCCTGCGGATCGTATTCGGCATATTCGCCGAGGAGATCGTACGACCAGCCGGTGAAGCGCGAATCGAGGCGGCCGGTGGTGCGCGCCTTGCCGCGCTGCAGCTCCTTCATGAACTGCGGCAGGTTGACGCGCAGGTTGGCGCTCACCAGATAGTCCTCGCTCAGGCCGGTGAAGCGCGCCAGCGACTTGGCGACCGACGACTTCTCCTCCGCGCTGAGCCGATCCCCCTTCATCAGGGCGCCCGCGTACTCGGTCTGCGCGAAGTGTCGCGCCTCCTCGAGGAAATTCCCCAGGTCCTGCGGCCGATCCTTGAGCACCTTGTGGTACCAGGCGGTCGCCGCGTAGCTCGGCAGGTAGAAGACGTACGGCATGTCGACGCCCGGATTGAACGAGATCGTCCCCAGGTCGAGGACCGACGAGATCAGGACGATGCCGTTGAAGTAGAGCCCGTCGTGCGACTGGAGCCAGTTGGCGAGGGCCGCCGAGCGGAACGTCCCGTAGCTCTCGCCGACCAGGAACTTGGGGGAGTTCCAGCGCCCGTTGCGGCTGACGTAGGTGGTGATGAACTGGCCGAGGGATTTGACGTCCTGATCGACGCCCCAGAAATCCTTGTCCTGGGCCTTGCCGACCGCGTGGCTGAATCCCGTGCCCACGGGGTCGATGAAGACCAGATCCGCGTGGTCGAGCAGGCAGCTCCCGTTGTCGGCCAGGGTGTAGGGCGCCGGCGGCGTCGAGTCGGCGTTCACGGTCACGATGCGCTTCGGCGAGAACGAGCCCATGTGCAGCCAGATCGAGGACGAGCCCGGACCGCCGTTGTACAGGAAGGCGATTGGACGCTGGCTCATGTCCTTCTGGTCCGACCGGGTGTAGGCGGTGGAATAGATCAGCGCGGTCGGCTCGTCCTTCTCGTTCTTCAGCAGGATGGTGGACGCCGTCGCCTTGTAGGGGACGGCCCGCCCGGCGATGGTGATGGAGTGGTCGGTGACCGACGACTCTTCCTTGGGTGTCGCCGCGGCGGCGTCGGACGGCTTGTCGGCCGGCTTCGCGTCCTTGTCCTCCGCCACGATCCCCGTCGTCGCGGCGATCGCGCACACCGCCAGCACCCAGAAAGACCCAACCCTCCCCGCCCTGCGTCTCATGTCCGTCTCCTGTTCGAAGTCCTGCCGTGACCGGCGAAGGCGGGGATTCTATACCCCCGCCCCGCCGGTCAGGTTCTACGCAGCCCGGGCGCGGCTGGTTGCCAGGAGTTCGAGCCGGGCGCGTTACTCCCGCGCGTGGCAGACCGCCTCGACGTTGTTGCCGTCGGGATCGTGGGCGAACGCCGCGTAGTAGGTCGGCGAGTAGCTCTCGCGGATCCCGGGCGCGCCGTTGTCCTTGCCGCCCGCCTCCAGCGCCGCGACGTGGAACTTCTTCACCGCGCCCCGGCTGGGGCTGGGGAACGCCAGGTGCACCCCCGCCGACGCCGACTTCCCCTCGGAGAGATAGAGGACCGTCGCATCGCCCGGCCCGAACCCCGCCGAGGTCGAGTCGTACTCCCCTTGCAGCTTCCAGCCGAGAGGCGCGAGCGCCATCTCGTAGAACCGCTTGCTCTTGCCGTAGTCCTTCACCTTCAGGCTGACGTGATCGAACATGGCGACCTCCTTCGCTTCGAGTCGATGCGGGATGGTAGCGACCCGGCGCGGCGCGGGCTTGCGCTTTCTTGCTATTCCGGGGGAGCGGGATCGGGTCCGGACGAGGTCAGGCGCCGAAGCGGGACGGCGGCACTCCGAGCGTCCGGCGGAAGGTCCTGATGAAGTGGCTCAGGTTGTTGAAGCCGGTGGCGTAGCAGGTGTCGGTGACGCCGGCCCCCGCCCGGAGCCGCTGCGCCGCGCGCAGCAGCCGCACCCTCATCAGATAACGGTGCGGCGGCATGCCGACCAGCTCGCGAAAGACCCGGCTGAAATGAAACGGGCTCATGCCGGCCTCGCGCGCCACCTGGACGAGGGACAGCGGCTCGTCGAACCGGCTCGCGAGCAGCTCGCGCGCCAGGTCGACCCGCCGCGCATACCAGGCGACCCGTTCGGGGCGGAAGGGACGCGCCGCCGTCGCGGCCGAATCGTCGAGCGCCGCCAGAAGCTCGCCCGCCAGCGCGGTCGCCGCCATCGCCCCCTCCCCCGCGCCGACCGCCTCGAGCAGCCGGTGGCGCAGGTAGGCGAGCCGGTTGGTGAGGGGCGCCACCGGGACCGATCGGGTCCAGTGCCGCCCGGTGGTCCGCTGCACGTCGTCGACCAGGACGGGCGCGTATTGCACCGAAAACCCGGCGTCGTCGGGCACCGAGGCACCGTGCGTGCAGCGATACGAGAAGCCGGGATAGGTGACGAACAGCGCCGCGGGGTGGAGCCGCCAGCGCCCGTCCCCGCGGTGCAGGTCGAACCCGCCGCGCTCGATGAAGCTCACGGAGTGCCAGGTCGAGAGCTCCTCGGCGGGATCATCGTGACGGCGCCCCGGCGGATGATCGAACCGGATCAGGCTGACCTGTCCGTCCTCCTGGAGCACCCGGCTGCGGATCATGATGCAGGATTCTACCTCTGCGACCGGAACACCGTGCGGGCCGCGGGGCGCCGGGGTAACATAGCCGGCTCCGGCCGCTGGCGGCCGGGGAAGGAGGCGCTGCCGTGGCCGGCGACCGGTCTCTCGCCGATGCGTTCCGACGCTGGGGGTACCTGCAGGCGGATCTCGATCCGCTCGGACGGCTGACCCCGTTCGTCCATGCCGACCTCGAAACCGCCCGCGGGGCCGAGGCGGACCGCTGGCGCCGGATCTACTGCGGCTCCATCGGCGCCGAGTTCATGCACCTGCGGGATCGCGCCGTCGCCGAGTGGATCGCCGCCTGGATGGAGCGCGCGCCCGAGCCGCCCGACAGCCGGCCGATCCTCGAGCGGCTGGCGAGGGCCGAGGTGCTGGAGGACTTCCTCCATCGCCGCTGGGTTGGCAGCAAGCGGTACTCCCTCGAAGGTTCGGCGTCGCTCCTGGTCCTTCTCGACGGCGTGATGGGCGCCGCGACTGGAGCGGAGGTCGCGCTCATCGGCATGAGCCACCGCGGACGCCTCAACGTCATGATCAACGTGGTCGGCAAGCCGCCCGCCGACGTCTTCGCCCGCTTCGAGGAGGGGGATCCGCGCGCTTTCCTCGGCGGCGGGGACGTGCGCTACCACCTCGGCGCCACCGGCACCTATCACACGGCCACCGGGCGGAGCATCGCCGTCCACCTGGTCTCCAACCCGAGCCACCTCGAGGCGGTCGATCCGGTCATGATGGGCCGCGCCCGCGCCCGCCAGGATCGTCTCGGCGGAGAGGGCCGCCAGCGGGTCCTGCCGATCTGCCTGCATGGCGACGCCGCGTTCGCGGGCCAGGGGATCGTCGCCGAGACCCTGAACCTCGAGACGCTGCCCGGCTTCAGCGTCGGGGGCACCGTCCAGGTCATCGTCAACAACCTGATCGGATTCACGACCGCGCCGCGCTCGCTGCACTCGTCGCGTTACGCCTCCGACCTGGCGCATCGTCTCGAGGTGCCGATCCTGCACGTCAACGGCCAGGACCCCGAGGCCGTGGCGCGTGCCGGCCGGTTCGCCGGCGAGTTCCGCGAGCGATTCCAGACCGGCGTGGTCGTCGACCTGATCGGCTTCCGGCGCCACGGGCACAGCGAGGTGGACGACCCGACCACGACGCAGCCGATCCTGTACCGCGCCATCGAGAAGACGCCGCGCGCGTGGCGCGCGTACGGCGAGGCCATCGGCGCCTCCGAGGAGGAGATGACGGCGCTGGAAGAGCGCATCGTCGCCGAGCTCGGCAAGGCGCGCGAGGCGGCCGAGGGCCTGCGGAAAGTGCCGTCGCTGCGGACGCTGCCCGCTTACTGGAGCCCGTATCACGGCGGGCCGTACGATCGCGCGCTCGAGGTCGGCACCGCCGTCGACGCGGCGCTTCTGGGCGAGATCGGCGACCAGATCACCAGCGTCCCGGACGGCTTTCAGCCGCACCCCAAGGTGAAGAAGGGTCTCGACCAGCGCCGCCAGATGGCGCACGGACAGCGGCCGATCGACTGGGGCGCGGCAGAGGCGCTGGCGTTCGGCTCGCTCCTCCTCGAAGGCGTGCGTGTCCGTCTCGCGGGGCAGGACAGTCGCCGAGGCACCTTCAACCAGCGGCACGCGGTGCTGATCGACGTCGAGCGCGGGACCGAGCACGTGCCGCTCCAGCACCTGCGCGACGGGCAGGCGCCGTTCGCCGTCCACGACACGCCGCTGTCGGAGGCGTCCGCGCTCGGGTTCGAGTACGGCTACTCGCGCGACGCGCCCGACGCCCTGGTGCTCTGGGAGGCGCAGTTCGGCGACTTCGCCAACGGCGCGCAGGTCCTGATCGATCAGTTCATCTCGGCGGCGGAGGACAAGTGGGGTCTCTGCTCCGGCATCGTGATCCTCCTGCCGCACGGCTATGAAGGGCAGGGCCCGGAGCACTCGAGCGCGCGGCTGGAGCGCTTCCTCCAGCTCTGCGCCGAGGACAACATCCAGGTCTGCCAGCCGTCCACGGCGGCGCAGTACTTCCACATGCTGCGCCGGCAGGCGCTGCGGCGCTGGCGCAAACCGCTGGTCGTCATGGCGCCGAAGGGGCTGCTGCGCGCCGACGCCGCCTGCTCTCCGCTCGCGGATCTGGCCGCCGGACGATTCTGGCCGGTGATCCCCGATCCCGAGGCGGCGCAGGCCGAGCGCGTTCTGTTCGGCACGGGCCGCATCGTCCACGAGATGCGCGCGGCGCGCGACAAGCGGCGCGCCAATCCGGAGAAGGTGGGCAAGCCGCGTCTGGCGATCGTCGCTCTCGAGCAGCTCTATCCGTTCCCCGATCAGGAGCTGCTCGAGGCGCTTGCGGCCTGCCCGCCGGGAGCGGAGCTGGTCTGGGTGCAGGAGGAGCCGGCCAACATGGGCGCCGAGACCTTCGTCCGGCGCCGGCTCCAGCAATTGGCGGGCGATCGCCACGTCACGACGGTGCACCGCTCCGCCAGCGCCAGCCCGGCGACCGGATCGAGCGATTCGCACAAGCTCGAGCAGGAGCGGCTCCTGGCGCTCGCCTGCGTCGGTCCGGGCCGGGCGTCGCGATGACCCGCCGCCGTCCCGCGGGCGGCGGCGTCCGGATCGAGCGCGACAGCCTGGGCCCGGTCCGCGTCCCGAACGACGCCCTGTACGGCGCGCAGACCCAGCGGGCGGTCGACAACTTCCCCATCAGCGGCCTGCGGATGCCGCGCTCATTCCTGCGGGCCCTCGGCCTCATCAAGGCGGCGGCAGCCCGCGTGAACCGCGGGCTCGGCACGCTCGACTCCGCGCGCGCCCGCGCCATCGAGACCGCCGCGCGCGAGGTGGCGGACGGCGGGCTCGACGCGCACTTCCCCGTCGACGTCTTCCAGACCGGGTCGGGGACCAGCACCAACATGAACGCCAACGAGGTGATCGCGCGCCGGGCCGCGGGGCGCCTCCGGCGGCGGGTGCACCCGAACGATCACGTCAACCTGGGACAGAGCAGCAACGACGTCATTCCATCAGCGCTGCACGTCGCCGCGGCGCTGGAGATCCGCTCGGCCCTGCTACCGGCCCTCGATCACCTGGCGGCGGTGATCGACCGCCGCGCGCGGGCCCTCGACGGGATCGTCAAGACCGGCCGCACCCACCTGATGGACGCGATGCCGGTGCGTCTGGGCCAGGAGATGAGCGGCTGGGGCGGACAGGTGCGCGACGCCGCGGCGCGCCTGCGCGGCTCGCTGCCGCGGCTGCAGGCCCTGGCGCTCGGCGGCACCGCCGTCGGCACCGGCGTCAACACGCACCCTCGGTTCGCGCGGCGCGTCGTGGCGCAGCTGCGCCGCGAGACCGGAGTGCCGTTCACGCTCGCGGGGAACCGCTTCGCGGCCATGGGCTCGCAGGACGCCGCCGTCGAGACCAGCGGTCAGCTGCGCGCCGCCGCGGTCGCCCTGACGAAGATCGCCAACGACCTTCGGTTGATGAACAGCGGCCCCGCCGCCGGGCTCGCCGAGATCCGGCTCCCGGCGCTCCAGCCGGGGAGCAGCATCATGCCGGGCAAAGTGAACCCGGTCGTGCCCGAGGCGGTGGCGATGGCCTGCGCCCAGGTGCTGGGCCACGATCTCACCATCGCGATCGCGGGCCAGTCGGGATCGTTCGAGCTCAACGTCATGCTGCCGGTCGTCGCCTACGACCTGCTCGGCAGCATCGCCATCCTGGCGGCGTCCGCGCGGCTGCTGGCGGACAAGGCGATCGCGGGGTTCGAGGTGAACCGCGATCGGATCGCGGCGGCGCTGGACCGCAACGCCGTCCTCGCGACCGCGCTCACGCCGCTCGTCGGCTACGACCGCGGCGCCGCGATCGTCCATCGCGCCGTCGAGGAGGACCGCCCGATCCTCGACGTGGCGCGGGAGATGACCGGGCTCGACGCGCGCACTTTGGCGCGGCTGCTCGACCCGGCGCGCCTGACCGGCCCCGCGCGCCTGACCAGGCCCGCGCGCCGGACCCGCCCCGTGCCGCGGACCGGCGCAGCGACGCGGACCGGCCGCGGGCGGCGGACCCGGCCGTGATCCTCGAGCCCGGCGACCGGGTGTCGCACTACCGCATCGTCGGCAAGATCGGCGAGGGCGGGATGGGCGTCATCTTCAAAGCCGAGGACCTGACGCTGCAGCGGCCGGTGGCGCTCAAGGTGCTGACCCGGTCGTCCGCCTCCGGCGGCGCCAACCGTGCGCGGCTCCTGCGCGAGGCGCGCGCCGCGGCGGCCCTGAACCATCCGAGCATCTGCACCATCTACGAGGTCCACGAGTCGGAGGAGCTCTCCTTCATCGCCATGGAGATGGTCGAGGGGGAGACGCTCCAGACGCTCTTGGGACGTGCCGGCCCGCTGCCGCTGGCGCGGCTGCTCGACATCGCGGTGGAGGTGGCGGACGGCCTGGCCGAGGCGCATGCGCGCCGATTCGTGCACCGCGACCTGAAGCCGCAGAACATCATGATCACGCCGCAGGGACGGGCGAAGCTGCTCGACTTCGGGCTCGCCATCCCGGTCTGCGAGGCCGGCGCGGATCCCGCCGCCGTCGCCCGTCCCGATCCCGCCCGCGAAGGGTCCACGACCGGGACCCATTCGACCAGCGGCTCGGGCGGCGGCCTGCACGGCACACTGCCCTACATGTCGCCCGAGCAGGTGCTCGGCCGCGAGCTCGACCCGCGCTCCGATCTCTTCTCGTTCGGCACCGTGCTGTACGAGATGGCGACCGGGCGCCGGCCGTTCGAGGCGGTGGGCGCGACCACGACCCTGATGCGCATTCTCGAGTCGGAGCCCGAGCCGCCGACCCGGATCAACCCGTCGCTGCCCGCCGCGTTCGAGCGTCTGGTGCAACGCTGCCATCGCAAGACACCGACAGAGCGCTTCGGGGACGCGCGCGACCTGGCCCGCGCCCTCGTCGATCTGCGCGGCGCCCTGGCGGCGCGCGGCGGCGAAGCGGACCCCGGCGCCTCCGCGGCCGCCGGCGCGCCCGCCGTCTCCCCGGCCACCATCGCGGTCTTTCCGTTCGCGGTGCGCGGCAGCGACCGGCTGGCCTACCTCGGCGAGGGGCTGGTCGACCTGCTCGGCACCAAGCTCGACGGCGCGGGCGATTTGAAGAGCGTCGACGCCAACGTCGTCCTCGGGAGCCTGGCTCGCGAGGTCCGCGGTCCGATCACGCCAGGGCAGGCGGGCGAGCTGGCGGCGCGGCTGGGCGCCGGACTCTACGTCCTGGGCCACGTCTTCGAGGCGGGCGGCCAGATCCAGATCAGCGCGGCGCTCTACGCGTCACAGAGCGACGCGTCAAAAGGTGGCGCGTCGCAGGGCGGCTTGTCGCAGGGCGGCGGTGCCGTGCTGGCGCGCGGCTCGGTCCAGGGGGACGCGGGCGGCATCTTCGAGATGGTCGACGATCTCACGACGCAGATCCTCGCCAGCCGCGGCGGGGGGCCGGAGAGCCGCTTCACCCGCATCGCCGCGCTCGCCACCGGCTCGTTCACGGCGCTGAAGGCCTACCTCGAAGGCGAGGCCGAGATGCGCGCCATGCGGCGCGAGCCCGCCATCGAGGCGTATCGCCGGTCGGTCGCCGCCGATCCCGCCTTCGCCCTCGCCTGGTACCGCCTGAGCGTCGCGGCCCTCTGGTCGGGGCAGGCCGACCTGGCCCTCGAGGCGGCGCGCCAGGCCTTGAGGCACAAGGAGCGCCTCTCCGAGCGGGACGGGCGGCTGCTCGAGGCGTTCGACGCCGTGCTGCGGGCCGACAACGACGAGGCCGAGCGTCTCTATCGCTCCCTGCTCGGCGCCCACCCCGACGACGTCGAGGCCTGGTATCAGCTCGGCGAGGTGCAGTTCCACGCCGGCCCGTTGCGGGGCCGGCCGATGACCGCGTCGGCCCCGGCCTGGGAGCGAGTCGTCGCGCTCGACCCGCATCACGTCAACGGTCTCGTCCACCTCGGATCGATCGCCGCCAGCCGCGGCGATCGGACGGGCTTCGAGGGCCTGTTCCGGCGCGTCCTCGTCCTGAGCCCGGGGAGCGACGCGGCGCTCTGGATGCGCGCCGTGCGCGCGGTCGCGACGGGCGACCGGTCCCTGCAGGACGCGGTCGAGGCCGAGCTGCCCGCCGCCCGCGACGTCGCGGCACACTGGGCGGTGCGCGCCGTCGCCTCCTACCTGGGCGACTTCGCCGCCGGGCTGCGGTTGAGCCGCGCCCTCGTCGAGCCGCTGCGCGCCCCCGAGACGCGCGCGCTCGGGCACGTGCTGCGCGCCCACCTCGAGCTGGCGATGGGCCGCTGGTCCGCGGCGCGGGGCGAGCTGGCGGAGGCCGCGGCGCTCGATCGCGATCAGGCTGCGGTCTTCGCCGCACTGCTGGCGGCCGCCCCGGCGGTGCGCGCCTCCGACGCGCAGCTGAGAGCGGCGCGCGACGCCGCCGTCGCCTGGCGGCCCGGGTCGGCGCCGGCCGGTTCTCCCGGCGGCGTCTCCGCGCCGCGCCGCCTGCCGCGGGCCGACCTGTATGCTGCGCAGCGGCTCTACGTCATCGGCCTGCTCAGCGCCAGGCTCGACGACCACGCCGCGGTCGAAGAGCACGCGGCCGCGCTCGAAAGGTGTGACCCGCCGCCGGACGTCCTGCCGCTCGTCCTCGAGGCGGCCGCGGCGCTGCGCGCGCGCGTCGCCTGGTCGCTCGGCCGCCGCGAGGAGGCTGTCGGGGAGATCCTGCGAGCCCGGCGTCCGGTGCGGTTCGACCTGCTCCACCCGTCGCTGTTCCACTCGCAGGCGGACGAGCGCTTCACCCTGGCAGGATGGCTCGAGGAGCTGGGGCGGCACGAGGAGGCCCTGCCGTGGTACGCGTCGTTCGTGCGCGGCTCGGTGCACGACCTGGTGCACGCCGCTCCCTCGTACCTGCGCGAAGCGGCGATCCACGAGTGTCTCGGGGATCGGGAGCGCGCCCGCGAGCGCTGCGCGCGGTTCGCGACCGAGTGGCGCGACTGCGACGCGGAGCTGCGGCCGCTTCTCGAAGAGGCGCTCGCCGGCCTCGGCCGGCTCGGCGCTACCCCGCCTGGTGCCACTGCAGGCGGATGAAGTTACGCTTGAAGAGCCGGACGGACGGGAAGAGCGGCGGCTTGTAGAACATGCTGATGCCGCTCACCTGTCCGCGCCATCCGAAGCTGGTCTCGATCCGGGCCGACAGCCGGTTCATCCCCGGATGCAGCAGCCACTTGATGGTCGGCGACGGCGCCGCGATCCAGTCGGAGCTCTCGTCCGACCGGACGAGAAACCTCTTGAAGGTCGGACTGTTGTTCTTCAGGAGGACCACCTTGAGGAACCGATCGCGGACGCGCTCGCTGGCCAGGAGGAGCGTCGTCTGGTTCAGCGACTCCCGGAAGTCGTCCGGGTCGGCCGAGTCGGGGCGCTCCTGCGCCGGCTCCTTGCCGCCGACGCCGCGCCAGGACAGGAAATCGGCCGCGACCACCAGCTCGTCGCGGCCGATCTTCGGATAGGTCCGATAGTCGCGGGCGCAGGTGAGCTGCCGCGACGCGCCGTTGATCTTCACCTCGACCGGCCGGGAGAGCTGGTTGGCCGACAGGCCGATCGAGTAGAGGCGGTAGTCGTTCAGGTCGTTGCGCGACAATCCCCTCCGGTTGCCGTGGGAATCGACCTGGGCCACGCCATGGAGGTTGTCCTCCCAGTAGGCCCGGTACAGATCCCGGCCGCGCAGCGGCAGGCCGTCGCGCTCGTAGCTGATGTCGTTGGTCGGGTCCATCACCACCCAGCGGTCGTAGTCGTCCGACCAGACGGCGACCACGAAATGCCCCGGCAGGTCGACGTAGCGCGCGTGAATGCCGAGCGACTGGCAGGCCTGCAGGAACACGACGGCGTACTGGGCGCAGAATCCCCGGTTGTCGTGCTGGCGGGCCAGGTCGAGGATCTCGACCGCGTCCCAGGGGGGATAGTAGAAATCGGCGCCCGACTCCCACTGGCGGCGGACCCAGGCCCTCAGCCGGACGATGGTCTCGAACTGGGTCGTGGCGCCCGCCACCACGTCGTCCAGCCTCTCGCGACGCCGCAGCAGCTCGAGACGCGGGTGATGAAAGTCGTCCTCCCGCAGCGCGAAGGGCGAGACCGGGAACTCGCCGTTCTGCTCGTCGGTGACCAGGATGATTTCCGCCTGGCCCAGCCAGACGACGGCGGCGAGCGCCAGGACCCCGAGCAGCGACAGGACGAAGCGCTTCAGCGACGACGCCTGCGCAGGCGGGTCGGGGGCGTCCGGCGGGTCCGGATGTCCGGATATCGTCACGCGCTCCTCGCCAGGGTGGCGATCCCCCGTTCGCCGGTGAGGAACTACGCCGGGACCGGCTTCGTCTGGCCCCGGAACCTGCCGGTGAGCAGAAGAAGGCGGTGGCTGCCGATCTCGATCTCGTCGAGGTTCCTCAGGCGTTGCGCGACGTTCGGGGCGAGGCGCCGGCCGTTCACGCTCGTCCCGTTCCGGCTTCCGGCATCGATGATCGTGCAGACCGACCCTTCCACCCGGATCTTGCAGTGGACCCGGCTGATCTGCTCTTCCTCGATGGCGATATGCCCCTCGTCCCCGCGCCCGACAACGGTTTCGGCGCGGACGAGGCGATGGACCGCGTTGGCATCGTCCCCGTCGACCACCACCAGCACGAACACGTGGGGCGCGCCGAACGGCGCCTCCCGCTTCGTCCGGTTGGCGGTCTCGGTCAAAGCCTCCGCGGCACTGCTTGCGCGGTTCATGCCCCTAAAGATTGGCGCGGGAGGGGCGGCTGTCAAGGCGGGCGCCCGGGACGGTGTCCGCGGCCGGGGGCGACGCGCTCCGCGCCGGCCGGGGACGGGTCCGGCCTCGCTGCGCGAGGCCTCCCCTCCCCTCGCTACGCGCCCTCCCGCTGCGCCCAAGTACGGCGCAGCGGGGCCCGGGGCGCTTCGTCTCGGACGCCCCGGCGAGCGCGGAGCGCGTCGCCCGCATCGCGGCAACCGTCCACGGTCCGTATGGCAACCGCACCTGCTCGCAACCTTCGACGCGAGCCATTGAGGTGTCACCAGGAGCTGGGAAGGACGGACCTGACTCTTCCAGGGGGGCGCGGCTCGCGCCGGAGCCTCGCGGGAAGAGTCGCGGCCGAAGAGCGCCGCTCTAGGGGCAGGTCCCTCCGAGCGTCTGCGGCTGGTTGCAGACGCCGAGGCCGACGGCGGGTGAGCGCTCGGCTCCGGACGACCTTTGGCCGTAGGAACCTTGCGTCACGCCGTTCGATGGCACCACCACGAAGGCGAAGACGGTGTTGGTCGCCGGCGTTCCGGGATCGAACGTCGCGGAGCCCTGCGCCCCGAAGCCGCAGGCGGCGCTCGACCAGTTCAGACCGGCACCGGAGCTGCCGATGGAGCCCCAGTAGACCGTCGAGTCGACGGCGTGGCAGCTCAGGCCGAAGGTGATGTGCACGCTGGTGCCGGAGCCCGGGGTGGCGAGCAGCGGCGCCGACGCGGTTCCATCCTCGACCGGGAGGGCGCTGCCGCAGGTGACCTGGGTACACGGGAGGCCCGGAGTGCCGACGGTCACGCTGAAGCTGCGCGCGAAGCTGCCCTGGGCCGAGGTGACGCCGAGCGAGAACGGAATGACGGTCCCGCACGCCACCGTGGGCGCGACCCAGACGCCGAAGTGCGGCGCGACGGACGAGGTCGTGGCGCCCGAGGCGGCGTCGGTAAACGACGCGGTCGGCCGGGTGACGACGACGCCCGATTGCGCGGTCGACAACGTGCCGCTGACGCCCGTGACCGCCGTGTCGCCGATGTTCTGGAGGCTCGCGGCGATGGTCGCGTCCTCGCCCGATTCGAGGATCCCGTTGCCGCCGCCCGCGCCGGCGGCGCAGGAGTCGGCGACGCCCGGCGCGGTCGACAGACGCAGGTCGGCACCGCATGAGGCCGGGGCCATCGCCTTGGTGATGGCGATGTCGTCCAGGTAGAAGCCTTCGAATTCCGCGGCCGGGTCTGACGACATCCGCCAGCGCAGCATGACGGTCTGCCCGGCGAACGGGGTCAGGTCGTGCGTGGATTGCGTCCAGGCCGACAGGGTCTGCGCCGCGGGGCCGGTGAAGGCCCCCTGCGAGGCGGCGTAGCCGCACGAGTTGGCCGGCGGCGCGCCGGTCTGGGCGAGCGTGTCCGGATACCCGCCCGTGGGCACAATCGGCGCCCAGTGGGCCCCGGCGTCGGTCGAGATCTCGACGACCACGCCGTCCCACTGGTACTCGAGGTTGTATCGGGTCCAGTACGACAGCGAAGGCGACTGGCCGGCCTGCAGCGGGATGGGTGGAGTCGTGGCCGCGGCGCAGGTCAACGATGGATAGGTCTGGCCATCGCCGGCGGAATGGTAGGCCAGGCTTCCGCCAACGGAGTGATCCTGCTGGTTGCTCACCCTCCAGGGCGCATCGAGCGTGAGCCGCGACGTCAGGTCGACGTCGTCGCTCCATGTCCCGGCATAGGTCGAGGTGGAGGTCGGCGTCACTCCGTAGAAGACGCTGTTGGTGTCGAGGTTGCCGCCGTTGGACGGTCCGCCGTTGGCCGTGGTCGCGTCCTCGGCGCGGACGACGTAGTAGTAGGCGGTGTTGGGCGTCACGGCCGTGTCGCGATAGCTGGTCGGCGCCACGTCGGACGCCAGAAGCGAGCCGGCCCCCGGCGTGAAGTACGGGGTGGTCGAACGATAGACGTCGTAGCTGACCCCCGGCGCCGCGGGACAGCTGCTCGCGCCGGCGCCCCATCCCAGAAGGCTGTCGCAGGAGGGCGTTCCGAGGTCATTCACGCCCGAGGTCAATCCGCCGAACGCCGGGAAGAGCGTGCAGTTGCCGGTCGACGTCGCCGTGACGCAGGTGGTCGCGGCCCCCTCGGCGCAATTGGTCGCCGACCGCACCTTGTAGGCATAGGTGAAGCCGCCCTGCGCGAGCGTGTCGGAGTAAGCGGTCGCGGTCGTCTGCCCGAGGTAGTGGAAGTCGGTGAGAGGCGCTGCGCAGGTGCCGACGGCGCGGTAGACCTGATAGCGCGTCGCCCCGGCCGCCACTCCCCAGGCCACCGAGATGCCGGCGGCGCCCTGGTCGGTCGCGGTGATGCCTGCGGGTGTCGCGGGGGCCGTCAGGCAGTCGGCGTAGGTCGCCACCAGGCCGTATCCCTGTCGCGTCGAATACGGCTCCACGGGGGTGCCGGGGACGGACGTCCCCTTGACCCGCAGCGTCCAGGTGCCGGCCGCCGGCGTCTTGAGGAAAACCACCTCGACGGTGTTCAGCGCGTCCGCCGTTCCGCCGGTGACGCTCTGGCCGCCGGCGAGCACGTTGCCCCGGTAGACGTTGCTCGACGGGTCGACGACCTCGAGGTCGAGGTTGTTGATCAGCATCGTCGCCGCCAGCCCGGAGGCCTCCGGGTCGGTCCAGGAGAGCGCCACCTTGAGCGGCTGGCCGGCCGCCACCTGGAGCGGGTATTCATCGAACTGGCCGGTCTGCAGCCCGGTCGCGTTCCACTTGTCCCAGACGCGCGTGCGCCGCGCGTCGCGCGCCGGCGTGGAGAAGAACGCGACGTTGTCGAGCTGGATGCGGCCGAATCCCTGGTTGTTGTCGGGGGTGAGGCTGTTGAACATCGTCGCCTGCGTCGGGTTGATGATGTCGATGGCGCCGTTGACGAGGGCGGCCTTCATCAGCGCGGCGCTCGGGTTCATGACGTCGGCGGCGGTCTTGGCGCCGGTCGGGTAGAAGCCGTCGGTGAAGTACTGGCGCAGGAGCGTCGCGCCGCCCGCGACCGTCGGTGTCGCCATCGAGGTTCCGGACAGGGTCTTCGTGGCGCAGTTGTTGGAGGTGTGGAGCGCGTCGCCCGCGGCGGAGACGGTGGAGGTGCCGGGCGCGACGATCTCGGGCTTCATCCGGCCGTCGAGGGCCGGGCCGCGCGACGAGAACGACGCCATCAGGGTGCTGCCGCCATGTCCGGTCGCGCCGACCGACAGGCAGTCCTTCGCCGTCGCGGGGCTCCCGACCGTCGTGGCGCCGGGGCCGTCGTTGCCCGCCGCGAAGACGATCAGCAGATCCTCCCGGCCGTAGATGATCTCGTCGATGGTGCGCGAGTCGCTGGTGTAGGCGCCGGCGACCGAGCTGCCCCACGAGTTGCTGTGCACCCGGACGCCCGAGTCGTACGCCTGCTTCCAGAGGAGGTGATAGTCGTTGTTGAGGCCGTCGAGGCAACCCGTCACCTCGCTCCCGACGTCCTGGAAGATCATCTTGGCGTTGGGCGCCATCCCGTCACCCGGGTCGTGCCCGCCGGTGGCGGAGGTGGAGAGGGTCAGGAAGTTGTCCCCGACCACGGTTCCGGTGGTGTGGGTCCCGTGGAACGACTCCGCCTTCCCCTGGCAGAGCGTGTTGCCGTCGTAGGAGGTGGCCTGCGGCACGACGTTGTAGGCGGCGATTTTCTTGGTCAGGTCGATCGTCCCGATGCCCGGCAGGACCGGCGACTGCGCGTTGGTGACGTCGCCCGCGGCGGCCGAATTCCGGAAGAAGCACATGTCGTCGTCGAGCCCGGTGTCGGCCACGCCCGGTGTCTGCCCGGTTCCGGTGATGCCATGGTTCCAGAGCGGCGCGGTGATCGCGTAGTTGCGGGTGTTGACGGTGTCGTACGACTGCTCGACCCAGATGGCGTCGTCGTTGGCGATCTGCGGCAGGTACCAGGGCTCGACGCTCCAGACCGCGGCGTCGTCCGCGGCCTGATCGACGAACGGGTGGAGGTGGCCGGCCGGCACCAGGACCCGCAGCGTCGCGCCCGTGGCGACCTCGCCCTGGATTCCCTTCATGGCCACGCCGGCGTCGATCTGCTGGAGACGATCGAGGAGGTTGATCGGGTTCTCGCCCGGGATCAGGCGGATGTCGAGGTGCAGCGCGTCGGTCCATGCGTCCGAGCCCAGGATGAGCGCCTGCTTGTAGCCGCCGCGGAAGACGTCGAGCCAGCGGACCAGCGCGTGCGCCCTGAGCCGCGGAAAGTCCCGGGCCGCGACCTGCACGACATACGCGTGGCTCGGGATGTAGTCGATGAAGCGCACTCCGGCCGCCTCGAACTTGCGCCGGTCGGCGTCGGTGAGGTCGCGATGGAACTGGACGAGGAAGGTCTTCTCGGCGCCGGTCACCGCGCGCCCCGCCGCGAACCCGGGCAGCGCCTCCGAGACCGGATCGAAGGCCCCCGACTGCAGGATGACCGACTGGCCCGCCACCCGGCGCAGCGCCAGCTCGTCGGCGGAGGGAGTGTGGACCTGAAGGTATTCCAGGGCCGCCTGCGGCGCCTCGAACGTCACCTTCGCCGCCGCGGAGGCCGGGGAGGAGGTGTCGCCGTCGTCCACGGGGGCGTTCGGCCCCGCGAACGCCATCCCGGCATGTCCTGCGGGGAGGAAGCCCGTGGCGAAGGCCGTGAGCATGGCCGTGAGGGGCACAAGGAAGCGGCGCTGTCGTGTCATTTGGTCTCCCGCTCAGGGGGGTTCAATCGGCTCGGAATGGGGTCCGACGACAGGCGGAAGATTACGACGAGGATGGCCTCGGAACAACAAGAATCGGGGCTCCGGAGCCCCCTTCCGGTGCCTCCGGTCACCGAGGGAACGGGGGTCCGGGGAGGCCGGAAGGGAGGCCGGAGGCCTCCCGCCTCCAGGTTTGACACCTCCGAACGGCGCATGTTAGAGAGGGCCGCGTGATCGACAAGGTGGCCCGGAGCCTCCGCAAGCGCGCCTCGCGGCTGCTCGGCACGCCGGTCAGGCCGGAGGATCTCCTGCGCCGCAAGGCGATAGCAGGGGCCTACCTGCGCGGCTCCGGTCTCGAGATCGGCGCGCTCCACAACCCCCTGAAGGTCCCGCCGGCGGCGCGCGTCCGCTACGTCGACAAGCTGGGCGATTCGGACCTGCGCCGGGAATATCCCGAGCTGAAGGACAAGGACCTGGTCCACGTCGACATCGTCGACGACGGGGAGACGCTCGCGACCGTCGCCGACGGCAGCCAGGACTTCGTCATCGCCAACCATTTCGTCGAGCACTGCGAGAATCCGATCGCCGCGGTCGGCAACATGCTGCGCGTCCTCAAGACGGGCGGCTTCCTGTATCTCGCCATCCCCGACAAGCGCTTCACCTTCGACCGCGACCGTCCGGTCACCTCGATCGAGCACCTGATGCGCGACTACCAGGAGGGGCCGGCCTGGTCGCGCCGCGCCCATTACGAGGAGTGGGCCCGCCTGGTCGACAAGATCGCCGACCCCGCCGGGCGAGAGCGCCAGGTCGAGACCCTCCTGGCGCGGCGCGCCGCGATCCACTTCCACGTCTGGACCCAGGCCGAGCTGGTCGATCTGGTCGCGGCGCTGCGGCGTCTCTGGCCGTTCGACATCGAGCTGATGTTCAAGCGCGACAACGAGGTCCTGTTCATCCTGAGAAAGACGACCGCGCGAAGGGACGCCTGAATGTGCGGCATCGCGGGCGCGGTCTGGCGCGACCCGGAGCGCGCGGCGGACGGAGATCTGCTGAAGCAGATGTGCGACCGCATTCACCACCGCGGTCCGGACGACTCGGGGGCGCTGCTGCACGGCCCGGCGGCCCTCGGCGTGAAGCGGCTGTCGATCATCGACGTGGCCGGCGGCCACCAGCCGATCTGGAACGAGGACCGCACCCGGGCGATCGTCTACAACGGCGAGGTCTACAACTACCGCGAGCTGCGGCCGCCGCTTCTGGCGCGCGGCCATCGCTTCACCACCGAGTCGGACACCGAGGTGATCCTCCACCTCTATGAAGAGGAGGGGGCCGCCTGCGTCGAGCGGCTGCGCGGCATGTTCGCGTTCGCCATCCTCGACTTGCAGACGCGCTCGATCCTGCTGGCGCGCGACCAGATCGGCGTCAAGCCGCTCTACTACGTGCACGAGCCGCACCGTCTCCTGTTCGCGTCGGAGGTGAAGTCGCTCCTGGCGGCGGAGTTCGATCGGGCCGTGGATCCGATCGGCCTCGACCTCCTGCTCTGCTACCGCTATGTCCCGGGCGACCGGAGCATCCTGCGCGCGGTGCGCAAGCTGCCGCCGGGCCACGTCGCGGTCTACAAGGACGGCGACCTCTCCATCAAGAGGTACTGGCGGCTCGGGATCGACGGCGCGGCCGCGGCCGGCGCGGGCGACGTCGTGGCGGCGGCGCGCGCCCACCTCGACAGGTCGGTCCGCCTGCAGATGCGATCGGACGTCCCGGTCGGCGTCTTCCTGAGCGGCGGGCTCGACTCCAGCACGCTCGTGGCGCTGATGACGCGGCATCGTCCCGGCGCCGGCCCGGTCCGCACCTTCAGCATCGGGTTCGAGGACCCGAAGTACCAGGAGTTCGACTACTCGCGCGAGGTGGCGCGGGCGCTGGGCACCGAGCACACCGAGATCCAGGTGACCGGCGACGAGTACGCCGCCGCGCTCGACGATTTCATCTGGTACGCCGACCAGCCGATGGCCGACCCGGCCGCGCTCCCCGTCATGCTCCTGTCGCGCAAGGCGAAGGAATCGGTGACGGTCGTCCTGTCGGGCGAAGGGGGGGACGAGGTCTTCCTCGGCTACAAACAGTACGCCCGGGCGCTCGACGCCCTGTCGGCGCGCGGCCCGGAGGCGGCGATCGACGCGTTCATCTCCGGCAGCCACTACTTCGGCACCGGCAACCGCGCCTTGCTCACCGCGGACGTCGCGGCGGGTCTCGGCGCGCACGACCCGCTGCGGCCGCTGCGGGACGCGCTGGCCGCGACGGAAGGCACGCTTCTGCGCCGGATGCTGCGCGCCGACCTCGAGACCTGGATGCCGGACAACCTCTTGATGAAGGCCGACACGATGAGCATGGCGGCGTCGATCGAGACGCGGGTACCGTATCTCGACGTCGACCTCGTCGAATTCTCCCTCGGGCTCCCTGACGAGGCGCACCAGCCGCGTCTGGCGCGCCGGCTGTTCCATCGTCCCCGCTTCATGACCAAGCCGCTCCTGCGCTCGGCCGCGGAGGGCCTGGTGCCGCGCCGGATCCTGGCGCGCGAGAAGATCGGCTTCCCGGTCCCGTTGCCGCGCCTTCTGACCGGAGCGCTGCGCCCGCGGGTCGAGGAGACGCTTCAGAGCGCCCAGTTCGCCGCGCGCGGTCTGTTCGACGCGGGCGCGGCGCGAGAGCGCTTCGCGCGGCTTCTGAGAGGCGAAAGCAAGGAGGCGTTCCCGGTCTGGATCGCCTTCTGCTTCGAGCGCTTCTGCCGCGCGTTTCTTTCGGCGCCCTGATGCGTCTCCGGATCCTCAACTACCCCTGGCACGTCGGGCACCAGTACGAGCTGCATCGCCTGCCGCACGACTTCGTCCTTCTGGCGGGCGAGGGCTTCCGGCGCTGGAACTTCCGATCGCGCCCGCTGCAACCCAACGTCTCGTTCGCGCCGGCGGCAGGCGTCGGCGACGGACGCGGCTACGACCTGGCGATCCTCCATTTCGACGAGGAGATCCTGCAGCCGTCGTCCTCCGCCCCGTACCCGTTCCAACGACTGTTCGAGAGCCTGCGGATCCCGATCATCGCGCTCTGTCACGGGCCGGCGCCGTTCCGCGGCGCGGACGGTGACCCGGCGGCCGCCGAAGGCGGGACGCAAGGCGCCGGGCCGACGAGCGGCGCCGGGGTGACGGTCGACGAGGAGAAGCGGCGCGCCGTGGTCGACCTGATCGGCGACCGGGCTCTGGTGGTCGCCAACTCGCACCAGGCGGCGCGCGAGTGGCGCTTCCCGCGCGCCCGCACGATCTGGCACGGGCTGGACCCCGCCGACTACCCGCAGGCCACCTACGAGAAGAAGGTCCTGACGGTGATCAACTCGCTGGCGCGCAAGCCGGTCTACCAGGGATACGACCTCTATAAGGTGGTGAGCGCCGGCCTGCCGTGCGATTACCTGGGGAAGGATCCGGAGCGCGAGTTCCGCCGGGTCTCCGTTCCGTCGCCCGCGCTCAACCCCTGGCGGGTCCTCTGGAACGCGGCCGACTTCGCCTTCGGCAGTGACGACCTGGCGCGCGGCGCGCGCGGCTGGCGCCGGTTCGTCTCCGACGGCTATGCCCGCTCGCGCTTCGGCGCCTATCGCGATCTGATCGCGCGCTACTCCGCCTACTTCAACCCGACCCGCAGGAGCCCGATGCCGCGCTCGCGGCTGGAGGCGCTGTTCTGCGGCCTGGCCTTGGTGACCACGCGGCATCACGACGTGGAGATGTGGCTCGAGGACGGGGTGACCGGATACGCGTCTAACGATCCCGCCGTGCTGCGCGAGCGGCTGCGCGCCCTGTGCGCGGATCCCGCCCTCTGCCGTAGACTGGGCCGCGCCGGACGGGAGATGGCGCACGATCGATTCCACGTGCGGCACTACCTGGCGCGCTGGCAGGAGGCGATCGCGGAGACGATGGACGCGCGGCGATGACCATCGAATCGACGCAGCCGACGGACAAGGTCCCGGCCGCACCGTTCCGGACGCACCCGATCGAGTGGACCCCGGAGCGGGTCGGCCGCCTGTGGGACTATTACGCCTCGAACCCCGCCTACAAGGATCACTACTTCAGCAAGCACTCCGGCGCCTCGATCCTGCAGGCGATCGGCGAAAGCGTCGATCTGCGCGGCCGCCGGATTCTCGATTTCGGCTGCGGTCCGGGTTTCATGCTGGAGCGCATCCTCGAGCAGGGCCTGCGCGCCTCCGGCGTGGAATTTTCCGAGCGATCGGTGCGCGAGGCGACGGCCCGGTTGCAGCGCTTCCCCGCCTTCGAGGGGGTGACCCGCGCCGAACGGGTCCCGACACCGCTCGCCGACGGCGCCTACGACGCCGTCCTCTGCGTCGAGGTGGTCGAGCACCTGTTCGACGAACAGCTCCGTCCGGCGCTGCGCGAGATCCACCGGCTCCTGCGTCCCGGCGGCGTGGCGGTTGTGACCACTCCGAACGAGGAGCGGATGGAAGCCGAGAGCCAGCTCTGTCCCGAGTGCGGCTGCGTCTTCCACCGCTGGCAGCACCTGCGCCGCTGGGACGCCGGCACCCTCACCCGGACGATGGAGGAGTGCGGCTTCGAGACCGTCGTCTGCAGGGCGACCCGCTTCCACCAGGGTGCCCGGCGCCGCCCGCTGCGCCGGCTGAAGCATTCCCTGCGCCGCCTCTTCGGACAGCGCCCGCCTCCCGAGCCGACCCCCCACCTTATTTATATAGGCCGCCGGGGCTGACGCGGGCCCCGGGGCCGGCACCGGATCCCGGACCGCGCCGCAGGACGAACCGGACGCCGAAGAACAGCCCCCAGGCGATCATCGCGAAGGCGAGCAACGGCAGCGCGATCGCCACGACGGAAAGCACGATCGATCCGAGGAGCTCCGCCGTCGCGACCACCGGGTTCGCGAACCCGCCCGTCGTCAGGAGGGAGACTTTGCGCGCCCCGACGGTCAGCGCCTGGACCGTGGCGGCGATCCCGCCGCCGGCGATGAGGGCCAGGATCCAGCGCGTCGCCGGGTCGAGCCCGGTCACGACCGACGCCGTCATCACCGCGCCGGCCATGACCGCCGCCGGAGTCGCGACCACGTCCAGCAGGTGGTCGAGCCAGGGCACGTAGTACCCGCCGATCTCCAGCACCGTCGCGAGGCCGAGCGCGACGAGCGCCGGCGTCGACGACAGCCACGTGAACGACGACCCGAGGGCCAGGTGTCCCGTCCGGGCGGCGGTCCCGACGATCAGGAACGGCACGAAGACCCGGAAGCCGCACGCGGCGGCCAGACCGATCCCGAGGATGACGGAGAGGACCGTGCCCACGCGGGCACTCTAACCCGGTTCGGCGTGCCGCGAAACGGCGCGCGGCCGGCGGCGCACCCGGGGATCGCCCGGATGCGCCGTTCCGGCCGCGCGCCTGTCGATCCGGCCGCGCGAGAGTCGTCCGTTACGGCACGATGATCACCGTCGGATCGGTCGTCGAGGTGGGCGCCGATCCGCCACCCGACACGTTCACCTGGTTCACTTGGGGCGACGACGCGCCCGCAAGCACGTTCACCGTCACCGTGATGGGCTGGTAGCTGCCGCCGGGCGCCAGGGTGGTGATGCGGGTGCAATGGGTCGGGTTGCAGCTCCATCCGGTCCCCGACATCGAGACCGGCGCCAGACCGGGGGGCAGCAGTTCATCCACGTTCACCGGCCCGCTTGTGGTCCCGGCGCCCGTGCTGTTCGACACGATCACCGTGTAGGTGGCGTTCGTCTGCCCCTGGAAGAAGTTTCCGACGTGCGTCTTGGTGACGCTGAGATTCGGCACGCCGGCGGGGACGATGGTCGTCGAATCGCTGGCCATGGCCGGCCCCGCGCCTCCTCCGCCCACGTTCACCTGGTTCAGCTGGGGCGACGACGCGGTCGGCAGGACGTTGACCGTGACCGTGAGCACCGGGTAGCTGGCGCCCGGCGCCAGAGAGTCGTTACGGTTGCAGTGCGGCGGCCCCCCACAGGTCCATCCGGTTCCGGACATCGAAACGAACGTCAGGCCGGAGGGCAGCAGGTCGTCGACGTTCACCAGCCCGGCGGTCGGAACCGGGCCCGTGTTTTTCACCGTCACCTTGTAGGTGGCGTTCGTCTGCCCCTGCGAGAAGTTGCCGTTGTGGGTCTTGGTGACGCTCAGCACCGGGACGCCTGGGTCGATGTTGGTCGGATCGCTGGCCGTGGCGGGCGGCAGTCCGGGCTGCGCGGCCGAGACCTGGTTGTTTTGAGGAGAGGTCGCGGTGGCGAGCACGTTCACCGTGACCGTGATGACCGGGTAGCTGGCCCCGGCGGCGAGCGCGTCGCTGCGCGAGCAGGTGTTGCCGGGAGAAGGACAGGTCCAGCCGGTCCCCGCCATCGAGACCAGCACGAGACCCGAGGGCACGGTCTCCGTCACGGTGATCGTGCCGCTGGTCGGCGCGTTGCCGGTGTTCGACACCGTCACCGTGTAAGTGGCGCCCTGCTGACCCTGGGTGAAGTTGCCGGTGTGGGTCTTGGTGATGCTCAGCACGGGAACGGCGGGATCGATCTGCGTGATGTCGAACCCTTTCCCGATGCCGTTCGAAGCGCCTCCCG
Organism: Patescibacteria group bacterium; assembly: GCA_035638115.1. GTDB lineage: Bacteria > Acidobacteriota > Polarisedimenticolia > Gp22-AA2 > Gp22-AA2 > DASRAN01. Next base: position 31,536 of record DASRAN010000060.1, on the reverse strand, counting down.
ACACGTCCGCCTCGTTGGTGATCGACGAGGGTGCAGCGGCCGCCACGTTCACCGTCACCGTGATGTCCGGGTAGTAGGCGGTGCTGGCCAGGACGTCACTGCGCGTGCAGACATTGCCGGGCGAGGCGGGACAGGTCCACCCGGAGCCGGACATCGACACCAGCGTCAGCGCGGCGGGGGCGACCTCGGTCACGGTGATCGTTCCCGCCGTCGGGCCGAAGCCCTGATTCTGAAGCCTCAGGGTGTAAACCGCCCCCTGCTGGCCTTGGAAGAAGTTTCCGACATGGCTCTTGAGTAAGGCCAAGAGCGGGTAATCGATGGTCGTCGGATCGTTCGCCGAGGCGCTGGCCGACCCTCCGCCCGACGCCGTCACCTGGTTGGTGAGCGTCGGGAGCGGCGCGTCGGGCGCGACATCGACGCTGACAGTCAGATCAGGATAGGACGATCCGGTGGCCAGCGCGTCGCTGCGGGTGCAGGTGCTCCCCGGCGACGGGCAGTTCCAGCCGGTCCCCGACATCGAAACGTTCGTGAGGCCGACGGGAGCGTTGTCGGTGACCGTCACGGTGCCGCTCGTCGGAGCGTTGCCGGTGTTCGACACCGTCACGGTGTAGGTGGCGCCCGTCTGCCCGCGGTGGAAATGCCCGCTGTGACTCTTCACGACGCTCAACGCCGGAGCGAGCTGGATGACGGTGGTCGAATCGGTGCTCATCGCGTCCGGCGCGCCGCCGCCCGACACGTCCGCCTCGTTGAGAACAGGTGTGTAGGAGTTGGACGCCACGTTCACCGTGACGGTGACCGGCGGATAGGCGGCGCCGGGCGCGAGCGTGTCGCTTCGGTTGCAGGTATTGCCGGGTGAGGCGGGACAGTTCCACCCGGGCCCCGCCATCGAGACGAGCGTCAGAGGCGGAGGCCGAAGCTCGGTCACGGTCACCATCCCGAAGGTCGGGCCGGGACCGATGTTCGACACCACCAGGAAGTAGTTGGCGCCCGTTTGGCCCTGGGTGAAGTTGCCGGAGTGGCTCTTGACGATCTGGAGTTGCGGCGGCGCCGGGTTGGCGCAGGGGTTGGCGTTCGGGATCGGCGTCCCGTTCCAGTCGCTGCCGATGCTGCTCTCGCCGCAGCCGGTCTCCTCCGAGACCAGGTAGTAGAAGCCGGTCCCGACCGGCGGCGACGCCGCGTCGGTCGAGTTCGTCGCGCCGTCGCCGTGCGCGTCGCCGAACTCGAAGCAGGTCTGGTCGTAAAGCGGTCCGGCGGGCGGCCGGCTGGCCATCATGTGTTGCGGGATGGTGCCGCGGTAGGTGTTGTAGAACGACGCCCCCGGGGCCGTGGGCCAGGTCATCGAGGACGCGGTGGTGAAGTGGAAGCCGTTCGGCACTTCCGACTGCGCCAGGGTCAGGTGCACGCAGCCGCCGGTGGTCGGATCGCAGGAGTCGCCGGTGCAGGCGTCACCGTCGTCGCAGCTGACCGGCATCGACGTGCAGGTCGCGGCGCCGGTGAACGGGTCGGGCTGGCAGGTACCGCCCGTCGTGCACAGGTTGCCGTCGTCGCAGACCGATCCTGTGGCGATCGGCGTCGAGACGCAGGCCCCGCCCACGCAGGCGTCGGCCGTGCAGGGGTTGGCGTCGTCGCAGAGGATCGGCGTGTTGACGCACGCGCCGGTCGCCGCGTCGCAGGTGTCGGCGGTGCACGGGTCGGCATCGGCGCACTTCGGCGCGCCCTGGCAGATCGGGGTGGTGCTGCCCGGGATCGACACGCAGGTGTCGCCCGTCGTGCAGAGGTCGCCGTCGTTGCAGGCGGTGCCGGCCGGGGCCGGGGTGAAGACGCAGCCGCCGGTGGCGGCGCTGCACGTGTCGGTGGTGCACGGATTGCCGTCGTCGCAGACGCGAGGCAAAGAGGTGCAGGCGCCGGTCGCCGGGTTGCAGACGTCGGTGGAACAGGGATTGCCGTCGTTGCACACGACCGGCGTGCCGCAGGCGCCGGACTGGCAGGTGCCTCCCACGGTGCAGGCGTTCTGGTCGTCGCACGGCGTGCCGTTCGGCGCCGGGGTCGACTGGCAGAGTCCGGTGCCCGGAATGCACGTGTCGGTCGTGCAGGGGTTGCCGTCGTCGCAATCGGCGTTGGTGGTGCAGACCTCCGACGGCAGGACGGTCACGCCGACCGCCGGGTCGTTGAGACAGATCGTCAGGTCTGTGGCCAGCGCGGTGTGCACCGAGTCGCCCGCCGCGAAGACGTCGCGCGGATTGCTGTCGACCGGGCAGAGCGGATAGGGCGACGGGATGCCGCCGGCCTGGAACGCCGCCGCGACGGCGGCGGCGATGCCGCTTCCCGTGGCGCCCGCCGGCGCCGGGACGGTGATGTCGCACTCGCCGAGCAGCGACTGCTCGAGGATCCGTATCGGCGCGCCGGTCGAGCCGCCAGGTCCGGTCGCGAACTGGATCTTCATGCTGCGGCTTCGCCCGCGCATCAGATCGAGGAGGTCGCCGGCCGTGAAACAGGACCCCATCGCCTGGCCCGGCATGATCTTCAGGCCGGGGATCAGCTTGCCGCCGGTGAGGCCGGGTGCTGTAAGGCTCAGGTGGCCGGAGTGCGCGAAGGCGTCCTCATCCTCGCCGCCGTCCTGGGGCGCTTCGACGACCGCCTGGACCCCGGCGGCGCGGCAGCTGCCGTCGCCGTTCACCATGTCGGCGGCGCGCTGCAGGATCGCCCCCTGCGTGTCGCCCGGCGCGAACGGCACCATCGGCGCGCAGAAGATCTGCGACGCGCCGTCGCCGGTCTGGATCGCCGGGAGGAGCGAGAACATCCCGCCGATCCTGATGGGATCGGGGGGGTTCGTCTCACCCAGCGTGAACCGGCTGCTGCCCGGGTTCGGCTCGCCTTGTGGCCCCGGGTCCCTGCTGACCGTCACGCCGCCGCCGCAGTCGACCTCGACGCTGGACGGGCCCGCCGTCCCCTGCACGCACTTCCTCATCTCGGTGTCGAGGCAGCTCCCCTGGGCGCAGGCCCAGACCACCGGCAGATCGACGTACTTGTTCGCCTGCGTCGTCGCGAGGTTTCCTTCCGCATCGGTGTGGATCGTGCCGCCCAGCGCGTCGGTGCGCCCCGAGGCGCAGACGCTGCCGTCTGCGGCGATCACCTTGACGAGACACGAGGCGTTCTCCGAGAGGTGGCTGCCGAAGACCGGCAGGTTGTACCGGATCTCGGGACCGACGCGGATCGGCCCGTCCACCAACGTCCTGCCGATGCCCTTGTTCGAGGTCAGGAGCCACGCGCCCCGGCCGTGGGTGGCGGCGAACAGCAGCTCGCGGCTCTCGTCAGGCGTGATGGCATAGACCGGCACGTTCGGGAGCCCGTCGCTGAACCGGTTCCACGAATCGCCGTGAGAATCGCTGCGATAGATGCCGTGGTCGGTGCCGAGATAGAGGACCTTGGGATCGCCCGGATCGACGGTGATGGTGTTGGCCGGAACCCCGTCCAGATCGGGGTGCGACCCGGCCGGGCTCCAGACAACACCGGCGTTCGCGGTCTTGAAAACGTGGATCCCCGGCGCGAACCCCGACACGGTGGCGTAGACGTTGTCGGCCGACGTCGGGTCGACCGCCAGCCAGGTGACCGGCGCGTTGCCGCCCGGGTTGCTCACCTGCGTCCAGCAGGAGACGTTCGAGCAGGCGGAGTTGGTGTAGAAAATTTTTCCGCTGTAGTAGCCGAGGTACCAGCGGCTCGGGTTCGACGGCGCCACCGCGATCGCGGTGATGGCGTCGGCGAGGGAGAAGATCTCGGTCTCCGGGTCGCTGCTGAGCTGCGGGCTGCGCAGCTGCCAGTCGTGCATCTGGTCGACGCTGGTGTACAGCCGGTCGGTCGCGAACATCACGTACCCGCCTGCGACCACCAGCGGCGGATAGAACGAGCGCGAGTCGGTGTCGTTGAGACCGAGGTCGTACGACACCGGCGGGTCGCCCGGTTGCGGCCAGGTGCCGCCGCCGTTCTCCGACTTGACCGGCAGCACCGCCAGGTTGGCGAGGGAGTTCATGTTGGTCGTGGTGTACATGTTGAGCTTGTTGAAGAACCCGCCGAAGTTGTAGGTCTCGTAGGCGGCGTACCCGCCGTCGCCGCAGCAGTTCATGTGCTGCCACTTCTTCAACCCGTTCCAGGCCACGGCAGAGTTGTCCTGCGTCCCGCCAAAGACCTGCGCGGTGTCGGGCGACGTCGCCAGCGACTGGAATTCGAACGTGTCCAGCCCGTAGGTGCTGGGTGTCCAGTGCCCGCCGCCATCGGTCGAGAAGGCGACGCCGCCGTCGTTCACGTCGTACACCCGAGACGTCGTGGTCGCGTGGAACACGATCGCGTGGTGGTCGGGGTGGAGCATCCCGCCTCCGGTGTTGTCGTCGGTTTCGACCCATGTCTCGCCGTGATCGTCCGACTCGCAGATGTGATAGCCGGCGACGTAGATCGTGGACGGGTTGGTCGGCGAGATCGTCAGGCCGTGCATGTAGCGCGTGTAAGCGCGGGGGCAGTACAGGTCGCCGAACGACGTCGCGGTGGTCGACCCGATGTAACGGGCGGTCCAGTTCAGTCCGGCGTTGGTCGACTCGTAGATCGACGGCTCGCAGTCGGCGATCAGGCGGTCGGGGCAGTTGCCGAACGACGCGTACAGGTGGTTGTGGTCGCCGCGGTAGATGTCGATCTCGACGTGGTCGAACTGGGTCGGCAGGGTCGGCAGACCATAGGTCATCGGGCAGCCGGCGGGCTTCGGAATTCCGGGATCGAGCGGGCACCAGTTGGCGCCGGCGTCGACCGACTTGAAGATCCCCCGGCCGAGGAACCCGGCGTAGAGCGTGCTGGCGTTCGTCCGGTCCATCTCCAGGTCGGTGGGGCGCACCTGTAAGATGCCCCCCGTAGCTCCCGGCACAGTGAGCCTGGTCCAGGTGTTGCCGTCGTCGCTCGACTTGTAGATGCCCCACCCGCCGAGGGGCGGCCGCGCCGTCACCGTCGACTCGCTGGCCGACGCCGTGACGCCGCTCGACACCGTGATGTAGATGACCTGGCTCGCCCCGCTCGTCGTCGGGTCGAGGACGACGTTGTAGATCGTCCCGTGGGTGAAGTCGTAGGCCGGCGGCCCGGCCTGCCCCTTGTGCAGCGTCCAGGTCACGCTGTTGCCTGCGATGTTCCCTTCCAGGAGACCGGCGCCGTAGTACGTGTCGCGCCGGATGGCGTTCTCACCGGTCCCGGCGTAGATCTTCGCGCATCCCGTCGAGTTGCACCCCGTCAGGGCGAGCGAGCCGATGGCGAGCGACGCCTGGTCGTCCGACATCGGGAACCACTTCCCGCCGACGTTGTGCCAGACTCCGCCCCCTGCCGTGCCGATCCAGACGTCGTCGGGATTCTGGGGATTGACGGCGATCGACGTGGCCCTGCCGGTCTCCCCGAATGGGAAGAAGCAGCAGTCCGGCTCGGGGCCTATCGAAGACCACTTCGAGCCGGGGATCGGACCGCCCTCTGCCGGCCTGGATGGCGCGAGCGCGACGGCGACCAGGGCGAACAGGAGCACCAGGACGACCCTGACGGGACGGATCGAAGACGGCTTCATGGCAAGTTTCCTCCGAAGAGCGGGGACATGTCTCATCACTCGACAAACCCGGGCGGGTGTTAGGCCGCAGGTGTAGGATTCCCGCCGGAGGCCGTCCCGATGCCTTCGCCGCGCATCGTCCCGGGTGTCGTCCTGGCCGCCCTCGTGGCCGCCGGCGCCTTGACCACCGCCGCGCTCACGCCCAACGGCGCTGCCGGGGCCGAGGAGGCGCCGGCACGGCCCCTGCTTCGGCCCGACGAGCCCCTCGAGGCGTCGCTGGCGCCGGGGGATCAGACCGGCCAGCGGTTCGTCGCCGCGTTCGTCCCCGACCGGAACGGCCCCTGGACCGTCTACGTGGAGACTCCCCGGTTCAACGCCTCGCTCGAGATCCGCAGGCGCGCCGCCGGAGGATCCACGGAGAGCCTCGGCCGGGTGCGCGGCTTCAGGGTCATCAATCCGGCGCTCACTGTCGAGGCCGCGGCCCGGGACGCTCTCGAGGTGATCGTCGAAGGCGACGAGACGCACGCTTGCGGGGCGGCGTTCCGGCTCACCGTCAGGGCCGGGCCGCGGCCCGCGCGCACCGAAGCCGAGAAAGTGGAGGCGAGCCGGCGCTACTGGGCCGATCTGCTGGCCGACGCGCAGGCGAAGGGCGACTCGGCCTGCGAGGTGCGCGCCCTGCTCGGCCAGCATGCCAAGGTGCGGCGCGAAGGCCATCTCGACGAGGCCACCGGGCTCGTCGATCAGGCCATCGCCACCGCGCAGGAGCGGATCGGCCCGGCGAGCCCGTTTCTCGCCTGGTCTCTCAACGCCAAGGGCCGCCTGCTGCGCGAGGAGACCCGGGTCGACGAGGCGCTGCCGCTTCTCGAGCGGGCCGAGTCGATGCTCGAAGCCCGCTACGGACAGCGCCACCCGGTGACCGCCGACGCGCTGGCCGACCTTGCCGGACTCTATGGCGCGCTGGACCGCGACGAGGAGGCCGCCGCGCTCTACAAGCGCGTTTTCGAGATCCGCGAAGAGACGCTTCCACCCGGCGACCTGGATCTCGGCGCGAGCCTGACCGACCTGGCCATCTCCTCCGTGCAGGCCGGCGACCTGGCCGGGGCGAGCATCCTGATGGAGCGCGTGGTCGCGATGACCGAGGCGCAGGTGCCGCAGGACCCGGAGGACGTCTCCGCCGCCCTCGGCAGCCTGGCGTACGTGCAGCGCCGTCTCGGCGACGACGAGGCGGCGCGCCGCACCTACGAGCGCGCCCTCGAGCTCCTCCGCACCAACGTGCCGACCGCAAGGAAGCCGATCGCGCGCCTCTCGGGGCTCCTCGGTCGGGTCCTGGACGATCTGGGCGACGAGGCGGCGGCGCGCGAGCTGTACGAGCAGGCGCTCGCCATCGACCTCGACATCTACGGCAAGGATCACGCGACGCCCGCGAGCATCGAGCTGCGCCTGGCGCGGCTCGATGCCCGGGCGGGCCGCTTCGACACAGCGCGTGAGCGCGCCGCGAAGGCGGTGGCGGTCTTCGAGACCACGCTCGGGCCGCGGCATTCGAGGACCGCCAACGCGCTCCTGGCGGAGGCGGAGATCGAGCGCATGGCGGGCGGATCCGAGAAAGCGCTGGCGCTCGTCGACCGCGCGCTCGACGTCGCCGAGGCGCTCCTCGGCCCGGCGCATCCCGATCTCGCCGGCCCGCTCCGCCTGCGCGCCGCGATCGACATCGACCTCGGCCGTGGCGACGCGGCGCTGGCGGCGGCGCTGCGCGCCGAGGAGCTCGGCCGCGACCAGCTCTGGCTGGCGGCTCTCGCACTGGCCGAGGCGCCGGCTTTGCGCTATGCCGCGACCCGGCCGCGCGGTCTCGACCTGGCGCTGCGGCTGGCGGCCGGCGCGACCACCCCCTCCCCGGATCTGGATCGCATGGCCTGGGACAGCCTCATCCGATCCCGCGCGCTGGTGCTCGACGCGATGGCGCGCCGGCGGCTCCTGCTGGCCAGCGGGGATCCGGAAGTCGAGCGCCTGCGTGGCGACCTGGCGCGGGCCAGCTCACGGCTGGCGCGTCTCCTGGTGCGCGCCGCCGAGGGGGATCCGCCCGGCGACATCCTGGCGCAGATCGAAGCGGCGCGGCGCGAGCGCGACCGGAGCGAGCAGAGCCTCGCCGCCACAAGCGCCGCGTTTCAGTCCGGCCGCAGGGAAGAGACCGCGGGGTTCGATGCGATCGCGCGCGTGCTCGGTCCCGGCGAGGCGTTGATGTCGTACGTCCGCATCGACCTGGCGGCCGGGGGCGTGCACCGCCCCGGCACGCCGTTCGAGGACGCCGCGCCCGACGAAGCCTACGTCGCCCTGGTGATGCGCGGCGCCGCTGGGCCGCCGCGGCTCGTCCGTCTCGGGAGCGCCGCGACCGTCGACGCCGCGGTGGAGCGCTGGCGATCCGCGCTGGCGCGCGCCCCCCAGGGGCTGGGCAGCTCGCGCGCCGCGCTGGAGCGCGCCCGGCGCGACGCGGGCGCCGCCCTGCGCGGGGCGATCTGGGATCCGATCGTGCCGGCGCTCGGCGCCGAAGCCGGCGCGCCGCCGGTCGCGACCCTGTTCGTGGTCCCCGACGGCGCCCTCGACCTGGTCAACCTGGCGGCGCTCCCGGTGGGCGGGGATCGCTACCTGGTCGAGATGCGGCCTGCCATCCGGATGCTCTCCGCCGAGCGCGATCTCGCGGCGGCCGCCGACGCCGGGACCGGTGCGGGACGGGCGCTGGTCGTCGGCGGACCCGACTTCGACGCCGGCCCGGGCGCCGTCGCCGCGCACCTGTTCCCGCCTCTGCCGGAAGCGTCGGCGGAAGCGGGCGACGTCGCCGCGTCGCTGCGGCGCGCCCACGTCGCCCAGGTCAGCCTGCTCACGGGGGCGGGAGCGACCGAAGAGGCGTTCAAGCGCCTGGCGCCCCGGAGCCGATACCTGCACGTGGCGACGCACGCGTTCTGGAACGCCGCCGAGCTCGCGCCGCGGCCCGCCGGCGCGGCCGCGACGACGGGGCGGGTCCCCCTGGCGGACGCCGTCGTCCACGGCGCGGACAACCCGCTGGATCTCTCCGGCGTGGCGCTCGCCGGCGCGAACCGGCGCGCCCCGAGGGGGAGCGTCTCGGCGCAGGCGGGCACGCCGCCGCCGGATGACGGCATCCTCACGGCCGACGAGGTGGCGACTCTCGATCTCTCCACGACCGCGTGGGTCGTGCTGTCGGGCTGCGACACCGGGCTGGCGGAGACCGCGCCGGGAGAGGGGTTGCTGGGACTGCAGCGGGCCTTCCGGGTCGCCGGGGCGCGCGGGCTCGTCGTCAGCCTCTGGCAGGTCCCCGACGTGGCGACGCGGGAATGGATGAAGCTGGTCTACGCCGAGGCGCGCGCCGGCGCGTCACCCGCGAACGCGCTCGGGAGCGCGGCACGCAAGTGGCTCGCCGCCGAGCGCCACGCCGGCGCCCCGACGTCGCCGGAGGTCTGGGGGGCGTTCATCGCGACGGGGACGGCGCGCTGACTTCGAACTCGGAGCGGAACCAGACGCGCTCCGTGGGAGCCGTCGCGGCGGTCATCCGGATCTCCTGACGGCCGGACCGGACCGACGCCACCGGGATCCGCAGCAGGAGCGCGTCGCCGCGCGCGAGCACGGCGTCGATCTCGGGGCCGGGCACGGCGGCCGTCCAGGGCTCGCCGCCATCTTCCCCCCGCAGCGTGACGCGGCCGTCCTCGCCCCGGCGCCGCGCCGTGGCGGGAAGGTCGAGCGCGAGCGCCACGTAGACGGCGTCCTGGCCGCGACGCAGCGCAAGCCGCCCGGGCGCGGAGGCGCCGCGAACCGTCTCGTGCAGGTACAGGTACGAGATCGCCCCGTCGGCGCCGGCCGTGGCCTCACCCGTGACCCGGTTCTCCGCCACCGTGCGGGAGAGATCGGCCACCTGCGTCTGCAGCGCGGCGTTGTCCTTCTCGAGCGACGCGAGCCGGTCGGAGAGAGAAGCGGATCGCTGCCAGGCGCGCATCGCGGTCAGGCCGAGGACGGCGATCGCGATGGCGGCCGCGACCGGGAGGAGCCACCGGCCGCCGAACGAGGCCTCGGGCCCGGCGGCGGCCAGGTTCGCCTGCTTCGCGAGGCGGAGATCCGTGGAGCAGGAGGCGCACGACGCGAGGTGACGCGCCTGCTCCTCGCCGGGCGCGGCTTCCGGGGCCGCCACGGCGAGGGCCGCGATCACCTCGCTCGACAGGTGCGCGCCGCCGGCGGCGCTCGCCGCCGCGAGGACGTCGTAAGCCTCCGCCATCCCCGCGCAATCGGCGCAGGCCTGCAGGTGCGCGCCGACCTCCGTCCGCCCGGGCGGATCGAGCCGCCGGGCCGCGTAGTCGGCCAGGCGCAGGACGATGCGATCGTGGTCCTGATCGCGGCTCATCGGGACGCTCCGCCTTCCGCGCCACGCATCGCCTCGAGGAGGCGGCGGGCGCGGGACAGGCAGTCGCTCATCTGCACGCGGAGCGCGCCTTCGCTGCGGCCCCAGCGCCGGGCGATCTCGGCGTAGGCCAGGCCCTCCGTGGCGTGCAGCCGGATGAGATCGCGGCAGCCCTCCCCCAGTCCCGCGAGCAGCTGCTGTCCGACGCGCACCCTTTCCTTCGCGAGGAGCGAGGATTCGGGGTCGGCGTCGGGCGCGGCCAGGGCCGGCGAGAGGTCGGTGGTGGCGCGGCGGCTGCGTCGCCAGTCGATGCATCGCCGGGTGGCGACGGTGCGGACGAACGCCTCGAAGCTCTGCGCCGCGTCGAAGCGACCGCTGCCGATCGCCTGCCACACCTGCGTCATCGTCTCCTGCACCAGATCCTCCCGCTCCGCGCGCCCGATGTGGAACCCGCGGTGCCCGACGATCCGGGCCACCAGGCGCTCGGTCTCGGCGATGGCGTCCCGCTCCCGGGCCGCAAATCGCCGCAGCCAGGGATCGACGTTCCGCCCGGCGTCCAGGGGGCCGTCCCCGCTCCCGCCGGGAGAGTCCTTGTCCTCGTCTCCGCGCATGCCACCCATCCTGCCCCCGATCCCGGCGGGCCGGACGCGCGCGTGAGCGAAAACCTACCCTCCCACTCCTACACTCGCGCGACCCGGGGAGATGTTACCCCCGGGAGGGCGGCGCGCAGCGTCGCGGCGACGATCGGGACCACGCCCACCAGCAGGAAGACGAGGTCGGCGCCCATCCGCAGCCATTCCAGCGTGTGAAAGGTGCCGGTCATCGTGAACGACAGGCGGCGGGCGTGCCAGTAACCGTTCGCCAGGGAATCCCAGAGCTGGAGGAGTCCTGCAGGGAAGAGATCCACGAGCACCATCAGAGAGAGGCCGAGGTTGAGCCCGACGAAACCGGTCCGCACGAGCGGCTCGGTGCGGGCCCAGCGCTCGTCGGGCGTCAGGGCCCGGAGACAGAAGACGAGCACCCCGAGCGCCAGCATGCCGAAGACGCCGAACATCGCCGTGTGGCCGTGATTGGTGGTCAGCGCCGTGCCGACCTCGAAGTAGGAGATGATCGGCAGGTTGATCAGGAAGCCGAAGACTCCCGCCCCGACGAAGTTCCAGAAGCCGACCGCCATCAGGAAGTAGATCGCCCACTTGTACCGCGCGGCAAATGGCTGCCCGCAGCCGTCGCAGCGCCGATCCTGGAGCCGGATGAAGTCCCACGCATCCAGCGTCAACAGCGTCAGCGGCACGACCTCCATGGCGGAGAAGCAGGCCGCCAGGCCCATGTTGAGCGTCCCCTGCCCGGTGAAGTACCAGTGGTGGCCCGTGCCGATCACCCCGGCCCCGAGATAGAGGATCGCGTCGAGATAGATCAGCCGGGTCGCCGTCCGCGCGCCGACCATCCCCATCTGGACGAAGATCACGGCCACCAGGACGGTCGCAAACAATTCGAAGAACCCTTCGACCCAGAGATGGATGATCCAGAAGCGCCAGTTGTCGATGACGGCGAAGTTCGTGTGCGGCCCATAGAAAAGAGCCGGCAGGTAGAAGACCGGAATGGCGACCGCCGCGTACAGGAAAAGCGACGCCAGCGAGTCGCGACCGCGTTCCCTCATCGCCGGCCGCAGCGCCCGGAACATCAGGACCAGCCAGAGGACCAGCCCCGCGGCCAGGAGGATCTGCCAGAACCGGCCGAGGTCGAGATACTCCGACCCCTGGTGGCCGAACCAGAACCAGAGACCTCCGAGACGATCGTTGATCCCCAGGTACTCTCCCCCCAGGCTGCCGAAGACGACGACCGCCAGGGCGCCGAGGAGGATCGCGGCGCCGGTCCGTTGTCCCTTCGGCTCGGCGCCGCCGACGATCGGGGCGAGGAACAGGCCGCCCGCGACCCAGGCCGTCGCGATCCAGAAGATCGCGAGCTGCAGATGCCAGGTGCGCAGGAGGTTGTACGGCAGGACACGCGCCAGATCGAAGCCGTAAAACGCGCCCGTCTCGACGCGATAGTGCGCCAGGGCCCCGCCGGCGAGCGTCTGCAGCAGGAACAGGAGCGCGACGACGACGAAGTAGAGAGCGGTGAGCCTCTGGCTCGGCGTCGGCGTCCAGCCCGCGAGCGCGTTTCCATGGGCATGGCCGGCGTCCCGTTCGCCTCTCCAGCCGAGGTAGTCGAATTTCCCGAACACGAACAGGACGAGCCCGAGACCGCCGAGCAGGGTGACGAGGCTCAGCCCGCTCCAGAGATAGGTGGAGGCGCTCGGCCGGTTGCCGGCCAGCGGCTCGTAGGGCCAGTTGTTGGTGTAGGAGTAGTCCTTGCCGGGCCGATCGGCGACCGTCGCCCAGGCGGCCCAGGCGAAGTAGGACGTCAGCGCCCGGAGCTCGTCCTCGTTCCGGATGAAATTCGGCGGCAGCCCCGGCGCCGGCGTCGCGCCCGCGAAGTAGTCGTGCCATTCGCCCTGTTGCGCCGCGAACGAGGCGGCTTCTCCGGGAGAAAAGACGAGCACGCCGCTCGGCGCGTCGTAGCGGTTCTCCTTGAGGACGCGGCGGGTCTCCTCCGAGACGGCGCTCGACTCCGGCGTCCCCAGCGCGACGAACCCCCGGCCGTAGCGGGCCTGCGCCAGCGTGTCGCGGGTGATCTCGGCCAGCCGGTGCAGGTACTCGGCGGAGTAGTCGGGGCCGAGATAGGCGCCGTGACCCCAGAGCGACCCATGCTCCATCAGCCCGTACTTGAAGAACACCTCCTGTCCGCGTTCGATCTCCTCCTTTCCGAACAGCGTCGCGCCCGCCTGGTCGACGACACGCGAAGGGATCGGCGGCGCGTTGGAGTAGGTCTTGACGGTCACGATCGACAGGATGGTGAATCCGAAAATCATCACCAGCACGGCGGCGTGACGCCACCAGGGAGACAGTCCCGCACCGGACAGGGTTCCCGCTGGAGTGTCGCCCACACCCTCGTTGCCCATGAGACCCCCCACATTCGCGTGGACGTCGCGGTCGGCGACGCCCTCCCGCGTGGGGAGCATAGGACACCCGGGGCCAGGCAGGTATGATCTGGATCAGGTCATGACCGACGAAGCGCCGATCCCCTGGACCGCCGTGCCGCTCTTCCAGAGCCTGAGCCAATCGGAGCGCGCGCATCTCCTGCCCCTGATCCGGATCTCATCGGCCGAACCGGGGCAGGTCATCTTTCGCGAGGGTGATCCGGCCCTCATGTTCCACTTCATCACCGAGGGCCAGGTCAAGATCGTCAAGTCGGCGGCGAACGGGAAGGACGTTCTGCTCGAGATATTCGGTCCGGGCGACCCCGTCGGAGCGGTCGCCGCCTACGAAGAGAGGGACTTCCCCGCCAGCGCCGTGGCGCTCGAAACGACCCGTCTCGTGTCGGTGCCCCGGGGAGAGCTCTTCATGCTCCTGGCCGCGAATCCGCTCCTTTCGCGCGGCCTGCTCCTCGGGCTGACCCGACGCATGCTCGATTTGACCCGCAAACTGTCGGAGCGATCGAGTCGCGCGGAGTATCGCGTCGCCCGGCTCTTCCTCGCGCTGTCCGATCGTTTCGGCACGACGGACGGGACCGGGATTTCCCTGCCGATGGCCCTGACGCGCCAGGAGATCGCCGACATGGTCGGCATGACCCAGGAGACCGTCATCCGCATCATGAGCCGCTGGGGGAAGAGCGGGATCCTGGAGACCGTCGGGAACGGCTTCATCCTGCGCGACCGTGCAGCCCTCGAGAGGATTCCCCCGGGAGATTCGCAGGATCGATCGCGGACGGGCGGAGGCTAGTCTTCGCCCGGATCCCGGCGCGCCGGGCGTCGTCCTCGGACGGCGTCCGGCGCTCGTCCTGGGTCCGAAGGCCTGCTCAGCGCTGCGGCGGGAGGGCGTCGACGAACTTCGCGTGGCGCACGAAATCCTGGACCAGCGCGTCGGCCGCCTGGGCGTCGTCGATCGGGACCGCCAGCGACAGATGATGAATGTCGTGCCCGTCCTGGTCGTAGAGGAAGTAGGAGACCAGCGCCACCTCCTGGCCGCTCTTCCCCTTGAGGTCGGCGACGTACCGGAAGCCGTGGAACGGGGCCGGAACGGTGGTGTCGTCGACCAGGGTGCGCACCGACTGCTTCTGCATCCGCGCGGCGTAGCTGCGGTGGAACTCCTCCGGGTCGTCGAGGAGGCTCTGCGGGTAGGCGAAGACCGTGAGATGCGCGCCGGTCGGAGCGTGGGTCCATTGCGAGCGCGCCGACGTGTCGTCCTTGAACGAGACCCAGTCGGCGGCGCGGCGGCTTACGCTCCAGTCGCTGGCGTTCGCCAGATCGAGATCGTGCTCCAGACGCGGGCGCGCCGAGGCCGCCAGCGGGAAGGCCCCGGCCACCAGGAGCGCCGAGAGCGCGCCGCCCGCGACGGCCAGCTTGACGAGGCGCTCGCGGCGCCCCTCCGGCTCGGGGATCGAGCGCGCCCCGAGGACGCGGCCCACGTGGATGCTCTCGATCTTGGTCAGCGCGAAGAAAAGCCCGCCCACCAGGAGGGCGGGCATCGGCCCGTCGCTCGCGGAGGAGCCGACCATCATGGCGACCCAGATGGCGAACAGCATCGTCTCGCCCAGGAAATCGGACGCCGCCAGGAACGGATGCCCGAGGTAGAAGAGGCCGGCTCCGGGAAAGGCGAGCGACAGCATGGTCGCCATGCGCGTCGATCGGAACCGCGTGCGGCAGGAGGCGCAGTCCTCGGGCTCGGGGCGCACGCCGGCGCCGCAGCGCGGGCAGTGCCAGAGCGGCGACGGCTCGGAGTGTCCCGCGCCCTCCGCGAACAGCCGCGGCTGCAGGCGCGGCAGCAGAAGAGCCAGGAGCTTCCGGTCGCCGCGGAGCCGAACCCTCCATCCCTGCTTGCGTCCCTGTCCCGGGACCGCAGTCAGCTTGCCGAAGCTCTGCTTGAGCGCTTTCAGGCTCCGGAGCGGCCAGGAGCGCATCCGGGTCCCCGGACCGTTGGCGCGGAAGTTCAGGAGCACCTCGATGATCCGCTGGTCGGTCACCACGAGGACGACCTGATGGTAGGCGTAGACGAAGTGGCCGAGGCCGATGCAATGCATGAACGGCGGGACCTGCTGGGCGTACGCGACGTGCAGGACGTGCTCGCCCGCGGTCAGGAGCCGCTTCACCATCGGACGCACCGCGTTCCACTGCTCGCGGCGCTTCGCCTGCTGCCGCTGGCTGAGGAACTTCGCGGCGCCGGGAAACAGGTCGCCGGGCGTGGACCGGCCGGCGGACTCGGCGAGCGGCCGATCGCCCAGCGGCCCGAGGAACTCCGGTTCGATTCTGTGATCGGCTGCGCTGTTCGGTTCCATTTCCCCCCCTCCGCACATTCGACGCGCGGATTCAAAAGGTAGTCCCCGATAACGCCGCGTCAATCTCGATATCGACATCGCCGGCGCTCCGATGGACAGGCGCCGACCGCGGCGGTTAGAATCCAGCCGCTTTCGCCCGGCAGCGATGGAGAATCGCATGGCACGGACCCTCGAGCCCGACGACGAGATTTCGCACTACCGCATCGTCGGACCGCTCGGGGCCGGCGGGATGGGCGAGGTCTATGCCGCCCGCGACGAGACGCTTGGACGCAGCGTCGCGCTGAAGATCCTGCCGCCGCACCTGGTGCGCAACGACGAGCGGGTGCGCCGTTTCGTCACTGAGGCGAAGTCGGCCTCGTCGCTCAACCACCCCAACATCGTCACCATCTATGAAATCGGCCGCGACGAGCTGCGCCCGTCGAAGGATGCGGCACGCCGACCCGCCGCCGCGACCGGGGACGCGGGCGCGCCGGGCGATGCCGGGGCCGTCGCCGATCCGATCTACTTCATCGCCATGGAGCTGGTCGCCGGGGACACGCTCGACCGGGCTATCCATCAGGACAAGACGGAGCTGCGCGCGGTCGTCGGATACCTTGCCCAGGCGGCGGAGGGGATCGCGAAGGCGCACGCCGCCGGCATCGTGCATCGAGACCTGAAGCCCGGGAACATCATGATCACGAAGGACGGCTTCGCGAAGGTCCTCGACTTCGGCCTGGCGAAGCTGACCGAGAAGGCGGCGGTCCCGGAGGCCGATCGCACCAGCCTGTCGACCGCCGTGGCGGTCACCGGCGCCGGCGCGGTCATGGGAACCGTCGGCTACATGTCGCCCGAGCAGGTGCAGGCGAAGGCGGTCGACCATCGCTCCGACATCTTCTCGCTCGGCTGCATCCTCTATGAAGCCGCCACCGGCCGCCGCCCGTTCGCCGCCGACTCCGACGTCGAGGTGATGCACAGGATCCTGAAAGAGCAGCCGGCGCCGGTCGAGACGCTCAACCCGGAGGCGCCGGGCGAGCTGCGCCGCGTCATCCGTCGCAGCCTCGCGAAATCCCCCGACCAGCGCTTCCAGTCGATGAAGGACCTGGCGATCGAGCTGCGCGAGATGTTCGAGACCTGGGACTCGCTTTCTCCCTCGCACCCGTCGGCGAGCACGGCGGCGTCCGGGGTGTCACACCCGGCGGCGCGCGGCGGCAAGGGCCTCTGGGCGGCGATCGCCGCGGCGACCCTGCTCGGTCTCGGCGGTCTGGGGTTCGGCCTCGTGACGCTGCTGCGGCACGAGGTGCCGGGCGCTTCGGCGCCGTCGGGGGCGCAGGATCTCAAGATCTCGGTCCTCATGACCCTCGAGGACTCCAACTTCAACGCCTCCGGAACCGTCCTCTCGGCCGACGGGCGCTACCTGGCCTACGTGACGTCGCGGGATCGGACCAGCTCGCTCAAGGTGCGGCAGGTGCGGACCGGCAGCGACGTGGTCATCGTCGGCGACAGCGAGGCGCGCATCTCCGGCGTCACCTTCTCGCGCGACGGGGACTATCTCTACTACCTCGCGCCGGATCCACAGGCACCGACCTACTCCGCCCTCTTCCAGGTGCCCTCGCTTGGCGGGCCGCCCCGCAAGATCCTCTACGACATCGATTCCGCGCCGACCTTCTCTCCCGACGGCAAGCGGCTCTGCTTCCGGCGCGGACTGCTCGGCTCGGCGGAGGATTCCCTCGTGATCGCCGAGCCGGACAAGGGCCAGGAGCGCGAGCTCATGCGCATCAAGAGACCCGACAACTTCATCGCGGCGCCCGACTGGTCGCCGGACGGCGCGCGGATCGCCGTCGGCATCCAGTCGCCCGTCGGCGGAGTCAAGTCGGCGATCGAGATCGTGGACGTCGAAACCGGCAAGCGCGCGCCCCTCGGCACGCGCAACTGGATCTTCGTGCAGAGCGTGCGCTGGATGCCGGACGGGAAGGCGGTCCTCGCCAGCGCCTTCGATGTGAGCGTCGGTGGCGTGCCGCAGATTTTCCGCGTCGCCTACCCGGGGGGCGAGACGGTCCGCCTGACGAACGACCTCGATGGGTACGGCGCGCTCTCGGTCGCCGCTGACGGCGCCTCCGTCGCCGCCGTGCGCCGGGTCACCGTCGACAACATCTGGGTCGGACGGTTGCAGGAGAAGTGGGACGCGCAGCCGGCGACCTTCGTTTCGGGAAGCGCGAGCTCCATCCAGGGCCTCGTTCCCCTGCCGGGGAACGCCGCGGGCTTCTCGGCGCCGATCGGCAACCGGGTCTTCCTCTGGCGGATCGGCTCCGACGGCGCCAACCGAAGACAGCTCACGACCGACGGCGTCTTCGTCATCAACGCCGCGTACGCGCCGGGCGCCGGCCTGGTCTTCTCCCGGGTCGACGCCGACGCGGGCGTGGTGTCGCACGTCTGGCGAATCGATCCGGATGGGAGCGGGCTCAGGCGGCTCACCGACGGCGCGGGCGAGCAGCTCCTGGAGCTGTCGCGCAAGGGCGACGTCGTCCTCTACGTCGTCTGGAGCGATCCGCAATCGATCTGGGCCCTGAAGCTCGGGGGCGCCGCGCCGCGCAAGATCGTGGACGGAAAATCGATCGGCGGGGTGGCGATCTCCCCCGACGGGACGCGCGTCCTCTACGAGAGGCTCGACAAGGTGGGCGAGCGGCTGCTCAGCATCCACGCGGTCCTGACCATCGATGGAGAAGAGGTCGTGCCCGATCTGCACCTCCCGCCCAGCGCGACGCACATCGCCTGGGCGCCGGATGGGAAGGCCATCGACTACATCGATCGCGCCCAGGGGTGGAACGTCTACCGCAAGCCGGTGCCGGACGGACCTGCCGCGCCCCTCACCCGGTTCACCGACGGGCAGATCAGCAACTTCGAATGGAGCGGGGACGGCTCGTGGCTGGCGATCGATCGCCGCGCGGGCCGGCAGGACAGTCTCTGGATGATGAAGGCGGGCGAGAGCCGCCCCAACATGGTCACCGAGTTCAAGTCGGGGCGCATTCGCACCGGCGCCTGGGCGCCCGACGCTCCGGTCTACTATTTCGCCTACGGTTCGTCGACGCAGGACGTCGTGCTGATCGGCGGCATCAAGTGATCGCCGCATCGAAATCCGCCGAGCTTCGCGTGGTGTTCCGCCGCCTGCACGAGTCGGGCTGCTTCGTGATCCCGAACCCCTGGGACCTCGGCAGCGGCCTCTGGCTGGAGCGGCTCGGTTTCAAGGCGCTCGCCACCACCAGCTCGGGGTTCGCCTGGTCGCAGGGGCGCGCCGATCACCAGGTGTCGCTCGCCGACATGCTCGCGCACCTGCGCCTGATCGCCGGCGGCGTCGGCGTGCCGGTCAGCGCCGACCTGGGCGCCGGATTCGCGACCGAGCCCTCGGGGGTCGCGGCGAGCGTCACGGCGGCCGCCTCCACGGGCATCGCCGGCCTGTCGATCGAGGACGGCAGCGGCGACCCGGCACGTCCCCTGTTCGACTTCGCGCTGTCGGTCGAGCGGGTGCGCGCCGCGCGGCGGGCGATCGACGGCGGCGGCGCCGGCGTCCTGCTCACCGCCCGGTCGGAAGGGTTCATCGTCGGGCGCCCCGACCTGAAGGAGACGATCCGCCGGCTCACCGCCTATGCCGAAGCCGGCGCCGAATGTCTCTACGCTCCCGGACTCAGGTCGCCCGCCGACATCGCCGCCGTGGTCGGCGCGGTCGCGCCGCTCCCGGTCAACGTCCTGGTCAGCAGCGGGTTCACGACGGTGAGCGAGATGGCCGCGCTCGGGGTGCGCCGGATCAGCGTCGGCAGCGCCCTGGCGCGCGCCGCCTGGGGCGGTTTCCTCGAGGCCGCCCGCGAGATCGCCGAGCGCGGCGCCTTCAGCAGCCTCGATCGCCCCCCGTCGTTCGACGCGATCAACAAGACCTTCGAGCCGGACTGAGGCCCCCTCCGGCTGCGCCTGCCTACGGGCAGGGCGCCGGATTCGGATTCGGCGTTCCCGCGGAATCGCGTCCCGGGGCCGATTCGCCGCACGTGTCGACGCGCGTCACCAGGTAGAAGAAGACGCTGCCGACGCCGGGCAGGTCGGTGTCGGTCGCGCTGGTCGTGCCGGTGTGCGGCGCCAGGCAGACCTGGTTGTAGGACCAGGGTGTCCCGTCGCTGCGGACGCCGCGATAGACGCTGTAGTCGCCCGCCGGCTCGGTCCAGGCGATCGTCGTCGTCGCGCCGTCATCGGTGACCAGCAGGGTGTCGCTCACGTCGGCCGGCGTCACGGGCGTCCCGCCCGCGCACAGGCCGCCGGAGCAGGTCTCGCCCGCCGTGCAGGCGTTCACGTCGTCGCAGGCGGTGCCGTCGGGCGCGATCGGGCTCGAGCAGGCGCCGCTCTGCGAATCGCAGGCGCCGGGCAGATGACACTGGTCGGCGGCGGCGCAGATCACCGGGTTCGCTCCGGCGCAGACGCCCGCCTGGCAGGTGTCGGTCTGCGTGCACGCATTGCCGTCGCTGCACGTCGTGCCGTCCGCCTTGTCGGGGTTCGAGCAGGCACCCGTCCCGGTGTCGCACACACCCGCATCGTGACACGTGTCGAGCGCGGCGCAGACGACCGGATTCGCGCCGGTGCAGACGCCCGCTTCGCAGGTGTCGGTCTGCGTGCACGCATCCCCGTCGCTGCATGACGTGCCGTCGGTCCTGACCGGGTTCGAGCAGGCGCCGGTCCCGGTGTCGCAGGTCCCCGCGGCATGGCATTGGTCGAGCGCCGTGCAGCTCACCGGGCCGCCGCTCGCGCAGACACCCGCCTGGCAGGTGTCGCTCTGCGTGCAGGCGTTGCCGTCGCTGCACGACGTGCCGTTCGCCTTGTTCGGATTGGAGCAGGCGCCCGACTGCGTGTCGCAGCTCCCGGCGTCGTGGCACTGATCGAGCGCCGTGCAGACAACCGGGTTCGACCCTGTGCAGGCGCCCGCCTGGCAGGTGTCGGTCTGGGTGCAGGCGTTCCCGTCGCTGCACGACCCGCCGTTGGCGATCACGCTGACGCTGGTGGTTCCCGCCAGCGTGGTGCAGCCGCTCACGGTGGCGGTCACCTGGTAGGTCCCCGCATTGAGCGCGCCGACGCCGGAGACCGAAGGATTCTGCAGGCTCGAGACGAATCCGTTCGGTCCCGTCCAGGAGTAGGTGGCACCCGGAATCGCCGACGCCGTCAGCTGGATCGTCCCTCCGGCGCAGACGGGGCCGTTGCTCGACGCCGTCGGAGGCGTGTTGCCGGCGATGGTCAGGATCCCGTTGCCGGTCGACGACTGGCCGTCCGGGTTGGTGATCGTGACGTTGGCCGCTCCCGCCGTCGCCGCCACCGTGTTGACGCTGAGCGTGACGTGCGTCGGGTCGGTGAACGTGACGCTGTTGACGGCCACGCCGTGGTTCACCGAGGCGGTGATGTGGTTCGCGTACCCCGGACCGCCGGTATCGGGTCCGGGATCGAAGTAGGCCGAGCCGAGGATCACCGTCCCCGTGATTGCCACGCTGGTCGACGCGACGCCGGAGCAGACGGTGGCGGGCGACGCGGAGGAGGGAGCGGCGGGGACGATCGCCTGGAGCTGCACGACGCGCACCGCCCAGTTGTTGTTCGGCGCGTCCGCATACTCCTGCACCGTCCAGAAGGTCATGTCGTCGTTCGGATCGATGTCGGTGAACGAGTAATCGCCCCAGCGGTTGCGGCCGTTGCCGACGATCGTGTAGGTGCCCAGCCCCGACTGGATGACGGCCGGCGCCTGGATGGTGCCGAGCGTATCGGTCCGGAACCGTCCGGCGGTCGCGGCGCCCGCCAGCATGTTGGAGGCGGCGACGGTCGCCGCCATCGCCATGTTGCCCTGGCCGCTCTCGGCGACGGTCGGATAGATGTAGCCGCGGGGGTTGGTGGCGGCGGTGTCGCACAGCGTGCCCGACTGGACGAGCGACGGAGACGCGGTCAGGTTGCCGATCTCGTACCAGCGCCCGCCGTTGCGCCGGTTGCTGCCGGTGCTCGCCCCGATGCAGGCGGTGGTGACCGCGATGCTGTGCGCCGTCCAGAGCGTGCTGACCCCGGTGATCTTGTTCTTGTGGATCGACGCCATGTAGAGGCGGTCGTCCGAGGTGTCGAGGCTGGTGGTCGAGCCCGAGGCAACCTGGAGCAGCGGCGCCGAAGTGACCGGCACCGTCAGGTTGATGTTCGCGGAGATCGACGGGGTCCCGCCCGGATTGGTCACGCGCCGCAGGACCAGCCGGCTGAAGACGGCGATGTCGACGCCGATGAGATACCCCTCGGTCGCCTGCGGGTCATCGTTGTCGACTCCGCGCGGCGCCCAGGGTCCGGCGGTGACGCCGCCGGACAGGTTCACGAACGGCGTGACGACGATCGGCCCGCCCCCCAGGACGCTCGACTTGCGGATGACGTAGCCGGTGGTGTGCTGGAACGCCAGGGAGCCGTTGAACATGTTGCAGCCGATGTAGAGGGCATTGGCGTCGATCCCGACCCCCGGATAGTCGCAGAAGTTGGTGTCCTCGCCCGAGCCTCCCACCCCGATCGGGAACGAGTAGAACGTGAAGCTGGACGTCCCGGTGATCGTCGGTCCGCTGCTCACCGCCAGGAGCACCAGGTTGTTGGTGGCCGCGACGTTGATGATGACCACGAACCAGCGTCCCGACAGGCGGTCGTAGCGGACCTCGGGGTCGCTGGTTCCCTGGCCGGCGGCGACCGACGACCAGAAGGTGACATCGTCGGCATTGAGCGGCCCGAGGACCCCGGCCTTGTCGAACACCTTGATCCGGCCGTTGACGTGCACCAGCACCTGGGTCGGACCGACATCCCCCATGCTGTCGGGCGGGATGTAGGGCGACTCGCCGCCGACCGTCCCGACCGCCTTGAACGAGACGCCCGGATTCTGCGGCGCGAGCGGCTCGGGGATCGATTCGACCTCGGCGGCGGCGGGGGGCCACGTGGCGACGAGCGGTGCTTCGGGATCGTCCGCCGGGATGAACGGACGGACCAGCGGCTCCTCCTGGTCGAGAACGAGGGTCCGCGACCAGAGACCGGCCGAGCGCACCCGGTTCATGATCGAGTCGACGCTTTCGGTGATCCCGACGGCGCCGGTCACGGGCACGCCGGCGATCTCGGCGCCGGGCTCGCCCGCGGCGGGAGGACTGGGGGGCTGGGCCGGCGCGCTCCCGGAGCCGTGCGACCGCCCCGAACCCTGGGACCGGGAGATTGCGAGGGTCAGACCAAGGGCCACGAAGACCGCCCAGCCCACCAGCCGGCGGTTCGAGTCATGCCTGGACAAGGTTACCCTTCCGCCCGGCGACCGGGTCAGCGTGAACGTCCGGGCATATACGGCGAGAGTCGCCCGGTGTCAACGAATACGCGCCCCCAACCGGACCGCGGTCCGGTGTTTCGCGGACCGGGGCCGCTCCGGGTTCCGGCTCAGGACTTGGGCTTCGCCTTGGGAGCGGAGGCGCTCTTCCCGCTCGCCGGCTTCACGTCGACCGCCGAAGCGGTCATCGTGTAGGTGATCGTCACCTTCGCGCCGACCACCAGGTCGCCATTGACCTTGGTCGCGGCGTCGCGCAGGAGCTCCCACTTGTCCTGCCCCTTCTGGACGACGATCTTGTCGGCGGTCACCTCGAGGACCGGTCCGGTGACCTGGTAGGTCTTCCCGGCGGCCATCGCCGATCCCGCGACCAGCGCCACCGCGATCATCGCCGCGGCCAACATCCGGATCTTGAGCATTGGGTTCTCCTTGTTCGATCTGAAGAACACTACTTCGCCAGGTTGAACAGAGTCGACGGCACCCAGCCTTCGTTGGTCAGCGGCGCTTCGGAGCGACGATCAGGACCTTGCCCTCGACCGAATCGGTCAGGTACGCGGTTCCGTCCCCGGTCGCGGCGGGGTTGCGGGCGCCGGCCGCCGTCGTGAGCGTGGCGATGGAGGTCAGCGCCCCCTGCGCGTCGAGACGGGCCAGCGTGAACCTCGCCGCGCGGCCGGCGGCGGCATAGACCTCGTGACGCGCCGCGACGTAGTCGACCCCGTCGACCCCGTCGCCGGTGTCGAGCGACGACAGCAGCCGGCCGTCGTGGCCGGAGTCGAGCACCACGACACGGTTGGTGCAGGCGACGAGCAGGAGGTTGCGCTCGGCGTCGAGCGCCAGGCCCCGCGGCCCCGCTTCGCCGCACTGCGGCTCCCAGGTCTTCCTGACCGCATGGGTCTTCAGATCGATGACGACCGTCCGGTCCTTGTCCTCGAGGTTGGTATAGAAGACTCCGCGCTGGTCGTCGACCGCGAACCCTTCCGGATCCCCTTCCAGCTTGAACGCCGCCTTCTTCGTGAGCTTCCCGGGGACCGACGCGTCGAGGACGACGATCGATTGATCGCCCGGCGTCGTCGCCCAGACTTCCTTCGTCGCCGCCACCCAGGCGAGCCCGTCGGGCATCGTCTCGAGCGTCACGCAGGCTCCCTTGTGCAGCGCGCCGGCATCGACCGCGCAGACGCTGCGATCGCCGCGGTTGCCGATGTAGACGGTGCCGTCGCCGATGGTCACGGCGCTCGGCCCCACGGTGCGCTTGGTGCCGTGTCTCTCCATCTCCGTGGTCGCGAAGCCGGTCACCTGCGAGATGGCGTCGCTGGCCGTGTCGATGACGTCGACCCGGCCGGTGTTGCCCGCCGGGACCCAGACCCGGTGATGACCGGGGTCATAGGCGATGTAGTCCATGAAGACGCCGCCCTCGGCCGGCGCGCCGGGAAGGGCGAGGCCGCGCATCGACAGCTCGACCGTCGCAGCGGGGACGGCGGCCGCGGCGGGGACCGCGGCCGCGGCGGGAGCCATTGCCGCAGCAGGGGCCGCGGGCGGCGTCGCCGCGGGCCGCGGGGCGGCGGGGCCGGCCGGCAAGGCGATCCCCGACGCGAATCCCAATGCGATCCAGGACACGACGACACGACGTCTGTGGCTCATGGCATCTCCTCCAGGCGAACCAGCCTCGCTCGTCCGCCGCGCCCGCGTCAAGTGGCGGCCCGATCGGGCCTGGCTGCCCGCGGCACCGACCGTGTTGACACGGCTTCCCGAACCTCGTAATGTCCGGCGCACTTTTCGGATCGAGGCGCGCGCCCGGGTCCCGCTGGCTCCCCGGCGCGGCTTCGGCGTCGGCGACCCGGATGGGCGCCGGCGACCCACATTCATCCCCCAGCGGCAGGAGAACGCACTCTATGCGTCTCAAGAGTCTGGGCACCACTCTGGTCCTGGTCGGAGCGATCGGCGCCACGATGGCGGTCGCGGCGGAGATCAAGCACGGCCATTCGGGAGCACCGGGTCAGGCGATCGATCGCGTCCCGAACGGCAAGGGCTGGGGGGTGGAATCGGGGGCCAAGCCCGCCGCGAAGCCCCAGAGAGGGAACGGCATCTCCTACCACGGCGGGCCGGTGATGCTGAACACTGTGGGCGTCTATTACATCTGGTACGGCAACTGGAACGGCAACACGGCGCCCAGCATTCTGGGCGATCTCGCCGGCAACATCGGATCGTCGCCGTACTTCAACATCAACACCACCTACTACAACGGCAGCAACCAGCACGTCACCGGTCTCGTCACCTACCTCGGATCGACGACCGACAGCTACTCGCAGGGGACCACGCTGACCGACACCGGCGTCCGCAACGTCGTCACCAGCGCCATCTCGTCGGGCCGCCTGCCGAACGATGCGAACGGCGTCTACTTCGTGCTGACCTCGGCCGACGTCAACGAGTCGTCCGGCTTCTGCACGCAGTACTGCGGCTGGCACACCCACGCGACGATCAGCGGGAAGGACGTCAAGTACGCCTTCGTCGGCAACCCCGACCGCTGCCCGAGCGCGTGCGAGGAGCAGACCACCTCGCCCAACGGCAACGCCGGCGCGGACGGCATGGCGTCGATCGTCTCCCACGAGCTGGAGGAGGCGGTCACCGATCCCGACCTCAACGCCTGGTTCGACACCCGGGGCCAGGAGAACGCCGACAAGTGCGCCTGGACCTTCGGCACCACCTACACGGTCTCGAACGGCTCCCTCGCCAACATGCACCTCGGGAGCCGTGACTACCTGATCCAGCGGAACTGGGTCAACGCCAGCGGCGGCTTCTGCGCCCAGTCGTACCCGTAGGCATCCGGCGCGCGGACCGCGTCGCGCTGCGACGCGGTCCGCGCGCCCTCTCCACGACCCGGCTTCTCCGCCTCGTTCCCTCGCCCCACTCCTCGTCCGCGCGCGCGAACCGCCGTGCCCCTTCGTCCCGCGTGCTCCTTGCGTCCCGCGTGTGTCGTCCGGTTCGTGGCAGAAAACGTGGGAACATTGTCATTGTCTCCGGGCCCGGACGGGCGCATCCTCCGGGCATGTCGAAGCGAGCTCCCGCGTCACCGCGCAGACGGCCCCGACCGGACCCGATCCGCCGGCCCCATCGCACCTTGCGGATCGCCATGCTGGCCTACCCCGGCATCCAGATGCTGGACGTCATGGGGCCGCTCGAGGTCTTCTCGCGCACCAGCCGCTGGCTGAAGGACAACGGCCGGCGCGCCGACGATGCCTACAGCCTCGAGATCCTCGGCCTGCGGCGCGGCCCGTTCCCCGCGTCGTCGGGGCTGCGCGTCTACGCCGACCGCCGCTACGACGAAGTCGGCCCCGGCCTCGACACGCTGCTCGTCGCGGGCGGCATCGGCACGGAGCGCTACCGCTCGAATCCGGCGATCCTGCGGTGGCTGCGGACGCAGGCGGGACGGGTGCGACGGCTCGCCTCGGTCTGCACCGGGGCGTTCTTCCTGGCGGAGGCGGGTCTTCTCAAGGGACGGCGCGCCACCACCCACTGGGCTTCCTGCGATCGCCTGGCGCGCGCGTACCCCGACGTGCGCGTGGAGCCGGACACCATCTACGTCCGGGAGGGATCGATCTCCACCTCGGCGGGCGTCACCGCGGGAATGGATCTGGCGCTCGCCATGGTCGAGGAGGACTGCGGGCGCGACGTGGCGCTCGCGGTGGCGCGCGAGCTGGTCCTGTTCCTGCGGCGCCCCGGCGGGCAGGCGCAGTTCAGCGCCCAGCTCGCGGTGCAGCTCGCCGAGCACGAGCCGCTGCGCGATCTGCAGACGCACATCCTCGATCGCCCGGGCGACGACCTCTCGGTCGAGACGCTGGCGCGGCGCGCCGGGATGAGCCCGCGCAACTTCGCGCGCGTCTTCACCCGGCAGGTCGGGACGACGCCCGCGCGCTTCGTGACCAGCGCCCGGGTCGAGACGGCGCGCCGCCTTCTCGAGGAGACGTCGGAGCCCTTGGAGACGATCTGCTCCCGGAGCGGCCTCGGCACGCTCGAATCGATGCGCCGCGCCTTTCTGCGCGTGGTCGGCATTCCGCCCGGACAGTATCGCGCCCGTTTCAACTCCCGAAGGAGGTCCGCATGAAGACGGTCCTGTACCTCGCGCTGATGATCGCTCTCTGCCTGTCGCTCGCGGCCGCCCCCGAGGCGCCCAGGCACTACGTCTGCCAGCCCTGCGGGATGGAGTGCGACAAGCCGGTGTACGACAAGCCCGGCACCTGTCCGGTCTGCGGCTCGAAGCTGGTCGAGCAGAAGGCCGCCGAGGCGATGCGCAAGGAGCAGCAGGCGAGCGTGAAGGTCGGCATCCTGATCTTCAACGGCGTCGAGATCATCGACTACACCGGGCCATGGGAGGTGTTCGGCGGCGCCGGATTCGACGTCTACACCGTGGCCGGGACCAAGGCGCCGGTGACCACCGCGATGGGGATGACGGTGGTGCCGAAATACACGCTCGCCGACGCCCCGCAGCCCGACATCCTCCTGGTCCCCGGCGGCGACATCCACGAGCCGCTCGCCAGCGCCGCGACCCTCAAGTGGGTCGCCGACCGGACGGCGAGGACCGTTCACACGCTCTCGGTCTGCAACGGCGCCTTCATCCTGGCGCACGCCGGCCTGCTCGACGGCCTGAGCGCGACGACGACCTACCACCTGCTGGGAAAACTGCAGAAAGAGTTCCCGAAGACCAAGGTGCTGCGCGATCAGCGCTTCGTCGACAACGGCCGGATCATCACCTCTGGCGGGCTGTCATCCGGCATCGACGGCGCCCTGCACGTCGTGTCGAAGGTGCGCGGCCAGGGCTTCGCGCAGGAGGTCGCTCTCGGCATCGAGTACGACTGGCGGCCCGGCGCCGGCTTCGCGCGCGGCGCGCTGGCGGAGGCGCTCATCCCCGACCTCGACCTCGACAGCCTCGGCCGCTGGACCATCGTCAGCACCGAAGGCGGGACCGACCGCTGGGAGATCGTCGCCAGCGCCGCCACCGACCTCGGTGGCCGCGAGCTGCTCGAAAAGCTAGGCGAAGCCCTCGCGACGCAGGGAAAGTGGATCAACGTCCCCGTGCCGGCGACCGGCGCGCCGTCGGGGGCGTCGTCGACGAGTCTCTGGAGGTTCAGCGACTCCGGTGGCCGGCCCTGGAAGGGGACGCTCTCGGTCGAGGACGGCGCGGCCGGCAAGGGCGGGTACACCGCCCGGCTGAACATCGCCCGCGCCGGCTAGTACCCGGACCCGCTCGCGGCCCGGCGGCGGAGCTCAGTGCTCGTTCGGCTTGCCGTGCCCATGACCGTGCTTCGGCCCGTGTCCCTCGTGATGATCGCCCTGGTCGTTCTGGCCGCCGCCGTGATCGCCCTTGCCTCCCTGGTACGGGCGGCCGTTCCGCTGGGCGACGTAGATCGGAGCCGTCACGCCGCGCGAATAGCCCCGCGCCAGCTCGGCGGCCGGGGTGTTCACCCAGCGCGACGCCATCTGGATCTTCACGAGGTCGCAGACGTCCTGATCGTTCAACCGCGCGCCGCGCGGGTTCTTCTTCCAGTAGCCCCAGGCATGCCCGTAGGGCGGGCCCGGATCATCGGGGATGCCGGCGAACAGGACCTCCTGCGGCACGCCGACGCGCGTGAAGATGACCGACCAGCTGGCGCCCTGGGCGCGCAGGTCGACGAGGGCCGGGAGCTGCCACCCCGACTGGTGCTGCAGGAAGAAGAGCACCGGGAGATCGGCCTCGACGTAGCGCACCCGCGGCAGGATCGGCTCGAGGACCGGCCGCTGGTAGCCGTAATTGCTGACCGCGAGATTCAGGAAGTACTGCGTGTCGTTGTGCACCTGGTTCATGTTGAACAGGAAATCGAACGACGTGGCGGCGCTCGCGGTCGCGAGGCCCGCTGCGAACGTCAGGGCCAGGACGAGACCGTGCCGCGCCAGGCGATGAGGCTTCATGAGCGCACCCTCCGATGAGAAGACGCATGCGTTCCGTCGAATGAGCCTCGTACCATAGAGTGCCGCGCCGCGAGGGTCAAGTCCGGACGGCCCCGGCCGGATCGGGCCATCCGGTCATCGGACCATCCGGTCACCGGACACGCGCGCCGGTGTGGTAGCCTCGCGCGGAATCCGTTCGACTCTCCTGGGAGGCGGCCGACATGCAACGACTCACGGACGTGACCCATGCGCTGCTGCGCATCGTCTCGGGTCTGCTCTTCTTCTGCCCCGGCGCGATGAAGATGTTCGGCTGGTTCGGCGGGATGCCGAAGGAGATGGGCGACAAGCTGCCGCCGCTGCTCGTGGCGGCGGGCCTCATCGAGCTGGTGGGCGGCGCCGCGATCCTGCTCGGGCTGTACACGCGGCCGGTCGCCTTCATCTGTTCCGGCGAGATGGCGTTCGCCTACTTCATCGGACATTTCCCGAACGGCTTCTGGCCGATCCAGAACCACGGCGAGCCGGCCGTCCTCTTCTGCTTCATCTTCCTGTATCTCTCGACCAGCGGCTCGGGGGCGTTCAGCCTCGATCGGCTGATCGCGAGCCGCAGCGCCCGCCGGAGCTGACGGGCGCGCGGCCCGATTGAGATTGTGACCGCGGGCTGCTAGGATTCCCCCCATTCGCCACGCTCACGCGCAGGCCGGGTCCGCCGCATGGCGTCCGGCCCGGGGAGGAACGAACATGAAGCCGCCGACCGTCTTCACCCTTGTCTCGCTGGCCGCGCTCGTCTCGATGCCGCTTGTCTCCGGCGACGCCGCCGCGGAGATCGTCCGCTCGGGCACCGGATGCCTGCGGGTGTCGACCGGGACTTTGTCGAAAATCACCGAGGGTCCGCTGCCCCTGTCACCGTGCATGGCCGGCGAAGTGATCGCGCACATCAGCGGCGGCGACATCACCGAGGTGGCCACGCCGGCGACCGGCGGTCTGCAGGGCGGCACCGACAACGCCGCCGCCAGCCTCAGCCTGCAGACCAGCTTCCGGCTGCCGCAGACCTGCACACCGGGGCAGGTGCCGCGCTGGAACGGGACGTCCTGGGAGTGCGGACCGGGCGGCGGTGGCGGCGGCCTCTCGCGTCTCGAGGACCTGGTGGGCCTGCCGTGCGGCGCGGGGGCCGAAGCCGGCACCGTGTCGCTCGCCATCAATCCACTGAGCCGCTCGGTCTCGCTGGCCTGCCCGCGGCTCGGCGAGTTCCAGCTCGACGTCGCGGTCAGCGGCCTGGGGACGGTGACCAGCGCCGCGCCCGACATCGCCTGCGGGAACGGCCTGGCGGACTGCTCGCACAGCTACCCGGCGGGCGCCCTCGTGACGCTGAACGCGGCCGACGCCAACGCCGACACCCATTTCTTCGGCTGGGGCGGTGCGTGCGGCGCCCAGGCGTCCACGCCGACCTGCGACGTCACGATGGATCAGGCCCGGCTGGTGACCGCGCTCTTCGGGCCGACGCTGTCCCTGGCGGTGGGGACCGTCGCTTCCGCCCGCGTGACCTCCTGCGCCTTCAACATCTGCATCCTCGTCGACGTGTTCACCGATTCCAAGGCGCGCGTGACGGTGACCGATCTCGACGCCGCGAGCGACATCGGGGTCTGCGACGCCAACACCAATGCCACGGTCGCGGTCGCGCCGGGCGCCGGGACGAGCTTCTTCGTGACCCACTGCGACATCCCGGTGCTCCCGGGCCACCACCTGTCGCTGCATGCAGAGGATTCGACGACGCTCGGAGGGATCATGACGTTCGCCGGGTGGGCGGCCGGGGGGCCGTGCGAAGGCGTGGTCGATCCGATCTGCACGCCGGCGGCCCCGGTGACCGTGCACCAGCTCCAGGGCGTCGGATTCCACTGAGACGGCGGTTCGCGGCACGTCCGGCAGCGCGCGCGGCGTGTCGGACCGCTACGGCTTGAGGTCGAGGAGCCAGAGGTCGGCTTCCTGCTCCTCTTCGGTGAAGTAGACCGTCCGGCCGTCGCGCGACACGGTGAAATTGTAGAACTCGATCTCGCCGTGGATGTCGAGCGGCAGGATGCGGACCTTGCGCGTCGCCACGTCGACGATGGCGAGGGCGCGGCCGATCACCTGCGGCACGTAGAGCAGCTGGCGTCCACCTGCGAGCCAGAACGGCTGGATGCCCCTGTCGGTCAGGCGCTCATACGTGCGGGTCGCGACCTTGTAGAGACCGATGCTCCCGCCCGCGTTGGGGTTCTGGAAGAAGCCTGCGATCGACGCGCCGTCGGGGGACCACGACACCGGGACGAAGCGGGCATCCTTCTCGGCGGGCTTCGCGATCTCCTCGGGCTGCCGATCGCCGCGCGGAAAGGGCGCGAGGATCGTCCGGTCGCCGTGCCCGGTCGTGCTCATGGAGAGACGGTCGCCCGCCGGCGACCAGACCGGGTAGATCATGTCCTTCAGGCTCGCGTCGTAGGGAGCGAGATCGCTGCCGTCGGCGCGCACCGTGTAGATCATGTAGGCCCCGCTGCGATCCGAGGCGAAGGCGAGGCGGTCTCCCGAAGGCGACCAGACGGCCATGCGATTGCGCGAGTCGGACGCCGCGATGCGGCGACGCGACGAGCCGTCGACCGCGGTGATGACGATCTCCTCGCGCATCATCCCGGCCTTCTCGCCCGCGCCGACGGTGGTGTAGGCGAGGGTCCGGCCGTCGGGTGACAGGTCGAGCCAGAAGACGCTGCTCGAGGAACGGCCCATCGCCGCCGGCGCCACGGTCAGGCGCCCGGCGACGGGATCGAGATCGGCCTTGCGGATGGTGCTGAAACCGACCGAGGCGACGTACGCGATCCGCTTGCCGTCACCCGCGATGGTCGCCGAGTGGAGCGCCGACGCGGAGCCGAAGGTCAC
Organism: Patescibacteria group bacterium; assembly: GCA_035638115.1. Lineage (GTDB taxonomy): Bacteria > Acidobacteriota > Polarisedimenticolia > Gp22-AA2 > Gp22-AA2 > DASRAN01. The sequence goes on along the minus strand of DASRAN010000060.1, from coordinate 69 downwards.
CGGCTCCGGCTCCCCTTGCGTGACGCCGGTCGCCTCGTCGATCGCCACGCGCCAGAGGTTCATGCTGCC
>DASRAN010000059.1:0-15954 GCA_035638115.1 Patescibacteria group bacterium | reverse complement strand
AGGCCCGCCCGCGCATCGGCGTCGCGAGCCAGGAGATCTCGGTCACGTCGGTGCAGTCGTATCAGGGGGCGGCGGCGCGCACCACGCACGTGCTGCCGGTGTCGATCGTGCCGGCGGGGGACGCGACGCTCGACGTGACCGTGGACGGCGACTACAGCGCCGCCAGCGAGCGGGCGACGATCACCTTCGACGGGGCGGGGGTCGGTTCGATCGGGGGCGTCGGCGCCGACTGCGTCGCCACGACCGTCGGTTTCCCGATCACGCGGCAGGCGCTCATCGACGCGGGCGCCGACGGCGTCGTCACGGTGCAGATCCAGAACAGCCCCGCCGTCTCCTCGAGCTGTCTCGTCAACCAGCATCGCGTCCGCCTGCGCTACCCGAGCTCCGATCCGGCGCACGGCATCGACTTCGGCCCCCTGACGATCGGCTCGACCGGCGCGATCGATATCGTCGTGGCCAACAGCGGAACGGCGCCGCTCGCCGTCGGGCCGATCACCACCGACGATCCGCAGTTCGGCGTCACGACCCCGGCGCTGGCGCTGGCGCCCGGGACCAGCGCGACGCTGGGGGTGAGGTGCACGCCCGCCCGGACCGGAGGCCTCGCCGGCACCCTGCGGCTGCAGAGCGACGACCCCGACACGCCGGTGATCGAGCTCCGGATGACGGCGACGGGCGTCGAGCCGCCGCGTATCGACTGGGATCCGGCGACGCTCGCGACCTCGCTTCCCGAAGGCGCCAGCCTGACGCGCACGCTGGCGCTTCTCAACCGCGGCGGCCGCCCGCTCACGGTGGCGGTCTCGACCGGTGGCGCCGCGTTCCTCACCGTCACGCCCGACAGCGGCCTCGTCGCGCCCGGCGAACGGCTGGAGCTCTCGGTCATCGCCAGCACGGCGGGCCTGGCGCCCGGGCTGCACGACGCCTCGATCACGGTGTCGAGCAACGATCCGGCGCGGCCCGACGCGCTGGTGCCGGCCGCGCTGACGGTCGAGGCGGACGCGGATCGAGACGGCATCCCCGACGCCGCCGACAACTGCCCGGCCCGGGCCAACCCCACGCAGACCGACGGCGACCACGACGGGGCCGGCGATGCCTGCGACAACTGCCCGGGCGTGGCGAATCCCTCGCAGGCGGATCGCGACGGGGACGGATCGGGCGACGCCTGCCAGCCGATCCTGACGCTGACCGGGGTGCGCGCCGCCGGCGCGCGTCTCGAGGTGGCGGCCCGCGCCGCCGACCCGCAGGGCGATCCGCTGGTCTGGTCGGCGCGCTTCGAGGCGCTCGACTCCGGCGCCCCGCCCCTCGTGCTGGCGCCGGCCGGCCCGCCGCCGCGCACCGCCGACATCGCGGCGCTCCTGCCGGGGACGCGCTACCGGCTCGTCCTGTCGGTCAGCGACGGAACGAGCCTGCCGGCCACGGCGTCGGCCGAGTTCCAGCATCAGCAGGAGACGACGCTGGTCCTCGACAACCCACCGGTGCCGGTCATCGCGGCGCCCGCGGCCGTCGAGTGCGATCGGCCTCTGGCCGGCGGCGTCGTCCTGGACGCGGCCGGCTCCTCCGATCCCGACACGCCCGCCGGCGGCGCCACCGACATCGCGTCGTACGAGTGGTTCCGCGTCCCGCCGGGCGCCGCGCCGATCCCTCTCGGGACCGGTGCGCGGCTCGAGACCGCGCTGCCGCTCGGCCCGAGCCAGGTCGTGCTGCGCCTCACCGACACGCTGGGCGAGACGGCGGAGACGGCGGCGGCGGTCGAGGTGCGCGACACCACGGCGCCGACGCTGTCGCTGGCCGCCGATCCCGCCGTCCTCTGGCCGCCCGATCGCGACATCCACACCGTCCGGCTCGCGGGGACGGCGCACGACGTCTGCGATCCGCGGCCGGCGATCGTCTTCGTCACGGTGACGAGCAGCGAGGCCGACGATGCGCCAGGCGGCAGCGACGGCCACAGCACCGGGGACATCGTGGGGGGCGCGCCGGGCGCCGCCTGCGTTGCGGTCGGATTGCGGGCCGAGCGCGATACGAGGGGGGACGGCCGGCTCTACACGGTGACTTGCGAGGCGCGCGACGCTTCGGGTCTGGCCGGCGCCGCGAGCGCCACCGTGCGCGTGCCGAGCCACGCCGGGTCGGGCGTCAGGCCCTGACGGCTCCGTCCGCGGCGCCGCGCAGGAGCGCCTCCTTCACCGCGACGGCCTGCGCTCCCGCGAGCGGTCTCCAGAGACCGGCCTTCCGCTTCCGCTCGATGGCGTCGCGGCTGTAGCGCACGCTCGACACCAGGCGGCCTTCGGGCGTGAAGAAATGTGTCCGGCCGCGGTCGCCGAGGACGACCACCGCCCCGTTGCGCTCGTCGACCAGGAAGGCGCCGTCGCCCGCGTCGCGCACGTCGTCGACCGCCTTGCGGGTCGGCCGCTCGCCGGTTTCGTGGCGCAAATCGGCGTGCGCGGTGCGGCGGGCGCGGCCCCGGACGTCCTGCTCGAGGCGGCGCGCGAGTCCCTGCAGGATCGCCATGACGCGCCGCTCGATCTCCGCTTCGGTCAGCGGCTGCCGCGCGCCGGATCGCCGCCCGGCATCGCGCAGCACGGTCGCGAGCGCCGCCTGCCCCCAGCGCACCGCCCGTCTCCAGGCGAGATCGCTCTGGCGCTCCCAGAGCAGGGCGAGGTCCTGGCCCTCGGGGGCCGACCCGAGGATGTTCAGTCCGAGACGGCGGCGGCCCGAGTCGGTGCGCGAGGCGATCGCCTGGAAGGTGAGGGCGATGACGCCGCGTCCCTCGCCGGCGCGCGCCGGCAGGGTGAAGAAGCCGGCGACCGCCTGCCCCAGGAGCTCCCGCCCGTCGCTCTGGAACGAGCCGAGCAGCGCCCCGCTCAGCTCGGCGCGGTCCATGAGGATGGTGATGAACGCCGGCGCGGCGTCCCAGAGCCGATCGAAGTCGGGGTGCCGAGCCTCGAGACAGTACTGCGCGAACTCCATCCAGCGCGGTGCGCCGGTCGGGGCGTAGCCGAGGAAGACGTGGCGGCTCGTCGGCGGCCGGGAGTGCCCGCAGGCGGCCGCCACGCAGCGGTGACAGAAGGCGTGACCCGGCTGGAAGGCGGCCTCCTCCTCGATCGCCTCGTCGATCTGCCGCTCGATCTCCGCCGCCAGCGCCGCGGAGAACGATGCGGGGTCGGCGCGCGTCCCCTTGAGGACGAGCGGCAGCCGCAGATCCAGGTCGGGGAGACGCCCCTCGACGAGATAGGCGCCCGGCTTGCGCGCGAGGATGGCGCGCGCCATCTCCTGCAGCGCCGCCCACGCCTTCTCGCCGAACTCCCGCGCCCGATCGGACATGCCAATCATTATGACCGGGATCGCGATGACCGGGATCGCGAGCCGCGCGACCTGGAAACGCCCGCGGCGCGCCGCGTTCCGGTCGTTCGTCCAAATCGGTGGACGCGTCCGGCGCGGCACAGCATAAGATTATTTCGTGAAATGCTATTGCACCATATCCATCTTGAGCGTACACTCACGCCGTCGCTGATTGGCCCTGCATCCCGGTTCTCTCACATGCCCTGGAGGAGGTCGACATGAGCCTCGACGATCTTCTGAGAGAAGTGGTGGCAACCGGCAAGCTGGCGGAACCGTTCACGGCGTTGGATGCGGCCCACGCCATCAGTCTCGACGACTGGCCGATCGCCAAGATCCAGAATTTCCTCGCGCGTCACTGCATCGGCAATCTCGCGGCCACGGTGATGCTCGTCGAGCGCGTCTCGTACGGAAAATACCGACTCATTTACGACGGTCCGCGCGACGATCCCTTCCGTCCCACCCCTCCGGACGGAGGATCGAAGCGTCCGTCGCAGCGGACGACACCGGACCATCCGGGCGAGCCCCAGTCCTGACCCCTCCACTCGCCCCGGGAGCCGCCTGAGACTCGGCTCCTGCTGGTGTCGTGAACCCCGGGTGTGGCTTCCCCCACGGGACAGGGAGGCCGCGCCCGGGGAACTCGCATTCGGGTCCACCTAGGGGCGGAGCGGATTGCGTCGCGGGGCCGCGCTCGGCTGAGGCGCCGCCTCAACCAACGCGATCACCGAGATACGCCTCGAGGGCCCCTCGCCGCAATCCGCTCCGCCCCTTCGCGCGCGGGTGCATTGAGCGGCCGTTTCGAGCCCGTTGGCGTGGAGGCGACGCAGCGAGCGGGTCGAGGGGCCCTCGAGGCGTGCCCCGGAGGCGGGATCGGCCACCGAGGCGAGTCAGCCGAGCGCGGCCCCGCGGCACGCTCGCTGCGTCGCCCCCCGGCGGTGGACTCGAAGCCGCGCGCTCAGGGAACGGTCACCTGCGTTAGGATAGGCCCCTCGATTCGCGGGGTGAGCAGGCGTGAAGAGTCTGGTTCTGGTCAAGCAGGTTCCCAACACCGATTCGCCCTTCCGGCTGAACGGCGCCGGCACATGGGTGGATGAGGGCAACCTCACCTTCGGGCTGAACGACTACGACCGATACGCGCTCGAGGAGGCGTTGCGGTTGAAGGACGCCGGCAAGGTGACCGAGGTCGTCGTCCTGACGGTCGGGCCGGAGCGCGCCGCCACGGCGCTGCGGACCTGCCTCGCGATGGGCGCCGACCGGGCGATTCACGTGAAGGACGCGGCCCTGGACGGGGCGGAGCCGCTGTCCGTCGCCCGGGTCATCGCGGCGGCGATCAAGGACGAGGCCTTCCAGATCGTTTTCGCCGGGTTGCAGGCCGACGACGACAACTACACGCAGATGCCGGGTCTGGTGGCGCGCCTGATGGGACGACCCTGCGCCACGGCGGTCCTCAAGGTCGAGGTCGGCGCGGGGGTCGTGAAGGCCGAGCGCGAGATGGAGAACCAGCGCGTGCAGGTGGTGGAGATGACGCTGCCCGCCGTCATCGCGGTGCAGACCGGCATGAACGAGCCGCGCTACGCCAGCCTCAAGGGGATCATGGCGGCCAAGAAGAAGGAGATGCGTACCGTCGGTCTGGCCGAGCTCGGCCTCGACGCCGGGCAGGTCGGCGGGAAAGCGGCGCGTCTGAAGACGCTGCGCCTGGCGCCTCCTCCCAAGGGCAAGGGCGCCGAGATGCTCACCGGCTCGGCCGACGAAGTGGCGAAGGAGCTGGTCCGGCGTATCCGCGAGAAGACGGGGGTCATCTGATCATGGCCTGCAAGATCCTCGTCGTCGCGGAGCAGGAAGCGGGAGCGATCAAGGAAATCACCTGGGAGCTGCTCGGGCTGGCGCACCGTCTGGCGGGCGAGGCCGGCTGGGCGGCCGCGGAGATCAAGACGGTGGTCCTCGGCGAGGGGATCGCGGCCGCGGCGGGGGAGATCGCGGCGCGCGGCGCGGCCGAGGTGATCCAGGTCGACGGCCCGGCGGTGGCGCAGTACTCCTGCGACGCGTTCGACCGGGCGATCGAGGCGCAGGCGAAGGCGGAGTCGCCCGAGATCCTGCTGCTGGGGCACACCCCCAACGGCTGGGACGTGGCGCCGCTTCTGGCGGCCGGGCTCGGCGTTCCGCTCGCCACCGAGTGCTCGGCGGTGGCGTTCGAAGGCGGCCGCCCGGTCTTCACGCGCAAGGCGTTCAACGGGAAGTTCGTCCAGGTCGTCGAGATGCCCGGCGCGCGTCCCGCGATCGCCACCCTGCAGCGCGGCGCCGCCCCGGCGTTCGCGGGGAAGACGCAGGGCACGGTGCGCCAGGTCGCCCCCGGCTTCGGCCCGGGCGACCTCACGTCCCGGTTCGTCGAGATTCGCAAGGGTCAGGCGACCGGCGTCGACCTGACGCAGGCGCCGATCATCGTGTCGGGAGGGCGCGGGCTCGGCGCGGCCGAGAAGTTCTCCGTCATCCGGGACCTGGCCGACGCGCTGGGGGGACAGGTCGGCGCCTCGCGCCCCGTGACCGACGCCGGCTGGCTGCCGCACGAGCACCAGATCGGCTCGAGCGGCGTCACCGTCAGCCCCAAGCTGTACGTCGCCGCCGGGATCTCGGGCGCCATCCAGCACATCGTCGGCATGCGCGGCTCGGGCTACATCGTGGCCATTAATAAGGATGCGGACGCCCCGATCTTCGGCGTCGCCGACGTCGGGGTGGTCGGCGACCTGTTCGAGATCGTCCCGGCCCTGGCCAGGGCGGTGCGGGCCGCCCGGGGATGATCCGCCACCTCATGCTAAAATACCGGCCGCATGGAGGGGGCATGAGCCATGGGTAAACGACCGAATAGCGACCGGGAAGGCCCGCCCGTCAGGAGTTCCGGCCTATCCCTGAACTGGACCGAGCTGGCCACGCTGGTCGGGCTGGCGCTCGTGATTGTCGTCGGCTTCACCGACTACAACGCCACGATGAAGCTGCAGACCACGGTGAACGAGCGGCTGCAGCAGGTCGAGAACAAGATCAACCTCATGTCGGCCAAGGTCGAGCTGGCGGCCCGCCCGGCGGCGCCCCGGCAGACCGGGCCCGACCCGAACAAGGTCTATCCCGTCAAGATCGACGGCGCTCCGTACGAGGGACCCAAGGAGGCTCCGGTCACGATCGCGGAGTTCTCCGACTTTCAGTGACCCTACTGTGCGAGGGTCGGTCCGACCCTCGATCAAATTCAGAAGATATACGGCGACAAGGTCAAGATCGTCTGGAAGCATTTCCCTCTCGACTTCCACCCGAAGGCTCCGCTCGCGGCCCTCGCCGCCCAGGCTGCCCAGGAACAGGGGAAGTTCTGGCCGTTCCACGACAAGATCTTCGCGGCGCAGGACAAGATGGACCAGGAACACTATATGCAATACGCGAAGGATCTCGGCCTGGACGTGAAGCGCTTCCAGGCCTCGATCACGTCGGCGCACGGAAAGCCGACCATCGACGCCGACGCGAACGAGGGGAAGGCTCTCGGCGTGAGCGGCACGCCGGCCTTCTTCATCAACGGCCATTTCTTGAGCGGCGCGCAACCATTGCCCAACTTTGTGAACGTCATCAACACCGAGCTGACCCGGCTCAAGATCGCCATTCCGCCCGCCGCGGCCGCGGCGGCGCCGCCGGCGCCGCCGGCCGGCGGATAACCTTCCGGATGGGCCGGTCGGTGTCGACGGCCGGCAGGACATCGCGTTGAGCGAGCCGCGCAAGACCGAAAGGCTCGCCGACGGCGGTCTCGAGATTCTCTGGAGCGACGGTCACCGCGCCGTCTATACCGCCAAACCGCTTCGTCTGGCCTGCCGCTGCGCCCATTGCGAGGACGAGTGGACCGGCGAGCGCCGCCTGGCGGCCGGCTCGGTGCCCGACGACGTGAAGCTCCTCGACGTCCGGCCCGTCGGGCGGTACGGTTACCAGTTCTTCTGGAGCGACGGGCACAGCACCGGCATCTACACCTTCGATCGGCTGCGCTCCATGTGCGAGTGCGAGGCCTGCCGCGCCGATCGATGACCGAGAGCGCGCCGGCTAGCCCGTCCGGCGTCGCTCCCCTCCGGCACCTCGGTCGCCTCCGTCTCGTCGCCGTCGGGCTCAACTCGGTCATCGGCGGCGGCATCTTCGTCCTGCCGGCCACGGTCACAGCACTGGTCGGCGCCGCCAGCCTGCCCATCTACCTCGTGGTCGCGACGTTCGTGCTGCTCATCGGCACGGTTCTCGGGCGGCTGGCCCGGCGGCACGACGGCTCGGGAGGCCCCTACGTCTACGTCGAAGAGGCCTTCGGCCCGCTGGCGGGATTCGTGACCGGCTGGCTGTTCTGCCTGTCGCGGCTGACCGCCTTCGCCAACCTGGTGGGCGGGGTGGCGCTTTACGTCGGCGCGCTCGTCCCCGCGACGGCCCGACCGGTGCCGCGCGCTCTCATCATCCTCGCCTGCGCGACGGCGGTGACCTGGATCACCGTCGCCGGGATTCGCCAGGCGGCGCGCGCCTTCGACGTCCTGGCGATCCTCAAGATCGCGCCGCTCATCGTGCTCGGGGTCCTGGGGCTGGCGCTGATCCAGCCGGAGCGGCTCGTTCCGGGCCCGGTGGAACCGGCGGCGTTCGTGCGCTCGGTCCTCCTCCTCGTCTTCGCGTTCACCGGCTTCGAGATCCTGACCGTGCCGGCCGAGGAGTCGCGCCGGCCGCGCTCCGACATGCCGTTCGCGCTGGTGGCGACCATCCTCAGCGTCTCGGCGGTCTATCTCATCGTGCACGCCACGGCGCTCGGCGCACTTCCGGATCTCGGCCATGAGACCGCGCCGCTGGCGTCGGTCGCCGGGCTTCTGTGGGGCGGCGCGGGGCGCACGGGGATGACGGCGCTGGCGGGGATCTCGATGATGGGTTGCGCCCTCGCGGCCCTGGTAGGGGCCAGCCGCGTGATCTACGCCATGGGCTCCGCGCGGCAGGTCCCCGACTGGATGGGCGCCCTCGACCCGGTGCGCCGCACGCCGGCGCGCGCCGCGCTGCTCTTCGGCCTGGTCGGCACGGCGCTGGCGATCACGGCCAACTATGGATTCCTGGCCGCGGTCAGCGGCGCCGCCCGCCTTCTCGTCTTCCTGGGGAGCTGTCTGGCCTGCCTGCGCCTGCGTGACGGCCCGCAGGGGGCGCGGCCGGGGCGCGTCCTGCCGGCGATCGCCGCGGCGGCGATCGGCGTGGCGCTTCTCGGCCTGCAGCCACGGGAAGTGGTCTTCGGTATGATGGGGGTGGGCGCCGGGATGGGCCTGTATCTGATCGCCCGCCGGGCGCGGCTCACGAGGGGAACGAGGGAGGCGACATGACGAAGGGCGGAAAGACCGGTCTGGTCGTTGTCGGTGTGCTGATGATCGGGCTCATAGGCATCGGCCTGGTGGCGCGCTCGGCGCGCCAGCCGGAGCGCGGCAGCGTGCTCGAGATCGTGCTCGACGACAGCATCGAGGAGCAGGCTCCTTCCGATCCGGTCGGGCAGATCTTCGGCAGCAAGCGGCTGTCGCAGCGCGACTACATCGAGCTGATCCTGCGGGCCCGCGACGACCACCGGATCAACGGCCTGCTCCTGACGCTCAAGACGCCGTCGATCGGCGTCGCCAAGATCCAGGAGCTGCGCGACGTCATCCGGCAGTTCAAGGAGTCGGGCAAGTGGACGGCGGCGTGGACCGAGACGGCCGGAGAGTTCGGCCCCGGGACCGGTCTCTACTACCTCGCGACCGCCTGCGACACCATCTGGATCGCCCCGTCCGGCGACGTGAACCTGACCGGCCTGCGAGCCGAGGTGCCGTTCATCCGCGGCACCCTCGACAAGCTCAAGGTCTATCCGGACATGGACCACATCGGGAAGTACAAGAACGCGATGAACTTCTACACCGAGAAGTCGATGACCGAGGCGCACCGCGAGGCGACCGAGGTCCTGATCGACGGGATCTACCGCCAGGTCCGCAAGGCGATCGCGGAGTCGCGTCACATGACCGACGACCAGGTCGCGGCGCTCATCGACCAGGGGCCGTTCATCGGGCCGAGGGCGCTCGAGACGAAGCTCGTCGACCGGCTCGGCTACCGCGACGAGTTCGAGCAGTGGCTGACCGAGAAGAACGGCGGCCACCTGCCGATCATCAAGGCGAAGCGCTACCTCAAGGCCGGCCGCTACTGGGAGGGCGGGCCGCACATCGCCCTGATCTATGGCGTCGGCGGCGTGGCGCGCGGCGAGAGCAGCCACGACCCCCTGACCGGCAACACGCAGATGGGCTCCGACACCGTGGCCGAGGCGATCAAGGACGCGCGCGAGGACGACAGCATCAAGGCGATCGTCTTCCGCGTCGACAGCCCCGGCGGCTCGTACGTCGCGTCGGACATCATCTGGCGCCAGGTGTCGCTCACCCACGGCAAGAAACCGATCGTGGTGTCGATGTCGGACGTGGCCGGCTCGGGCGGCTACTTCGTCGCCATGGCGGCCGACAAGATCGTCGCCGAGCCGGGGACGATCACCGCCTCGATCGGCGTGCTGTCGGGGAAGCTCGTGACCAAGGACCTCTGGGAGATGGTCGGCGTGACGTCGGACGCGGTGCAGCGGGGCCGGCACTCGACGTTCTTCTCCAGCAACCAGAAGTACACCGACGAGGAGCGCGCCATCTTCCGCGGCTGGCTGGAGCGGGTCTACAAGGACTTCGTCGGCAAGGTCGCCCAGGGGCGCGGCAAGTCGTTCGACGAGATCCACGCCATCGCCCAGGGCCGCATCTGGACCGGCGAAGACGCGCTCAAGCTCGGGCTGGTCGACGAGCTGGGCGGGCTCGACGCGGCGGTGGCCAAGGCCGCCGAGCTGGCCGGCCTTCCGAAGGGCGGCCCGGTGCACCTGGTCGAGATGCCGGCACCGAAGTCGTTCTTCCAGGAGTTCTGGTCGCGCGATGACGATACCGCCGCCACCGTCACCGCCCTGCGCGATCGCATCCGCGGCATCCTGGAAGACGGGCGGCTGCCGATCCACCAGCCCGAGGTGCTGGAGATGCCCGTCGTCCCGCGCATCCGCTGAACACGCAACCCGCGGGCGTTCGACGGCGTATGATCCGGGGGGTGGAGGAGGGCCGAACCGATGGTCGTTCTCGAAGTTCTCGGCGCGCTGCTCATCTTCATGCTCATCGTGATGTTCCTGGCGGTCCTGTCGATCCCGTTTGTGATCGCCGTGGCGATGGTCGTGGCGGCGGTGAAGCTGGCGCTGTTCGTCGTCCTGATCCCGTTCCGGCTCGTCGGCTGGGTCTTCGGCCTGGCGCTGGGACGGTGACGGCGCGGCGGTCAGGGCGCCGGACGGACCTCGAAGTCCAGCCCTGACTGCCCGGCTCCTTCCACGACCTTCAGTGCGATGTACCCCGGCTTGACCGGCAGCGGGGTCGAGCCGTCCCCCACCAATAGCACCCGGTAGGCGCCGGCCGGCGGCAGCGGCACGCTCCATGTCCCGTCGGCCCCGGGCCGGACGCGCGCGAACTCCTTGAGGATGTTGTTCGGTCCGTAGAGCACGACGGCGCGCACGCGCGCCGCGTCTCCGGTCACCTTGCCGGCGAGCGTGGCCGGCGCCCGCGGCGTCTCTTCGTTCGGTGCGGCACTCTCCGGAGCCGTCTGGGACGTCGGCGCCGGCGAGGGCGCCGGCGAAGGCGCCGCGGGTGGAGTCGCAGGGGGCGAAGTCGCCGGGGGTGAAGTCGCCGAGGGTGGAGCGGGAGCCGGGGTTGGTGCCGGCGGCGACACGCCCTGGGTCGTCGCGGCAGGCGGGGTCGCGGCTTGTGGCGTGACGGCGGCACCGGGCGGCTCCGCAGCCGCCGCGGCCGACGCGGCATTCGGGGCCGGCTCCGGCTGCGCCGGGGCAGTCTGGCCCGGGGCGGGCGCGGCCGGGCCGGGCGCGGCGGAGGTCGGCGGCTCGGGCGCGAGCATCCGCTTGGGCTGCGGCGCGGGCGTGCGGACGGCGGTCACCGCGCCGGACGGAAGGAGCGCGACGATCAGATCGCGCCCGGTCCCGGGAAACGCGAGCGCGTGGACGGCGGCCGATTCGCGCAGGCCGGCGACCGAGTCGCCGGGCCAGATCATCGCCTGGGATCCCGGCTCGACGAAGACCATCGTCCCCGGAGCCGACAGCAAGGCCAGGCGGCCGTCGTCCGACAGCACCAGGCGATCGGGCTGGAACGGGAGATGGACGACGCTGCTGGCGTCGTCGGTCCGGGTGCGGCGATCGGCCGCGTCGCGGCCGCTGATGATGGCCGGGTCGAACACCGCCAGCTCCGATCCCCTCACGACGCACAGGATCCCGGTCCCCGGAATCAGCGCCAGCGGTCCATTCAGCCCCGGCGACCGCAGGTGCCAGGAGGCCACGAGCGGCTGCAGGCCGAACGTCTGGATGCGGTCCTTCTGCGAGGCGTACAACCGGCCCCCTTCCGAATCGAGGGCGATGCCGGAGACCGGCGCCCCCGGCTCCGAGCTCGCTTCGAGCCGGCCGCTGCCGAGGTCGAGGGCGTGCAGGAAGGAGCGCGGCGGGGCGCCGGCGGCGTCCGGTGGACGATAGGCGAGCACCCAGGCTTTTCGCTGGTTGGTCGAGACGACTCCTTCGAGCGGCTCCCCCTCGAACGAGATGGTGTGCAGGAGCCGGGGAGGCGGAACCGACGGATCGAACAGGCGCGCCTCGCCCTCGCGGCGATGCCGGGACCGGCCCGCTTCGGCGGAGGCTGCGGCCAGGACGATCAAGGTGTGCGGGCCCGCCTCGAGGAGCCCCCGGATCGAGGCGCCCGGGGGGGAGATGGTGGACTCTTCGTGCCCGAGCGCGGCCGAAAGACCGTCCCAGGTGAAGACCGCTCCCCCCTCGGCGAGGAAGCGGACCGCGTCGGCGGCGGCCGAGCCGCGCGGGCCGGCGAGGGCGACCAGGCAGGCCAGGCCGGCCGCGCCCGCCAGGCTCCGGCGGCGAGACCGCGGGTCGCGGCGGCGGCCGTCGGCCGGGAGGCGGCGCTCTCGGGACGCGGGGGTCATGGGAAAACCCAGTCTAGAGGGGCGCCAGGGCGCGCGCAAGGGGCGCGCGGAGTGTCCGCCGCACGGCCGCCGGGCAGGCGGAGCGCCCCGTTGCGCCGGCTCCGCCCTTCCTACTAAAATGGCCGGAAACCTGACAAGGGAGAGGGAACGACATGGCCAGTCTTTTTGACGCCGTCGAAGACATCAAGTTGCCCGACGAGCGCCCGAAGCGGAGTTGGAAGAAGTTCTTCAAGATCGTCGGCCCGATCGTCGCCGCGGTGATCGTCCTCGGCGGCGGATGGCTGGCCTACGACACCTATCGTCCCCGTCCCTTGACGCAGAGGCCGGTCCCGCAGTCGCCCGACATGCTGCTCGGCGAGCTCAAGATCGCGCGCGAGGACATCGACAGCAAGACCCGCGACATCTACGCGCGCCTGCAGCAGTTCAACGCGCGCATGGAGATGCTCGGGCGCAAGCAGATTCCCTTCTCCCAGGTCTTCATCCAGGGTCTGAGCGCCGAGGAAGAGCAGGCGCTCGACAAGATGGTGAAGGACGAGAAGGACCCGTCCTATCAGGGCGTGCTCAGCCAGGTGGTCGAGGACATGAAGACCATTCGCGGCCTGCAGAAGCAGGTCGGCGAGCTCGAGACCAAGCTGCCCGGCGACGGCATCGAGGTGAAGGCCGGCGACACGCACATGGGGATGGCCACCAAGTGGCTGATCGATCAGCACAAGCTCCCCCCGGCGCGCGCCAAGGAGCTCGCCGAGCGTCTCAACATCCTCGAGACCGGGCTGCAGAAGGGGAACAAGGTCTTCTTCTATTACGATCCCTCGAAGGATTTCTTCGGCACCTGGGTGTCGCAGGGCGACGCCAAGAGCTCGCCGCTCGCCATCGTGCGCGCCCGCGAGATGAACCTGATCGGCGAGCGCAACGTGGCCCAGGCCAAGGCCACCGACCTCGAGGGAAAGAAGGCCGAGCTCGAGGCGACCCTCGCCAAGCTCGAAGAGGACATCAAGAACCTCGAGGCCCGCAAGGCCAGCCTCGAATCGAACGTCGCCCAGATCGAGGGCGAGCGCAACGCCGCGCAGAGCGAAGTGAAGGTGAAGACGGACGCGCTCGACGTGGCGACCAACTCGATGTGGTACGAGGCCGACACCGCGGCGAATCTGAAGGCGCGCGGCGTCCTGAAGACCGTCAACAAGGTCGACAAGATCGCCGACGTGAAGTTCGCCTCCTCGATCAATCTCAAGACGACCAAGTCGATCACTTTCAAGCCGAGCCAGTTCGGCATCGATCGGATCCGCGACGTCCGCATCCTGCCTTCGTATTTCAAGGAGAAGCGCGAGTTGGACGTGAAGTTCGCCGAGGACGGCACGGTCGAGGTCTCGGTGTTGAACGAGGCGGCCATGAAGGGGCAGAAGGTCCTGTTCGTCGTCGAGCGCTGACCGCTCAGGCGGCGCGCGCCTCCGCCTGACGCGCCTCGAGAGCCCCGAGGGCGCGCTCCATCCAGACCAGGAAGACGATCGACGCCAGGGCGCTGGCGAGCGCCAAGCCCAGCAGCAGACCGAACAGGGGCGCCACGCCGGTCCGCTCGGCGATCACCATCCCCCCGAAGCCGAACGGCACGGTCAGCCCGACGTAGCGCACCACGGCCATGACCAGCCCCGGGCGGCCACGCTGCAGACCCTCGAACGCCGGCCGGCAGAGCTGGAACGGGATCGCCGCCAGGACCGCCAGCGGCACGAGCGCCAGCGCCGCGCGCGTCAGGCGCTCGGTCGCCTCCGCCGTCGCCAGCCAGCGCGCGAGCGCTCCGCCGCCGAGCAGCAGCCCGGGGGTCACGATCGCCACGCAATAGGCCGCGCCCACCAGCATCACCTGCCGCAGCCCGCGGCGGATGGCGACGTAATCGCGCTCCCCCGACAGGCGCGCCACGAACGGCAGCACGGCGACCGCCGCCGCCACGACCGGCATGAAGGCGAACTGGGTCACGCGGTAGTAGATGCCGTAGGCCGCGATGGCCGACGTCGAGTCCGGGCGCATCGCCAGCAGCTTGTTGACCACCGACGCCTCGAGCGCCATCAGGGCGTAAGTCATGGCGGACGGCACCGCCAGCATCATGATGGAGCGCAGCGGCGCAGGGTCGAGCGCCGGATCGGTGTCCCGCCCGAGCGCCTTCCTTGCCCGCTCGTGCGCCGCCGCCTTCCCGAGCGCGTAGAGCAGACCGCCGAAGCGGCCGACCACCGTCGAGAAGGCGATCCCGAACACCCCCCAGTGGAAGACGAAGGTGAACAGGACGTTCAGGCCGACGTTGATCATGTTCGACCAGATGCCGGCCCACATGGTCGCGCGGGTGTCGTGGTGCGCCTTGACGATCGAGTCGGGGATGATCGACCAGAACGACGAGAAGGCCGACCCGCCGATCAGCACGAGGCAGTAGACGGCGAACTGCCGCTGCACTTCGGGCGCCAGCCCCAGGTGCGGCGCGAAAAACCAGCCGCCGATCCCGACCGCCGTGAAGATCGGCACCAGCGACCAGACGAGCTTCCGCGTCACCGCCAGGAGCTGCTCGATGCGGGCGCCCTGCCGCGCCCCCATCGCCTGCGACAGGTGCGACGTCAACCCGGTCGAGATCCCGACCCAGCAGGCGATCATGAGGAACTCGAACGGGATGGTCAGCCCGACCGCCGCCACCGCGGCGTCCCCCAGCGTGGCGGCGAACGCGGTGTCGACGAAGGTGAACGCCGACCGCATCCAGAACGACACGACGAGCGGCCCCGACATCCGGAGGATCGACGGGCGCGCCGACGCGGCGGGGGACCTGGGCACGTTGGGTGACGCGGGCGCGCTGGTGGTGGGGGTGGACGGACTCGACGATGACATGCGTTCCTGGAAACCAGCCCCCGCCCGAAACGTGAGGGCGGTATTCTAGCGTCCACCGGCGAGGGCGTCGAGTGGAGCGCCGGATCCATCGTCGAGTCGCTGCCGGCGCTCTGAGCGTCGTCGTGACGCCTGTGACCCGTCTGTAACCACCCTTCGACCCCGCCCATCACCTCCGGGCCGTATCTTCCCGGTCGGGCCAGGCCCCGTCCCGGCCGTGGTCCGCCCCGAGGAGCAGGCTCCCAGCGATGTCGATACGACTCGAGCAGCTCATCAAGCGCTACGAAGGCCACGCCGTGGTCAACCAGGTCTCGCTCGAGATCGGGGACGGGGAGTTCTTCGTGCTGCTCGGGCCGAGCGGCAGCGGCAAGAGCACGGTGCTGCGCATCATCGCCGGCCTGACCGAAGCGGAGACCGGCCGCGTCCTCCTGCACGGGCGCGACGTGACCGGGCTGCCGGCGCAGGCGCGCGGCATCGGCTTCGTGTTCCAGAGCTACGCGCTGTTCCGGCACATGACGGTGGGCGAGAACATCGAGTTCCCGCTGCGGGTCCGCAGGGTGCGCGCGGCCGAGCGAGCGAGGCGCCGCGACGAGATGCTGGAGATGGTCGGTCTCGCGGGGCTCGGCCGCCGGCTGCCGCAGCAGCTCAGCGGCGGCCAGCAGCAGCGCGTGGCTCTGGCGCGCGCCCTGGCGCACAAGCCGGAGCTGCTGCTCCTCGACGAGC
>DASRAN010000058.1:0-4253 GCA_035638115.1 Patescibacteria group bacterium | reverse complement strand
GACTTCGTGTTCTCGGTGATCTCGGAGGAGATGGGGCTGATCGGCGCCGCGGCGGTGATCGCCGCGTTCGGCGTGCTGTTCTGGCGCGGCGTCGTCGCCGCGGCCGGCGCGCCGGACCGGGGCGGCTACTACCTCGGGATGGGGATCACCACGTGGCTGGTCGCCCAGGCGATGATGAACATGGCGGTGACTCTCGGTCTGATGCCGACCAAGGGGATCCCGCTGCCGTTCCTGTCGTACGGCGGCTCGAGCCTGGTGGTCAGCCTGTGCGCCCTCGGGGTGCTGCTGAACATCTCGCAGCATTCGTCGTAGGAGCCTGCCCGAGTATCGGGCCTGGGAGAGATGGCGTCGGAAACGTTCGTCATCGCCGGCGGCGGGACGGGAGGCCACCTGTATCCCGGCATCGCCATCGCCGAGGAGCTGGCGGCAAGACGCCGGGGGGTCGAGGTCGTGTTCGCGGGCGCGGGAACCGAGCTGGAGCGCCGCATCCTGTCGGCGCACGGGTACCGGCTGATCGCGATCGCGAGCGGCGGCGTGGTCGGGAAGTCCCTGGCCGGCAGGGCGCGCGGGCTGGCGCGGGCGGTGGGCGGGTATGTGCAGTCGATCCGGGAGCTTGTGAAGATGAAGCCGAAGGCGGTGATCGGGGTCGGGGGGTACGCCTCCGGCCCGATGGTGATGGCGGCGGTCACGCTGCGCCTTCCCAGCCTGATCCACGAGCAGAACTATCGCCCGGGCCTGACCAACCGGATGCTGGCCCCCTGGGTACGCAAGGTGGCGGTGTCGTTCGACGAGACGAAGCATTCGTTCGGCGGCCGCGGCGAGCTGTCGGGCAATCCGATCCGCGCCGGGTTCCGCGGGGCGAGGCGCAGGACCCGGGGGAACACGTTCAACGTGCTGATCTTCGGCGGCAGCCAGGGGGCGAGGGCGCTGAACGGGGCGGTCATCGACGCCCTGCCGCGGCTCGTCGAGAGCCGCCTGGGGCTGCGCTTCACGCACGGCACCGGCCAGGCCGACTTCGAGCGCGTCTCGGCCGCCTACCAGGCCCTGGGATTCGAGGCCGCGGTCGCCCCGTACATCACGGCGATCCGCGAGGCGTACGAGTGGGCCGACCTGGTGATCTCGAGGGCCGGGGCCAGCAGCGTGTCGGAGATCGCGGCCTGCGGCAAGGCGTCGATCCTGGTCCCCTTGCCCACGGCGGCGCACGACCACCAGCGCTTCAACGCCCGGAAGCTTTCCGATTCGGGCGCCGCCATCCTGATGGACGAGCCCGCCCTGACCGGCGAGGCGCTCGCCCGCGAGATCCTGGCCCTGCGCGGCGATCCGACGCGCGTCATGGCCATGGAGCGCTCCGCCGCGACGCTGGCGCGCCCCGACGCCGCGGCGCGCATCGTGGACATGATCGAGGAGATGCTCGCATGAGGCACGCATGGTGATGCTGCGCAAGACGCGCCGCATCCATTTCGTCGGGATCGGCGGCAGCGGCATGAGCGGCATCGCCGAGGTCCTGATCAACCTGGGCTACCAGGTGACCGGCTCCGACCTGGAGGAGGGGGCCACGGTGCAGCGGCTGCGCGGCCTGGGTGGCACGATCGCCCGAGGCCACAAGGCCGATCACATCGGCGACGCCGACGTGGTGGTCGTGTCGTCGGCCGTGCGCCCCGACAACCCCGAGGTGCTGGAGGCCCGCAGGCGCCAGGTGCCGGTGATCCCGCGCGCCGAGATGCTGGCCGAGCTGATGCGCATCAAGTACGGCATCGCCATCGCCGGCTCGCACGGCAAGACGACGACCACCTCGATGGTCGCCCAGGTCCTGTCGGGCGCGGGGCTCGATCCGACGATCATCATCGGCGGCCGGCTCGGGGTGATCGGCAGCAACGCCAAGCTGGGGAAGGGGGACCTGCTGGTGGCCGAAGCCGACGAGAGCGACGGCTCGTTCCTGCGGCTGACGCCGACCATCGCGGTCGTGACCAACATCGACGCCGAGCACCTCGATCATTACGGGGCGCTGGGCCGGCTGCAGGACTCGTTCGCCGATTTCCTCAACAAGGTCCCGTTCTACGGCGTCGGCATCGTCTGCCTCGACGACCCGGGGGTGCAGGAGATCCTGCCGCGCCTGTCGCGCCGTGTCGTGACCTACGGCTTCTCGGCCCAGGCCGACCTGTCGGCCACCGACGTCGAGCTGGAGGGGTTCAAGTCCGCCTACACGATCAGGCTGCAGGGGAAGAAGCTCGGGCGCGTGAGCCTGCGCGTCCCGGGGCGCCACAGCATCCAGAACTCGCTGGCGGCGATCGCCGTGGGGCTCGATCTCGAGATGTCGTTCGAGACGATCGTCGCGGAGATGGCCCGCTTCTCGGGCGCCGATCGGCGCTTCCAGCTGAAGGGGGAGGCGGACGGCATCATGGTCATCGACGATTACGGCCATCATCCCTCGGAGATCGTGGCCACCCTCGCCGCCGCCAAGAAGGGCTTCGGCCGGCGGACCGTGGTGGTGTTCCAGCCGCACCGTTACTCGCGCGTGCAGGCCCTTCTGGGCGAGTTCGGGCGCTCCTTCTACGACGCCGACGTCCTCGCGGTGTGCGACATCTACCCGGCCGGCGAGGCGCCGATCCCCGGGATCACCGCCGAGGAGGTGGCGCGGGCGATCGAGGAGCACGGCCACAAGGACGTGACGCTGGTTCGGGACCTCAAGGACATTCCGGCCTGGCTCAAGGAGCGGGCCCGCGAGGGGGACATGGTGATCACGATGGGGGCCGGCAGCGTCTACAAGGCCGGCGACGAGTTCCTGAATCGCCCGAGGTCGAAATGACGGGACGGTGCTGACGGTGGCGGCGAAAGACTGGGTGACGGAAGCCGAATCGATCCTGCGCGAGTCGAAGGTGCACGTCCTGCGCGACGTGGTGCTCCGATCGCCCACCTCGCTCGGCGTCGGCGGGCCGGCGCGCCTGTTCCTGGTCCCGGCCCGGGCCGAGGACCTGGCCGACGTCCTCGAGCACTTCGCCTCTGCGGACGTCCCGTTCGACTACCTGGGGGCCGGCTCGAACCTCCTGGTGGCCGATGCCGGGCCGTCCTTCGTCGTCATCTCCTCCGAAGGCCTGGACACGGCGCCCGAGATCGCCCGGGAGACGGTGCGCGTCGGCGCCGGGTACTCGGTGCCGAAGCTGGCGAAGCGCGTGGCCACCGCCGGCCTCTCGGGGATCGAGTTCGCCGAGGGGATCCCGGGAAGCGTCGGCGGCTGCGTCCGCATGAACGCGGGCTGGCACGAGGGGATGTTCGGCGACTCGGTCTCGTCGTTCCTGGCCGTGTCGCGCCGCGGCGAGATCGAGGACCTGTTCACCGGCCCCGAGACCTTCGCGTACCGCCAGAGCCCGGGCATCGGCGACCGGTTCATCGCGGCGGCGACCCTGACCCTGACGCCGGACGACCCGGTGCGCATCAAGGAGCGGATGAAGGAGTTCCACGACAAGCGCGTGGCGACGCAGCCGACCGCCGCGAAGAATGCCGGCTGCATCTTCAGGAACCCTCCGGACAATCACGCCGGGAAGCTGATCGACTCCTGCGGCCTGAAGGGGACGGCGATCGGCGCGGCGGTGGTGTCGGAGGTCCACGCCAACTTCATCGTCAACCGGGGGGGCGCGACCCACAAGGACGTCGCGACGCTCATCGACAAGGTCCGGGACGAAGTGAACAGGAAGACCGGCATCACGCTCGAGACCGAGGTGGTCGTATGGAGCTGAGGCCCAGGCGCCTGGCGACAGGATCCCGCGAGGCGGCGCGATCCGCGAGCGCCGAGCCTCTCCGCATCCTCAGGCGGGGGCGGGGCGGGCAGGTCCTCAGGCGCCGGCGCCTCAGGAGCGGGCTCCTGCTCGCCGTGCCGCTGTGCGCCCTGGTCGTCCTCGGCGGCGCCGCCTGGGGCGCCCGGCGGTACGTGAGGCATTCGCCGCGGTTCCTCCTGCGCCGGATCGAATTCTCCGACACGCAGTACGCCCCCGCGGCCGATCTGCGGCGCGTGCTGCAGCGCCACCTCGGACGGAACATCTTCCGGCTCGATCCGGTCCGCCTGGGCCACGACCTGGAGGAGCGCCGCTGGGTGAAGCGCGCCGTCGTCAAGCGCCTCCTCCCGGACGGCCTGTTCTGCGCCATCGAGGAGCGCGTGCCGCGCGGCCTCGCCGCCCTGCGCGACCGGGTCTGGCTGGTGGACGCCGACGGCGTGCCGATCGATCCCTACGGAGGCCAGACGCAGGACTATTCCCTGC
>DASRAN010000057.1:0-82031 GCA_035638115.1 Patescibacteria group bacterium | reverse complement strand
TGAGCTGGCGCAGCGCGCTGTCCTGGAACAGATCCCACCAGGCGACGTTGGCGCTCGACTCGCCCGCCGGGGCGACCTGACGCCACATCTGCGGCAGCTCCATCTCAGGCGGCTGGTAGTCGGGCCCGAGCCGGCATCCCGCGACGAGCGGGGCGATCAGGACGACCGCGGCGACAAGGACGACCGCCCGCGTGACGGGGCCGCGCCGCATCTCAATGACCTCCCGCGGGCGCCGGCGCGGCCGGCTTGCCCTCGGGGGACGCCGGCGCGTGCTTGCCGCCGCCGGTGATCTTCTCCACGAAGCAGAAGAGCACCGGGATGAGCACCACGCCGATCATCGTGGCGATCAGCATGCCGGAGAAGACCGCCATGCCCATCACCTTGCGCCCCTCGGCGCCGGCGCCGGAGGCGGTGACCAGCGGCACGACGCCCAGGATGAAGGCGAAGGCGGTCATCAGGATCGGCCGGAAGCGCAGCTTCGCCCCTTCGAGCGCCGCCTCGACGATCGGCACCCCCTCGTGCATCTTGGCGCGCGCGAACTCGACGATCAGGATCGCGTTCTTCGCCGCCAGGCCGATCAGCATCACCAGGCCAATCTGCGCGAACACGTTGTTGACGTACGACTCGCTGCTCTGCCGCGCCAGCCAGAGCCCGAGGAACGCGCCGAAGGCCGCGAACGGCGTCCCGAGCAGCACGCTGAACGGCAGCGACCACGACTCGTACTGCGCCGCCAGGATCAGGAACACCAGGAAGATGGCGAACGCGAACACCACGGCGCTCGAACCGGCCGCCTTCTTCTCCTGGTACGACATGTCGGCCCAGTCGTATCCGGCCTCGGGCGACAGGGTCTCCTTCGCCACCTCCTC
This sequence comes from Patescibacteria group bacterium, assembly GCA_035638115.1. Taxonomy (GTDB): domain Bacteria; phylum Acidobacteriota; class Polarisedimenticolia; order Gp22-AA2; family Gp22-AA2; genus DASRAN01. The sequence goes on along the minus strand of DASRAN010000057.1, from coordinate 81,165 downwards.
GAGGGCGGCGAGCGCCTGTGCCGAGGAATACCCCGGCGCCTGCACGCCGGTGATGTCGGCCGAGCGGAACAGGTTGAAGCGATTGGTGTACTCGGGGCCCGACGCGCTCGAGGTGGCGACCAAGGTCGACAGGGGCACCATCTTTCCAGAGGCGTTGCGCACGTGGAACAGGCTGAGGTCCTCGGGCCGGACGCGGAACTCGGGCTCCGCCTGGACGAACACCTTGTAGACGCGCCCGAAGCGGTTGAAGTCGTTGACGTACGATCCGCCCAGGAACGCGCCGAGCGTCGTGTTGACGTCCGCGATCGTCACGCCCTGCTTGAGGACCTTGTCGCGATCGACCTCGGCGTAGACCTGGGGAACGCCGGCGCGGAACGTGGTCAGGATGCGGCCGATCTCCGGCCGCTGGGAGGCCGCCGCGACGAACTTCTGCGCCTGGTCGGCGAGGAACTGCGGGCTGTTCCCGGTGCGATCCTGCAGGACGAACGTGAATCCCGCCCCGCTCCCCAGCCCGGGAATCGCCGGTGGCCCGAACGCGAACACCGTCGCTTCCGGGATGGTCATGGCGAACTCCCGGTTGAGCGTCGCCATGATCCCCTTCGAATTGAGTGCGGCGCCGTGGCGCTCGTGCCACTCCTTGAGCGACACGAAGAAGAAGGCGTTGTTCGAGGCGTAGGCGGAGGTCAGCATGCTGTAGCCGGTCACCGTCGTGTACGACGCGATCCCCTCGGTGCGCCCCAGGATCGCCTCGACCTTCTTGCAGACCGCGTCGGATCGATCGAGGGAGGCCGCGTCCGGGAGCTGGACGTTGACCATGACGTACCCCTCGTCTTCCTCGGGGACGAAGCCCGCCGGGATGTGCCGCACCAGCACGACCGAGGCGCCCATCAGGATCACCACGATGATCAGGCTGCGCACCATCCGCTTGACCATGAAGCCGGTGAGACCGACGTAGCCGCCGGTGAACTTCTCGAACACGCGGTTGAACCAGCGGTAGAACGGATCGAGAAACGACTTCGACTCCCCTTTCGGCTTCAGGAGCAGGGCGCTCAGCGCCGGGCTGAGGGTCAGGGCGTTGAACGCCGAGAGCAGCACCGAGATGGCGATGGTGATCGCGAACTGCTGGTACAGCCGGCCGGTGATGCCGCTGACGAAGGCGACCGGCACGAAGACGGCGGTCAGGATGAGGGCGATGGCGACGACCGGGCCGGAGACCTCCTCCATCGCCTTGAGGGTCGCCTCTTTCGGCGACATCCCGTGCTCGATGTGGTGCATGACCGCCTCGACCACGACGATGGCGTCGTCGACCACGATGCCGATGGCGAGCACGAGCCCCAGGAGCGACAGCACGTTGACCGAGAAGCCGAGCAGCGGGAAGGCCATCAAGGTGCCGACCAGCGAGACCGGCACGGTCATCAGCGGGATGAGCGTCGCGCGCCAGTTCTGCAGGAAGACGAAGACGACGATGAGCACCAGGACGACGGCTTCGAACAGCGTGTGGATGATCTCGTTGATCCCCTCGCGCACCGGCAGGGTCGTGTCGAGGGAGATCTCGTACTCCAGGTCCTGCGGGAAGCGCCCGGCCGCCTCGGCCACCGTCTTCTTGATGGCATCGGAGACCTGCAGGGCGTTGGAGCCGGGCGCCTGGTAGATGGCGATGACCGCGCCCGGCTTGCCGTTCAGGCGGCCGCGGGCGGTGTAGAGCAGCGAGCCGAGCTCGGTGCGGGCGACGTCCCCCAGGCGCACCTGCGACCCGTCGGGATTGGTGCGCAGGACGATCTGCCCGAACTCCTCGACGGTCATCAGGCGTCCCTGCGTCTTCACGATGTAGGTGAAATCGGTGCCCGGCGGCGCCGGCTGCCCGCCGAGCTGCCCCGCCGGCGTGATCACGTTCTGCTGCTGGATGGCGTTGACGATGTCGGGCACCGTGAGACCGAGCGACGCCAGACGGTCCGGATTGATCCAGACGCGCATGGCGTAGTCGCTGCCGCCGAAGAGGTTCACCTGGCCGACCCCGCGGATGCGCGCCAGGGCATCGTTGATGTTGATGGCCGCGTAGTTGCTGAGGAAGGCGCTGTCGTAGGTGCCATTCGGCGACTTGAGGGCGACCAGCATCAGCGGAAACGCCAGCGACTTCTTGACCGTGACGCCGTAGTTCTTCACCGACGCCGGGAGGCTCGCCGTCGCCTGCGACAGGCGGTTCTGGGTCAGGACGTTGGCGATGTCGAGGTCGGTCCCCACCTCGAACGACACGCGCATCGTCAGGGTGCCGTCGTTCGCGTTGATCGACTTGAGATAGATCGAGTTGTCGACGCCGTTGACCTGCTGCTCGATCGGGGTCGCCACCGACTGCTCGACGTCCACGGCGCTGGCGCCGACGTAGGTCGTGGTGATCTGGATCATCGGCGGGACGATGTCGGGGTACTGCGCCACCGGCACGCGCCCCAGGGCCACGAGGCCGAGCAGCACGATGACGATGGAGATCACCATCGCCACGATCGGGCGGTTGACGAAGAAGCTCGCCATCAGGTGGCCGGCGTGGGAGCGACCGGCGCGGCCACTGGGTCGTCGGGCGCCGGCACCTCCTTCGGCACCACCTTCGTCCCCGGCCGGACCTTCTGCGCCCCTTCAAGGATGACGCGGTCCCCCGGTTTGAGACCCTGATCGACCATCCAGAGACCGCCGATGCGCGGGCCCATCTGCAGGGTGCGGCTCTCGACGGCGTCGTCCGCCCCGACGATGGAGACCATCTGCTGTCCCTGCAGCTCCTGCACGGCGCGCTGCGGCACGAGCAGCGCCCCCTTGCGGACGTCGATCACGATGCGCACGCGCGCGTACTGCCCCGGCCGCAGAACCCGGTCCGGGTTCGGGAACGACGCCTGGATGCGCAGCGTTCCGGTCGAAGGATCGACCTGCCGGTCGGCGAAGTCGAGGCTGCCCTTGTGCGGGTAGACCGATCCGTCGGCCAGGAGCAGCTCGATGTCGTCGTGCCGGGTCGCGCCCTCCCCCTGCGTCCCGAACTTGTGCACCAGGTCGAGGTAGTCACGCTCGGTGATGGCGAACCGCGCCTGCACCGTTGAGACGTTGGACACCGTGTTGAGCACGACCGGGTTGGGGAACTGCCCGACGTAGTCTCCGACCTTCGCCTGCGTCATGCCGATGAGACCGTCGATGGGCGAGGAGATGCGCGTGTATCCGAGCGAGATACGCGCCGAGCGCAGCGCCGCTTCGGCGGCATCCACCTGGCCGGTCGCCGCCCCTTCCTCGGCGACCGCCGAGTCGAGATCGGCCTGGCTCACGGCATGCATCTCGGCCAGCGGGCGATAACGGCGCACGTCCGACTGCGCCTTGACGAGGCGCGTCTTCGCCGACGCCAGCTCGCCCTGGACCTCGGCGACCTTCTCCTGCTCCTCGCGCGGGTCGATGGTGTAAAGGAGGTCGCCCTTCCGGACGGTGCTGCCTTCCTTGAAGTGGATGCTCTCGAGGAAGCCGGCGACCCGGGCCCGCAGCTCGATGTCCTCGGCGCCGTAGATCTGCCCGACCCGCTCGGCCGTGATCGGCGTGTCGCGCTGGATGACCTGCACGACCGGCACTTCGATGGGTGGCGCCACCGTCGCGGCCGGCTTGGAGCACGCCGGCAGGATCGCGGCGCAGATCGCCGCGACAAGGATCCTCCCGGTCCGGAATCTCATCGTCCCCCCTGCTGTTATGGTGGGCGGATTATACGCCGTTATCGCGCTGGCGCAGATGAGCGGAGACCAGCACGGCGAGAATGATCGTGGTGAAGGTCATCCCGAGGAGCCCCTCGACGACCGTCATCATCCGGGCCGTGGCCGACAAGGGCGTGATGTCCCCGTACCCGATGGTCAGAAGAGTGATGTAGCTGAAGTAGAGGAGGCTGGGGAAATCGAGCGCGGCGCCGCCTTCGGCGAGCCCGTGGATCGAGCCGGGCCGCACCGTCTCGAGCAGACCGTAAGCGAAGGCCCAGGTCAGCCCGACCAGCATGTAGCTGGCGAGCGCCCCCGCGATCACGTCGGCATTCACGTTCCGGCTCGCCACCACGCCGGCGAACAGCCGGGCGGTCGTGTAGGCGAGGAAAATCACGCACACGGCGATCCCGATCTGGGGCGGGAGGTGCGAGAATCCGGCGAGATTGTCGGCGCTCGCCAGAACGCAGAGAAAGGCCAGGGCGATCGCGATGCGTCGCGGGCGGCCGGGGGCGTCGATCGCCACCAGCGCCAGGATCGGCACGAGGAGCCCCAGGAGTCCGAGCATGCGGGACATCGCCGGCCTCGTCTCCCCCTGAAGCACGGGCGACAGCACCAGGATCAGCAGCAGGAAGCCGAGGATCACGACAAAGCGCAGACGGGGGATTCTCGCTACGATGGGTTTCATGGCCGGCCCGAACGGTAGAGTGAGTGCCGGCGATCGGTCAAGGGACGGGAGGATGGACTGAGATGACGCTGCCACGACGCCTCGCACGCTGGCTTCTGTATCTCGTCGGGATGGGGGCGATCGGCCTCGCGTCGATCGTGCTGCTGTTCGCGTTCCAGGCCCGGCTGCGGCTGCCGGCGCTGCGCCCGTGGCATCGCGTCGTGCTCGAGGGAGAGTTCCGCGCCGGCGGCGCCGGCGCGCCCGCGTCATTCGACGACTATCGCCGTCTCGAGGACCGGTTGTTCGCCGAGATGCGCAAGCGCGTGCTGGACGACCCGGCCGCGGCCGACACGCAGATGCTGGGACGCTACAACCCGAACGGCATCGTCTCGAAGCTGGCCCTCGACACTCCGTACAACCGGTCGTTCGAGCTCGTGCCGCGCGAGCCGCGCGGCGCGGTGCTCCTGGTGCACGGCCTGTCCGACTCGCCCTACAGCGTGCGCGCCCTGGCCGAGACCTTCTACGCGCAGGGGTACTACGTGCTCGCGCTGCGCCTTCCCGGTCACGGCACGCTGCCGTCGTCGCTCGTCGGCGTCTCCTGGAAGGACTGGTACGCCGCCGTCGTCCTGGCGGCGAAACACGCGGCGGCGAAGGCCGGACCCGGCAAGCCGTTCTTCATGGGCGGCCACTCGACGGGCGCGGCGCTCGTGACGCTCTACTCGGTGCGCGCGCTCGACGACCCGTCGCTGCCGAAGCCGGAGCGCCTCTACCTGGTGTCGCCGGCCATCGGCATCTCGCCGTTCGCGGTGCTCACCAACATCGTCGCCGGCCTGTCGTTCCTTCCGTACTTCGAGAAATCGAAATGGATCGACGTGCTGCCGGAGTACGACCCGTACAAGTACAACTCGTTCCCGGTGAACGCGGGGAACCAGATCGACACCCTGACGCGCGTTCTGCGCAAGGCGACGCTCGCCGCCGCGCAGAATGGACGCCTCGACGGCATGCCGCGCGTCCTGGCGTTCCAGTCGCTCGTCGACTCCACGGTCAGCGCGGCCGAGGTCGTGCGCGGCCTGATGTCCCTCCTGCCGCAGCGCGGCCACGAGCTGGTCGTCTTCGACGTCAACCGGCGCGACGAGATGGAAGGGCTGATCAACCCGGGCCCGATCGAGGGATTGGATCGGCTCCGGATCCGCTCCGACCTGCCGTTCCGCCTCACCATCATCGGCAACCGTCCCGGCGGCACCGCCCGTCTCGCCGCCTTCACGCGCGAGCCGGGGGCGAACGTCGAGCAGGAGACCGACCTGGATCTCGAGTGGCCGCGCGGCGTCTTCTCGCTGGGGCACGTGGCGCTGCCGTTCCCGCCCGACGATCCGGTCTATGGCCTCGAACCGAAGCCGGGCCCGGGGCCCGCGTTCCATCTGGGCGCCGTGGCGCCGCGCGGCGAGAGCGGCGCGCTCCTGGTGCCGCTCGGCACCTTCGCGCGGCTGCGCTGCAACCCGTTCTTCGAGGTGATGCGCGCGCGCGTCGTCGCGAGCCTGGAGACGAAACCTTAGGATCCGGTCCGGGCCGGACGATCGCTAGCGCGGCAGCGGCGCGTCGAGACCGGGCGGCAGTTTCTTCCAGGGGTAGCCGCCCTTCCCGAGCTTGAACGCGTAGTCGAACAGCGCCTGCATGTACGGGGTGTCGAACTCTTCCTTCTTGACGCCCTGGTAGCTGAAGTCGGGTCCGATGTAGGCGAGGTTGAAGTCGAGGCCGTCGCGCTGCGTCGTGACGTAGATGCGATACAGGTCGCCGATCCCCTGCGTGTGGATGAGCGAGGCGATGGCGCGCCCCGCGATGTTCATCGTCCGCCGCTGCACCGGATCCCAGGTGGTCTTCATCTCCGCGTTGCGGATGATGTACACGCGCAGCTCGCGCTGGCGCGTCAGGTCCGCACCCATCGACTGCGCCACGCTCCTCAGGCTGGGCGGGTACAGGAAGACCTGCGACGAGGCGCCGCCGTCGACGTGCATCTCCTCGTACGGCTTGCCGTCGACCTCCACGGGGATCATCGACGGCGGGAAGGCGCCCGGGATCGCCGCCGAGGCCAGGAGGATCCTGCGGAACAGATCGAGCGCGCCGGGGGCGCCGCTCGAGGCGATCGCTCCCATGTTCCAGATCACCGGCTGGCGGGCGTCGAGGTTGGTCGTCCCGATCAGGAGGGCGCGTCCACGGGCGTGCTCCGCGGCGATCTTCTCCAGGAACTTGCTGTCGATGAACTTCGAGATCAGGCCCCAGAGCGGGCGGTTGTCCGCCATGCCGTCGTTGTCGATCGCCGCCAGGAAGCTGCGACGCTCGGCGATGTCGGTCGGCTTCACCGACGTGTAGACCTGCCGCAGCACGTCGTCGTACTCCATCCCCAGGAACGCGAACGGCGCGATCAGCGCCCCGGTGCTGACGCCGGTGACCGCCTTGAACGCCGGGCGGTTCCCCGCCGCGGTCCAGCCGCACAGGAGCCCGGCTCCGAACGCTCCGTTGTCGCCGCCGCCCGACACCGCCAGGAGATCCGCCGGCGGCAGCGGGCCGGTGTGCCCGTTCCGGGCCAGCTCGTCGATCTCGCGCTGCCGCCCCGCCAGCACGTCCCTGACGAAGGGCTCGATGTCCACGCCGACCCAGTAGCGGGCGCCCGGGATGCCGGGAATGACGGCGCGCGTGGCGAGCTCCATCGGGACCGCCGGGAGCCTCCTGGGAATCCGGACGACGCGCCACGCCACCCAACCCGCGAGACAGACGATCGCGATGTTCAGGATTCCCACGACGAGCAGCAGCTTGCGCATCAGACCGGTCTCCCCGAAAACATGCCGTGCGGGACGCATCGTGCCACGCGAGAGCAGTTCGTGATTCTACCATCCGCCCCGCGCGTCGCCGCCGGCGCGGTTATAATCCCCTTCCCCGGAGATCGCGCATGCAGCACGGCTCAACGCACGATCTGATCGTCATCGGCGCCGGTCCCGCAGGCGAGAAGGGCGCGCTGACCGCGTCGGTCCTCGGGAAGACCGTCGCCATCGTCGAGCGCGACCGGCGCGTGGGGGGCGCCGCGACCAACACCGGCACGCTGCCGAGCAAGACCCTGCGCGAGACGGCGCTCGCCCTCTCCGGCCTGAAGGCGCGCTCGCTGTACGGGGTCGACCTGTCGCTGCGGCGCCAGGCCACGGTCGCCGATTTCATGTTCCACGAAGAGCGCGTGACCGCCAACGAGCGCTCCCGCATCCTCGGCCACCTGGCGCGCCCGGGCATCGAGCTGATCCACGGCGAGGCGTCGTTCGTCGACGCGCACACCGTGCGGGTGGCCGGCACGCCGGAGCGGCTGCTGCGCGGCGACGTCATCCTGATCGCCACCGGCTCGTCGCCGGCGAGGCCCCCCGAGTTCCCATTCGAGCATCCGCGGGTCGCCGACTCGGACGAGGTGCTCTCCCTCGATCATCTTCCGTCGAGCCTGGCGGTGGTCGGCGCCGGCGTGATCGGCAGCGAGTATGCCTGCACGTTCGCCGCGCTCGGCGCCGAGGTCCACGTCATCGACGGGCGATCGATCCTGCTGCCGTTCCTCGATCGCGAGCTGTCGCAGGCGCTGACCGCGGCGATGGAGAAGCTGGGCATCGTCTTCCACTGGGGCGAGCGCGTGCTGCGTTGCGAGGCGCCGGAGACCGGGGACGTGACGCTGTCCCTGGCCTCGGGCGCCCGCCTGGCGATCGACACCGTGCTGGTGGCCGCCGGCCGGGACAGCAACGTCGAGCGGCTGAAGCTCGCCGCGGCCGGCATCACCACCGGCCAGCGCGGACTGATCACGGTCGACAAGGGATTCCGCACCAATGTGCCGCACATCTACGCCGTGGGGGACGTCATCGGCTTTCCCGCCCTGGCCTCGACCAGCATGGAGCAGGCGCGCGTCGCGATGTGCCACGCCTTCGACGTCAACCTGAAGGACGAGATCTCGCCGCTCCTGCCGACGGGGATCTACACCATCCCCGAGGTCAGCGCGGTCGGGTGCACCGAGGAGGAGCTCAAGGCGCAGGGGGTCGACTACGTCGTGGGCCGGGCGTTCTACCAGCAGAACCCGCGCGGCGAGATCATCGGCGACGAGTGCGGCTTCCTCAAGCTCCTGTTCCGCCGCGGCGACGGGCGGCTTCTCGGCGTGCACGCCATCGGCGAGAGCGCCTCGGAGCTGATTCACATCGGCCTGATGGCGCTTCTCACCGACAGCGACTGGACCGTGTTCAACCGCGCCTGCTTCAACTATCCGACCCTCGGAGATCTGTACAAGGACGCCATGCATCGGGCCCTCGTCGGCGAGATCGAGTCGCGCGGCGGGGTCCAGGCCCTTCCGAAGGAGACGAGATCGTGACCACGCGTGATGCAGCCCCGAATCCGGCGCACGGCGGCGCCATCGACCGGACGCTGGCGGAGTTTCTCGACGATGGCGTCGCCCTCTGCATCCGCATGGGACCCGGCGCGCCGCTCGTCGACCTGTGCCGCGCCGCGGTCCGGGGCGGTCTCACGGTCCTCGAGATGACCCTCACGACGCCGGGGGCGCTCGAGGCGATGGCGATCCTGGCGCGCGATCCGGGCACGCTGGTGGGCGGCGGGACCGTCCTCACCCCCGAGGACGCCCGCGCCGTGCACCGCGCCGGCGGACGATTCACGCTCTCCCCCGTCTTCGCGCCCGAGGCGATCGACGAGGCGACGCGGCTCGGCCTGCTGGCGATACCCGGCGCGGCGACGCCGACGGAGATCCTGAAGGCGTCTCGTCACGGCGTGCGCGTGGTGAAGGTGTTCCCGTCCGGCGCGCTCGGCGGGCCGCAATTCCTGCGCGCCGTGCGCGGCCCGTTCCCCGACATCGCGTTCCTGCCGACCAACGGCCCGACCATCGAAACCCTCGCGGACTACCTGGACGCCGGCGCCGCCGCGGTCGGCATCGCGGCGGACGTGTTCCCCGCCGGATGCACGCCGGCGTCGGTCGAGCCGGCCGCCCGACGGGTCCGGCAGGCGGTCGCCGCCTGGCGCGCCCGGGCGAAACGCGCGTGATCCGCCCGCGTCACCTCGCGGCTTCCGTCGCGCTGGGGCTCCTGGCCCTGGCGGCGAGCGGCGCGGCGAGCGGCGTGCCGGCCGTCGCGGCCGCGGGCGCCGCGGCCGCGGGCGCCGCTCCCGCCTCCGCGGCCCCGGACAGCCAGGCGCCGCGCCGGCGGGTGCGCGATCTCGGCATCGTCATCGGCGAGATGGCGCCCGGACCGCAGAACGCCATCACCGACGTGAAGGGCGTGCGCGTCGGTCACGTCACGATCAATAAAGGAAGCGGGCGTCTGAAGCCGGGCGAGGGACCCGCGCGCACCGGCGTGACCGCCATCCTGCCGCACGGCGGCGACCTGTGGCGCGAGAAGGTGCCGGCCGCCACCTGGGTCCTGAACGGCACCGGCGAGATGACCGGCAGCATCTGGATCGACACGCAGGGGGCGCTCGAGGTTCCGATCCTGCTGACCAACACCATGAACATCGGCCGCGTCATGGACGGGGTCGTCGACTACATGCTGAAGCGCTACCCGGACATCGGCATCGACGACGACGTCGTCGCGCCGACCGTCGCCGAGTGCGACGACTCGTTCCTCAACGACGCCCGGGGCCGGCACGTCTCGCCGGCCGACGCCGTGCGCGCCATCGAAGAAGCGAAGGAGGGGCCGGTCGCCGAGGGCGCCGTCGGCGCCGGCGCCGGGATGATGTCGTACCAGTTCAAGGGCGGTATCGGCACGGCGTCGCGCGTGCTGCGCCGTGAGGACGGCGGCTTCACCGTCGGCGTCCTGGTGAACGCCAACATGGGACGCCGCCGCGATTTCACCGTCGCCGGCGTCCCGGTCGGTCGCGAGATCACCGACCTGCTCCCCGAGGATCCGTCCGCGGCGGGAGGCGCGGCCGCGAGCGACGCGGCGGCGCCCGACGGCTCGATCATCATCGTCGTCGCCACCGACGCGCCGCTCGATCATCTCAAGCTCAAGCGCCTCGCGTCGAAAGCCGCGCTCGGCCTGGCACGCACGGGGACGATCGCCAACCACGGCTCGGGCGACATCTTCCTCGCCTTCTCGACCGGCAACCGGGTGCCCCACTACCCGAAGCCGCTGACCTACACGCTGACCGTGGTCGCCGACGATCACCTCGATCCGATCTTCCGCGCCGCCGAGGAGGCGACGGAGGAGGCGATCCTCAACGCGCTGGCGATGGCGGTCACGACCGTGGGGCGCGACGGGCATACGGCGCACGCGCTGCCGCTCGACCGGCTGGTGGCGAGTCTGAAGCGGCACGGCCGTCTCCAGGCGCCCTGAGGGGAATCGCATGAACGCTCTCCTGTCTTTCCGGAAGGAGTGGCTGGGCGCCGACGTCGTCGCCGGTCTCACCGTCGCGGCCGTCGTGATCCCGAAGGCGATGGCCTACGCCACCGTCGCCGGGCTGCCGGTGCAGGTCGGCCTCTACACCGCCTTCCTGCCGATGGTGATCTATGCGCTGCTCGGCACGTCGCGCCCGCTCAGCGTGAGCACCACGACCACACTCGCCATTCTGGCGGGCGCCGACCTGGCGGAGGTCGCGGGCGCAGGTGACCCGGCGGCCACCGCGCGCGCGGTCGCGACGCTCACCTTCCTGGTGGGCGGAATCCTGGTCGTCGCCTCGATCCTGCGGCTCGGCGTCGTCGCCAGCTTCATCTCCGAGCCGGTCTTGGTCGGATTCAAGGCGGGCATCGGCCTGGTCATCGTGTTCGATCAGGTCCCGAAGCTCTTGGGCCTGCACATCGCGAAGGTCGGGTTCCTGCGCGACCTCGTCACGCTCGCCCGGGCGCTGCCCGGCACGTCGCTCGTGACGCTCGCCGTCGGGATCGTGATGATCGTCCTGCTGGCGGGGATCGAGCACCTCGCGCCGCGGGCGCCGGCGCCGCTTCTCGCGGTCGCGATCGGCATCGCGGGGACGGCGTGGCTCGGGTTGCAGGCGATGGGGGTGAAGACCGTCGGCCTGGTGGCGCGCGGCCTGCCTCCGCTCACGGCGCCCGACCCGTCGCTCTTCGGCCCCCTGTGGGCCGGAGCGATCGGCATCGCGCTGATGAGCTTCACCGAGACGATCGCCGCCGGCAGGGCGTTCGTCGCCGAGCACGAGCCCCAGCCGGTCGCCAATCGCGAGCTGCTGGCCACCGGTGTCGCGAACCTCGGCGGGGCGTTCTTCGGCGCGATGCCGGCCGGAGGCGGCACGACCCAGACCGCGGTCAACCGCCTGGCCGGCGCGCGCTCGCAGGTGTCCGGGCTGGTCACGGCCGCGGCCACGCTCCTGGTCATGCTCTTCCTGGCGCCGCTCATCGGGCTGATGCCCGAGGCCACGCTCGCGGCGGTGGTCATCGTCTATTCGATCGGCCTCATCCGCCCGGACGAGTTCGCCGCCATCCTGAAGATCCGCCGCATGGAATTCATCTGGGCGGTCGCCGCGCTGGCCGGCGTCGTGCTCCTCGGGACGCTGCGGGGCATCGTCGTGGCGATCGTCGTCTCGCTCGTCGCGCTCGCCTACCAGGCCGCCAATCCTCCCGTCTACGTCATCGGGCGCAAGCGCGGCACCGACGTCTTCCGTCCGCAGTCCAAGGAACACCCCGACGACGAGACGTTCCCCGGCCTGCTGATCCTGAGGGTCGAGGGCGGGATCTTCTTCGGCAACGTCGGGACGGTCGGCGAGAGGATCCGCGCGCTCATCGTCGCGACGAAACCCCGGGTGGTCGCCTTCGACCTGCGCGCCGTGCCCAACCTCGAATACACCGCGCTCAAGGCCCTGATCGCGACCGAGAGACGCGAGCGCGAGCGCGGCGTGATGGTCTGGCTGGTGGGGATGACGCCCGAGGTCTTCGCGCTCGTGCAACGCTCGCCGCTCGGGGCCGTGCTGGGCCGCGAGCGGATGTTCTTCAAGCTGGAGAACGTGGTCGACCGTTACCTCTCCCCGGACCGGCCGGCGGCCGATCCGGCGGCCAAGGGCCCGAAGGTGACATAATCCGGCTTTCCCGAACGCACCATCTGGAGGAGGACTCCGCCATGAAGAAGATCCACGCAGCGCTCGCCGTGATCGGCACCCTGGCCGTTCTGTCCGTTCCCGCGGCATCGCCCGCTGCAGCCGCCGACAAGCCCACCAAACCGATCACCCAGAAAGCCTCCACGACCATCAAGTCCACCATCGAGGCGATCGATCACGACGCGCGGCTGATCACCCTCAAGGGGAAGGACGGGGTGACCGAGACGATCTACGCTCCGCCGGAGGTGCGGCGGTTCGACGAGCTCAAGGTCGGTGACAAGGTCACCTTCACCTACAAGGAGTCGCTCGTCTACCAGATCCGCAAGCCGGGCGAGCCGGTCCCTGCCTCGAAGACCGACGATCCGGCCGTGGTCAGGAACGCGACCCCGAAGCCGAGCGGTTCGATGACCTCGCAGCAGACCGTGACCGTCCTGGTCAAAGCGGTCGACATGAACGCGCCTTCTTTGACCGTGCAGACCGAGGATGGCCAGACCCACAGCTTCATGGTCGAGGACAAGGGTCACCTCAAGAACGTCAAGCCGGGCGACCACGTCGTCATCTCCTACACCGAGGCGCTTCTGATCAGCGTCGAGTAGCGGATCGGCGCGCGGGAGAGGGAGCCATTTGACGGGCCTGCGTCTCGTCCCCCTCCCCGCGTCGCCGCGCGCGGCGGGCGCCCGTTCGTCCCTGGCGCTCGCCGCATCGGCCATGGTCGGCGCCGGCGCCATGGTCGCCGGGACCCTGGTCGTCGGGACCCTGGTCGCCTCGATCGGCTTCGCGACGCCGGCGGCGGCCCAGGACATGGAGCCGCGCGCCTACTCGTCGTCTCCGACGGGGCTGAATTTCCTCGCGACGGGAATCGGCAACACCCAGGGCGCGCTGCTGTTCGACCCGACCGTGCCGATCGAGGACGCGCGCGCCAATCTGAATCTCGGCTCCCTCGGCTACGCGCGCACGTTCGATCTCGCCGGCCGCCAGGCACTCCTCGGCGGCGGGGTGGTCTACGCCCGCGGCGTCCTCGACGGCCTGGTCGCCGGATCCGAGCGGACCACGGGGCGCTCCGGTCTCTCCGACCTGCGTCTGAAGCTGTCGGTGAATCTCGTCGGGCCCCCCGCCATGACCCGCGAGCAGTTCGTGAAAGCGCCGCACAAGACCGTGTTCGGCGCGAGCCTGACCGTTCAGGCTCCGACCGGCCAGTACGACAGCTCGCGGCTGATCAACCTCAGTCTTCACCGCTGGGCCTTCAAGCCGGAGGTCGGCGTCTCGGTCCCGGTCGGCCGCTGGTTCCTCGACGCCTACTTCGGCGCCTGGTTCTACACCCCGAACGACGACTTCTACCCCGGCGACGCGACGCGCCGGCAGGATCCGCTCACGGCCGTGCAGGGACACGCCAGCTACACCTTCAAGTCGCGCGCCTGGGTGGCCTTCGACGCCACCTGGTACGGCGGCGGCGCCGCGACCGTGGACGACGGCGAGCCCTCGACGCGACAGAACAGCACGCGGGTCGGCGGGACCGGCTCCATCCCGGTCACGCGGCGGCAGTCGATCAAGATCGCCGCGAGCACGGGCGCGGCGGTGCGCACCGGGACCAACTTCGACACCTACACCGTGGGTTGGCAGTTCGCTTGGTTCGATGCGCGCGTGCCGGCGGCCCCGGCCGGAGCGCCCTAGGAATTCAGGCGCCGGTGGCGCTCATGCGCCGGCCTGCCTCAGGCGCCGGCTTTCTGGGTCGGCGGGTCCTTGGCGGGGTCGCTGTAGTTGTGCGCGATCTCCTTCTGCAGATCCTTCTTGCGCTCGAGATTGGTCGAGTGGTTGCCGAAGAAGAAGTTGCTCACCTGGTCCTGGTCGCCGTACTTGTCGGCGAACTTCTGCCAGAGCTGCGGCGCCTTGGTGTAGTCGTACCCCGCCTCGTAGACGTAGCGCAGCCCGACGCGATCGGCCTGGTCCTCGTATTCGCGGCTGTAGACGTTGCCGAACGTCGTGACGCCGAGCCCTGCGGCGCCGGTCACCGCCGACTTCGCCAGGTCGCTCTTCATCATCGAGGCGCCGAGCTCGGCCACGGTGCCGGCGAGACCGCCGATCATTCCCTTCGACGCCTGCCGCCTGCTGTGCTCCTGCGTCGCGTGCGACAGCTCGTGCCCCAGGACGATCGCGAGCTCGTCGTCGTCCATGTCGTTCATCAGGCCGCTGTAGACGTAGATCGAGTAGTTCGCCATCGCCATGGCGTTCCATTCCTTGTTGTCGACGACATAGATGCGCACCTGCTTGGGATCGATGTAGGGCGGCAGGAGCCGGTCGATGATGTGCCGCGCGCGGTCCACCTGGGGTCCCTGCGTGATGAGCGCGCCGACCACCTTCTCCTTGCCGTCGGAGCCCTGGTCATAAACCTTCTTCGCCTCGACGTACGACTTCTCCGCCTGGTTCGTGCTTGCGAGCACCTGCTTCTCGAACGTCTGCATGCCGTTCGGCGTCGCCTCGAGATCGTTGACGACGATGGTGCCGTCCTTGGCGCGGCTTCCTTTCGCCTTGATCAGGTACCCGAGCGGGATGGTGTCCGGGTTTTTCGCCTTGCCCGAGCCGCTGAAGTGCGTCTTCTTTGTCACCTGGAGCCGTTGCGCGTCGACGATGAGGAAGCCAGCCTTGCGGAAGTCGAGCGTCCCTCCGACCTTGACGACGTCGCCGGCAAACGCCGGGGCGGCCGCGCCGAGGCAGACCACCGTCAGCAGCAGAAGCGGGATCATTCTGGACATGGTCGTCACCCCTCTCTCCGAACCTGTGCCCCGATGATACTCGGGAACCGGGCTCAGGCCGGAAGGTATCCGCGCGCCAGCTCGGCGTAGGCTTCGACCTGGGAGTCGCGCCACGCCGCGTCGCGGCCCAGCTCGCGCGCCAGAAGCTCGGCGACGCGCGGCGCCGCCTGCACGCTGGCGCGCGCGTCGAGCAGGAGCGCGCGCGTGCGCCGCGCCAGGACGTCCTCCACCGTGCGCGCCATCTCGCGCCGCGCCGCCCAGACGACGTGCGCGGCGCGATACGGCAACCGCGGATGCAGACGCTCCACGAGCGCCGGCTCCTCCTTCGCCAGGCGCCGCAGCTCCGGCGCATCGGCGCCGTAGACGTCCCACGGCGGCGGCGCCGGCGCGGCGCCGCGCGCCGCAGCCGCGCGCGAACCCTTCGACCGGCCGGCGGCCGCGGCGCCCGGCTCGTAGCCGTGCAGGCGGAGCGTCTCGGTGCGCGAGGCCTTCTCCGGCAGACCGGCGACCGCCGCCGCGGCGTTGACGGCGTCGCGGCCCATGCGCCGGTAGGTCGTCCACTTGCCGCCGGTGATCGAGACCAGTCCGCTCGTCGAGACCACGACTGTGTGGTCGCGCGACAGCGACGCCGTGGTGGCCGCGTCGCCTTTCACCAGCGGCCGGATGCCGGCGAAGCAGGACAGGATGTCGGACGGGCGCGGGTCGCGCGCCAGGTAGCGCGCGGCGTGCCCGAGCAGGAAGTCGATCTCCTCGTCGAGCGGGCGCGGCTCGAGCGGCGCGCCTTCGAGCGGCGTGTCGGTCGTGCCGACCACGACGCGCCCGTGCCACGGCACGGCGAACAACACGCGACCGTCGTCGGTGTGCGGCACCATGATGGCGCTCGTCCCGGGCTGGAAGGCGCGGTCGAGGACGATGTGCGCCCCCTGGCTCGGCGTGACGATCGCCGCGGCACCCGCATCGTCCATCGCGCGCAGCGCGTCGCACCAGACGCCGGTGGCGTTGATCACGACGCGCGACGCGATCGGGATCGCGCCGCCGCCGTCACCGCCGCCTCCGCCTTCACCGCCGGCGGTGCCCTCGCGGTCACGCGCCGTGACGCCGGCCACCAGGCTCTTTTCGCGCAGGAACCCGGTCACCTCGAGGTAGTTGACGGCGCAGCCGCCGAGATCCTCGAGCGTCTGCAGCAGGGTGATCGCCAGGCGCGCGTCGTCGAACTGCCCGTCGTGATAGACGACGCCGCCGCGCAGGCCTTTCTGCTCGAGCGTCGGGATGCGCTCCAGGGTCTGCGCCCGGCTCAGGTGGCGCGACGGACCGAGACCAAGATCGCCCGCCAGCATGTCGTAGAGCTTGAGACCGATGCCGTAGAACGGCCCCTCCCACCAGTCGTAGTTCGGGACCACGAACGACAGGTTGCGCACCAGGTGCGGCGCATTGGCCATCAGCAGGCCGCGCTCGTGCAGCGACTCGAGGACCAGCGCGATGTTGCCCTGTTGCAGGTAGCGCACGCCGCCGTGGATCAGCTTGGTGCTGCGGCTCGAGGTCCCCTTGGCGAAATCGCTCTGCTCGACCAGCAGCGTCGCGTAGCCGCGCGACGCCGCGTCGACCGCAGCGCCGAGACCGGTCGCTCCCCCTCCGACGACGAGGACGTCCCACGGCTCGCGGCGCGCGGCGACTCTGGCCAGCATCGCCTCGCGGTTCACGGGGCGACCACTCCGCGGTCGCCCGCTCCGGCGCCGCCCGCGGCGGCCGGGCCCGTCGCCGCGGGCCCCGCCGCGTCTGCTGGGACGACGCGGCGCCAGAGGGCGTAGGCGGCGAAGCCCGAGGCCAGGAGACCGAGCCCGAGGAACGAGCGCCCGGGGTTGTCGGCCATGAGTCCGGCCGTCATCGCGGCCGCCGTCCCAAGGACGAGGATCGGCGCCAGAAGCCCTCCCGGCGCGCGCCATGCGGTCGCCTCGCCCGTCCCGCGGCGGCGCAAGACGAGCAGCGCGATGGCGGTGATGGCGTAGAAAATCCAGACGCTGAAGGTGAACAACCCGAGCAGATCGCGGAACCGGGCGACGAAGACATAGACCAGCGTCGTGGTGACGATCGCCGCCGTCGATCGCGCCGGCGTCCCGAGCCGGGGATCGATGCGCGCGAAGAAGCGCAGGAAAGCGCCGTCCCGCCCCATGGCGTATCCAAGACGCGTCACGCCCAGGACGACGCTGTGCACCGAGCCGAAGGTGCACAGCGCCACGAGCGCCGCGACCAGCACGCCAGCGCCGCGACCGAGCCCCGCCTCGACCGCCTCGGCCACCACGCGCTCCGACCCCGCGGCGCGGGCCGGCGGCAGGAGGAACATCACGGCCGCCTGGACCAGCGCGTAGACCGCCGCGAGCGCCACGCTCGACACGAGGACCGCGCGCCCGAGGACACGCCCCGGGTCGCGCACCTCGCCCGCGATGAACCCGATGTCGGACCAGCCGTCGTAGGTCCACAGCATCACGACGACGGCGCCGAGGATGGCGCTCCAGGACAATGCCCCGAGCGCACCCGCCGCGGTCGCGGCCACCGCCGGCGCAGCCGCCACGCCGGCCGTCCCGCCAGCCGCCACGCCAGCCGCCATGCCGGAGCCCGCGGCCCGCCCTGCCAGCGCCCCGCCCGCGACCAACGCCGCGAGCGCGAGCGCCGCGAGCGCCGCGATCTTCGAGCCGCTCAGGATTCTCTGGACGATCGCCGCCAGCCGCACGCCGAGCGCGTTGATCACTCCTGTCGCGACCACGGCCGCCGCCGCGCACGCGGTCGCATGCCCCTGGAGTGGCGGCACGACCTGGCCGATGTAGTGGCCGAAGACCAGGGCGATCGCCGCCGCCGAGGCCGGATAGGTCACCAGGAGAGCGGCCCAGCCGCCGACGAACGCCATCGCCGGACCGTACACCTCGCGGTAATAAACGTAGAACCCGCCGGCATGCGGCAGCCGGCTGCCGCACTCGGCGTAGATGGAGGCGCCGCACGCCGCCACCAGACCCCCGGCGAGCCAGAGCACCGCAGCGCTTGCCGGGCCCGCCGAGGCCGCCGCGATCGCCGCCGGCGCGACGAAGATGCCCGACCCGAGGATCGCGCCGACGTGCAGGGCCGCGACGTCGAAGAAACCGAGCTGGCGTCGCAGCTCGCCCGGCGGTGCCGCGCCTCCGCCACCCGGCGCGTCCGCCACCGCCGCGCCCGCCCGAGCGGAGGCTATGGCAGGAACCTCTCCGTGTGTGCCAGCTTCTCCGGCAGGTACTTCTCGATGACGTAGTTGAGGCCCCACTTCGCGAGCGCCTGCTGCTCGGCGCGGACGCCCATCTTCAGCAGGTGCTCCATCGCGGCGACCCAGGGCTTGTGGTGCTGGAAGAACGGGTCGTTCTTGATCGCGTCGCGGGCGCGCTTGACGTCGACGTCCTTCAGAGGGTGGGTCGGCAGCTTGTAGTCGACGATGTCCTGGGGCGTGATGCCCAGGTAGCGGGCCTGCGGCACGCAGAAGAACTCGTTCAGGTGCGCCGCGTTGCCGGAGCCGACCTTGAGGGTGCGGTAGATGTTCGAGATGCCGTACGGGTCGCCGTCGACGAAGACGTAGACCGGGATCTTCTTGAAGTCGGCGAGCCGGCGCACGAAACGGCGGCAGGCGCGCGTCGGCACGCCTCCCATCGAGACCAGGATGCAGTTCGCGGTCTTCCAGTACTTGTGCTTCACCAGGCGCTGGAACATGCCGGCGGTCTCGATGACCAGGATGAAGTCGGCGTCGGTCTCGAACTTCAGGTGCTCGACCGAGATCGGGATCGAGTAGGCGCCCGAGCCGAACTTGGTGCAGTCGATCTTCAGGGGCTTGCCGGTCTCCGAGTCGCGGTCGACGATCTGCAGCTTGCCGGAGATCTCGCCGCCCTTCTCCTCGGGCACGAAGCCGATCTGCTCGCGATTGACCTCGAACAGCGCCTCGACGTCGTCCATCACGGCGTCCGACTCGGGCTGCTCGAGGAAGCGCGCGTCGTCCCAGTTCTTGGAGACGTAGTACGCCTCCCTCTTGGTCGCGATGTCGTCCGACGCCACCAACTCCTTCGACAGCGCCATCATCCGCAGCGTCTGCGCGAACGTCTTCACCGTCGAGACGGTGAGCGTGCGCTCCTTCTTGCGCCCGCGCATCTCGAAGTGCCCCGCCTTCGGGTCGTACTTGACGTTGCTCAGGCTTCGCAGCGGGAACTTCAGGCTCGGCTTCTGGTGCTTGAGGATCGAGCGGTGGACTTCGCCTGCCGTCTTCTCGATCCGCTTCAGTGTGTCCGACGCCATGATTCCTCCGATGGGACGCGGCGGCGTCACGCCGCCCGCGCCCGGGCCCACGCGGCTACGCCGTCCGCGAGCGCTCCAGCGTGTCGGTCAGGACCGCGACCACCTTCTGCTCCTCGGCCTTCGACAGGCCGAGGATCTCCCGGAGCGCGATGCCGATGTGCGGGATGTACGACTTGATGTACGACTTTTTCTTCTCCGCCTCGGCCAGACGGTCGCGCTGGCGCAGGAAGACGCCGAGACGGCGGCCGCATTCCTGCAGGGCGAGACGCAGCTCCTTGATGATCTCCGGGTAGGAGGCGACCGCCTCCTTGCTCTCCGAGGTGAACGGCACCCAGACCGACGCCATGTGGACGAACAGGATCATCGGGCCGGTCGGCAGCGCACCTTTCGACTGCTGAAGGCCGTAGTGGCGCCAGTCGGTCATCAGGGCGCCACGCGTGATGGCGCAGCCCGACTGCTGGTACTGCAGCGGCACCCGGTTGGCGAACCGCCAGAGATCGACCAGCTCGTCGCCCGGCATCTCGCCGCCGTACGCCAGGCCGACCTCGATCAGGAACGGATTGCCGCGATAGACGGCCGGCGACCGCGAGATCGAGGTGTAGAAGTCGGCTTTCACCGTCTGCTTGAGCCCCTCGAGGATGAGCGCGTCGCCGATCGGCACGATGACGCTGGCCGGCGGCGCCATGATCTTCACCTTGGGGATGGCGCGGAAGAGCTGCTCGACCTCGGCCACGCCGAGCGATTTCGGCCGCATCTCGGGCCTGAGGCCGGCCGTCTTGCAGATCTCCTGCGCCACGTTGGCGCTCACGCGGGCGAAATCGGCCTGCAGGGCGCCGGCCAGCGTGCGGCCCTTGGT
Source organism: Patescibacteria group bacterium (assembly GCA_035638115.1). Classification (GTDB taxonomy): domain Bacteria; phylum Acidobacteriota; class Polarisedimenticolia; order Gp22-AA2; family Gp22-AA2; genus DASRAN01. Next base: position 60,825 of record DASRAN010000057.1, on the reverse strand, counting down.
CTCGCGCAGCATCGAGATGAGCGCGCCCAGCTCGACGCCGTACGGGTGCGGCTTGATCGCCTGCGGCTCGCGCGGCAATTCCTTCGTCAGGCGCTCGCGATGGAATTCGTCCCCCTTGGGCGGCTTGTAGTGCACGTCGGCGTGGGGGTTCGCGAGCGCCGTCTGGATCACGTAGTCGTCGACCGACCGCCGGCCCTTCTTGTACGAGCCGGCCAGATCCATCTCGACCCGGGTGCCGTGCTCGCGATCCCATTCGATCTCGCGGTCGACGAGCACCTTGGGCTCGTTGCGCGCGGTGTCGATCTGGATCTCGAAATAGTGCGCCGGCTTCTTCGCGCCGGTGCGCGAGGTGATCTTCACCGGCTGGCCGGTGGTGAGCTGCGAGTACATCCCGGCCGCCGAGATGCCGATCCCCTGCTGCCCGCGGCTCTGCTTCAGGGTGTGGAACTTCGATCCGTACAGCAGCTTGCCGAACACCTTCGGGATCTGGCCGCGCACGATCCCCGGCCCGTTGTCGGTGATCGCCAGGCGGAAGCGATCCTCGGCCTTCTCCTCGATCTCGACTTCGATGACCGGCAGGATGCCGGCCTCCTCGCAGGCGTCGAGGGAGTTGTCGACCGCCTCTTTCGTCGCGGTCAGAAGCGCCTTCGCAGGATTGTCGAACCCGAGGAGGTGGCGGTTCTTCTGGAAGAACTCCGCGACCGAGATCTCGCGCTGCCGGCGGCCGATCGACTCGGCGGTCTCGCGGCGGCGCGCCGGAGCGGCCTTCGCCGCGACGCCGGCGCGCGCCGGGGGCGCGGGCGAGTCAACCTCGCTCATCTCCGGCACGGCCACGGCAGATTCGACTGGCGCAGCTTCGACCGAAGCCGGCTTGCGCGACCTGGGCGCGGCGGGCGCCGGGTCCCCGGCGGCCTTCTTCCCCGCGAACAGGTCCATCTGATCTTCCTTGGCGCGCCGACCACCCTTCGTCTTCGCCGGCCGGCTCGTGGTCGCCTGCATCCGTGTCCCCTTCTTCGCTTCGTTCGGCTCCGCCGCCCGCTCGTGCTTCCTCCCTCGCCCTCGCTTCGCCACTCGTCCCTCCGCCGCGAAATCGCGGCTCGGAGGGCCTACTCTATCTCAGCGCGCCGCGTTGCGACCTCTTCGAGCTCGTCGATGCTCTTCGGCCAGTCGTCCTTCAGCAGGCGCGACAGCGCCCGGTCGGCCAGCAGGCGCCCGCCGGTCTGGCAGCGTGGGCAGTAGTTGCACTCGTTCTCGGCGTAGACGATGCGCTGCACGGCGGTGCCGCAGTCGGGACACGGCTTCCCGAACCGGCCGTGCACCGCCATCCCGTCGCGGAAGGCGGTGACCTTCTCGGGGAACCGGTCACCCGTCTCGCGCCGCAGCCTGTCGGTCCAGTCGCGCAGCGTCGCGACGGTCGCGGCGTGCAGCCGCACGACCTCGCCGTCCTCGAGCCGGCCAGTGAGCGCCATCGGCGACAGACGCGCGCGGTGCAGGATCTCGTCGGAATAGGCGTTGCCGATGCCGCTGAACAGGCGCGGGTCGGTGAGCGCGCGCTTGAGCGTGTGATTCTCGCGGCGCAGCGCCGCGCCGAACGCCGCCGGGTCGCTCTCCATCACTTCGAGCCCGCCGCGGCGGAACGGCTCGAGCCCCGCCTCGCCCCGGCTCACGTGCAGCGAGGCGCGCTTCTTCGTGCCGGCCTCGGTCAAAAGGAGCGTGCCGTCGGGGAAATCGAATGCCGCCAGCCCCAGGCGCCCGGGGACCTTCGCGCCGCGCTCCTTCCAGCGCAGGCGGCCGGCGATCATCAGGTGCAGCACGAGGAAGAGATCCCCCTCGAGTGCTATGACGATCCGCTTCCCCATCCGCCGCAGACCGGTGACGACGCGGCCGTGCGTCTCGGCGAGCGGCGGGTCGACCGTGCGCAGCAGGAACGGGCTGCGCAGCCGAACGCCGTCGAGCGTCCGCTCGAGGACGCGGTGCTCGAGCGCCTCGATGTAGACCACGATGTCCGGAAGCTCGGGCATGCCTATGGCTTGAGGTATTGCTCGAACCAGGCGAGCAGGCGCCGGGTCGTCTCGATCTGGTGCGCCCGCTCCTGGAAGCCGTGCTTCTCGCGCGGGAAGAGGACGTACTCGGCCGGAACGCCTTTCCACTTGAGTGCCTGGTACAGCTCGTCCGCCTGCGGCTTCGGGACGCGCGCGTCGTCTTCACCCTGCAGGATGAGCGTCGGCGTGCGGGCGTCGGCGATCCGGCCGACCGGGCTGGCGTCGCGGCAGAGATCCTGGTGGTCGTAGCACCAGAGGTTCCAGTGGACGGCGCTGTTCTCCTTCGGGATGTCGCTCTGGCCGAGGAACGACAGCCAGTCGCTGATGCCGAAGAGCATCACGCCGGCGGCGAAGTGCCGGCTGTAGCGCGTCACCGCGAGCGCCGTGAAGTAGCCGCCGTACGACCCTCCCGTCATGCCGATGCGGCGCGGATCGATGCGCTCCGCGCGCCGCAGCGCCTCGATGCCGTCGAGCACGTCCTGGAACTCGCGCCCCCCGAGATCGCCGTGATCTCCTTTCGAGAAGGCGACGCCGCGCCCGGTCGAGCCGCGGTAGTTCGGCATCAGCACGAAATAGCCGCGCTCCGCCAGCGCCTGCACCGGCTCGCTGGTGCGCGTGTTCCACTCGTCCTGCACCTCGTATTCGGGCCCGCCGTGCACGATGACCACGAGCGGGTAGGTCTCGCGCCGGTCGTCGCCCGACGGACGGGTCAGGACGCCCTCGATCTCGACGCCATCCGACGCTTTCCAGGTGAAGGTCTCCTGGCGGCCGAGCGGCAGGACGCGCTGGGCGGGATTGAGATCGGTCAGGACCTGCGTGCCGAGGGCGCCGGCGGCGGCGCGCTTCGCCGGCTGCGCCGCGCGCCCGCCCTTCGCGGCCGGGGCCGGCGCCGGCTTCCCGGGCCGGGCCATCACCACCTCGGCCGGCCGGTCCCCCGTCGACGCGACCAGGGCGAACGACGACCCGTCGCGCGACGCCGACGCCGCGTCGAAGCCGAGCGTCCCCGGTGCTATCAGCGTGCGCCGCGTCGCGGGATCGCGCAGGTCGGATTCGACGAGCGACGCGTGCGTCCCCTGCGTGACGACGATGACCGCCTTCGTCCCCTTCGCCCAGACGACGTCCTTCACGGTCTCCAGGCGGCCGCCCGTGAGGTTGACCGGCGTCCCGCCGGTCGCCGGGACCGCGAACAGGCTGCCGGCCTGCGGATCGGATCCGTCGACGCCGCCGCGATAGACGACGGTCGCGCCATCGATCGACCAGAGGAGGGACGAGACCTTGCCGACCACGCCGACCAGCTCGCGGCCGCGCGCCTCCGGGGCGATCGGCAGGACGACGATCCGCTTTGCGAGGTAGGAATCGTCGGTGCGCGGCGTGTCGCTCACCGCCGCGACCAGCGCGTCGCCCACGGGCGACCAGGCGATCTGCCACGCCGAGCGATTGCCGAGCGACGCCACCGGGCGCGGGGCCGATCCCGAAACGGCGCCCGCCGCGCCTGCGGTCGTCGCGCCCGGCGCCGGGACGTCGGCGACCCAGAGCCGGCGCGGGCGCTCGTCCTGGTCGACGACCTTCCAGTCACGGCCTGCCTTCTCGGCCTTCTCCCGGTCTTCACCCTTCGGGTCGACCGCCACCCACGCGATGCGCGAGCCCTCCTGCGACCAGGCGAACAGGTCGACGTCGCGCTTGTCGTCGCTCACCGCCCACGGCTCGCCGCCGTCGGCCGGCACGATGAACAGCCGCGTCTTCGGCTTGTCGGCGCCGCGCGCCGAGAGGAAGGCGATCAACCGGCCGTCGGGCGACCAGGCGGGCTCCTTGTCGGCGGCGTCGGCCGAGGTCAGGCGGCGCGGCGCGCCACCCGCAGCCGACACGAGGTAGAGATTGGACCAGGCGGCGCCCAAGGGCGCGCCCTCCGGCCGTGGGCGCGTGGCCACGTAGACCACGCGCGTGCCGTCGGGCGACAGGGCCGCTTCGGGAACGCGGACCGTGTCGGCGATCACCTCGGGCGTCCACTTCCAGGGCGAGGCGGAGCCGGATGAGGCGGAGGCGGCCGAGGTCGAGCGGGAGCCGGCCGCGGCGACGATCAGGACGACGGCGTTGAGGGCGGCGAGACGGCGCATCGGAACCTCACGGGTCGACTGCGTGGAGACGACATAGCACCGGTTTGCGGGCGACGGGCCGGGCATTCTATCATCCGCGCCATGCGCATCCGGACTCGAACGGGACTCTGTTTCACCCTCGCGGCACTTGTCGGCGCGGCGTTCGGTCTCGCGACGCCGCCCTTCTCCGCCACCGCCTCGGCCAGGGCGCCGAAGCACGCGGCGGCCGGCGCGACGCGCGATCCGCAGGACGTCGCCGCGCGGATCGTCGGCGAGGAGATGACGACGAACGGCGCCTGGCCCAAGCTCGCCTGGCTTGCCGATCGGATCGGACCGCGTCTGTCCGGCTCGCCCGGCGCCGCGGCCGCGGTCGCCTGGACCCTGGAGGAGTTCCGCCGCGACGGGCTCTCGAACGTGCGCGCCGAGAAGGTGATGGTGCCGCACTGGGTGCGCGGCGAGGAGAGCGCGCGGCTGGTGGCGCCGTACGGGCGGCGCCTCCTGGTGACGGCGCTGGGCATGAGCGTGCCGACGCCGGCCGAGGGCGTGACCGCGGAGATCGTCGAGGTCGACTCGCTCGACGCGCTCAAGACCCTGGGTGACAAGGCGCGGGGCAGGATCGTCCTGTTCAGCCACGAGACCACCGCCGGGCGCGAGATGGCCGGCTACGGCGCGACGTCGCCCCTGCGGGTGAAGGGGCCGTCCGAGGCGGCGCGGCTCGGGGCGGTTGCGGCGCTGGTCCGCTCGCTCGGCACGCTGCGTGCCCGGCTGCCGCACACCGGCACGCTCGTCTACGCCGACGACGCGCCGAAGATCCCCGCCGCCGCGCTGGCCGAGGAGGACGCCCTGCTGCTCCACCGGCTGCTCGAAGCCGGCCAGCCGGTGCGCGTCCATCTGTCGCTCGGCTGCGTCACCCTGCCCGACGCCGAGTCGGCGAACGTGGTCGCCGAGCTGCGCGGGCGCGAGCGGCCGGACGAGGTCGTGGTCATCGGCGGTCATCTCGACTCCTGGGATCTCGGCGACGGCGCCATCGACGACGGAGCGGGCGTGGTGATGGCGATGGAGGCGCTGCGGCTCCTCAAGCATCTCGACCTGGTGCCGCGCCGCACCATCCGCGCCGTGCTCTACATGAACGAGGAGAATGGCGCGCGCGGAGGCAAGACCTACGTCGAGACCCACAAGGGCGAGATGGCGCGCCACGTCGCGGCGATCGAGTCGGACAGCGGCGCCGATCACCCGCTCGGCTTCCGCGTCGCCGCCGGCCCCGGGGGAGAAGCCGCGGCGCGCGCGCTCGCCGCGCCGCTCGCCGCCGTCGGCGCCGCGGACGTGAAGGCCGCCGACGAAGGCGGGGTCGACATCGGCCCGATGAAGGCGGAGGGCGTGCCGCTTTTGGGTCTGCGCCAGGACGTGACGCACTACTTCGACTGGCACCACACCGCCGCCGACACGCTCGACAAGGTCGAGCCGCGCGCCCTCGCCGAGAACGCCGCCGCGATGGCGTTCATGGCCTGGGCGCTCGCCGAGAGCCCGGAGCCGCTGCCGCGCGTCCCGCCCGCCGCTCCGCCGGCTGCGCCCGCGGCTCCGACCGCGCCCGCGGCGGCGCCCGCGGTCTCCACGAAGCCCGGCGCGCCCTAGTTGGTCTCCCAACCGGTCGTACGGGAGCCGCTCCCGATCGACGCGCACCTGCCGGAGATCGCCCGGACGGTGCGCGCGCGGCGCGCGGTCGTCGTGGTCGCGCCGCCGGGCGCCGGCAAGACGACGCGCGTGCCGCCGGCGCTCCTTCCCGACGGACCGGTCATCGTCCTGCAGCCGCGCCGGGTCGCGGCGCGCGCCATCGCCCGCCGCATCGCCGCCGAGCAGGGCTGGAGCGTCGGCCGCGAGGTCGGCTGGCAGGTCCGCTTCGAGCGGCAGTTCGACGCCTCGACGCGGCTCCTGATCGCGACCGAGGGGATCCTCACCGCCCGTCTGCAGAGCGACCCGCTGATCTCCGCGTTCGCGACGGTCGTCCTCGACGAGTTCCACGAGCGCTCTATCCATGCCGACCTGGCGCTGGCGCTGTTGCGTCAGGCGATGACCGCGCGCGGCGATCTGCGTGTCGTGGTGATGTCGGCGACGCTCGACGCCGCGCGGGTGGCGGAGTTTCTCGGCGGATGTCCCGTCATCGAGCTCCCCGGCAGGCCTCATCCCATCTCGATCACCTACGCCGCGAATCTGCCGCTCGCCGACGCGGTCGGCCGGGCGCTCGACCACGACGGCCGGCACGTCCTCTGCTTCCTGCCGGGCGCGTCCGAGATCCGGCGCGCCGAGGCGGAGCTGCGCGGCACGCGCGCCGGCGGCGGCGCGGCCGGCCGCCCCGGCGGCGGCGACGCCGGACGCGTCGCGGTCCTTCCGCTGCACGGCTCGCTCGATGCCGAGGCGCAGGAGTCGGCCCTGGCGCCCGTCGCCGGGCGCAAGGTGATCCTCGCGACCAACCTGGCGGAGACGTCGCTGACGGTCGAAGGGGTGACCGACGTCATCGACAGTGGACTGCACAAGGTCCTGCGTCACGACCAGGCGAAAGGGATCGATCGGCTGGAGACGGAGCGCATCCCGCGCGACTCCGCCGACCAGCGCGCCGGACGCGCCGGACGCACCGGTCCGGGGCGCGCGCTGCGTCTCTGGGACGAGCGCGAGATCCTGCGACCGCACCGCGAGCCGGAGATCGCCCGCGCCGATCTCGCCGGGCCGCTGCTCGATCTGCTGGCCTGGGGCGGCGACCCGCGCGTGTTCGAGTGGTTCGAGGCGCCGCCGGCCGACCGCGTCGAGAGCACGCTCCATCTTCTCGGCATGCTGGGCGCCGTGCGCGACGGCCGGATCACCCCGCTCGGCCTGACGCTGCGCCGTTTCCCGCTGCATCCGCGTCTGGCGCGCCTGCTGCTGGCGGCCGGGGGTACCGACGCGGCGGCCGCCGCCTGCGCCGTGCTCTCGGAGGAATGGATTCCGCGTCACGAGGGCAAGGCGGCGCCGACGACGGCGTCCGATCTCCTGTCGCGTGTCGATCACCTGCGCGACGCGCCGCCGCCGGTGCGCCGGGCGGCGCAGGAGCTGGCCGCCATCGCCCGCCGCGTCGTGGCCGAGAAGGACGCCGCGGCGGAGTGGTCCGGCGGAATCGGCGCCGCTCCGACCCGCGCCGCGCCGACCCGTACCGCGCCGGGCGACGACGATCTCCTGATGCACGCCGCGCTCGCCGCCTATCCCGACCGGGTCGCCCGGCGGCGCGAGCCGCGCTCGGCGCGTTTCGTCCTGGCCTCGGGGACCGGCGCCACGCTCGCCCGCGAGAGCGGCGTGCGCGAGGGGGACCTCATCGTCGCCCTCGATCTGGTCGCCGGGGCGCGCGGCCCGGGGTCGGAAGCATTAATAAGGATGGCGAGCCGGATCGAGCGCGACTGGATCCTGCCGACCCGGCGCGAGGTCGTTCACGAGTTCGATGCCGCGGCGGGCCAGGTCCGGGCGTTCGAGCGCTCCTTCTACGTCGACCTCGTCCTGTCGGAGCGGCATGTCGCCCCGGACCCGGAGCAGGCGGGAGCGATCCTCGCCGCCGCCCTGCTCGAGCGCGGCCTCGCCGACGAAGAGGCGACCCTCCTCCGGCGTCTGCGGTTCGCCGGGCTCGAGGCCGATCCGGAAGCCCTCGTCCGCCTGGCCTGCGCGGGCAAGACGACCGTGCCGGCGCGTCTCGACCTCGGCTCGTACCTGCCGCCAGAGGTGGCGCGCAACGTCGCCCGACTGGCCCCCGAGTCGTTGCCCCTGCCGAGCGGCCGGCGAGCCCGGCTGGCTTACCGCGACGACGGCGGCGTCGGCGCGTCGGCCAAGCTCCAGGAGCTGTTCGGCCTGGCGGAGACGCCTCGTCTGGGTCCGCGCAAGGAGCCCGTGGTGTTCGAGCTTCTGTCTCCTGCCGGTCGTCCCGTCCAGACGACCCGGGATCTGCGATCGTTCTGGGAGAACACCTACCCCGAGGTCCGCAAGGAGCTGCGGTCCCGCTATCCCAAGCACCCGTGGCCCGAGGATCCCTGGACCGCCACCCCGACGCATCGCACGACGCCGCGACCGCGGGGATAATGGCGCGGGGCTCATGGCGCGGCGCCGTGGACCGGATGCGTTCTCGTCGCTTCGATTCGATCTCCATTTCGATCTTCATCGGGAGGCCCTCATGAACCGGCGGTTTCTGCTGTCTTCGATCGGCGTGGTCGTCCTGGCGACGGGTCTGGCCGCCGCCGGGAGCTCCGAAGGCGCGGCGGCGGCGCCCGCGCACGTCCGCTCGCTGAAGATCACCATCCTCTCCACCATGGTGGCCGACCAGGGGATCGGCGAGTGGGGCTTCGCCGCGCTCGTGGAGGCGGACGGCAACCGCATCCTGTACGACACCGGCGCGCGGCCGGGCACCGTGCTCCAGAACGCGCGCGAGCTCAAGGTCGATCTGGCTGGCGTGCGCGACGTGATCCTGAGCCACAACCACACCGACCACACCGGCGGGCTGGTGACGCTGCGCCGCGAGCTGTCCGCCGTGAGCTCCGCCGCGTTGTCGCGCGCCCACGTGGCCCCGGGGATCTTCTACAGCCGGCCGGACGCCCGCGGCGTCGAAACCAACACCACGATCGCCGCGCGGCGCGAGTACGAAGCCCTCGGCGGAACGATCGTCGAGCACGCGAAGCCCGTCGAGCTGTTCCCCGGGGTCTGGCTCACCGGCCCCGTGCCGCGCGTCCATCCGGAGCGCAACTGGAGCGTGTCGGGGGACGTGATCACCCCCGACGGCCCGGTCGAGGACACCGTCCCGGAGGATCAGGCGCTGGTCTTCGACACCGACCGCGGCCTGGTGATGCTCACCGGCTGCGGACACGCCGGCATCGTGAACATCCTCGACTACGCCCGGCGCATCGTGCGCGCCGCGCCCATCCATGCGGCCATCGGCGGGTTCCACCTGTTTCCCGCCGACGACGCGAAGCTCGACTGGACGGCGGAGAAGCTCCGCGGCATGGGCCTCCAGAATCTTCTCGGCGCGCACTGCACCGGGCTGCACGCGGTCTACTACCTCAAGGACAAGCTCGGCCTGTCGCGGCAGGCCTGCGTGGTCGGCGCCGTCGGCGCCGTGTTCACGCTCGAGCGCGGCATCGAGCCGGGCCGCCTGGCGCAGTAGGGTCCCGCGGGCGGGCCACGCCCCAGGCCGGGCCACGCACGAGGGCGGGCCACGATGCGGTCCAGCCCGCGAAACCGGGGCCTCGCCCCTGGAGATGCCGAGTCCGCCCCTCCCCGGGAGTGCCGAAAAAGGGGATTTGCCTATATTCTGTGTGTTCGCCCCGGGGTCAGGGGGGCGGCTGGAGAACGCAGGGATATGAGAATCGCCGTACCGAAAGAGACCCGTCCCGGCGAGACGCGCGTCGCGCTCGCGCCGGAGTCGTGCAAGAAGCTGGCGCAGGTGGGATACGCCGTCGCCATCGAGAGCGGCGCCGGCGGCGCCGCCTATTTCCCGGACGAGGCCTACCGCGACGCCGGCTGCGCGCTGGAATCCGATCCGGCGGCGCTGCTCGGCGCCGCCGACCTGGTGCTCAAGGTCAACGCGCCCGCGATCGGGGCGGCCGGGCGCAACGAGGTGCAGTGGATGCGCCCGGGCACGGTCTTCGTGGCGTCGATCATGCCGCAGAAGAACCCCGACGCCGTCCGCGCCCTCGCGGAACGGAAGATCACTGCCTTCTCGACCGACGCCATCCCGCGCACCACGCGCGCGCAGGCGATGGACACCCTCTCCTCGATGGCCAACATCACCGGCTACAAAGGCGTGCTGCTGGCGGCCGCCGCGGCGCCGCGCTATTTCCCCATGTTCATGACCGCGGCGGGCACCGTCTTCCCCGCCAAGGTGTTCGTCATCGGCGCGGCCGTCGCCGGGCTGCAGGCGATCGCCACGGCGCGGCGGCTGGGCGCCAACGTCCTGGCGACCGACGTCAGACCCGAGGTCAAGGAGCAGATCGAGAGCCTGGGCGCGAAGTACGTCGGCGTTGAGCTGAAGGAGAACGCCTCGGCCGGCGGCGGCTACGCGCGCGAGCTGTCCGAGGAGGACAAGGCGCGCCAGCGCGAGATGCTGGTCGAGCAGCTCGCCATCTCGGACGTGGTCATCACCACCGCCCTCATCGGCGGCGTGTTCGCGCCGCGGCTCGTGACCGCCGCGATGGTGCGGCGCATGAAGCCCGGGTCGATCATCGTCGACCTGGGCGCCGACGGCGGCGGCAACTGCGAGCTGTCGCGTCTGGGCGAGACGGTGGTCGAGAGCGGCGTCACCATCATCGCGCCGCTCAACCTGCCGGCCACCCTGCCGGCGCACGCCAGCCTGATGTTCTCGCGCAACCTGACGTCGTTCGTGCAGACCTTCACGAAGGACAAGGCCTTCGTCCTCGACCCGGCGGACGACATCCAGAAGGGGGCCATCATCACCCACGACGGAGAGGTCGTCCACGCCAAGACCCGCGAAGCCCTGCAGACCGCCGCCGCGGGCGGGGCGAGGAGCTGAGCGCCATGCCCGTGCAGGAAGCGCCCCTCGACTACTGGTCGATGCTGTTCGTCTTCATGCTCGCCACCTTCATCGGCATCGGCGTCATCCGGCGCGTGTCGCGATTGCTGCACACGCCGCTGATGTCGATCACCAACGCCATCTCGGCGATCGCCGTGGTCGGCTCGATCATCGTCACCGGCTCCGACCATCCCCTGCCGATCCGGATCATGGGCGCGGTCGCGCTGTTCGCGTCGATGACCAACATCGTGAGCGGCTTCCTGATCACCGACCGGATGCTCAAGATGTTCAAGACGGACAAGGGCAAGTGACGATGATCGCCGTCACGCAGCTCGCGTACGTCCTCTCCGCCGCCCTGTTCATCCTGGCGCTGCACTGGATGAACGACCCGAAGACCGCGCGCCGCGGCGTCTACGCCGGCGTGGCGGCGATGGTGATCGCGATCCTGGCGACCTGGGCGCAGCCCCAGGTGATCGTGCACCACGTCTGGATCGCGCTGGCGATCGCCGCCGGCTTCGCCGTCGGCGTGCCGCTGTCCCGCGTGCCGCTGACCGCGGTGCCGCAGCGGACCGCCCTGTCGCACGCCTTCGGCGGCCTGGCCGCCGGGCTGGTCGGCACGGCCGAGTACTTCCTCTGGCTGCACGGCGAGCAGGCCAACCTGACGCCGTTCCGGACCACCGCCATCGTCGCCGAGATCATCCTCGGCTACCTGACCTTCACCGGCAGCCTGATGGCGGCCGGCAAGCTTCAGGAGGTGCGCTGGATCCCGCAGCGGCCGGTGACCTACACGGGCCAGAACATCGTCAACATCGGCCTTTTGGTCGTGGCGACGGGGCTCGGCGTCGCGCTGGTCATGAACCCGACGGCACCATGGTCGGCGACCGCGTTCCTGGCCATCGTCGGGCTGGCGTTGACGTTCGGGGTGATGCTGATCATTCCCATCGGCGGAGCCGACATGCCGACCGTCATCTCGATTCTCAACGCGTACGCCGGCCTCTCGGCGGTGGCGATGGGATTCGTCCTCGACAACAAGCTTCTGATCACCGCCGGCGCGCTCGACGGATCGAGCGGCCTCATCCTGTCGATCATCATGTGCAAGGCGATGAACCGCTCGTTCGCGAACGTGCTGTTCGGCGCGTTCGGCGCGGTGCAGGCGACCAAGGCCACGGGCGAGCAGAAGACCTACAAGTCGGAGACGATCGAGGGGGCGGCTCAGATCATGGAGCAGTCGAGCCTGGTCGTGATCATCCCCGGCTACGGCATGGCGGTCGCTCAGGCGCAGCACAAGGTGCGCGAGCTGTACGATCAGCTCAAGAAGCGCGGCATCACCGCCAAGTTCGCCATCCACCCGGTCGCCGGCCGGATGCCCGGCCACATGAACGTGCTGCTGGCCGAGGCTGACATCCCGTACACCGATCTCGTGGAGATGGACGAGATCAACGCCGACATGCCGCAGTGCGACGTGGCGCTCGTGGTCGGCGCCAACGACGTGGTGAACCCGGCGGCGCGCTACGACAAGGGCAGCCCGATCTACGGCATGCCGATCATCGACGCCGACCGTGCACGCACGGTCTTCGCCATCAAGCGCAGCAAGAACCCGGGGTTCGCCGGCATCGACAACGAGCTCTACTTCGCCGACAAGACCTTCATGCTGTTCGGCGACGCCAAGGCCGTGGTCGGCGAGCTGGTGAAGCAGCTTTCCGGCGGCAGCGGGATGCACTGATGCGCCGGCATCCTCCGATGCGCCTTGCGCCGGCCGCCGCGCTTTTCGCGATCGCGCTCGGGCCCGGGCTCGCGACCCTCGCACCGGCGGCGCCCCCCGTGGCCGCCGCCCCGAACCCGAAGCTCATGAATCCCGCGGACCTGAACGAGACGGCCCCCGAGTCGTACCAGGCCCGGTTCACGACCTCGAAGGGTGATTTCGTCGTGGAGGTCACGAGGGCCTGGGCGCCCCATGGCGCCGACCGGTTCTACAACCTGGTCAAGAACGGCTACTACAACGACTGCCGGTTCTTCCGGGTTGTCTATGGATTCATGGCGCAGTTCGGTATCAACGGCGACCCGGCGCTCAACGACGTCTGGCGCGTCGCCGGGATCCCGGACGACCTCGGCCAGCAGAGCAACAAGCGCGGCTTCGTCACCTTCGCCACCGCCGGACCGAACACCCGCACCACGCAGGTCTTCGTCAACACCGTCGATCGCAACACCAACCTCGACGACAAGGGGTTCGTCCCCTTCGGCAAGGTGGTCGAGGGCATGCAGATCGTCGACAAGCTGTTCAGCGGCTTCGGCGAGGCGGCGCCCCAGGGCCACGGCCCCGATCAGAACCGCATCCAGAAGGAAGGGAACGCCTACCTGGCGAAGTTCTTCCCGAAGCTGGACTACATCAAGACCGCGACCATCGTCACCGCCGGCGCGAAGTAAGCCGCCGCCTCAGGGCCGGCCGGCGTGATCCTTGTTCCCGTGCCCGTGCTTGTCCCGCTCCGGAATGAATCCCGCGCTTAGAATCGAGTTCTCGGACGGGGCCGTCGCGCCGCTCCACCATTCGCAGCCGAGCGACTGCTCGCTGGCGGGAGCGACGATGACCCGGTAGGTCTGCGGCAGGGTCCCGCTCAACAGGTGCTCCGTCCTCGTCATGTCGGCCACGACCGGCACGTTGCACACGTTCTTCAGGTAAACGAACTTCGCGCAGCCGGGCGTGCCGACGGGCGCCGGCAGCGACTCCGTTCGCAGGCAGGCCCGCGCCTCGGCGCTGGGGCTGATCGGCTGCGGGTCGCCGCCGGACCCCGTGAACGGCGAATGTTCGACCGCTTTCACGAGGCGCACCTCCGAGGTCTCGTTGCGGAACCGCAGGATATCCCCTTCGACGGACACCGGATAGGACGGCGCGGACGAAGTCTGCGAAATGGACGCCCGCAGGACGTCGCTGGTGTTCCCGGGCTTGAGGTCCCAGCGCGAAATCGCGAACGCCTTCTGGGTCGTCACGTCGACCAGGAATCCGTTCGACAGGGCCGGGATGTCGATCAGGAACGCGAAACGGGCATCGGGCACGAAGACGCGCGCACCCGGCTGCACGACGCCGTCCACGATGACGTCATAGCCCTGAGAGGCGTGGCAGGTGACCTCGCCGGGTCGCGCCGCGACCGCGGCGACGCTCATTGCCACGACCGCCGCGGCCGCCAGGAATCGGTGTCGAATCGCGAGGTCGGGCATCGTGAGCCCCCGGACAGCAAAGGTGCCGGCATGATAGCAGCCTGCTCAGCGGCGGGCCAGAGCGGCGGACGCGAGCGCGTGCTACGCTCGGCGGAGTGAACCGGATCGCCTGGAGCCTTGTCGTCCTGACGCTGTCGGCGGCCTGCGCGAGCGCGCCGCCCGATTCGGCTCGCAATCCGACCGCGGCGCGCAATCCGGTCGCGACGCGCGCCCCCGAGCCGGGCGCCGGGCGCGTCGACCCCAAGGGAATCGAGCAGGTCTGGGTCCCGGCGGGTTCGTTCACGATGGGCAGCGACGAAGCGGCCCTGCGCCTGGTCAAGTCGCTCGACCCACCGCGCTGGGTTCTCCGCGAGCTGCCCAGCGAGCAGCCCGCGCACCTGGTCCGTCTGACACGCGGTTACTGGATCGACAAGTACGAAGTGACCAACGCCGCCTTCGACGCGTTCGTCCGCGGCGGCGGGTATCGCGACCGGACGCTCTGGTCCGATCCGGGATGGGAGTGGCTCGGCCGGCAGCCTTCCGGCGCCCTGCCGCGGAGCTGCGTCGAAGGCGCGACTCTGCCGCGCGTCTGCGTGACCTGGTTCGAGGCCGAGGCGTACGCGCGCTGGCGCGGCGGACGCCTGCCGACCGAGGTGGAGTGGGAGTTCGCCGCGCGGGGCCCGGAGTCACGGGTCTACCCGTGGGGCGAGCAGTTCGACGCCGGCCGCTGCGCCGTCGTGGGCAACCCCGGTCCCGAGCCGGTCGGCAGCCATCCCGCGGGAGCGAGCTGGATCGGCGCGCAGGACCTGGCCGGCAACGCCATGGAGTGGGTCCAGGACTGGCTGGACACTGGCTACTACACGCTCGGTGTGCGCGACGATCCCGGCGGCCCCGCGTCGGGCACCATCAAGGTCGAGAAGGGGGGCTGGTGGGGCAGCAACCCCTTCGTCGCCCGAGCGGCCTACCGTCACTACGAAGATCCTCCCGACTACAACGACCATCACATCGGGTTCCGGATCGTCTCCCCCTGATGCGCGGCGCGTGAAGCGCCGCCGGTCTGAATCGGCGGGATTGCGACTATCCTGAGCGCGGCACGGACGGCTGGTGGTCCCGGACCGTCGGAGGACTCACGTGATGAACGCCATACGCCGGCCGATTCGGTTTCGATCCGCTTCCCTCGTAGCTTTCGCGACTCTCACCCTGATGTCCGGACACGGCGGCCGCGGCGTCTCGGCGGCGACGACCGCGCCCGGCGCACCCGCGGCGCCCGGCGCAACCGCGCCCGCCGCGCCAGCACCGGCGCCGCCACGCTGCGACGCGCCCGAATACCGGCAGTTCGATTTCTGGGCCGGAGAGTGGGACGTGACCAGCGCGGCCGATGGCAGCGCGGCGGGGACCAACAGCGTCACGCGCACGCTCGACGGGTGCGTGCTTCAGGAGCATTGGCGCGGCGCCGGCGGCTCGGAAGGAACGTCGTTCAACATCTGGGACCGGGCCGACGGGCGCTGGCACCAGATCTGGGTCGACAACCAAGGGACGCGCCTCGACATCGCCGGCGGAATGCGCGACGGCGCGATGGTTCTCGAAGGCGCCGATCGCAAGGGGCCGCGCGGCGGCACGGTGCGCGACCGGATCACCTGGACGCCGATGCCGGACGGCCGCGTCCGCCAGCACTGGGAGCAGACGCGCGACGCCGGCGCCACCTGGACGACCGCGTTCGACGGCCTCTACAAGCGCCGCGCCGGCGCCTGACGCCGGCGCGAACCAGGTCGATACACGCCGATCATGCATTTCTATACCGCGCTGGCGCTCCTGCTGAGCGGGATGATCGGCGTGTCGCTCGGTCTGATGGGCGGCGGCGGTTCGATCCTGGCGCTGCCCGTCCTGGTCTACGTGGCGGGCGTCGATCCGCGCCAGGCCGTGGCGATGTCGCTCGCTATCGTCGGCTCCACCAGCCTCATGGCCGGTCTCATGCACCATCGCGGCGGACGCGTCGACCGCCGCGTCGGGATCGTCTTCGGTGCCGCGGGATTGCCCGCCGCCTTCATCGGCGCGCGTCTCACGCACCTGGTTCCAGCGCACGTCCTCCTGCTGCTGTTCGGGGTCCTGATGCTGGTGGTGGGCGGCGTCATGCTGTTGCGCTCGCGGCGCGAGCCGGGCGGTGAAAGCCCGCACGCCGGGGAGCGCCCGCGCCTCGGCGCCATCGTCGCCGCCGGATTCGGGGTGGGCTTCCTGACCGGTTTCCTCGGCGTCGGCGGCGGCTTCATCATCGTGCCGTCGCTCGTGCTGTTCGCCGGTCTGGCGATGCCGACCGCCGTCGGTACGTCGCTCCTGGTGATCGCCCTCAACTGCGCGGCGGGACTCCTCGGCCACCTGGGCGAAGGGGGCGTTCCGCTGCGCGCCACCGCGACGTTCACGGGGGTCGCGATCGTCGGAGGATTCATCGGGGAGCGGATGTCTTCGCGGCTGTCGCCGCGCTCCCTGCGCCGCGGGTTCGCGGTCTTCGTGATCCTGCTGGCGATCTACATCCTGATCAGGAACCTGGCCGCGCTCGTTTAAGCGCGGTCACGGAGCCGTTCCAGGGCGGAGGGGTCGGATATAATCCGCCTCGCTTCGCCCGAACACCCCGTGGAGCCGGCCATCTCATGGAAACGCCCGCAGATCCCCTGGCGCGACTCCGCGAGGCCATCGATCGCCTCGATCGCGAGTTCATCCGGCTCCTGGCGGACCGGCTGCGCGCCGTGCGCGAGATCGGCGACCACAAGAGCAGGAACAAGGACGCCGTGCTGCGCGACGACGATCGCGAGCGCGCGCTTTTCGAGATGTGGGCGCGGGAAGCCGAGAGCCAGGGGGTTTCCGCCTACTTCGCCGGCCGGGTGCTGCGCGAGATCCTGAACTGGTCGCGCCGCGATCAGGAGCGCTTTCTCGAGCCCGACGCGGCGGGCGGCGCCGGGGCGCGCTCGGCGCGCGTCGGCTACCAGGGCGTGCCGGCCTGCTACAGCGACCTGACCATCGGCAAGGTGTTCGCGACGCGCGACGTCGCGCGGCTCGAGCGCGTCGGCTTCCGCAGCTTCGCGGCCGCGATCGACGCCCTGGAGGCGGGCGCGATCGACTACGCGCTCCTGCCGATCGAGAACACCATCGCCGGGAGCATCAACGAGGTCTACGACCTGATCGGCCACCGGCCGGTGACCATCGTGGGCGAGGAGGTGTGGCCGGTCGAGCACTGCCTGCTCGGATTGCCCGGCGCGCGCTTCGAGCATCTGCGCGCCGTGCGCAGCCATCCGGTCGCCCTGCAGCAGTGCGGGAAGTTCCTCGACGCGCTCGTCGGCGTCGTGTCCGAGAGCTTTCACGACACGGCCGGCGCGGCCCAGGCGGTCGCGCGCGAGGGCGACCCCGGGATCGCCGCGATCGCGTCCGAGGAGGCGGCGCGCGAGTACGGGCTGGTCGTCCTGAAGCGCGACATCTCGGACCAGGCCACGAACCTGACCCGCTTCCTGCTCATCGGACGCCAGCCCGAGCCGTTCGACGCGCGCCGTCCGGCGAAGACGTCGCTGGTGTTCTCGGTGAACCATCGCCGCGGCGCGCTGCTCGAATGCCTGAAGAGCTTCGACGCGCAGGGCATCAACCTGACCAAGCTCGAGAGCCGTCCGCGCGCCAACGCACCCTGGGAGTATCAGTTCTACGTCGATCTCGAGGGTCACATCGCCGACGCGCGCGTGCAGGCCGCGCTCGAGGAGGTGCGGGCGCACACGAATCATCTCAAGGTGCTCGGCAGCTATCCCCGCCGCATCGAGAGCGAGCGCGAGCGGCGCATCCCCGAGGCCGCGCCGGTCGAAGCGCCGGCCGCCGCGACCGCCACGCCGGCGACCGCGGCCGCCGCACCGCCCGCCGCCCCCAGGAACCCGAACCTCAAGCTCTGCGGCCTGAAGGAGGACGGAAGGCGTTCGCGCATCGACGTCAGCGGCGTCGAGTTCGGCGGCGAGCGCTTCGTCCTGGCGATCGGACCATGCGCCGTCGAGAGCCTGCGGCAGATGATGGAATCGGCCGACCTGGCGAAGCGTCACGGCGCCGCGATGATGCGCGGCGGCGCGTTCAAGCCCCGGACGTCTCCCTACGCCTTCCAGGGTCTCGGCTTCCCCGGTCTCGACATGCTCGTCGAGGCGGGACGGGCGTACGAGCTGCCGGTGGTCACCGAGGTCCTGCACCCCGAGGACGTCGAGCGCGTCGCCGCCGGCGCCGACATGCTGCAGATCGGCGCGCGCAACATGCAGAACTTCGCGCTATTGAAGGAAGTGGGACGCGCCCGGCGGCCGGTGCTCCTCAAGCGCGGCATGAGCGCGACGATCGAGGAGCTGCTGCTGGCCGCCGAGTACATCATGTCCGGCGGCAACCATCGCGTCGTCCTGTGCGAGCGCGGCATCCGCACGTTCGAGACGGCGACGCGCAACACCCTCGACGTCAGCGCGGTGCCGGTGCTGAAGGGGCGCACCCACCTGCCGGTCATCGTCGATCCGTCGCACGCGGCCGGCCTGCGCGAGCTGGTGATTCCGCTGGCGCTCGCCGCGGCGGCGGCCGGAGCCGACGGCCTGCTCATCGAGGCCCACCCGAACCCCGCCGAGGCCTTGTGCGACAAAGATCAGGCGCTGACGGGCGACGACCTCGCGAAGCTCACCGCCTCCCTGCGTCCGATCCTCGCGGCGCAGGGACGATCGCTCTGAGACGGCCGCTCCACCGAATCACGCTTCCGACGGCGTCCGCCGCCGCCCTTCCTCCAGGAGGCCCCTGAAGGTCTGCGCGTCGCGCGCGGTGACGGCGGCGATGATGCGGTCGAGGGCGGCGCGCAGCCGCTCGAGCGCCGCGGCCGAGTGCGGGTTCATCGCCTGGATCTCGTAATAGACGTCCGGGCTCTCGCGCACGACGGCGGCGGCGAGCGATTCGAGCGCCCGGAAGGTGGTGCTGCGCACGGGGTGCTCCCGGTCCGGCAAAGCCAGGGCGAAGGCGATGGCGGTGACGTGCGCCAGGCTCAAGAGGTCGGCCATGACCCTGTCGTGATCGGCGAGCGGCAGGCGCACGACGTGCGCGGTCGTCGGCTGGAAGAGCTGCTCGGCGGCCGCGGTCGCCTCCGCGTCGCCGGTGTCGCACACGACCACGTCGGCGCCGCGCAGCAGGACGGCCGACGGACCGAACATCGGGTGGATCGACGCGACGCGCCCGCCGGCCTCGCGCAGGCGGCGGATCGGCTCGACAAGGGGCGTCTTGATGCTGGCGATGTCGACCACGACGCCCGCGGGCGGCGCGGCGCACCAGGCGTCGTAGAGCGCGGCCGTGGCGGCCGGCGGCGTGGAGCAGACGACGAGATCGGCGGTGCGCAACGCGGCGCGGGCGCGGGCGCTCTCGTCGGGCGCCGCCGCCGGATCGAGCGCGTCGAGGGTGTAACCCTGCGCCGACAGGAACCGCCCGAGCCAGCGGCCCATGCGCCCGGCGCCTCCGACCACGACGGCGCTCTGGCCAACGCCGGCCGCGGCGGTGCGCACGTTCTCTTCTTCCTGCGCCGTGAGCGAGGCGCGGATGAGGCCGGCGAACAGGTCGGCGGCGATCCCCGGGTCGAGCCCCTGCTCCGCGGCGCCGGCGCGCGCCCGGTCGATCACCACCTTCTCCTGCTCGTAATCCACGGTCGGGAGGCTCTGTCGGCGCTTGATCTCGCCGATCTGACGCGCCAGACGGACGCGCTCCGCGGCGCGCGCCAAAAGCTCGAGGTCGAGCTGCCGCACGCGCTCGCGGAGAGTGTCGAGACTCGGGTCGGACATGGTCCGTCGAACGTATCATATGCCGCGCGCCGGCGCGGGCGACGCCGCGGATCTGGGACGATCCACGACGACCCGCTCGCGCCGCCTCAGCTTCGCGACCATCGCGTCCACCGACCAGGGGCCGGGCCCGGCCGCGAACAGGAAGAGGCTGCTCATGATCTGCGCGTACTCGGACCGAATCTCGTGCAGGACGGCCCAGATCCCCACCTGGGGCGGAGAGGGCGGCAGCGGGAGAGGCGAGGTCCCGTGATAGAGGGAAATCTTCGTCGACAGCATGGCGACGATCATCTCGATGACGAACGGGACGGCGATGAGCCGCGTCAGCGCACCGGACATGAAGAGGATCCCGCCGACGATCTCGAGCACGGCGACGAAGGGCGCCATCACCTCGGGAACCGGGATGCCGAGCTTCGTGAAGCGGCCGACCCCCTGGTTCACGTAGACGAACTTCAGGATCCCCTCCCAGAGGAAGACGCCGCCGGCCATCAGCCGGATCAGGATCGCGGACCGCGGGGCGGAGTCGGGCGGGTTCAGCAGCCAGTGGGTGATTTTCGTGAGGGTCATGGCTCTCTCTCCTTTGGAGGGGCGTAAGATGCCCCGTCGCAGGAGTAGACGCGGCGGCCGCGGCGATATTCCCGTCGCCCGCCTTCCTCGGCCTGCGGGAATAAAGGAGCGGGGTTCCGCGTCTCCTTGGATGAAGGTCTCGTGACGGGAGACAGACTCGAGGGCCGGCCGGACATCCCCCGCTTCGAAGCCCTGGTGCTTCCGCACCTCGACGCGGCGTTCAACCTTGCCCGATGGCTGACGCGCGACGGTCAGGAGGCGGAGGAGATCGTCCAGGAGGCGTTCGTCCGGGCGCTGCGCTTCTTCTCCGGCTACCGGGGCGGCGACGTCAAGGCCTGGCTCCTGGCGATCGTGCGCAACACCTGCCACGACCGGATGCGGCGCGAGCGCCCCGGCGGGCAGACGACGGAGTTCGACGAGGAGGTGCACGGCGTGGATCGCGACGAGCCGGGGCCCGAGGCCGCGATGTTGATCGCGGAGAACTCCCAGGCCGTCTCGCGGGCTCTCGAGGAGCTGCCGCTCGAGTTCCGGGAGGCTCTGGTTTTGCGCGAGATCGAAGGCCTGTCCTACAAGGAGATCGCCGGCGTCACCGGCCTTCCGATCGGCACCGTCATGTCGCGCCTGGCCCGCGCGCGCCGGCGGATGCAGGTGCAGCTCGCGGACCGGCCGCGGAAGGAGGTCTGAGAACGTGTCCTGCGAACATTCCGAGGAGCTCCTCAACGCCTACCTCGACGGCGAGACCGATCGCGTCGTCGGCGCCGACATCGAGCGAGTCCTCCGGGAGTGCCCGGACTGCTCCACGGCGCTGCGGAATCACCAGGCGTTGCGAGCCGCCATGAAGTCGGGCCGCCTCGCGTTCACGGCCCCGGCGGGCCTCGAGGCGCGGGTGCGTCAGGCCCTGCGTGACGAGCAGCGAGCCGGGCAGCGCGGCGAGTCGCTTGTTGAACCGCGCGCCGGCGCGCCGGCGCGGTGGGTCTGGCCACGCTGGCTCACCGTCGCCCTCCCGGCGGCGGCGGTCCTCGTCGTCGGGCTCCTGTTCCTCCGCCCGGCGTCCGGTCCCGTTCCCGCCGGCGATCTCCTCTCCGAGGAGCTGGTGACCGACCACATCCGCTCGCTCCAGGCCGACCACCTGACCGACGTCGCCTCGACCGATCAGCACACGGTGAAGCCGTGGTTCGACGGCCGCCTCGACTTCTCTCCCGACGTCCGGGACCTCGCGGAGCAGGGGTCCCCGCTCGTCGGCGGCCGTCTCGACTACGCGGGGAACCGGGCCGTCGCCGCGCTCGTCTACCGGCGCCGCCAGCACGTGATCAACGTCTTCGTCTGGCCGGCCGCCGGGGGCGATGCGGCGCCGGTGCCGGAGCCGGCGCGGCGCGGTTACAACGTGATCCGCTGGACCCGCTCCGGCTTCGCGCACGCCGCCGTGTCCGACCTCAACGCGACCGAGCTGAGCGAATTGGCCGACACGCTGAGCCGGTGAGGGGCGGCGATCCCGCGGATCCGGTTCCCGGAGCGGGTTTGACGCCCGCGTCGAGATCCCGTACTCTCACCAGCCACTCGATGATGAGGCGCTGAAGACGATGGTCGGCCGGACGCTGTCCCACTACAACATTCTCGGCAAGCTGGGCTCGGGCGGGATGGGCGAGGTCTACCTGGCCCGCGACACCCGGCTCGATCGCGAGGTCGCGCTCAAGGTGCTGCCGGAGGCGATGGCCGCCGACCCACTGCGCCTGCAGCGGTTCGAGCGCGAGGCGAAGGCCGTCGCGACGCTCAACCATCCGAACATCGTCACCATCCACTCGGTCGAGGAGGCGGACGGCGTCCGCTTCCTGACCATGGAGCGGGTCGTCGGACAGAGCCTCGACGGGCGCGTCGTCCCGGGCGGGATGAATTTCAAGGCGTTCACCGACATCGCGCGGCCGCTGGCCGAGGCGCTCGCCGCCGCGCACGAGAAGGGGATCACGCACCGCGACCTGAAGCCGGCCAATGTCATGGTCACGGACGACGGGCGGGTGAAGGTCCTCGACTTCGGCCTGGCGAAGCTGCACGAGGCCAGCCGCCCGTCCGCCGAGTCCGACGCGCCGACGCACGGTCTGACGAAGGAAGGCGCCGTCGTCGGCACGGTGCCGTACATGTCGCCCGAGCAGCTCCAGGGGCGCGAGGTCGACCACCGGACCGACATCTTCTCGCTCGGGGTCATCTTCTATCAGTTGCTGACCGGAAAGCGGCCGTTCCCCGGAGACACCTCCGCTGAGATGATCTCGGCGATCCTGCGCGACACGCCGCAGGCGGTGAACGAGATCAACGTCACGCTGCCGAACCACCTGGGCCGCATCGTCCGCCGCTGCCTGCAGAAGGACCCGAACGAGCGCTACCAGACGGCGCGCGATCTGCTCATCGAGCTGAAAGAGCTGCGCGAGGAGCTGGCGGCGAGCGAGCGCCGGGCGACCAACTCGATCGCCGTCCTGCCGTTCGCCAACATGAGCCCCGACCCCGAGCAGGAGTATTTCTGCGAAGGGATCGCCGAGGAGCTGATCAACGGCCTGGGCCGGATCAAGAACCTGCGCGTGGCGTCGCGCACCTCGGCGTTCCAGTTCAAGGGGACCAAGCACGACCTCCGCGAGATCGGCGAGCGCCTCAACGTCGAGAAGATCGTCGAAGGCAGCGTGCGCAAATCGGGCAGCCAGATCCGGATCACCGCCCAGGTCGTCAACGTCAGCGACGGCTATCGCATCTGGTCCGAGCGCTACGACCGCAAGCTGGAGGACATCTTCGCCATCCAGGACGAGATCGCCGAGAGCATCGTGCAGGCGCTCGAGGTGACCTTGAGCCCCAAGGAGCGGCGCGCCATCCAGAACGTCGCCACGCGCGACATCCAGGCGTACGACTTCTACCTGCGCGGCCGCAAGTACTTCTACGAGTTCGACCGCCGCAACTGGGAGCTGGCCCGGCAGATGTACGAGCGCGCCATCAAGCTCGACCCCAATTACGCGCTCGCCTACGCCGCGCTCGCCGACTGCTATTCGTTCCTGTTCATGTACGCCGGCAGCAGCGAGCGCGAGCGCACCCTCGCCGAAGAGGCCAGCCGCAAGGCGCTCGAGATGGACCCCGATCTCGCCGAGGCTCACGCCTCGCGCGGCATGGTGCTGTCGCTGAGCAAGAAGCACGACCAGGCGGCGGAGCACTTCGAGAAGGCGATCGCGCTCAACCCGAAGCTTTACGAGGCGTTCTATTTCTACGCCCGCGCCAGCGTCGCCCAGGGGAACTACCTCAAGGCCGCGCGCCTCTACGAGCAGGCGATCGAAGTGCGCCCCGAGGATTACCAGGTGCACCTGCTCCTGCCCCAGGTCTATCGCAGCCTCAGCCGACCGGACGACTGCAAGGCGACCTATCGTTCAGGCATCGAGAAGGCGAAGCGACACCTCGAATTGAACCCGGAGGACGTGCGGGCGCTCTACCTGTGCGGCGGCGCCCTGGTCGAGACCGGCCACATCGACGAGGGGCTCGAGCTCGTCAGCAAGGCCGTCACCATCTCCCCAAACGAGACCGGCCTCCTCTACAACGTCGCCTGCATCTACTCCAACGTCGGTCGTCTCGACGAGGCCCTCGACTACCTCGAGAAGGCCGTCAGCGCCGGCTATAACCACCGCGACTGGATGGAGAAGGACTCCGACCTCGACCCGCTGCGCACCCACGACCGCTACAAGGCGCTGCTGAAGAAGATCGACGATCGGGTCTAAACAATCTCCGCAACATCCCCCAGCTTCGGCACCCGCACCGTCCACCCGAGCTTCGACTGAATCGTCGCCGCCAGCGCCTGCGCCGACGCCGGCTCGCCGTGCGTCAGGTAGACGGCCTTCGGTGGGCGCGGCATGGCGCGCAGCCACCGCAGTGTCTCGTCGGGGTCGGCGTGGCCGGAGAACCCGCATAGGTCCTCGACGTGGGCGCGCACCGGGACGTCCTGGCCGTAGATGCGCAGCGTCTTCGCGCCTTCCTGCAGGGCGCGGCCGCGGGTGCCGGCTGCCTGGTAGCCGACGAGCGCGATGGTGTGGCGCGGCTCGGGGAGCAGGCGCTCGAGGTGGTGCAGGATGCGGCCGCCGGTGAGCATCCCGGACGACGAGATGAGAATGCCGGGACCCTCGAACGAGTTGAGCGTCTTCGACTCGTCGACAGTCTTGTGGCAGACGACGTTGCGCGCCGTCAGCTCGCCCTTCGATTCCTGCTCGGCCGGGTGCTGCGCGTAAATCCTCGTCGCCTCGATCGCCATCGGGCTGTCGAGGTGGATCGGCAGCGCCGGCAGCCTCCCCTTCTGCATCAGCACGTTGAGGACGTAGATGAGCTGCTGCGCCCGGCCCACCGCGAACGAGGGAACGACGACGATGCCGCGGCGGGCGATCGTCTCCTTCACGACGCGCTCGACCTGGTCGTACAGGCTGGCGGCAGGGTGCGGGCGATCGCCGTAGGTCGACTCGAGGACCAGGACGTCGGCGGCGGGCGGCGGGTCGGGATCGGGGTTGAGGGGCGCGTCGTACCGGCCGAGATCCCCGGAGAAGAGCAGCGTCGATGCGCCGCCGTTCTCCCGCACCTTCATCTCGATCATCGCCGAGCCGAGAAGGTGCCCGACGTTGTGGAAGCGGAACGCGATACGGTTCGGCAGCTCGGTCCAGGCATCGTAGGGCCGGGGCGTGAACCGCTCGAGCGTCTTCCCGGCGTCGTCGGCGTCGAACAGCGGCAGCGCCGGCTCGTGCTTCGAGGTCTTCTTCCGGTTGTGGAAGGCGGCGTCCTCTTCCTGCAGCTTGGCGGCGTCCATCAAGAGCAGCTTCGCCAGCTCGAAGGTCGCCGGGGTCGAGATGATCGCCCCTTTGAATCCCTGCTTCACGAGGCGCGGCAGCATGCCGCTGTGGTCGATGTGGGCGTGGGTCAGGAGGACGAAAGGCAGGGACGCCGCGTCGAACGGCATCGGCTCCCAGTTCTTCTCGCGCAGCTCCTTCAGGCCCTGGTACATGCCGCAGTCGACGAGGACCCGCTCGTCCCCGGCCTGCCTGTCGCGCGACGTGACCAGGTAGCGGGATCCGGTGACCGTCCCCGCCGCTCCGTGAAACGCGATCTCCGGCATCGATGGGCTCCGGCCCGAGCGTTTTCTAGAGTCTGCCCTGGTTGGCGCGGGCCACGAAGTCTTCGAGGGTGACAATCCGCACTTCCCGGGCGTCCGGCATGTACGGGTTCAGGCCGCCATCCAGAAAGAAATCCTTGAAGCGCCAGCACGGGCCGCCGAGCACCACGTAGGCTCCATGGTAATTGCCTGAACGGACCGCCTCGATCAACGAGATGATCTCGAACGGCACCTTCTGCTCGGTCGTTCCTGGAACCTGCTGCCACTTGAGCGAGATCAGGAGCCTCCGGCCTGCCCTGTCGGCGACACCGTCGACGATGTGCCTTCCATACCCCAATCGCTTTCCGATGTTGACCTTGCGACGGAACTCGTACCCGCCACAGGCCATGGCCGGGACGACCATCTGTTCCATGACCTCCCCGGTCCTCGTATCACGTGGGGACATGGCGGCCGGACGCTAGATGTTCTTCACGGCGAGGACTTCCCTGGCCGGGGTCCTGTCGCCATTGCAGCTGATGAAGCGGGGAGCGTTCTTCTCTTCGATTCTGAATCCGAGACTTCGGTAGAGCTTGATGATCCTCTCGGTGGCCTGGTTGGACAGGACGACGGGCCCCGGATGGGCCGCAAGCCATCTTGCCGCACGGACCTGATCGTCCCAGGAGAAGCCGTGCATGGCATATTGCGTGAACTCGACGTCGTACGGAGGGTCCGCGTAGACGAAGTCTTCCGGGTCCACGCGCAGTTTTTCGAAATCCCGGCTCACGAATTCCCACGTCGAGAAGACTCTCTGGTACTGGAGAAAGTCGCTCGGGTAGTTGATGTTCTTGTACCGGCCGAACGGCACGTTGAATCCGCCCTGCCGATTGAATCGGCACAGCCCGTTATAACCGGTCCGGTTCAGGTAATAGAAGATCAGCGCCGCTCTCGCGGTCCCCGCCTGCCCGTTCGCAAGGAGCTCGTTGAACTCGGCGCGGTACTTGTAATACGAGCGTTGCTTCTTCTCCATCACGATGTCGACGACCAGTCCCCGCTTGAGCCAGGCGTAGAAATTGATCAGGTGCGGGTTGATGTCGTTGAGAAGCGCGCGAGCGGGCGCCAGGCCCAGGGCGACGGCGAGGCCGCCGCAGAAGGGCTCGACCAATCGCCGATGAGCGTGTTTTTGCCAGAATCCGAGGAGATGCGGGACCTGCCACCGCTTGCCACCCGCCCACTTGAGAGGCGGCCTGGGCGCCTTCGGTGCCTTCGAGACCTCTCCGACAGCCGGACCGGGAGGACGCCTAAGAGAAAACCGGCCGGCGGGAACCAGACTCCGCCGGCCGGTCGATGTCTTCTCCATGGCTCAAAGAATGCGCTACTTCTTCTTCGGAGCCGCGGGAGCGGCGGGCGGCTTCGCCGCTGCGGGCGCGCCGGCCGGGTTGATGCCGAGCAGCTCGACCTCGAAGACGAGCGTCGCGCCGCCAGGGATCTGCGGCGGACGGCCCTGGTCGCCGTAGGCGATCTCGGACGGACAGACGACCTTCGCCTTGCCGCCGACCGACAGCTTCTCCAGGGCCTCGACCCAGCACGGGATCACCGTGTTGAGCGGGAACTCGACCGGCTCGTTGCGCTTGTAGGAGGAATCGAACTCGTTGCCGTCGATGAGGGTGCCCCTGTAGTTCACCTTCACGGTGTCGGTGGCGGCGGGCGACGGGCCGGAGCCTTTCGTGGTCTCGGTGAAGATCATCCCCGAGGAGGTCTTCTGCGCGCCAGGCTCCTTCTCGGCCTGCGCCAGGAACGCCTTCGCCTTCTCCTTCTCGCCGGCCGCCTTGGCGGCCAGGTGCGCCTGCATGAAGCCCGGCAGCTTGGCGCGGAAGGCGTCGGGCTCGATGTCGGGCTTGGTGCCCAGCGCCGCGTCGCCGAAACCCTTCTTGACGATCTCGAGCTCGGCGGCGGAGAGGCCGTACGGCATGATGTTGCCGCCGATGGTCAGGCCGAGCGCGTACAGCGTCTTGTCGTCGTCGGTCTTCAGCTCCACCTTGGGGGCGGTGGCGCCCGCGCCCATGCAGGCCGCGCCGGCCATCAGAATCGCCGCAGCCGTGGCCACGGTCCACACGTTCCGTCGGTTCATCTCATCACCTTGATTCCCGCGCTCCACCAACGCGGAGGAAGTGGTGCCGCCCGTCGCTGCGGCCGTCCGGGGGCACGGACAAGCGCCCACGATACACCGGGTGGCGCCCGGCCCGGCCGAAAACCTTGCGCGGGGCCTGTGCTATCATCCGCATCCCGCATCAGGACACGGGTTTGGGGCCGGGGACCGGGGGTCGCGGCATGTCCAAGGTCATGACCATGAAGGAGGCCGTCGGGCGCCTGGTGCGCGACGGCGACCTCGTGGTCATGGAGGGTTTCACCCACCTCATCCCGTTCGCGGCCGGGCACGAGATCATCCGGCAGGGCCGCCGCGACCTGACGATCGCCCGGCTGACGCCCGACCTGATCTACGACCAGCTCATCGCCGCCGGCTGCGCCCGCAAGATGATCTTCTCCTGGGCCGGCAACCCGGGGGTCGGGCCGCTGCATGCCTTCCGGCGCGCCGTCGAGAAGGGAACGCCCCGCCCTCTCGAGATCGAGGAGTACACCCATTTCGGCATGGTGCTGCGGTTCATGGCCGGGGCGTCGAACCTGCCGTTCCTGCCGACGCGCAACTACCCCGGCACCGACCTGACGAAGGTGAACCCGGCCTTCAAGCAGATCCGCAGCCCCTACTCCGACGAGTCGCTCTGGTGCGTGCCCGGGCTGCGGCCCGACATCACCATCGTCCACGCGCAGCGCGCCGACAACGAGGGGAACACGCAGGTCTGGGGACTGTACGGCGTGCAGAAGGAAGCCGCCTTCGCCAGCCAGCGCGTCATCGTCACGGTCGAAGAGATCGTCGACGCATCGGTCATCCGCTCCGACCCGAACCGGACGATCATCCCGGGCATCATCGTGAGCGCGGTGGTCCACGAGCCGTTCGGAGCGCACCCGTCGTTCGTGCAGGGCGCCTACGATCGCGACAACGATTTCTACGTGGCCTGGGACGCCGTATCGAAGGAAGCCGGCGGGCTCAAGGCCTACCTCGACGAGTGGGTGTACGGCGTGCCCGACCGCGCGGCCTACATCAAGAAGATGGGCGCGCGCGTCCGAGAGCTTCAGGCCGACACGCAGATGTGCGCGCCGGTCAACTACGGATTCTGACGGGTGCGGATTCCGATGAGCGACGAGTCCTGACCATGGCCGACTACACGACCAGCGAGCTGATGGTGGCGCGCGCGTCGAAGGAGCTGACGAGCGGCGACGTCGTCTTCGTCGGCATCGGCGTCCCGTCGCTGGCGGTCAACCTGGCCTACCGGATGCACGCGCCCGGTCTCTGCATGATCTACGAGTCGGGCGCGGTCGGCTGCGTCCCGACGCGCCTGCCGATCTCGATCGGCGACCCGTGCCTCGTGACCGGGTCGCTCGCCGTCGTGCCGATGCTCGACGTGTTCAATCTCTATCTGCAGAACGGCAAGATCGACGTCGGCTTCCTGGGCGGCGCGCAGGTCGACCGGTTCGGCAACATCAACTCGACCGTGATCGGCGACTATGCGAAGCCGAAGGTGCGCCTGCCCGGCAGCGGCGGCGCGTGCGAGATCGCCGCGCTGGCGAAGAAGGTCGTCATCACCATCAACAACTCGAAACGCACGCTGCCGGAGCGCGTCGACTTCGTGACCAGCCCCGGCTACCTGCGCGGCGGCCGCGAGCGCGAATCGCTGGGGCTCTCGGGCGGACCCGACCTGGTGATCACCGACATGGGCGTCTACCGGTTCGACCCGGAGACGCGCGAGATGGTCCTGGTGTCGATCCATCCCGGCATCACGCTCGAGACGGTCCGCGCCAATACCGGCTGGGAGGTGAAGGCGGCCGCGGATCTCCAGGAGACACCGCCGCCGACGCCGAAGGAGATCAAGATCATCCGCGACGAGCTCGACCCGCAGGGAATCTTCCTGCGCTCGCGGGCCGGCTGAGATCGTCGTTCCACCGTACCGGAGGGTTTTTCGAATGCAGAAGCGTGGCAAGAAGACGAAGAGCGCCCGCGCGTCGCGAACCGCGAAGCCGCGCGGCCGCGGGACGCCCGTGCGCAGGGCGGCGGGGCGCAAGCCCCCCGCGGGCAAGGCGGCTGGCAAGTCGCGGCGCGCCGGACGCGGCCAGGCCGAGCGCACGCTGCTCGCCGCCGCAGCCATCGCCAAGGCGACCGCGCGCGCGCAGGCGAGCGTGCGCGCCGAGCTGGGCAGCAAGAGCCTGGTGGCCGAGAAGATGGCCGAGGACGCACTGAACGAGGCGCAGGAGCTGGGGCTGCTCCTCGACGATCCGGACGACGACGAGGAGGAGCCAACCGAGGGGCCCGGGGAGGAGAACGCCTATTTCATCAAGGCCCCTCCCCTCGGGCCCCCGCACGCCCGCGTCCGGCCCGCTCCCGGCATCGAGAGCGGCAAGATCCCTCCGCTGCGCGTCAAGCCGACGCGCGGCGCCAGCCGCCGGGCCGGCGGCGCGCGGGCGGGCGGCGCGCGGGCCGGCGCGGCCGCGAAAGGCTCCGCGAAGGACGCGCGTCTCGAGCCGGGCGGCGGCATGCCGGCCGGACCGGCCGCGCACCTCTTTCCGCGGAATCTGAAGCTGACCTATCCCGTCGCCGTCCGCGCCGAAGGGGTCTGGATCGAGGACGAGAACGGCAAGCGCTATCTCGACGGCTGCAGCGGCGCGGTCGTCTGCTCGATCGGGCACGGCGTCGAGGAGATCGCGCGCGTCATGACGGCCCAGGCGCGCCGGCTGGCGTTCACGCACTCGTCGCAGTTCATCACCCGCGAGGCGATGGAGCTGACGCGGCGGATCGCGGCGCTCGCCCCGGGCGACATGAAGAAAACCGGCCGCGTCTATCTGGTCAGCGGCGGGAGCGAGGCGGTCGAGACCGCCATCAAGCTGGCGCGGCAGTACCAGATCGAGGCCGGCCGGCCGTCGAAGCACAAGATCATCAGCCGCTGGCAGTCGTATCACGGCAGCACGCTGGGGGCGCTGGCCGCCACCGGCAACGTGGCGCGCCGTGAGCCGTACACGCCGCTCATCGCCTCGACGCCGCACATCGCGCCCTGCTACTGCTATCGCTGCCCGTACGGCATGGAGTTCCCCTCCTGCGCCATCGCCTGCGTCGACGATCTCGAGACCACCATCACGCGGGAGGGGCCCGACACGGTCGCGGCGTTCATGGCCGAGCCGGTGGTCGGCGCGACCCTCGGCGCCGTCCCGGCGGTCGACGGCTACTGGCAGCGGGCGCGGGAGATCTGCGACCGGCACGACGTCCTGCTGATCGCCGACGAGGTGATGACCGGCGTCGGCCGCACGGGCAAGAACTTCGCCATCGATCACTTCAAGGTCGTGCCGGACATCATCACCACCGGCAAGGGGCTGTCGGCCGGCTACGCGCCGCTCGGCGCCGTCATCGCCCGCGGTTTCGTCACCGACGCGCTGGCGGCCGGACGCGGCTACTTCGAGCACGGCTTCACCTACAGCGCCAATCCCCTCTCCTCCGCCGTCGGCAACGCGGTCCTCGCCTACGTCGAGAAGCACGGCCTGATCGCGCGGGCCGCGAAGATGGGCAGGACTCTCGGCGAGCGGCTCGGGACCCTGATGCGGCACGCGATGGTCGGCGACGTGCGCGGGATGGGGATGATGTGGGGCGTCGAGCTGGTGAAGTCGCGCTCCACGAAGAAGCCGTTCGCGCCCGCGCTGAAGGTGTCCCGCCGCGTCTACGACGCCTGCATCGACGAGGGGCTGGTGATCTATCCCGGCTCCGGCACGCGCGAGGGGAAGGACGGCGACCACTTCATCATCGCGCCCGCCTTCACCATCACCGAGAAGGAGATCGACACCCTCGTCCAGCGGCTCGAGCGCGCACTGGCCAGGGTGTCGTCCGGGCTTCCGCGCTGACCTGCGGCGGTCTCTGTTTCCTCAGGGGGCGTTCCGGCATCTAAGCCCATGAACAGTGACCCGGCTGCATGAACCCAGTCGCGCGCCGATCGCGCTAGGATGCCCGTCATGAAACCCGAAACCATTCTCCGTCCCGTGGCGAAGGTCTGGAAGAGCCAGCCGACCCTCGAGGGCGCCGGCGTGCACCTGCGACGCGCCTTCGGCTTCCAGGAAGTGCCGAACCTCGATCCGTTCCTGCTCCTCGACGCGTTCCGCTCGGAGAACCCGGACGACTACCGCGCCGGCTTCCCGTGGCACCCGCATCGCGGCATCGAGACCATCACCTATATGCTCGACGGCGAGGTGGAGCACGGCGACAGTATGGGGAACCGCGGCCTCATCGCGCCGGGCGACGTGCAGTGGATGACGGCGGGCAGCGGCATCATCCACCAGGAGATGCCGAAGGGCGATCGCAAGGGACAGATGTGGGGCTTCCAGCTCTGGTCGAACCTGCCGCGCAGCCAGAAGATGATGGACCCGCGCTACCGCGAGGTGAAGCAGGCGCAGATCCCGACCGTGAAGACGCCGGACGGCGCCAGCGTTCGCGTCGTCGCCGGCGAGATCGGCGGCGTGCGGGGACCGGTGGGAGAGATCGTCAGCGACCCCGAGTTCCTCGACGTGTCTCTGCCGGCCGGGAAGACCTTCACGCACCCGGTGAAGGCGGGGCACACGGTGTTCGCCTACGTCTCCGAAGGCGAGGGGTTCTTCGACCCGGCCAACCCGCGCGCGGCGACGACGGGGGACACCCTCGTTCTCTACGGGGCGGGGAACACCGTCACGGTCACGACCGACCGCAAGCCGGTCCGCTTCCTGCTCGTCGCCGGCAAGCCGCTGGGCGAGCCGGTCGCCTGGCGCGGGCCGATCGTCATGAACACCCAGGCCGAGCTGCGCACCGCGTTCGAGGAGTTCGAGCGCGGCACCTTCGTGAAGCACGGCCGGCACTGACGCCGGACGCCGGCAGCGGCCGGCGGCGGCGGCCGGCGGCGGCGGCCGGCGGCGGCGGCCGGCGCCGCGCTCAGGCGCGCGGCACTTCGCTCATCAGGGCGAAGATGTTGCCTTCGGAATCGCGGGCCTCGGCCAGCCAGAGATCGACCTTCCCGAGGTTGGCCACGACGTGCGGCCCGACTACGAACGGGACCCCTTTCGCGACCAGCGCCGCGTGGGTCGCCTGGATGTCGTCCACCTTGTAATAAATGATGCTGCCCGGGTGGTTGAGCTCGGGCTTCTCCGGCAGCGCCACCATCATCCGGACGCCGCCGCAGTCGAAAAACGCCATCTTCGGCACCTGGAAGAGGAATTTCATCCCGAGCGCGTCGCGATAGAACGCCACCGCACGTTCGAGGTCGTGTGCGTTGATCGAGATCTGCGCGATCCGGTCCAGCCCGGGGGCGGGTGTCCTGCTCATCGTGTCTTCTCCTTGGCCTGGGGCGTCGCCTCCAACGCGATGCCGGAACGATCGAGCTCGACGATGGCGTCGAACATCGTGCGGACGCCGTCCGCCTCTCCGACCGGAACACGGCCGCGCGGCAGCGTGAAGGCGCGCAGGCACGACACCGTGCCGTCGTCCTTCCGGTCGCACCCGAACGTCATGGCGCCGATGGCCGACGACGCCGTGCCCGGGTCGGGGATCGCGGTCGCCGTGAACCCCTCCGGCGGAACGATCGTCACGGTCTCCATCCGCCGGCGCCCCCGATCGACGAAGAACGGCAGCGTGCGCGCGCCGTGCGACAGCGGATTGCGGGCGTAGCAGTCGAACAGGCAGGTCCCGACCACCAGGAGATCCTCCGTCCGTGTGATCAGCCCGCGGACGAGAATCCGGATCTTGAGCCGGAGCGGCTTGTCGACGTCGTCCAGGTCCTCCATCGAGAGGTCGGCCAGCTCGCCGTCCGGCCCGTGCGCACGCAGCCAGTCACGGATCATATCGTGCCTCTCCACTTCGGACGCCGGGATCAGATCGTCCCGCATCTCCACCGCGTCCTCGCCGTCGATGAAAAGCGTGCCTTCGATCTCGGCCGAGCCGTCGGTCCTGGGACGCAGCGTCAGGTCGTAGCGCGTGAGGCCGACGCCGGTCACCTGCGGCAGGACCACGGTGGTTCCCCCGCCCGGCTTCAGGAGGAGCGCTCCGGCCCCCGAGTCGCGCCACGACAGGAAGCCGAACGGCGCCCAGGTGACGGTCGGGTCGATCCATCGCCCGACGTCGCCCTCGGGCACGAACACGATCACGTGGCTGAACTCCGTCAGGCTGTAGAAGTTGTCGTACAGCGGCCCGTGATCCCGGCCGGCGACGAGCGCCATCGACGTCTTCACTCCCACCGCCTGGAGCGCCCCGGCCAGGAGCACCGCCTTCTCCTCGTTGTCCGCCGAAGCGTCCCGGGCGAGATCGTCGATGCGGCGGCTGGTCCCGTACACGTCGCCGCCCGGGAGGTAACGGAAGTCGCGCTGTACGTGCGAGGCGACGGCGCGGACGATGGCCTCCTTGTCGGTCAGGCCCTGCGTCCAGTCCTTCGCGAGGCTCTTCAGCGTGCCCTGCCCGTCCTTGATCACCGCCTGGTAGCCGAAGGCCGCGAAGCGCGCCGCGGTGTCCCAGTCGTTGATGAAGGTGTCGGCCCGCTCGATGCCGGCCCAATACGCCCCCCTCCACGTCTGCAGCACCATCTCCAGGCGGGTGCCCGCGACACGATCGGGCGGCATCCACTCCTCTTCCCGCAGGGGCGCCAGGTTGCGCACCGTCCACTCGAACCGCGTGCCGTTGTCCGTCCCGACGCGCCACGGCGTCTGCGCCGGCTTCGGGTCGGGGCAGTGATAGCAGAGGACGCGGTAGTTGGCGATCTGCGGGACCGCCTGCGAGACCTGGGACAGCAGGGTGTATTCCGGGCCCGAGAACGACCAGGGCGGGATGAACGCGATGCTGGTCACGACGCGCTGGTAGCGGTACTCGACGATGACGCCCGGCTCCACCGCGGGGAAGTGGAACACGTATGCCAGCTCCCGGTAGCCCCGCGCGCGCGTGACCATCTTCCTGAAAATCTGATCCTCGGGAACCGGAATGATCGTGCCGTCGGGCCGGATGGTCCGGCCCTCGACCTCTGAGACACGGGAGTACTTCCCGGCCGGGATCTGCACCTCGGCGTACGCCGCGCCCCGGTCGTTGAGGATCTTCAGCCGCCAGTGGTACTCGAGGAAGTTCGAGGTGTCGGAGCCGCGCTTGAAGATGCGTCCGTCGCGCGACGTCCGGAGGATCACCGCCGGCGCGTCCGGATCGCCGGGGACCGTCTTGAAGTCGCGCTCGGCCGGTGTGATCTCGGGCCAGGGAGGGACCGTCTCGCGGGCGTAAGCGTCGCCCAGGAACGCTTCAGCGAGGGCGCCGGCCGTCACCAGCGCGGCCAGCGCGGCCAGCGCGGCGGTCCCGCGTCGCGCGAACCGGGCGCCACCGCCGCGCACTACGGGCCGCCGGCCGCGACCGGTCCGGCTTCCGCGTTGAACGCGACCGAGGTGCGGTCCGCCTGCACGATCTGGTCGAATAGCGCTCTGAGCGACGGGCCGGTCGTCTCCGGCCAGCGCGATCGCGGCAGGGTCAGGGCCCGGCTGCACGTCACGCTCCCGTCCTGCGCCGCGGCGCAGGAGAGCTTGTAGGTGCCGAAGATCGAGTCGAGGCTGATCGGCTTCGGCATCGGCGAAGCGTGCGATCCCTCCGGCCCCTTGATCGTCGTCTGCGACTCGCGGGCCATCGGCCGATCGATGTAGACCGGGTACCGGCGATCACCCCTCGGAATGGGATTGGCCGTGTAGCAGTCGAGGGTACAGCCGCGTACCGCCGTCAGGTCCTCGGCCCGGGTCACGAGGGCGGGGGCCTCAAGCTTCATCCGAATGCGCAGCGGCTTGTCAATGGTCTCGAGATCCTCGATGGAGAAATCCTGAAGCGCCGCGCCCTCGAGCAGATCGCCGGCCCACTTCACGATACGGGTGCGGCGATCAGCCTCCGACTCCGGGACCATGGCCTCGCGCATCTCGGCGGCGTTGTCGCCGGTCAGGTCGACCACGGTTTCGACCACCGCCTTGCCGTCGGGGCGCGGGGTGACCGTTGTCGTGTAGCGCGTCCTGCCGTCGGTCGCTACCTGCGGGATTTTCGTCAGCTCGCCGGTGTTGTCGTCGCGGAGGACGAGCACCGGCGCGCCGGAGTCGCGCCACGGCAAGGCGCCGTAGGGTGTCCAGGTCGCCGTCGGGTCCATCCACCGCGGCTTGCCGTCCTTGCCCGGCAGCACGACGACGCCGTGGGTGAACTGGAGGAAGCTGAAGTAGTTGGCGTAGACGGCGCCCGATTCCAGACCGGCCGCGAGACCGATCATCGGGTTCAATCCAAGCGCCCGCAGCGCCGACTCCAGCAGCACGGCCTTCTCTTCGTTGTCGGCCGTGCGCGATTTGAGCATGTCGGAGACCGATCGCGTCCATCCCACCATCAGGTCGGAGTCCACGTAGCGGAAGTCGGATTGCACGTGTCGGAACACCGCGGCAATCTTCGCATCGACGTCGGTGAGACCGGCCGTCCAGCCCGCCACGGCCTGCCGCATCTGGGTTTCGTCAAGCATGTAGGCCTTGCGATAGCGGAAGTTGAAGAAGCGCGCCACGGAGTTCCAGTCGGTGAAGAGATAGCCGGTGCGGCCGAGCTCGTCCCATTGCACACCTTCCCACGCCGTGAGGGTCATCTCGAGGCGGGGCAGCACGTCCCGCTCCGGCGGCATCAGCATCTCGTCCCGGCGGGCGGGGACGTCCTTCATTTCCCACGTGGTCAACTTGCCGCGCATCTTTCCTTCTTTCCAGTCGGAGCGCGGCGGATCCGGATTGGGGCACTCCTTGCACAAGGTCTGGTAGTGCGCCTCGACCGGTGCGGCCTGGGTCACGCGCGCGAGCACGGTGAAGGCCGGCCCCGAGAAGAGGAACGGCTCGACGAAGATCAGGGCGTCGCTCTGGCGCTCGTACTGGTACTCGAGGATCGCGCCGGGCTCGACTCCGGGGAAATTGAACACGAACTGCGTCGACCGCACGCCGCGCGCCTTGGTCACGACCTTCTCGAAAATCTGATCGGAGGGAACAGGCACGACGGTTCCGTCGGGCTTGACGGTGCGGGCGCGGATACCCTCCACCTTCGACCATTTGTTGGCGGGAATCTCGACCGAAGCGAAGTCCTTGCCCTTGTCCGTCAGGGCCTTGAGCCGCCAGTGGTAGTCGAGGACGTTCGCCAAGCCGCGGCCACGCATCACAATCTTCCCGTCCCGGGTGTTGCGCAGGAGCACCGCGCCCGCCTCGGGGTCGCCGGGGACCGTCTTGAAGTCGCGTTCGGCCTGCGTGATCTCGGGCCAGTCGGGGTCCTTGTCCTTGGCGACGACGCCTCCGGCCGGCAGGGCCAGGAGCGCCGCGAGCAAGGCGACCGCGGAGGCCGGCCAGCGGAGGCGCGCCGGACCGGCACGACGCGGAACGCGCAACGCAGGCGGAGCAGTCTTGGAGCGCGAATGCATGGCGTCCTCCCCCAGGGTCTGCGATCGTGGCGAACGATCGAGCACGTACGCGTTCGGTGGGGTATTCTAGGGCGTTGCGGGGCGCGACTGTCAACTGGCTCGCCGAACCGGCCCGCTTTCCACAATCGAGGTGCCCGCGATGATGCGGCGACCGTTCTTCGGCTCGAACCTGCGGTGCTCCTTACCCGCAGGCAGCGCTGTCGGTGCCGCCGCGCTCGCCGTCGTGCTCGCGGGCGCTCTGATCACGGCGCCGATCATCGCGGCCACGGCGACGCCCCAGAACCTCGGGAAAGTCGACGATGCGGTCCTGCTTGAGGAGACGCTCCAGATCGAAATTGCCTCGCCGACGTCGGCGCGGGTGAAGTACACCAACCGCACCCAGATCCTGACCCAGCGCGGCGCGAACCTCTACGGCTCCGCCGACGTGGGGTACGGCCCGGGCGAGCGTGTCGTCGACCTGAGCGGTTCGGTCGTCTCGCCCGAGGGCAAGCGCACCGACGTCAGGCGGCAGATGATCGCCGACCACGCGGCCTTCCCCTCGTTCGTGCTCTACGCCGACTCGATGGTCCGGACGATTAACTTCCCCGGCGTCGTGCCGGGTTCGATCGTCGAGTATTCCTCCGAGCAGGAAGTCAGCAATTTCCACTGGCTGCCCCACGAGTACGCGCTGCAGGAGCGGATCCCGGTGCGCGCGAAGACGCTCGAGGTCCGATCGCCGAAGGACTTCCCCGTCCGTCTTGTGGTGCGCGGCGCGCTCCACCCCGAGACGACGACGGAGCAGGAGCGGGACGGCACCGCCGTTCAGCGCTTCGAGGTGCGCGACGTGCCGCCGCTCCGGTCCGAGGACGACATGCCACCGGAGGCCGACCTCGTGCCGCACGTGGTCATCCGGCCGAAGACGATCACCTGGGGCGACCGGCGGATCGATCTCAGCGCCTGGTCGGGTGTCGGCCGGTTCGTCCACGACATCGAGAGCGACCGCGCCGTCCCGGGCCCCGAGGTCGCGGAGATGGCGAAGAGCCTGACCGCGTCGCTCACCGACGCCGACGCGAAGCTCCGGGCGGTGTACGAGTTCGTGCAATCGAAGATCAGCTACGTGGCGATCTCGCTCGACATCGGCGGCTGGCAGCCGCACGCCAGCGGCGACGTGCTCAAGTACCGGTACGGCGACTGCAAGGACAAGGCGACGCTGATGATCGCCATGCTGCGGGCGCTGGGGATCACCGCCTTCTCGGTCTCGATCAACACGCGCGACGACGGGTTGCCCGACATGGACAGCCCCGGGCTGATCTTCAACCACGCGATCGTCGCGGCGCCGCGCGCGGAGGGCGGATACCTGTTCCTCGACCCGACCTCGACCGCGGCGCCGTTCGGCGACCTGCCGTGGCAGGATCAGGGCGTGCCGGTGATCGTCGTCAAGGACGACGGGACCGCCGACCTGGTGGAGACGCCGCTCCTGCCGCCGGAGCGCAACCGGCGCCGCCACACCGTGACCGCTTCGGTGCTGCCGGACGGCACGCTCACGGGGACCTACGTCATCGAAGCGTGGGGACAGCGCCGCCAGCAGATGTCCGATCTCGTCGAGTCGCGCGCCGCCGACCGGGAGAACGCCCTCGGCGATCTGGTCGCCTGGCTCTGCCCGGGCGCGGTCATGAAGGACCATCAGGTGAAGACGCCCGCGGGCCCTTCCGACCCGCTGCGGATCGAGATGCACTTCGAGGTGCCGCACTACCTGACGCAGGCCGGCTCGCTCCAGGTCCTCTCGCCGGAGGTCGTGCGCTTCCCGGCGATCACCCGGATGGCGGCGTACTCCTCGCGGCTCCACCCGGTCTTCTTTCCGTTCCTGATCGACGAGCAGGTCGAGGCGCGGCTGACGCTGCCGGCGGGACTCGCCCTGCGGAAGGTGCCGGCCGATCGCAAGCTGGAAGGACCGGGCGTGACCGGCACGACCCGCTTCGAGGTGAGCCGCGAAGGGAACCGCCAGGTGCTGGTGGTGCACCGCTCGCTCGTCGTGTCCCGCCGCGAGATCCCGACGTCCGACTATCCGTCCCTGCGCACCTTCGTCTCGTCGCTCGCCGAGGAGGAGGCCTCCGCCTCGACCCTCGTCCCGGCGACCTGATCGCGGCGCCGCTTCCAGTACAGGTACGCCGGCAGCCCGGCGGCCAGGATCGCCAGGCCGATCCCCGATTCCACCGGCTGGCTCATCAGCGTGTTGACCAGCACCACGACGCACAGCGCGACGTAGATCAACGGCGTGAACGGATAACCCCAGGTGCGGTACGGCCGCGGCCAGGCGGGACGGGTGCGGCGCAGGACGATCACCGACGCCCCGGCGAGCGCGTAGAACAGAACCGCGGCAAAGATGACGAACGTGTAGAGCTTCGTGTAGGTGCCGGAGAGGCACAGCGCCCCCGACCAGACCGCCTGCCAGACGATGGCGCGGGCCGGTGTCCGGTAACGCGGGTGCACCTGGGCGAGACCGCGGAAAAACAGGCCGTCCTGCGCCATGGCGTAGAAGACGCGCGGCCCCGAGATCACCGTCGCCGAGATGCAGCCGAAGACCGACACCAGGACCGCGAACGCCATCAGCTTGGCGGCGGCCCCTCCGAAGAGAACCGCGGCCGCCGTCTCCCCGATGCGCGGCGTCGCGATCATGTCGCTCACCGGCATCGCGTAGATGTAGATCAGATCCATGCCGACGTAGATGAACGCGATCGCGGACATCCCGAGGACGAGCGACAGGGGGATGTTGCGCTGCGGGTTCCTGATCTCGCCCGCCGTGAAGGTGATGTTGTTCCATCCCTCGTACGCCCAGAGCATCGCGATCATCGCCAGGACGAACGAGCCGAACGTGATCCCCCCCGCGGCGGCGCCGGCG
The DNA here is from genome assembly GCA_035638115.1 of Patescibacteria group bacterium. Lineage (GTDB taxonomy): Bacteria > Acidobacteriota > Polarisedimenticolia > Gp22-AA2 > Gp22-AA2 > DASRAN01. The sequence goes on along the minus strand of DASRAN010000057.1, from coordinate 21,073 downwards.
GCCGCGCCTCCCGTGACGGCGGCGCCGGACGTGGTGGAGACGCCCGCCACCGGCGCGGCGCTCATCGTGAAGTGCGCCAGGTTGCCGCGCCCGACGGCGACGCCGAGGATCATGAAACCGGCGAACGACCCGATCTTCATGACCGTCACGATCCCCTGGAAGACGGTCCCTTCCTTGACGCCGAAGTAGTTGATGACCGACAGCACGACGATGACGAAGACGGCGTTGAGCTGTCCGGCGGCGATCGGCAGGCCGTGCGCCAGGAACGGCACCGGCACCACCGCGAGAATCCGATCGGTCCCGAGCGCCGGCACGAACGATCCGAAATATTCGGCATAGCCGACCGCGAGCGCCGCGAGCGTGCCGGTGTGGATCACCGCGAACAGCGACCAGCCGTAGAGGAATCCGACGAGATCGCCGTACGCCTCGCGCAGGAAGATGTATTGGCCGCCCGCGTGCGGCAGCGCCGCGCCGAGCTCGGCGAAGACGAGCGCTCCCGCGAACGACAGCAGACCGCCCGCGATCCAGCCGAGCAGCAGCGCGCCGGGCGACGGCAGAAGCCGCGCCACGCCGTCGGGGCCGCCGGTCACCATGAAGACGGCCGAGCCGATGACGAGGCCGATGACCAGAAGGGTGGCGTCCCAGAGGCCGAGCGCGCGGACGAGCCCCGGACCGCGGTCGTTCGTCACACTAATATGATGCGCAGGTCGATCGTCATGAGCGCCTCATCGTACGGTGCGCCCTGCGCATCCCGCAAGACGGTCGCCTCGCCGAGCCCAAACCACTCCATCTGGGGCCACTGCCAATCACCGGTCCCACATATGGACCACTCTGTTCCCCACTATTCGCCTTTGTTATCTCTTTCACTCCGTTTGGGTTGAAGCACGATTATTTAACCGACCCTACTTGACACCCGGGTGGAGCCCTCATATATTCCGGGCCGGTGGACGTGGGTGGAGTTTTGTGGGTGACTCACCCTAAAACATCGACAACGTAACGAGGTTGAAAGCACCAGGGACGGCCGACGGCGGCGTCCCGGTGCGCGACGGCTTCTTCCCGGGAGAAGGCGGCTGGCTGTTGCCTCACGGGGAGACGCGGAAAGGGCCAATGCTCCGCGGCAACTGTCCGGCGAAGATCGACGCCAAGGGACGCCTCAAGATCCCCACCGCATTCCGCCGCCACTTCGAAGATCAGTACGGACGGGAATTCTTCGTCACCTCGATCACCGGTGAGTTCGCGCGCATCTACCCGATGCCGATCTGGGTGGAGATCGAAAAAAAGCTGGCGGCGGCGCCTTCGATGAGTCCCGCCATCCAGCGCTACACGAACGTCGTCAGCTATTTCGGCCAGATGGCGACCAGCGACGAGCAGGGACGGATCCTGATCCATCCCCTGCTGCGCCAGTCGAGCGGCATCAACGGAGCCGTCGCCGTCCTCGGAAAACAGACCTTCGTCGATGTCTGGAGCCAGGAGACCTTCCTGTCCCTCCTCAAGCAGCAGCCGCTGTCGGACGAGGACAAGAACATCCTGGCGAGCCTGGGGCTCTGAAAGGGCCGAGTTTGTCCGGAGCGCGATGGAACAGCCCGCACATCTCCCCGTCCTCCTCCGGGAGGTGGTCGCGGCGCTCGGCTGCCGTCCGGGCGGCACGTGGGTGGACGGCACGCTCGGCGCCGGCGGACACGCCGAGGCGATCCTGCGCGCCACCTCTCCCGACGGACGCCTGGTCGGATGCGACCGCGACCCCGACGCGCTGGCGATCGCGCGCCGCCGCCTCGAGCCGTTCGCGCCGCGTCTTGACCTGCACGCCGCCGACCATCGCGAGCTTCCCGCGCTTCTCGACCGGCTCGGCGCGGCACCCGTCGACGGCATCCTCCTCGACCTCGGCGTCTCGTCGCTGCAGCTCGACGACGCGGATCGCGGCTTCTCCTTCCGTCTCGACGGGCCTCTGGACATGAGGATGAATCGCGGGTCCGGTTCCACCGCCGCCGATCTCGTCAACGGCCTCCCCGAGCGCGGGCTGCGGGACCTGCTGGCGCGCTGGGGCGAGGAGCCGCAGGCGGCGCGCATCGCGCGCGCCATCGTGCGCGAGCGCGAGCGCGAGCCGTTCCGGCGCACCGCCCGTCTGGCGGAGGTGATCGCCGCGGGCGCGGGGGCGCGTGCCGCCCGCGGTCCGCACCACCCGGCGACGCGCTCGTTCCAGGCGCTGCGGATCGCGGTCAACGGAGAGATCGAGTACCTGCCGGAGCTCCTGGTCGACTGCGCGGCGCGTCTGCGCCCCGGCGGACGCCTGGCGGTGATCGCCTTCCACTCCCTCGAGGACCGCGCCGTCAAGCAGACGTTCCGGTCGCTGGCGCACCGCTGCGTCTGCCCGCGCGACCTGCCGCTGTGCGGCTGCGGGCGACCCGACCTGGTGCGCCACGTGACGTCCGGCGCGGCGCGTCCCGGCGCCGCCGAGGTGCGCGGCAACCCGCGCAGCCGCAGCGCGCGACTGCGCGCCGTCGAGCGGCTCGGGGAGGCGGCGTGACGCGCGCCCGCACGGTGACCGGCCGGGTCGAGGTCAACCGGAGGCTGGTCCGCGAGCGCGATCGCACCCGCTCGCGCGAGCTGCTGCGCTTCGTCCTGTACGGCGCGACCATCGCGCTGCCGCTGCTCGGCTACGTCTGGCAGCGTGTCGACTTCCTGCGCGTCTCCTACAAGGTCGAGAGCCTCGAGAAGCGCCGCCAGGAGCTGAGCGAGTCGAACGAGTCCCTGCGCGTCGAGCGCGCGCACCTGATGGATCACGGACGCATCGAGCGCATGGCGCGCAAGCAGCTCGGCATGGTCGACCCGCCGGCCGACGGGCAGCGCCGCGTGCAGGTCCCGGGCGACGATCGCAGCCGCGACACGGCGGCGAAGCCCCTCGAGGCCGGCGTCCTCCCGCTGCCGGCGCCCGCGGCGCCCGCGGCGAGGCCCCGATGAAGCCGGCGCGCGGACGCGGGAAGCGGCGCGACCGGGCCCTGGTGCCGACCGATCGCGCCCGGCGGGCGCGGTTCGCCCTGCTCGCCGCCGGCGTGGCGCTCGGGTTCGCGGCGCTCGCGCTGCGCTGCCTGGATCTCCAGGTCCTGCGCGCCGCGTCGCTGGTCAGCCTGGCGAACGCGCAGCACGATCGGGAGATCACCCTCGACCCGCGACGCGGCCCGATCCTCGACCGCAACGGGCGCGAGCTGGCGATGAGCCTGGAGGTCGACTCGGTCTACGCCGACCCGTCGGAGATCGAGGACGCCGGCGCCGCGGCGCGCCGCCTGGCGCCGATCCTGGGGATGAAGCCCTCCGAGCTGAAGGAGAAGCTCGACTCCGACCGGCGCTTCGTCTGGCTGCGCCGCAAGATCGATCCCGATCTCCGCAAGCGCATCGAGTCGCTCGACCTGCGGGGCGTCGCGTTCGTGCGCGAGAGCAAGCGCTACTACCCGAAGCAGGATCTCGCGGCGCACATGATCGGCTCCTGCGGCCTGGACAACCAGGGTCTCGCCGGCCTGGAGTACGCCTTCAACGATCGCTTCACCGGCACGCCCGGCCGCCTGGAATTCCTGCGCGACGGGCGCGGCCGCAGCGTCCTCGATCGCTCCCGTGTCGACCCGATCCCGGGCGACGGCATGCAGCTCACCATCGACGAGACGGTGCAGCACATCGCCGAGCGCGAGCTGGACCAGGCGATGAAGGAGACCGGCGCCGACGGCGCGACCATCGTCGTCCTGCGTCCCCAGACCGGCGAGGTGCTGGCGCTGGCAAACCGGCCCGGGTTCGACCCGAACGACTTCGGCAAGGCGGGCGAGTCGGCGCGGCACGACCGCGCGGTGAGCGACTTCTACGAGCCCGGCTCGACGTTCAAGGTGATCACCGCCGCCGCCGCGCTCGACGCCGGCAAGGTGCGGCCCAACGAGGTCATCTACTGCGAGAACGGGTCGTACTTCGTGGCCCGGCACCGGTTCCACGAGGACCGCCTGCCGTTCGGCGACCTGACCTTCACCGAGGTGCTGGCGAAGTCGAGCAACATCGGCACCATCAAGGTGGCGCAGCGGATGTCGTCCCCCGCCTTCCTGGACGCCATCCGCCGCTTCGGCTTCGGACGCTCGACGGCGCTCGAGCTGCCGGGCGAGAGCCCGGGCCTGCTCGAGAAGCTGAACCACTGGTCCGGGCTGACGCACGCCTCGATGGCGATGGGCCAGGAGATCGGCGTGACGCCGATCCAGCTCGCGGCCGCCATCGGCGCCATCGCCAACGACGGCGTCTACAACCCGCCGCACGTCATCGCGTCGTTCCTCTCGGCCGACGGCGGCCGGGTCGCGCCCGAGCGCGAGCCCGACGACGTCCCGCACCGCGCGGTCTCGGCGGAGACGGCGCGCACCCTGCGACAGATGCTGATGTCGGTCACCATCGACGGCACCGGCAAGGCGGCGCAGGTCCCCGGCTACACCACCGGTGGGAAGACCGGCACGGCCCAGAAATCGGTCCCCGGATCGCGCGGCTACATGCGCGGGAAGTACGTCGCCTGGTTCGCCGGCTTCGTCCCCGCCGCCTCCCCCGCCCTGGTCCTGGTCGTGATGGTGGACGAGCCGAAGGGGCCGAAGACCCACGGCGGCGACGTCGCGGCGCCGGTCTTCTCGCGGGTCGCCGAGCCGGTCCTGCGCTACCTGGGCGTCCCGCCCGACCGCGACGGCACGCTGGTCATCGACCCGTCGCTGCGCGCCGCGGCGCCGCAGGGCGATCGCGCAGTGCCGGCCACCCTGCGCCTGCGCGCCGGCGCCTCCGACCGCGCCACGGCGCAGCGGGCCGGCGCTCCGGCGCCGGTGCGCGCCTCGGCGATGGCGCTGCCGCTGACGCTCGGCCGTCCGAAGGCGGACGGGGACGACGGCTTCCAGACGATGCCCGATCTGACCGGGATGAGCCTGCGACAGGCGACCGAGGCGCTCGCGGGGCTCGGACTGAGCTGCGGCAGCCAGCGTGGCGGCCCGCGCGTGGCGCGGCAGACGCCGGAGCCGGGAGCGCCGGTCGTCCCGGGGACGCGCTGCACGGTGTTCTACGAGTGACGGCGCCGCGGCGCGCCCGCGACGCCGGACTGAAGTCGAGGTGACGGAGTGGAATTGAAGGAAGTGCTGCGCGAGGTGCCGGACGTCCGGGTGGCGGGCGATCCGCGCACCACCGTGCGCGGGCTGGCGTACGACTCGCGGGCGGTCGAGCCGGGCTACTTGTTCGCCGCGATCAAAGGCGAGCGGCGCGACGGATTCGCGTATCTCGACCAGGCGCTGGAGCGCGGCGCGGCCGCGTTTTTGACCTCCCGGCCTCCCGACGCGCGCGCGGCGCGCGCCGCCTGGGTGCAGGTCGCCGACGACCGTCTCGGGCTGGCGCTCGCGTCGCGCAACTACTACGGCCGCCCGGACGAGCGGATGACGATGATCGGCGTCACCGGCACGAACGGGAAGACGACCACCTGCCACCTGCTCGAGGCGGGGCTGCGCGAGGCCGGCCTGAAGCCCTGCCTTCTGGGCACGGTCGGCCACCGCTACGGCCGCGAGGAGCTCAAGGCCGACCGCACCACGCCCGAGTCGCTCGACCTCTACCGCCATCTCGATCGGTTCGCCACCGCCGGCGCCCGGTCGTGCGCCATGGAGGTGTCGTCGCACGCTCTGGCGCTGCGGCGCGCGGCGGGGATCCGCTTCCGCGCCGCGGTGTTCACCAACCTGACCCAGGACCATCTCGATTTTCACGGGACGATGGAGGCCTATCTCGACGCCAAGGCGATCCTGTTCCGCGATCTCGCCCCCGACGCGGTCGCCGTGCTCAATGCCGACGACACGGCCTGCGCCAGCCTGCGCCGGACCACCCGGGCGCGCGTCGTCACCTGGGGTCAGGCGCCGGACGCCGACGTGCGCATCGATCGCAGCCAGATCTCGATCGACGGGACGGAGATCGCCCTGGCCGTGGCCCCCGGCGTCGAGCCCGCCGGCGCGCCGGGCGGCGCGGCGCCGCTCGTGCTCCGCTCGCCGCTGCTCGGCGTGCCGAACGCGCGCAACCTGACCGCCGCCGCCGCGGCCCTGCTGGCCGTGGGCGTGCCGCGCGACGCGGTGACGCGCGGGCTGGGCGCCGTGACCGGCGTGCCGGGCCGGTTCGAGCGCGTCGACGCGGGCCAGTCGTTCCTGGTCCTGGTCGACTACGCGCACACCGACGACGCCCTGAGCAACGTCCTGCGCACCGTGCGCGCCCTCGGGCCGCGCCGCGTCGTCACCGTGTTCGGGTGCGGCGGCGACCGCGACCGCGCCAAGCGCCCGTTGATGGGATTCGCGGCGGCGTCCCTGAGCGACGTGGTGGTCGTGACCTCGGACAACCCGCGCAGCGAGGAGCCGCGGGCCATCCTGGAGGAGATCCTGCCGGGCGTGCGCCGCGCGCTCGGGATCGCCGAGGGCGCGACGCCGCCGCCCGAGCGCTGCCTGGTGATGGTCGACCGGCGCGAGGCGATCCGCCGCGCGATCGGCCTGGCGCGCGCCGGCGACTGCGTCGTCATCGCCGGCAAGGGACACGAGACGTACCAGATCCTCGGCGACCGCACGGTGCCGTTCGACGACCGCCAGGTGGCCCGCGAGGCCCTCGGCGGGAGTGTCGGGCCGGTCGGCGGTCGCGCGGCCTAGGCGTCGCGATGGGACGGATGCGTCTGGCCGAGATCGCCACGGCCGCGCACGGGGAGCTGGGGTTCGGAGCGGGACATCCGGCCGACGGCGGCCGGACGCTGGGCGGCTTCAGTATCGACACGCGGACGCTGCAGCCGGGGGACCTGTTCTTCGCGATCGTCGGGCCGCGCGTCGACGGCCACGATTTCGTGGAGACGGCGATTGAGAAGGGAGCGGGTGCGGTGGTGGTCGCGAAGGGCGGCATCGGGCGGTGGAAGACGGCGCCGGCGGTGGTGCGCGTGAAGGACACCACGCGCGCCCTGCAGGAGCTCGGCGCGCACGCGCGTCGGCGCCGCCCGCTCAAGGTCGTCGGCATCACCGGCAGCGCCGGGAAGACGACGGCGAAGGACATGACCGCGGCGGTGCTCGGGACCCGGTTCCGGACGCACCGCTCGGAGGGCAACCTGAACAACACCTGGGGTCTGCCGCTGACGCTCCTCCGGATGGAGGACGACCGCGAGGCCGCGGTGCTGGAGATGGGGATGAGCTACAGGGGCGAGATCGCGCGGCTGGTGGAGATCGCCGACCCGGACGTCGGCGTGATCCTCAACGTGCTGCGCGTCCACCTGGAGCACTTCTCCGGCATCGACGCGATCGCGCAGGCGAAGGGCGAGATGTTCGCCGGCCTGCGCCGCGACGCGGTGGCGGTCTGGAACGCCGACGACGCGCGCGTGGCGCGGCTCGGCCGGACGTTCCCCGGCCCTTCGATCGCCTACGGCCTGCGGGGACGGGGGCGCGAGGTGACGGCGGAGGAGGTCGTCTCGCTCGGGCTGGAGGGCTCGCGCTTCACGCTGCGCCGCGGCCGCGAGCGGGTGCCGATCATCCTCAAGATCGCCGGGCGGCAGCACATCGGCAACGCGCTGGCCGCAGCGGCGGCCGGGTTCGCGCTCGGCGTCGAGGCGAAGGACATCGCCCTCGGTCTCGCGAGCGTCCGGCCGGCCCCGATGCGCGGCGTGCTTCACCGGCGCTCCGACGGCGCCGCCGTGCTGGACGACTCCTACAACAGCAATCCGGCCGCGATGGAGCGGGCGATCGAGCTGCTCGCCGAGACCAGGCCGCGCGGCCGCCGCATCCTCGCCGCGGGGGACATGCTCGAGCTCGGGCCCTACGCCGGCCGCGCGCACGCGCGTGTCGGGACCCTCGCGGCGCGGGCGGGGCTCGATCTGTTCGTCCCGGTCGGGCCGCTCTCCTTGAAGGCGGCCCAGGCCGCGCGCCGCGCCGGCGCGCGGGCCGTGCATCACCTCGAAAGCTCCGCGGACGCCGCCGCCTGGCTCGCCGCGGAGGTCCGCCCCGGCGACCTGGTGCTGGTCAAGGGCTCGCGGGGCATGAAGATGGAGCGCGTCGTCGCGGCGCTCCTGCACGACACGTCCGCCGCGGGCCATGCGGCCGACGCGGGCGGTGCGCCCGGCGCGGGCGGTCCGGCCGACGCGGGCGGAGGGGCTAACTGATGCTCTTCTATCTCCTCTACCCGCTGCACGACGACGTCAGAGTCCTCAACGTTTTCCGGTACATCACATTCAGAACAGCGCTGGCGACCCTCACGGCGCTGTTGATCAGCCTTGCCCTGGGCTCCCGCCTCATCGAGAGGCTACGGGAGTTCCAGATTGGGCAGCAGATCAGACCCGAGGGACCTCTTTCCCACCAAAGCAAGAAAGGTACCCCGACAATGGGAGGGTTGCTGATCCTGATTGCGGTCATCCTCCCCTCCCTCCTCTGGGCAGATCCCGCCAACCCCTTCGTGTGGATCGTCCTCATATCCACGCTCCTCTTCGGGATCATCGGCTTTGCCGATGACTACCTCAAAATCACCAGAAAGAGGTCTCTCGGGCTGACAGCCCGGCAGAAGATCGTCGCGCAGCTGACGGTGGCGCTCGGCATCAGCCTGGTCCTGCTGTACCTGTCCCGGGCCGGGCTCTACAGCACCATCCTGAGCATCCCGTTCTTCAAGAAGTGGACGCCCGACCTGGGCCTGCTGTTCGTCCCCTGGGCGGTGCTGGTCATCGTCGGGGCCGCCAATGCCGTCAACCTGACGGACGGCCTCGACGGCCTGGCGATCGGCTCGTCGCTGATCGCCTCCGGCACCTACACGATCCTGGCGTACGTCGCCGGGCACGCGAAGGTGGCCGGGTACCTCGACGTGCCGAACGTTCGCGGCGTGGGCGAGCTGGCGATCATCTGCGGCACGCTGGTCGGCGCGTCGCTCGGCTTTCTCTGGTTCAACTGCAATCCGGCGCAGGTCTTCATGGGCGACGTCGGGGCGATGGCGATCGGCGGCACCCTCGGCACCATCGCCATCGTGATCAAGCAGGAGCTGCTCCTGGTCTTCGTCGGCGGCCTGTTCGTCATCGAGGCCGTGTCGGTCATCATCCAGGTGGCGTCGTTCCGGCTGCGTGGCAAGCGGGTCTTCCGCATGGCGCCCATCCACCACCATTTCGAGCTGGGCGGCTGGCCCGAGCAGAAGGTCGTGATCCGATTCTGGATCGTGGCGATCATCTTCGCGCTTCTGGGCCTGTCGACCCTGAAGCTGCGGTAGGAAAGGCCCCGGGAATCGTGATGACCGCGAAGGTCCGGCCCGACTCCGTCCCCGAGCTCCGGGGGGCGCGCGTCGTCGTGGTGGGCGCCGCGAAGAGCGGCCTGAGCCTGGCGCGCTTCCTCGTGGGCGCCGGCGCGCGGGTGACGCTCACCGACGCCCGGCCGGCGGCGGCGTTCGGTCCGGAGGTCGCCGATCTGGCGGCACGCGGCGTGACGCTCGAGATGGGCGGGCACCAGGAAGCGACGCTTCTCGCGGCCGACCTCGTGGCCGTCAGCCCGGGCGTGCCGCTCGTCATCGAGCCATTGGCTCACGCCCGGCGGAAGGGCGTGCGGATCGTGGCCGAGGTCGAGGTGGCGTCCTGGTTCCTGAAGGGGACGATCGTCGGGATCACCGGATCGAACGGCAAGAGCACGACGACCGCCCTCGCCGGGCACCTCCTGTCGCACGCCGGCCTCGACGCGGTCGCCTGCGGCAACCTCGGGACGCCGCTCACCGAGATGATCGAAGGCGACGGCCCAGGCCGCACTTACGTCGTCGAGCTCTCCTCGTTCCAGCTCGAGGGGATCGAGACCTTCCGGCCGCGCGTCGCGGTCCTGCTCAACCTGAGCCCCGATCATCAGGATCGCTACCCGGACATGCCGGCGTACTACGACGCCAAGATGCGGCTGTTCATGAACCAGACCGCCGCCGACCACGCGGTTCTCAACCAGGACGACCCGGAGGTCGCCGCCCGCCTCGGCGCGGTGCGCGGCCGCCGGCACTTCTTCAGCCGGCAGGGCGAGGTGGACAACGGCGCCTTCGTCTCCGGCGACGCGATCGTGCTGCGCCGGGACGGACGCGACCGGCGCGTCCTGCCGATCGCCGACCTGCCGCTGTTCGGCGTTCACAATCAGGAGAACGTCCTGGCCGCCCTTCTGGTCGCCGATCTGTGCGGCGTGCCGATGCCTAAGGCGGCCGAAGGCGTGCGCTCGTTCCGCGGCCTCCCCCACCGCCTGGAGAAGGTCGCCGACCGCCTGGGCGTGTCGTGGTTCAACGACTCGAAGGCCACCAACGTCGGGGCGACGATCCAGTCGCTCCTGAGCTTCGACCGCGGCGTGGTCCTGATCCTCGGCGGCAAGGACAAGGGGGGCGCGTTCGGCGATCTGGTGCCGCTGCTCCGCGGCCGGGTCGCCCACCTCGTCCTGATGGGCAAGGCGCGCGAGTCGATCCGGGAGCAGATCGGCGAGGCGACGCCCTTCACGATGGTCGAGGACATGGCGGGGGCGGTCGAGGCCGCCCGCCGGGCGGCGCCGGGCGGCGGCGTGGTCCTCCTGGCGCCCGGCTGCGCCTCGTTCGACCAGTACAGCGGCTTCGAGGCGCGCGGCGATCACTTCCGGCGCCTGGTGCTGGCGCTGCCGGAGCGGGGTTGAGAGATGGCACGCAAGCTGGCGTTCGACAGGCCTCTGTTCGTGACCGGGATCGGGCTCGCCCTGTTCGGGCTGGTCATGATCTTCAGCGCCTCCGGTCCGCTGTCGATGGAGAACTACGGCAGCCCGTACCACTTCCTGGCGCGGCAGGCGGCGGCGTTCGTCATCGGCCTCGGGGGCATGGCCGTGGCGATGAACCTCGACTACCGGCAGCTCCTGAAACGCTCGGTCGTGGTCACGGCGCTGGCGGTGAGCACGCTGCTGCTCGCCGGCGTGCTGGTCGCCGATCGCGCCCACCAGGTGCACCGCTGGATCAAGGTCGGGCCGATCCAGATCCAGCCGTCGGAGATCGCCAAGCTCGCGCTGGTCCTCTATCTCGCGTCCCAGATCGCGAAACGCGAGGACCAGGTCAACGACCTCCTGCGCACCGTGCTGCCGATCGCCGTCGTCGTCGGGCAGATGGCGCTTCTGGTCTATCTCGAGCCCGACCTCGGGACCGCGACGCTGTACGCGGTCCTGGCGTGCGTGCTGCTCTTCCTCGCCGGGCTGCGCTGGCGGTATCTCCTGTTCTCGGCCGGAACGGGGATCGCCGCGCTCGCCATGCTGATCGTCGCCGCCCCGTACCGCCTGCGCCGGATCACTTCGTTCCTGCACCCGGACGACGACCCGCTCGGCGCCGGGTTCCAGGTGCGCCAGTCGATCGTGGCGGTGGCCAGCGGTGGCATCCAGGGGGTCAGCCTCGGGGAGGGACGGCAGAAGCTGTTCTTCCTGCCCGAGCCGCACACCGATTTCATCTTCTCGGTGGTGTCGGAGGAGCTCGGTCTCATCGGCGCGGTGCTGGTGATCGCCGCGTTCGGGGTGCTTGTCTGGCGCGGGCTGCGGGCGGCGCAGGGCGCCCCCGATCGGGGCGGCTACTACCTGGCCATGGCGATCACCACGTGGCTCGGGCTGCAGGCGATCATCAACGTCGGCGTGGCGCTGGGATGCCTGCCGACCAAGGGCGTGCCGCTGCCGTTCCTGAGCTACGGCGGGTCGAGCCTGGTGGTGAACCTCGTGGCGCTCGGGATGCTGCTCAACGTCTCGCAGCACGCGGAGTGACGGGGGCTTGGAGGAGACGTATGTGATCGCGGGCGGGGGGACGGGCGGCCACCTGTACCCCGGCATCGCGATCGCGGAAGAGATGATGCGCCGGCGTCCCGGCGCGCGGATCGTGTTCGCGGGACGCGGGCTGCCGCTCGAGAAGTCGATCGTCGAGCGGCAGGGTTTTCAGCTCGTCGCGGTGGAGAGCGGCGGCGTGGTCGGCAAGTCGTTGTCGGGCAGGGTCGCGGGCGTTCTGCGGGCCCTGCGGGGATTCTTCGAGGCGATGCGCATTCTCGGACGGTTGAAGCCGAAGGCGGTGATCGGGGTCGGGGGGTACGCCTCCTTTCCGATGATGCTCGCCGCCGTGGTGCGCCGGATCCCGACGCTGGTGCAGGACCAGAACGCCGTCCCCGGCCTGACCAACCGGATCGTCGGGCGCCTGGCCGACCGGATCGCCATCACCTTCGAGGCGACGCGCCGCTTCTTCGGCGGGCGCGGCGTGCTCACCGGCAACCCGGTGCGCGCCGAGTTCGCGAAGGCCGATCGCGGGCGGGCCCGCCGCCGGCGCTCGGAGGCGGGCGCCCGCTTCCACCTGCTCGTTTTCGGCGGCAGCCAGGGCGCGCGGGCGCTCAACACGGCCGCGATCGACGCGCTGCCGCATCTCGCGCCGCGGCGCGCCAGGATGACCATCGTGCACGGCACCGGCCCGTCCGATCTCGAGAGGGTGCGCGCGGCGTACGCGGCGGCCGGCTTCGAGGCCGACGTGCAGCCCTACCTGACCGCGATCCGCGAGGCCTACGAGAACGCCGACCTGGTGATCGCCCGCGCCGGCGCCGGCACGGTGTCGGAGCTGGCGGCCTGCGGGCGCGCCGCGATCCTGGTGCCGCTGCCGACCGCCGCCCACGATCACCAGACACGCAACGCCGAGGGGTTCGCGGCGGCGGGCGCGGCCCTGCTGATGCCGGAAGGCGGCCTGACTGGCGGGGATCTGGCCGCGGCGGTCGCCGGTCTGATGGACGCGCCCGCGCGCCTCGCGGCGATGGAGGACGCGGCGGCGCGCCTGGCCCGTCCCGACGCCGCGGCGCGCATCGTCGATCTGGTCGAGGAGCTGGCGTCATGGTGATGCTGCGCAAGACGCGCCGGATCCATTTCGTCGGCATCGGCGGCAGCGGCATGAGCGGCATCGCCGAGGTGCTGATCAACATGGGGTACCGCGTCACCGGGTCGGACCTCGAGGAGGGCGCGGTCGTGCAGCGCCTGCGCGGCCTGGGCGGGGTCGTGACGCGCGGCCACCGCGCCGAAAACGTCGGCGACGCCGATGTCGTGGTGGTCTCCTCGGCGGTGAAGGCCGACAACCCGGAGGTGGCGGAGGCCCGCCGGCGCCAGGTGCCGGTCATCCCGCGCGCCGAGATGCTGGCCGAGCTGATGCGTCTGAAATACGGCGTGGCGATCGCCGGCTCGCACGGCAAGACCACCACGACCTCGATGGTGGCGACCATCCTGTCCGGCGCGGGTCTCGACCCGACCATCGTCATCGGCGGGCGTCTCGGCATCCTCGGGAGCAACGCCAAGCTGGGGAAGGGGGATCTCCTGGTGGCGGAGGCGGACGAGAGCGACGGCTCGTTCCTCCGCCTGACGCCGACCATCGCCGTGGTGACCAACATCGACCCCGAGCACCTCGATCACTACGGCACGCTGGGAAAGCTGCAGCAGGCGTTCGTCGACTTCCTGAACAAGGTGCCGTTCTACGGCTGCGGCATCGTCTGCCTGGACGAGCCGCGCGTGCAGGAGATCCTGCCTTCCCTGCAGCGGCGCGTCGTGACCTACGGCTTCTCGTCGCAGGCCGACCTCTGCGCCTCCAACGTGCAGATGCGGGAGTTCCACGCCTCGTTCGACGTGCGGCTGCAGGGGAAGGCTCTCGGGCGCGTCGCCCTCCAGGTGCCGGGTCGCCACAGCGTCGCCAACGCCCTGGCGGCCATCGCCGTCGGCCTCGAGTTCGAAGTGCCGTTCGAGACCGTGGTCGCGCAGCTCGCGTCGTTCCGCGGCGCCGACCGGCGCTTCCAGCTCAAGGGCGAGGCCGGCGGGATCATGGTGATCGACGACTACGGCCATCACCCGGTCGAGATCCTCGCCACCCTGGCCGCCGCGAAGAAGGGCTGGACGCGGCGCACCGTGGTGGTCTTCCAGCCGCACCGCTACTCGAGGGTGCAGGCGCTCCTGAACGAGTTCGCGCGCGCCTTCTACGACGCCGACGTCCTGGCGGTGACCGACATCTATCCCGCCGGCGAGGCGCCGATCGCGGGGGTGAGCGCCGAGGCGGTGACACGCGCCATCAAGGAGCACGGCCACAAGGACGTGACCCTGGTCCGTGACCTGAAGGAGATCCCGGACTGGCTGCGTTCGCGGGCTCGCGAGGGGGACATGGTCATCACCCTCGGCGCCGGCAGCGTCTGGAAGCCGGGCGAGGAGTTCCTGCGGACGCTTCGGGGATGAGGACGGCGATCATGACGCGCACCTGGGTCGAAGAGGCGGAGGCGGCGCTCGAGAGCGCGGCGGCGGGTCTGTCCGACCGCGCGCGGCTCGGGTGGGAGCGCGACGTCCCGCTCGCCGCGCGGACCTACATCGGCGTGGGCGGGCCGGCGCGCGTCTACCTCGCTCCGCGCGACGTCGAGGCGCTGGCCCTGGCGCTGGGCCGCCTGCACGCCGCCGGCGTCCGCTTCGATTATCTCGGGGCCGGGTCGAACCTGCTGGTCGCGGACGAGGGTCCGTCGTTCGCCGTCGTGTCGTGCGAGCGGATGGCGGGCGAGCCGATCCTGGCGGACGGCGTGGCGCGCGTCGGCGCGGGCCTCGGGGTGCCGCGTCTCGCGCAGCGGCTGCAGAAGGCCGGGCTCTCGGGTCTGGAGTTCGCCGAGGGGATCCCGGGGAGCGTCGGGGGCGCCGTGCGCATGAACGCCGGCTGGCACGAGAAGGCGTTCGGCGACTGCGTCGCGTCGCTGACCACCGTGACCCGGGACGGCCACGTCGAGACGATCACCGCCGGGCCGGGAACGTTCGCCTACCGGACCTCCCCCGGCGTGGGGGATCGCTGCGTGGCCGAGGCGACGCTGCGCCTTCTGCCCGAGGACCCGGCGCGCATCGCCGGGTCGATGCGCCACTTCCGCGACCACCGCGTGCACACGCAGCCGACCGGCGAGCGCAACGCCGGCTGCATGTTCAAGAACCCTACCGGCGATCACGCCGGGCGGCTCATCGACGCCAGCGGCCTGAAGGGGACCGCGGTCGGGCAGGCGCAGGTGTCCGAGGTGCACGCCAACTTCTTCATCAACCGGGGCGGCGCCACCTGCCGCGACGTCCGCGCGCTGATGGACCAGGTGCGCGAGTCGGTGCGCCGGCGCTCGGGTGTGAGCCTGGATCCGGAGGTGGTGCTGTGGACCTGATCCCGGGCGGAGCTCCCCTGCCCGCCGCCCGCGGCATCGCGGGCGCCGGCGCGCTGCGCGGCCTGACCCTGCACGCGCGCGGCGGGAGCATGCCGACCTACGGCGACGAGCCCTCCTCCCCGTTCCTGCGCCGCAGCCAGGACGAGAGGCTGCGCCGCAGCCGCAGGCGTCGCCGCACGCTGCGGCTGCTGCCCGCGGCGGGTCTGCTGGCGATCCTGGCCGTGGTGGCGGGGGCCGGCTTCGGGGCGCGCTGGTATCTGAGGCACTCGCCGCGCTTCAACGTCACGCGGGTCGCGCTCACCCCGACCGATCACGCCTCGCAGGGCGACCTGCGCCGCATCGCCGAGCGGGCGCGCGGCCACAACATCTTCACCTCCGACCTGGCGCGGCTGGAGGCCGATCTGGAGCAGGTGCGCTGGGTGAAGAGCGCCACCGTGAAGCGCGTGCTCCCCGACCGGATCCTGTGCGCCATCGAGGAGTACGAGCCCCGGGGCCTGGCCCTGCTCAAGGGCCGGGTGCAGCTCATCGACGAGAACGGCACGGCGATCGACGTCTACGGCGGCTCGGCCGGCGGCTGGTCGATGCCGATCTTCACAGGTCTGGACGAAATCCGATCGTCGCGCGAGCGCCAGCAGGTGGCCCGCGGGTTCGACCTCCTGCGCTGGGTGGAGGCGTCGCATCCGGGGCTGGCGGAGGAGATCTCCGAGATCGACCTGTCGCACGACGATCGCATCGCGTTGACCATGAACGGCGGCGGGCCCCAGGTGCGGCTGAGCCCGGACGACTACGGCGCGAACCTGGACCGGTGGCTGGCGATGCGGGAGTGGCTCGCGACCCACTTCGGGGACGGCGCGTACGTCGATCTGCGGTTCCACGATCGCATCGCCTTCCAGCCGATGCAGGCACGACGGCGATGAGCGCGACGGCGACAGGCGCGGCGGCGATGTGCGCAGCGGCGATGAGCGCGGCAAAGATGACGGCGGCAGGGACGATCACTACGGAAGGGAGCCGGACCCATGGCGAGACGTAGCACTCAGGTGGTGGGCCTCGATATCGGGACGACCAAGGTCTGCGCCCTCATCGCGGAGCCCTCGGAGACCGGGCCGCCCTCGATCCTCGGCGTCGGCTCCTGCCCCTCGCGCGGCACCAAGCGCGGAGTCGTTGTGAACATCGAGGCCTGCGTCGCCGCCATCAAGCAGGCGATCGAGGAGGCCGAGCTGCAGGCCGGCACCACCATCGACCGGGCCTTCGTCGGCATCGGCGGACCCCACGTGCGCGGCCTGAACAGCCGCGGGGTGGTGGCCATCGCCGGGCGCGATCACGAGGTCTCCGCCGAGGACGTGCACCGCGCCAAGGAGGCCGCCCGCGCGGTGAGCATCCCGGCCGACAGCGAGATCTTCCACGTCCTGCCGCAGCAGTTCGCGGTCGACGGGCACACCGGCATCCACGATCCGATCGGCATGACCGGCTCGCGGCTGGAGACCGACGTGCACATCGTCACCGCCTCGGTCAGCGCCGCCCAGAACCTGGTGAACTGCGTCAATCGCTCCGGGGTCGAGGTCGAGGGCATGGTGCTGGAGCAGTTCGCCGCCGCGGACGCGGTCATCGCGCCGGACGAGACCGAGATGGGGGTGGCCCTCATCGACGTCGGCGGCGGCACGACCAGCATGGTGATCTACGAGCGCGGCGCGCTGCGGCACATCGCCGTGCTGCCGACCGGCGGCGAGCACGTCACCAACGACATCGCGGTCGGCCTGCGCACCCCCGTTCCGGAGGCCGAGCGCATCAAGCGGCGCCACGGCTGCGCCCTGGCGTCCCTGGTCGACCACGAGGACACCATCGAGGTGCCGAGCGTCGGCGGCCGCAAGCCGCGCGTCCTCAGCCGCCAGATCCTGTGCGAGATCATCCAGCCGCGGGTCGAGGAGATCTTCTCCATGGTCGCGGAGGAGCTCAAGCGCAGCGGCTTCGACCGCTCGCTGCACGCCGGGATCGTCCTGACCGGCGGCGGAGCGATGCTCGAGGGGATCACCGAGATCGCCGAGGACGCCCTCGACGTGCCGGTGCGCCGCGGCTCGCCGGCCGACATGGGCGGACTCTCCGACTCGGTGGCGACGCCGCAGTTCTCGACCGCGGTCGGGCTCGTGGTGTACGGCGCGAAACAGCGCCGCACCGGTCCGATCAGGACGACGCACCCTTATCTGCTGACGCGCATGACGGGAGCCGTCCGCGAATGGTTCAGCGAGCTTTTCTAGCGGCGGCCGTGTGAAGCGCCGCAGGACGAAGAAAGACGATCTGGTTCACGAGTCGCTGCCCTTCGGGCGGCATGACGACGGAAGGACATCGGCGCCGCAGCCCGGGCGCCCAACACGAAACGAGGAGGAAGGAATCATGATTCTCATGGATCCGAAGGACCCGGCGGCTCGCCCGCGGATCTCCTTCGACGAGAGCAAGGCGATCGGCGCGAACATCAAGGTGATCGGCGTGGGTGGCGGCGGCAGCAACGCCGTCAACCGGATGATCTCCACCAACCTCCAGGGGGTGGATTTCATGGTCGCCAACACCGACGTCCAGGCCCTGAAGGGGTCGAAGGCGACTCTCAAGATGCAGATCGGCCACAAGATGACCAAGGGGCTCGGCGCCGGCAGCAACCCCGAGGTCGGGCGGCAGGCCGCGCTCGAGGACTCGGAGAAGATCATCGAGGCGCTCCAGGGCGCCGACATGGTGTTCATCACCGCCGGCCTCGGCGGCGGCACCGGCACCGGCGCCGTCCCGATCATCGCCAGCCTGGCGTCGGAGCTGGGGGCGCTGGTGGTCGGAGTCGTGACCAAGCCGTTCGCGTTCGAGGGGAAGAAGCGCCGGGAGCAGGCGGACGACGGCCTGAAGGAGCTGCAGAACAGCGTCGACACCGTCATCTGCATCCCGAACGAGAAGCTCCTCAATTCGGTCGACAAGTCGATGCCGCTGGGGGCCGCGTTCCTGTTCGCGGACGACGTCCTGCGGCAGGCGGTGCAGGGGATCTCCGACCTGATCACCATCCCGGGGGAGATCAACCTCGACTTCGCCGACGTGCGCACCATCATGAGCGGCATGGGGATGGCCCTGATGGGGACCGGCATCGCGTCGGGCCCGACCCGGGCGATCGAGGCGGCCCAGCGGGCGATCTCGTCGCCGCTGCTCGAGGACGCCAGCATCGAGGGGGCGCGCGGAATCCTGATCAACATCACGGGCGGCCCCGACATGACCCTGCACGAGGTGGCGGAGGCGTCGAGCCTGGTCCAGCGGACGGCCGACCCGGAAGCGAACATCATCTTCGGCACCGTGATCGACAAGGAAATGACCGACACGGTCAAGATCACGGTCATCGCCACCGGCTTCGTGCGCGACGAGGAGGTGAAGGTGGAGGCCACCAGGCCGGGCGCCAAGGCACAGGCTCGCTCCGACGCGCCCATGTCGCCGAGGCACGACATCGACACCCCGGCCTTCCTGCGCCGCTCGCCTTCCGCGTCGGCCCAGCAGGCCCAGGGCGGCGTGCCGGTGCCCGAAGCCTCCACGACGCTTCACTACGCGCCGCTGCCGGACGATCTGGAGATTCCGACCTTTCTCAGGAGGCAGATGGACTAGTCTAGGAGACGGGGGCAGCGCTTAACCACGAGCCCTGTGGGGGGGGGCAACATGTCCGGCCACTACAAGATCCTCGTAGCCGACGACCGGGAGGACAATCGCGCGCTCCTGCGCGAGTGGCTGACGGCCCAGGACTTCCATGTCCGCTGCGCCAGGGACGGGCGCGAGGCGCTGGAGCTGGCCCGTGAGGACCCTCCCGATCTCATCCTGGTCGACAAGGTGATGCCGGAGATCGACGGGCTGAGCGTCGCTCGCGCCCTCAAGGGGGACGAGCGGTTCGCCAGCGTGCCGATCATCATCCTCACCGGACGGGACGACGCCCGCCGCCAGGCGATTTTCGACGACGCCGGCGCCGACGACCTCATCATGAAACCCCTCACCTTCGAGGAGGTCGATACCCGCGTCCGGACGATGCTCAAGAAACGTGACGTGTTCCGGGCCCTGGAGCACGCCAACATCGAGCTGCGGCTGGCCAACCAGCGGATGGAGCGCCTGATCCAGCGCGACGAGAAGACGGAGCTGTTCAACTACCGGCATTTCATGGAGCGCCTGAACGAGCAGTTCAAGGTCGTCCGGCGCTATGGATCCAGCCTCACGGTGGTCATGTTCGACCTCGATCACTTCAAGACGGTGAACGACAGCCATGGTCATGTCGCCGGCGATCATGTCCTGCGGCAGTTCGGCCAGATCATGGTGCGCACGGCGCGCGAGACCGACCTCGTGGCCCGTTACGGAGGCGAGGAGTTCACCGTCCTCCTCCCCCACACCTCGGCGGCCCAGGGCCAGCGTCTGGCCGAGCGGGTGCGCAAGTCGACCGATGGCCATGTCTTCGACGTGCCCACGGGCAGCGGGCCGGTGCATGTCACCGTCTCGGCCGGAGTGGCGACCTTCCCGATCAACGACCGCATCGCGGACCCGCCCGACCTGGTTCAGGCGGCCGACGTGGCGCTGTACCGGGCCAAGGAGATGGGACGCAACCGGTCGCACGTCGACGAGCGGTCGCTCGTCAGCCTCTACTGAAGTCTCCGCTCCCAATCCCCTGCGTCGGCTTCGCTCGACCCGTCACCGCTTGTGGTAACTTACGGCGGTGCCCAGGCTGGAAATCGAGATCAAGCTGAAGGTCGCCGACGACCAGCAGATGCGCGACCGTCTCGGGAAGACCGGGGCCAGGCTGCTGCACGACCGCGAGTTCGA
Source organism: Patescibacteria group bacterium (assembly GCA_035638115.1). GTDB lineage: Bacteria > Acidobacteriota > Polarisedimenticolia > Gp22-AA2 > Gp22-AA2 > DASRAN01. Next base: position 1,101 of record DASRAN010000057.1, on the reverse strand, counting down.
AGACAACCGCGTGTTCGATTTCCCGGATCAGGCGCTCCATCAGCGCGGCGAAATGTTGAGGATCCGGATTCTCGAACGCGGGGTCGTCCTGACCTTCAAGGGTCCAGGCCGTCTGGAAGGCGGGAAGAAGGTCCGCGAGGAGACCGAATCGACTCTCGCCGTCACGGAAGCCGGGTCCCTCACCGATATCCTCCAGCGCCTCGGCATGAGGCAGGCCTTCCGCTATCAGAAATATCGGACGACCTGGCTGCTCCAGGGCCTGCACGTCACCTTGGACGAGACCCCTATCGGCACGTTTCTCGAGCTGGAAGGAGAACCCGGGTCGATCGACTCCGTGGCGGCCCTGCTCGGATTCACCCCTGGCGAATATATTGCGGCGTCGTATCGCGATCTCTATCTTGTGAAACAGATCGACACCCCTAGTGCGCCTCACGAAATGATTTTTCGAGGCTGAGCATGGACATGCTCTCGGAGCAACAGAAGCCCCTCTCCATGACACTCCCTCCCATGGCTATATTTTCCACAATGCGCTCTGGATGCGCCTTTGCGGCGATGTCGCCCCGCCGACTTATGGTTTCATAGCATCATGAAAGCGATGATTCTGGCCGCCGGACTGGGCGAACGGATGCGTCCGCTGACGGAAAGCCGTGCCAAGCCCTCTCTACCTGTGCTCAACAGGCCGATCATCGTACAGACTCTCGCCTATCTGAAGAGTCAGGGTGTCGATGAAGCGGTCATCAACCTTCATTACCAACCCGAATCGATCAGAGGGCTGATCGGGGATGGCTCGCGGATGGGAGTGAGGGTGCAGTATTCCGAAGAGCAGACGATCCTCGGCACGGCCGGCGGCCTCAAGAAGGCGGAGGCCCATTTCCGGAACGCCGGGACGTTCCTGATGGTGAATACCGACTTCCTGACCGACTGCGACCTCGCTCCGGCCATCGCGGAGCACCAGAAGTCGGGCGCCCGCGCCACTCTCATCCTGACTCCCCGTGCCGCGGGCGCCACGTACGGATCCGTGGAATTGCACGGGGACGGCTCCATCAGGACGATCGCCGGGCTGCCGGTCGCGCCGGGCGATGCCGGAAAGGTGGCGGATCC
>DASRAN010000056.1:0-21305 GCA_035638115.1 Patescibacteria group bacterium | reverse complement strand
GCCGGCGGCGGGTCCGAGACGCTGGCCCGCGGCCGGCTGGCGCGGCCGATCGGCGACGCCCGGCCGGTCCTGATCGACCTGTCTCCCGCGCGGGTCGAGAGCCTGAAGCTGACGGTCGACGACGGCGACGACGCGCCGCTGGCGATCCGCGCGACGCAGGCGCGCGTCACCCTGCCGGAGATCTACCTGACCGCGCCGGCCGGGAATTACCTGCTGCTGCTCGGGTCGGGCGCGCCGGAGGCCCCGCGCTACGAGCTGGAGCGCGTGCGCGACGTCGTGCTGGCGGTGCGCGCGGCTCCGATCGCCGCCGATCCGATCGCGGCCAACAAGGAATACTCCGTGCGCGCGCGCCTCGGCGGTCCGGCCCAGCGGCAGAAACTGCTGCTCTGGTTCGTGCTGGTCGGCGCGGCGATCGTCCTCGCCGGTTTCACGCTGCGTCTCGCGCGCCGCGGCTAGGCTCCTAGGCCGGCCCGAACGCGGCTTTGGCCTCGGTCTCCGTGTCGAAGATCCGGAACATGCGGTCCAGATGGAGCATGACCAGGAGGCGCGAAGGGTTCCCGCTCCCGTCGGCTGGACCGCCGGCCGCGCGCCGCGCTATCCTCCCGCGATCATGGCGTTGACCCCCGGCACGCGGCTCGGCCCCTACGAGATCCTCGGCCCGCTCGGCGCGGGCGGCATGGGTGAGGTCTATCGCGCGCGCGACGCGCGGCTCCAGCGCGACGTGGCGGTGAAGGTGCTCCCCGCCGCGTCGGTCGCCGACCCGGAGCGTCTGCGGCGCTTCGATCAGGAGGTGCGCGCGACCGGCCAGCTCAACCACCCGAATATCCTGGCGGTCTACGACGCGGGGACCCACGAGGGCGCGCCATACATCGTCGAGGAGCTGCTGGAGGGGGAAACGCTGCGCGCGCGGCTCGCCGGCTCGCCGCTGCCGGTGCGCAAGGTGCTCGACTATGCGCGGCAGATCGCGCACGGCCTGGCGGCGGCGCACCAGAAGGGGATCGTCCACCGCGACCTCAAGCCGGAGAACCTGTTCGTCACGACCGACGGGCGCCTCAAGATCCTCGATTTCGGCCTGGCCCGGTGGACGCATCCCGAGGGGGCCGCGCACGGCGTGCGCGTCGTGGGTGGCGGCGACGCAGGCGCCGGCCTCACGGCATTGCCGACCGAGACCGGCACCGCCGCCGGGGTGATCCTCGGCACGGTCGGCTACATGTCGCCGGAGCAGGTGCGCGGACAGTCGGCCGACCAGCGCTCGGACATCTTCACGCTCGGCAGCATCCTGTACGAGATGCTCACCGGGCGGCCGGCCTTCTCCGGGCCGTCCTCCGTCGAGACGATGAGCGCCATCCTGAAGGAGGACCCGCCGGAGATCTCCCGCAGCCAGCACGACCTGCCGCCCGGTCTGGAGCGCATCGTGCAGCACTGCCTGGAGAAGAGCCCGGACGAGCGCTTCCAGTCGGCGCGCGATTTGGGATTCCAGCTCGAGGCGCTGTCGACGGCGTCCGGCGTCGGCGCAGCGGCGATGGCGGACGAGGCCGGGGCGCGCGCCGGCGGGAGAGGCGGGCTCGGACGGCGCGGCGCGATGGCCTCGCGCGCGGCGCTTTTCCCCGCGCTCGTGGTGGCGGCGATCGGCGCGCTCGCGGCGGCCGCGGCCTACTACGCCGGACGACACACCCGCGCGCCCGACGCTCCGGTCACCTACAACCAGCTCACTTTCCGCCAGGGAAGCATCTTCTCGGCGCGCTTCACTCCGGACGGCGAGACGGTGGTCTACGCCGCCGCCTGGGACGGGCGTCCGACGGCGCTGTTCACCGCGCGGCCCGGCAGCCCCGAATCGCGCCCGCTCGATCTTCCGCCGTCCGAGATCCTCGCCATCTCGTCCTCGGGCGAGCTGGCGCTCCTGCTCGACTGTCATTTCACGACCGGGTGGATGCGCAGCGGAACGCTGGCGCGCGCGCCGCTGTCGGGCGGCGTGCCCCGCGAGGTGGCACAGGACGTCGAGGACGCCGACTGGACTCCCGACGGCCAGGGGCTGGCGATCGTGCGCACCGTCGGCGGGCGCTATCGTCTGGAGTATCCGATCGGCAAGGTCCTCTACGAGACCGACCAGTGGATCTCCTCGCCGCGCTTCTCGCGCGACGGCCGGTGGATCGCCTTCATCGATCACCCGTCCCAGGGGGACAACCGGGGACGCGTCGCCGCGGTCGATCTCGACGGCAAGGCCCGTTTCCTGACCGAGAACTTCGCCGCGACGGGCGGAGTCGCCTGGTCGGCGGCGGGCGACGAGATCTGGTTCACCGCCGGCACGATCGGGATGGTGCGCGCCATCGACGCGGTCGATCTCACGGGCCGCCTGAGAACCGTGGACGGGGCGCCGGCCGACATGGCGATCGCCGACGTCTCCGCGGCCGGAAAGGTCCTGGTCGTGCGCAACAACGCGCGACGGGGGCTGATCGGCACGCGACCCGGCGAAGCGGCCGAGCGCGACCTGGGGTGGCTCGACTGGTCCTGGCCGGGAGCGCTCTCGGCCGACGGCGAGTGGCTCCTGTTCACCGAGCAGGGTCAGGGGGGCGGACCGGAGTATTCGGTCTACTTGAGGAAGACCGACGGATCGCCCCCCGTGCGGCTGGGGAACGGCTCGGGGACCGGGCTCTCCTGGGACGGGCAATGGGCCGTCGTCACCTGGCTCTCGCAGCTCGACCGGATCGACATCCTCCCCCGCGGCGCGGGGGAATCGCGAACGCTGAAGCTACCGGGGTTCACCATGGGACTGGCGAACTTCCTGCCGGGCGACAAGCGGATCGTCTTCTCGGCCAACGAGGTCGGGCATCGCGTGCGCTACTACGTGATGGACGCGGCGGGCGGCCGGCCGGCGCCGATCACCCCCGAAGGCGTGGGATTCCTCAGCGCCCTGAGCGGCGACGGAAAGCGGCTTGCCGTCGCGGGTCCCGGGAACGAAGTGACGGTCTTCCCGATCGAAGGCGGCCCGCCACACCCGGTCGCCGGCTCGACGGCCGACGACATCCCCGTCACCTGGTCGAAGGACGGCGGCGCCCTGTTCGTCTATCTGCGCGACGGACTGGGCGTGCGCGTCGACCGGATCGACCTGGGCTCAGGCCGGCGCGCGCCCTGGAAGACGCTGGTGCCGTCCGATCGGGCCGGACTCATCGACGTCGCGTTCCTGCTCATGACCGAGGACGCCCGCTCCTACGCCTACACCTATCGCCGCTTCCTGTCGACGCTCTACTACGTCGACGGACTGCGCTGAATGGGAGGTGCACTGATGGACATGGCGAAGCTGCGCGCCTTCTGGGCGCACCGGCAGGGGCTGGACGGCTCGCTGCGCGGCGAGGATCCGGCGACCGTCCTGGAGCGCGCCGGCTGGGCCCGGTCGGTCGGCGGCGTGGGCCCGTACGTGACGCTGTTCGCGCGCGCCGGCACCAGCCGCGCCGCGGCCGACGCGGCCGTGAAGGCGCTCCAGATCCACGAGCTGCCGGCGGCGCGCGGCTGCACCTACGTCGTCCCGGCGTCCGATTTCGCCCTCGCGCTGCGCGCCGGTCAGGAATTCGGCGACGGCGAGATGCGGGTCGCGGCGAAGCTGGGGGTGACCGAGAAGGAGGTCGACACCCTCTGCGCCGCCGTCGTCCGCGCGCTCGGAGACGCGCCGGCCCTCGATCCCGACGCGATTCGCGCCGCGACCGGGAAAGCGTCGCGCTCGCTGGGCGAGGCGGGCAGGAAAAAAGGCCTCACGACCACGCTGCCGCTCGCCCTCGGCCGCCTGCAGCGGCGCGGCGCGATCCGGCGCGTGCCGGTCAACGGTCGTCTCGACCAGCAGCGCTACGCCTACTCTCTCTTCAAGCCGAACCCGCTCGCGAAGGACACGCGCGCGACCGGAGACGCGATGACCGAGATGGCGCGCCGGTACTTTCGCTGGGTCGGGCCGGCGAAGCCCGGCGAGTTCGCCTGGTTCGCGGGTCTGGGCGTCCGGGCCACGAAGGAGGCCATCGATCCGCTGGGGCTGGTCCCCGCCGAGCCCGGCAGCGACCGTCTTCTCCTTCCCGAGGACGTCGCGCCGTTCCGCGCCTTCAAGACGCCGTCCAAGCCGCAATACGCCCTGGTGTCGTCGCTCGACGCGATCGCGGCCGCCCGTCGCGACGTCGCGAGCCTGCTCGATGCGAAGGACGCGGGCCGCAAGGTAGTCGCCGACAAGATCGCGGTGCCGGTGGGCGGTCTGTCCGATCTACCGAGCCACGCCATCCTCGATCGCGGCCGGCTGGTCGGTCTCTGGGAGTTCGACCCCGAGGCGGGAGCGATCATCCGGGCGACGTTCGGTCCGGCCGACAAGTCGCTCGAGGCTGCAATCCGCGAGACCGAGGGATTCGTGCGCGACCAGCTCGGCGACGCCCGCTCGTTCAGCCTCGACAGCCCGAAGAGCCGCGCCCCGCGGCTGAAGTCGTTGCGGGAATTCCGGCCGGCGCCCTGAAAGCGGGGCGGGCGCCCTTCAGTCCCGCCGCTCGAGGTCCTGGTAGAACGACCCACGGGCGCGGCCGGTTTCAGGGTTGCAGACTGCGGGCGGGAGCGCCGAAAACGATTCGCACGACCGAGAGGTCGTGGCCGAAGACGTACCCGACGCCGACGCGCGGCATGGGGATCTTCCAGAGCTTCATCGGCCCCCGGCTGCCGAACGTCACGCCGGCTTCGTATTGCACCAGCGTGTTCGACTCTCCGCTCGGGAGCGGGTGATCCTCGCCGCCGAAGTAGACGCGCGCGAGGATGTACGGCTCGTAGTCCGCCTGTCCCCCTCCCCGGGGCCCGAACAGGTGCGCCGCGCTGTAGGCCGTTTCCAGAGCGACCATCGCGTCACGGCCGGCGGAGCCGGAAGGATCGACCAGGGCGTAGGTCAGGCCGTTCCCGAGGACCATGTCGAACCCGCCCCCTTTGAAGTCGAGGCGGCTCCGGAGCCCGGCGGAATAGATCGCCGCGTCGGCGTCGCCGCCCCTGTCCCAGACGTATCCGGCCTCGGCGAACGGCTTGAGAAGCCAGTGCTCGCGGACAGGAACCAGAAACTCCACGCCCGGGACCAGGCCGAAGGTCGCCACGTTCTCACTCACGTTGCTGTTGAGGACGTCCTGCTGGTCGAAGTCGTAGAAGCCGAAGGTCATCGGTACGGTCAGCCGCCAGCCCGCTCTCTCGTCCTCTGTCCGACGCAAGGTCCAGGAGATCGGCAGCCGGTAGACCTGGAGCGTGCGCCCCGAGATGGTGTAGATCCCGGAGCCGACCTGGGTGGCGAAGGCGTAGTTGAACTCCTGCTGCTCGCTCAAGGTGAGCGGTTGATCGGCCCGGCACGGACGCGCGGCGAGGACGGGAAAGGCCAGCGCGAAAAACGCGATCGTCCCGCGGGCGGCGCGGCGGGCGCCGGGCAAGCTATCGGCCGCCAGCCGAGAGGAGGAGCCGTCGCCTCCGGGCGTCGCGCAACACCCGCACGTCTTCGACGCGATCGCGCGGTATCGTCGCCGGGTCGATGCTGCTGCAGGACACGATCGCGGGCGGGACGAGTCCCATCCGGATTCTGCGCATGGCGCTCCTCATCCTCCGCCCGGGGGGCATGCGCCGCCGGGCGGGGATGAGTCAATCCGCAATCGGGTCACGTGTCAACACCGGGTGCGCGCCCCTTCGTGCCGGACGCCGGCATCCCGGACGGGCCCGCCGGAGACAAAAAAAACCCCGGCGGCCGCAGCCGCCGGGGTGGTTCAACGGGCCCTCACGAGGCCCGATCAATAGCCGTCGTATTCACCACCGCCATGGTCGCAGTTCCTGCCCCGGTAGTAGACATCTCCCCCGTAGTAGGGCGCGGGAGCGGGGTACGCCACGTAGGGATAGGGGGCCGGCGCCACATATCCCGGGCTCGAGTAGAAGCCGCCGATCGAGACGCCGCCGGGCGAGCCAAAGTTGATCCCGAACGCCACGTGCGGCAGAGCCACGCCGCCGCTGACGAAGAGCGAGTCGCCGCAGTAGTAGTAGGGCTGATACACCACCGACCCGCCGACGTAGACCGGGAACCGGTAGGCGGCGTGGTAGTGGTGGTGTGGCGCGTAGTAGATGCGACCGTTGTAGTACGGCTGGTAATAGCCACGCTGCCCGACGACGATCGACCGCGGGACCGTCGGGTACCCCGCGTAACCGTGCGTCGGCCCGTTCGAGTGCCCGTTGTCCCCGTGCCCATTGCCGTGGCCATGTCCGTTGCCATGACCGTGGCCGCCGTCCGCGAGGGCCGGCGCCGGAAAAGCGAACACGCCGACGGCCAGCGCGGCCGTCGCGATCAAGATGATACGGATCCAAGGCGTGCTGGCGAATACGGATCGAGTCGCGGTCGTCATTTGCGCACCTCCAGGAACAGGTGCGGTGCATAGCGATTTTCGGGCCAATCCTCCGGCCCCGGGCCCCCCACCGTAACCTCTTGTCCGTCAATGCGTTTCGTCGGGCCGCGAAATGTAGTTCGGGGCGGTGCGCCGTTCTGGCGGGCGTCCGTCTCCCACCGTCGAGACATTTCGGCATCGTGCGCGGACATCGAACCGCGCGACGACGCGCGGCGAGCGGAAACGCCCGGTTACAGGTCGCGGAATTCCGGCAGGCTGCGGTAGCGGTCGAGACGATCGCAGAAGAAGGTGAGGACGCGCAGCCCCTCCTGCGCCAGCTTGCGGGAGACGACGAAGTTCGTGCCGCTCGAGGGACCAACCTCGAAGCCCGAGCGATTCAGGTGCCGTGTCGCCTCGAGCGCCTCGGCGTCGCCGACCAGGACGGCGTCGTCGATGAGGTCGCGGTGCCGCGCGACGATCCCCGGAACCAGACCGTCGCCGATGCCCTCCTGGAGGTGGCAGACGGCCGCGGGCCCCGAGATGAGCGGCGGCCCCGAGGGCGGATGGGCGCACGAGGGGAACAGGATGGTGCACACGTAAGGGCTGGCGTCCGGCTCGACCGCGATCAGGCGGGTGGCGGGGCGCTTGCGCTTCAACAGGCCGCCGGCGCCGCACAGAGTGCCCCCCGTGCCGATCCCGGCGACCACGACATCGAAGCCGTCCAGACCCGCGGCGCGTGACTGCTGCCAGGCCTCCTCTCCCATGACGGCCTGCCCTTCCACGCCGGCCTCGTCCTCGAACTGATCGAACAGCACGCGGCGCGGCCCCTGCGAGGCGTACTCGCGCGCCTTGTGGATCGAGCCGACGACGCCATCCTTCTCGGCAGTCAGGACGAGACGCCCGCCGTGGGAACGGATGATCGCCTTGCGCTCCTCCGTCATGTTCTCGGGCATGAAGACGACCGCCTGGAGACCGAGACGCGCGGACCAGTACGCCAGCGCGATGCCGGCGTTCCCGGAGGTCGGCTCGATCACCTCGTCCCCCTGACGCAACCGGCCGGAGCGCAGCCCCTCGGCCAGCACGTGACGCGCGGCGCGATCCTTGACGCTGCCACTCGGGTTCTGGTGCTCCAGCTTCACCCAGACTCCCTCGACCTGCACGAGCGGCGTGCGGAGCGGCGGGTAGGCGGAGTCGGGGGCGTCGGTCGTCATCGGCCCCGACCTCTCACGACGCGCGGCCGGGGCGCTCGACTCGGGAGCCGGGAACCGTGTCGTCACCGGTCTCCGGGCTGCGCACCCACGCCTTGTGGCCGCCGTCGTAATCGCGCGCCCAGACGACGAGACGCACCTCGCGGCCGTCGTAACGCGCCGTCTCCCGCCCCTCCGGGTCCACGCCGAGCAGGACGCGCAGGAACGGGTTGCGCGCGCGTTCGTCGCCGATGGTCGTGGTGTCGGCGTGCCCCGGCGCCACGAGCGTCGCGTCGGGTAGCGCCAGCAGGCGATCGACGAGCGAGCGGCGGAGATCGGCGAAGTGAGTGTGACCCGGCGCCGTCGTGCTGCCGACCGAGCCGCGGAACAGCGTGTCACCTGTGAAACAGACCGGCGGCCCACCGGCGTCGTGGGTCGAGGACACCAGGAACGCCGACTGCCCCGCCGTGTGTCCAGGAATGTGCAGGACGCGGATGTCCAGGTCGCCGGCGTCGATCCGCTCTCCGTCCTCGAGCGCTGCGTCGAGCCCCTCGATCAGCGGCGCCTCGAGACGGTGCGCCAGGAGACGCGCGCCGGTCGCGCGCCGGAGCACGGCGTTCTCACACGTATGGTCGTGGTGATGATGGGTGTTCAGGATGTGCGTCACGCGGACGCGGCGCCGGCGGACCAGATCGAGAACCGACTCCGCCGGGCCGCCGGCATCGACCAGGATCCCTGTGCCGCCATCGCTCCCCGCCATCAGCCAGGTGTTCGAAAGCCAGCGCGGGTGGCTCACACGCTCGAGAATCATGCGCGGGTCAGTGGACCGTGCCTGACTCGCTGGCAGGGATCAGATGGAAGCCCTGGATGCGGGTGGTGAGGACCCGGTTCCCGAACTCGAGGAAGAGTCCGCAACCGGCGGCCAGCTCCGCGTGAATGGCGCTGCCGCCCCAGGTGCAGCCGTTGATCGTCGTGGTGGCGGGAGCCAGACCCTTGCGGTTGAACCAGCCGCCGGTGACGCGGAACAAACCCCCGCCCAGACAGACGAGACGATAGGACGAGTTGCGCGTCTCGATGACGAGGCAGTCGCCGAGCTTCAGATCCGATTTGCGAACCGTCCGGATCTGCTCGGCTTCGATGGCCCTCGTGGCGAGGGTGCCGGAGATCATCATCCGTTGGGCGTCATGTCCACCGACCGCGCCGAGGATACCAGTTTCGCGCCTGGCTCTCAACTGTGCCCGCTCGGCTTGCGGAATTTGAGGAGGTATTGATCCATGTTCTGGCGGCCCTCCTTGAACCCGCTGGTGCTGTGATCGTCCTGCGGATTGGCGAGCAGGTTCGATCGCTCCGCGAGCTCGAAGCCACCGGTGGTGAAATCGTCGATCACGACCCTCTCGTTGAGGCGATGGGCATCCTTGTCCCACCCCGGCTTGTCGGTCGCGACCTCCTCGATGGCGACGACACCGCCCGGCTTCAGGGCATTGAACATGCCGGCGACGCATTCCTTGCGCGTCAGACCCGGGAAGACCCACTCGACATCGTGATAGTTGCGCACCGCGATCATCGCCTCGACGCTGTTGGGTTTGAGCTGGGCGAGGTGGTCGACCAGTTCGACGTTGGTCAGGCTGTTCTTCGCGATACGTTCCTTCAGGGTCTCGGTCCTCTGGTACAGCTTTCCGTCGAACAGCTCCTTGTTGGCGAAAAACTCGAGGACGCCGTAGACCTTCCCCTTCGCGCCCACCACCTTGGAGAGCAGGTATGTGTTGTACCCCGCTGCCGGAAACACGTCGGCCACGATCATGCCCGGCTTCACGCCGAGCCACTCGTAGACCTCGAGCGCCTTGCGCCCGGGATCCTGGGCCTTCTCGTCGGCGGGCCGTCCTGGATCGTCGAGGATGGACCGATCGATGCGGCCGATCTCCTCGCCCGGGGCCACTGCCTTCTTCGGCCCGGGCGCCGGAGGCTGCGCCGCGGACGGGGGCTGGGCCGCGGGCGGAGCGGCGGCCATCAGCAGGGCCAGGAACGGAAGGGACAGAACACCCAGGCGGCAAGCGACACGGACGCGTGCGTGCATGAACGATCCTCCATGGCCAGGGGGCCGAGAGGACTGCAATCTACCAGATTTCTACTTCGGCAGGACCGAGGTCCAGTCGGTCATCAGGACGAGCGTGGAGAGGCTCGCCTCTTCGATCGGCTGCGCCAGCAGGACCCGCTTGCCGCCCTGGTCGATGGCGCCCGGACTCGCGAGAGCGCGGCCGCCGAAGATCTGGCGCGGCGCGCCGATGGTGAGGTTGGTGCCGGCCACGGCGACGTCGACCGACATCATCTTGCCGTCGGAGTCGAGGTAGACGATGCGCCGGCCGGCGTCGATCCACTCCCCCCCGCCGGCTCCGGACGGCGACACCTGCCATTTCCCGCCCTGGCCCGGATATGACACCACGTACTCTTCCTGGCGGCCCGACTCGTCCGAGTTGTACAGGAGCCAGCGGCCGTCGGGAGAGACCCGCCCGTCACGCTCGTTGGCCGCCGTGTTCAGGATCGGCCGGGGTTTCCCGTCCCCCTTGAGCGGCAGCAGGAAGAGATCGATGCCGGTCTTCGGTCCTTGCTCCCAGTAGAGCAGGCCGCTCCCGTCCGGCAGCCATTGGGTCAGGGTCCGGTTGGTGCCCGGGGTCCCGATGACGGCGCGGGGCTCGGTGGCGCCGTCGGCCGCCTTGACGTACATCCGGTTCGCGGTGTCGGTGTAGGCGACCTCCCGGTTGTCGGGCGACCAGACCGGTGACGTGCCCCCGGATGTCGTGAAGGTGAACCGGCTCCCGACCCCGCGCACCAGATCGTAGAGCCACAGATCGGGCGCCCCGGTGCCGCTCCAGAGCGTCACCACCGCGCGCTTGAGATCGGGCGACACGGCCAGCTCGACGAAGTTGGCCGGCTCCCCGATCGCCCCGATCTCCTTGCCGTCCAGATCGAACCAGGTGAGGCGACCCTTCACGACTCCGGATCCTCCCTGATAGACGAGCAGTCCGGTGTCGGAGAAAGCGTAGCCGCCGGTCCAGCGGCTCGGGTTGTATTGCACCTTCTCCGCGATCGGTGTCGCCTCGCCGCTGACGGTCAGGGTGGCCGGATCGAACTTTTGCGCCAGGAGGTTCCCCTCGCGCACGAAGGCGAGATAGCCGGGCGGCACGTAGAGCCCGCCGCTGTTCTCCTTGGCGACCAGGGTGACCTTCCTGGTCGCCAGGTCGAGCGCGTGGATCCCGACCGACCCTTCCTTTCCCGGAATGCTGATGAGGAACAGAAGCCGCTTGCCGTCCGGCAGGAATCGTGGCAGGCGGTGCGTCGAGCCTTCGATCTCGGGCGAGGTCAGGGTGACGGGCGTGCCGCCGGCCGCCGGGATCATCTGCAGGCCGCCATACGGCGACGGCGCGAAGGCGATCATGCCGGCGACGCTCCAGGAGGCGCCGCGTCCGTCCGGCGCGTCGCACAAGGTCTGGACCGTCCCCCCCGAGGACTGCACCTTCTTCAGTTTCTGGTCGGCGAAGAAACCGAGGTACTTCCCATCGGGCGACCAGAAGGGATAGCTCGCGTTCTCGGTTCCGCTGAGCGGTTGCGGCTGCAATCCGTCGAGGGCCCGGACCCAGAGACGCTGCTTGCCGTCCTGGCCGACGCCCGCGTAGGCCAGGGTCAGCCCGTCGGGGGACAAGGCCAGCGACGCGTTCTGCGAGTCGAGCGCCGTCTTCGGCGGCAGCTGGATGTTGACCCGCAGGATCTGGGGCGACGGTGCGGGATGCAGGAAATATCCCAGACCGGCCCCCAGCGCGCCGAACACGAGGAGGAGCGGCGCCGCGAGCCAGGCGGTGCGTGCGCGGCGGGCGGGAGCGAGGCCGCCGGCCGGCTGGCCGGCGATCGATACACCGGGCGACGAACCGGCGACGGCGCGCGCCGCGCTGCCGGACGACACCCCGGTGAGGCTGCCATCGGTCACCCACTCCAGCTGCATCTTCACGTCCCGCGCCGTCTGGACGCGATCGTCGGGATCCTTCGCCAGGCAGGCGCGCACGACGCGCTCGAGCCCCGCGGGGCTCATCGGCTGCCATTCGGAGATCGGCCGCGGCTGCTCCTTGAGCACCGAGGCGATGAGCGAGGCCTGGCTCTTCCCCTCGAACGCCTTGTGCCCGGTCGCCATCTCGTAGACCAGGACGCCGAACGCGAAGATGTCGGTGCGGGCGTCGGCCTCCGTCCCTTCGAGCTGCTCGGGGGCCATGTACTGAAACGTGCCCAGCAGCGCGCCGGCCGTCGTCAGGTCGCGTGTCGCGGTCGCCAGGAGCGAGCCCTCGGCGAAGGCGCGTCCCGACGCGCCGAGGCCCGCCGCTCCGGGACCGCCCGAGCCGCCGGACGGGCCGCCGCTTCCCGATCCCTGCGCCGCGCTCCCCTCGGTCAGCTTCGCGAGACCGAAGTCGAGCAGCTTCGCGCCGCTCCTGGTGAGCATGACGTTGGCGGGCTTGAGATCCCGATGGATGACCCCCTGGCGGTGCGCCCGGTCGAGAGCATCGGCGATCTCGAGCGCCGTGCGCAGCACCTGATCCGGCGGCAGCGCCCCTTTCATCAGACGCCCGGCCAGGGTTTCTCCCTCGATGTGCTCCATGACCAGGAACTCGATCGTCCCCTGCGGCGTCTCCTGCGATCCGATGTCGAACAGGGTGCAAATGTGCGGGTGGTTCAGCGTGGAGATGACCCGCGCCTCGCGCTCGAAGCGCTCGCGCCGCCCCGGGTCGCCCGACAGGTGCTGCGGCAGGACCTTGATCGCGACGTCGCGCCCCAGACGGGTGTCACGGGCGCGATAGACCTCGCCCATCCCACCCGCGCCGATGGGGGCGGCGATTTCGTAGGGACCGAGACGGGAACCCGGGGAAAGCGCCATGGAGCGCGGAGTCTAGCAGAAAGGCGGGCGGCGCCGCCGGCACGAGTCCGGCGGCGCCGCCGCCCTGCACTTCGATGCGTCGATCGAAGACCGGACGATCAGGCCTCGATCTTCACCGTGATCGGACTCTGGAGGTGGAGCGCAAGACGGGTCCCGGCCGGGAGGACGATCTCCTCCCCCTTGGTTCCTGCGGCGATCGCCGTGCCGGCGGCGCCGCCCACGACCAGACCGGCGACGGTGCCGTTCCCCGGATGGTTCTTGTCGAGCATCCGTCCGAGGAGGGCGCCGCCGGCGGCCGCGCCACCGATGGTGACGGCATCCTTCTTCGTCTCGCTCTTCCCCTGCCTGGAGAACGACGCCTGGATCGGCGCCTCCCCGGTCGGCAGGTCGATCGAATGGAACCGCACGCTGAGCAGGGCGCGGCCGCCGATCGTCTTGAGACCGCGCGCCTCGGTGATCGTGCCGCTCACCGTGGCGCCGGCGGGGATCACCACCTTGCCGCCGACCGCCACGTCCTGCGCGACACGCGCCGAGACCGCGTCGCCTTGCGAGCTGCTGGCGCTCGACAGCCCGTCGAGCAATTCGACTTCAAGCGCGGTCCCTCCCGGGACCGTCTTCTCAACCGTCGGTTTCGCGGCGCACCCGCCGAGAACGGTCAGGCACGACGCAAGGATCGTCGTTGCAAAGAGCCTGAACATGATCAGCACCTCCTTGTGGGATGAACGAACAACGAGCCCCCATGGTCACACGCGTGGCGGCGTGTTTCAAGGGCGGCTCACTCCCATTCGATGGTGGCGGGGGGCTTGGTGGTCGCGTCGATGGCGACGCCGGCGACGCCGTCGAATGTCATCAGGGTCGCGGTGATGGCGCGCGCGCAGTCGTCGCCGAGCCAGGCGGGACGCGCCGTCATGGCGCGCTCGGAATGCACCGGGCGCACGACCACCAGCTCGCGGCCGCGGCTGTCGAGGCTCACCGGGACGAGGACCGTGGGGCATTGCCAGACCTCGCGCATCAGCCCGAAGCGCTCGAGCGCCCCCATGACGACGGCGTCGAGCCGGCGCAGCAGGTCGAGCCGCGACCGCGTCACCGTCGCCGGCACAAGACGCGCCTCCCGCGGGCGGAGATCCGAGAGATCGTAGAGGCAACGATTGAGCCCCTGCACCTGTTTCGCCAGACCGGCGGCGATCTCCGTGAGCCGCTCCCAGCCCGGGAACGGTCCGCTGAGCAGCACGGGGTGCTCGTAGCTGCGCAGATCCGCCTTCACACCCACGGATCGGACCGGCAGCGGCAGCCCGGCGAGACCGGTCCCCGCGAGCGCGGCGCCGATCTCGGCGCCCAGGCGCGGCGCGTCGAACCCGTCGGGCACGCGGAGGGCGGCGGCGACGCGGATGCCGAGTCCCGGACCGGGGAACGGATGACGGTCGATGCTCGCCGGGTCGAGCCCGAGCGCTCTTCCCAGCTCGCGCACCTCGGTCTTGTAGAGATCCTTGAGCGGCTCGATCACCCGGCCCTGCCGCATCATCTCCTGGATGATCGGCACCCGGTTGTGGTGCGTCTTGATGACGTCGGCCCGCTTGGTGCCGCCGGTCTCGATGGTGTCGGGATAGATCGTCCCCTGGCCGAGAAGCACGTCGCCCAGGCCCAGGGCGCGCGCCTCGCGCTCGAACACCTTCACGAAGGTGTCGCCGATCGCTTTGCGCTTCGCCTCGGGCTCGACCAGACCGTCCAGCGCGTCGAGGAACTCGGCCGAGGCGTCGACGTGCCGCAGCGCGGGACCCAGACCAAGCGCGCGGAAACGGGCGACGACCCCGGCGCTTTCATCCTGGCGCATCAGGCCGTTGTCGATGTGCAGGAGCTTGAGACGCGCCGCGCCGAGCGCGCGCTCGAACAGGCGCGCCGCCACCGTGGAGTCCACCCCGCCCGACGCCAGCAGGAGCACCTCGCGATCCCCGACCTCCGCCCGGATGGCGGCGGCACGCTCCGCCACCTGATCCTTCACGGCCCAGTCGCGCTTCGCCCCGCAGAGGCCCCGCACGAAGTTGTCCAGGATGCGCGCGCCGCACGGCGTGTCGTCCACCTCGGGATGGAACTGCAGGCCGTACTGACGCCGCCCCTCGTGGGCGATGGCGGCGTTGCGATGGTCCCGGGTGCGATCCGTGCCTCCGGTCGAATAGCCGATCTCGACGAAGCCGCCGGCGAGACGCGTCACGGTGTCGCCGTGGCTCATCCAGACCAGCTCCTCGCTCGCGAGACCTTCGAACAGGGGCGAGCGGCCGACGACGTGCAGCGTGGCCGGGCCGTACTCGCGCCGCGTGTGCTCGACGGCGCCGCCCGCGTGCTTGGCGATCTCCTGGTGCCCGAAGCAGAACCCCAGGACCGGCACCTCGAGATCGAGCACCGCGCGGGTCCAGCCCGAGTCCTCGTCGTGCGCGCTCAGCGACGGGCTGCCCGACAGGATGAGACCCCGGTAGCCGGCGTAGCTTCCGACCGGGTCGTCGGGATCGCGGATCTCCGCCAGCACGCCGAGCGCGCGCACCTTGGTCGCGATGAGATGGGCGTACTGGCCGCCGAAATCGAGAACCGCGATGGCCGCGCGCGGCTCACCCATTGAACTTGTACCCCATGCCGTGGACGGTCAGCAGGAACTGCGGATCGGCGGGACGCGATTCGATCTTCTTGCGCAGCTTGGCCACGTGCATGTCGACGGTGCGCGTCAGCGGCGCCTCGTCGTAGCCCCACACCTCGTCGAGCAGCCGGTCGCGCGCGATCACCTCGCCCCGGTGCTCGACGAAATACTGCAGGAGCCGCATCTCGCGCGCCGACATCTCGATCGGCTTGCCCTTGCGGCGCACCTCGCCCCGCTTGAAGTCGACCGAGACGTCGCCGAACGTGTACGACTCGGCGCGCCCGGTCTGGCCGGAGGCGCGGCGCAGGAGCGCCTCGACGCGCGCCATCAGCTCCATGAAGCCGAACGGCTTGGTCACGTAGTCGTCGGCCCCGAGCTTCAGGCCGAGCACCTTGTCGATCTCCTGGCCGCGCGCCGTCAGCATGATGACCGGCACGGCGCTGCCGGTCTTGCGGATCTCCTTGCAGACGTCGAAGCCGCTCATTTTCGGAAGCATCACGTCGAGGATGACGAGGTCCGGCGCGCGCTCAATCGCCAGGCGGAGCCCCTCGACGCCGTCGCCCGCGAACACCACCTCGTATCCTTCATAGGAGAAGCCGTCCTTCAGGGCGGTCCCCATCGACTCGTCGTCCTCCACGATCAGCACCTTCGGCATGGTCCCCCGCCCCTCCCGGTCCGGTTCAGGCCCCCGATCCTACCGGAAGGTGGAGGGCGAAGGTGCTGCCTTTCCCGGGCTCGCTGTCGACCGTCACCCGTCCGCCGTGGACCTGCATGATGTGATGCACCAGCGACAGCCCGAGACCGCTCCCCTTCACCTCGTGCACCAGACCGGTGCCGACGCGATGGAAGCGCTCGAAGATGCGCGCCTGCTCCTCGCGGGCGATGCCGATGCCGCGGTCGGCGACCGCGACGACGATCTCCCCGTCCTCGAGCGCCAGCCTCACTTCGATGGCGCGGGCCTCGCCCGAAAACTTCACGGCGTTGTCGAGGAGATTGTGGATCGCCTGCCCCAGCGCGTCGGCGTCGGCGCGCACCGGCGGGAGCGGCTCCGCGGGCGCCCGGAGCGTGCAGGTGAACCCGCTGTGAGCCAGGTGCGGCTCGAAGCTCTGCAGCGTCGCCTCCACCACCCGGGCCACGTCGACCGGGGCGAAGCTGTAGGTCTTGCGCCCCGACTCGATGCGCGCGAAGTCGAGGATGTTCTCGATCAGACGCGACAGCCGGCGGCTCTCCCGCTCGATGTACTCTCCGTACTCGCGCACCTTCTCCGGCGTCTGCACTCTCCCGAGGCGCAGGAGCTCGGCGAACACCCGGATCGAGGCGATCGGCGTGCGCAGCTCGTGCGACACGTTGGAGACGAAATCCGATTTCATCTGCGACAGGCGCATGGCGCGGTCGGCGGTGCGCAGCGCCAGCGCGATGCCGCCCATCAGGACCGCGGTCAGCAGCGCCACCAGGGTGACGTTGATGGCGAAGTTGGCGCGGGCCAGTCGTTCGGGGGTGGAGCGATGGCTGTGGAGCACCAGCGTCCAGTCGCCGAACACGAAGGGGAACCGGCTGGTGACCACCAGGGCCTTGTCGGCGGGATCCTCGGCGCCGTACATCAGCCGCCCCTGCGCGTCCTTGACGAACACCTCGATGTCCCCCTCGACGTTGTTGGGAAAGAACTCGCGCAGCGACTTCCCGATCACCTCCGGCAGCAGCGTCTTGCGGAAGTAGTCGACGTCGACGACGAGTCCGGCCACGGCGACGACGCGGCCCTCGGTGTCGGTGACCGGGTTCAGGACGATCCGGAACTCCGGATTGCGCTCGTCGACCAGCACGCCGTTGCTCTCGAACCGGCCGTGTCGGTAGGCGCGCATCTGCCAGGGCGTGGCGGCCGCGATCATCGCCATCGCCTCGTCGTTCGCCGGGAACGCGAGGAGCCGGCCGCTCGCCGGATCGAGGAGGCGGTACTCGCCGTACGGCTGGTGGGTGAAGTCGACGGTGAACAGCCGGCCGACCGGGCCGATCGGCTTCTGGGTCCAGAGCGTCGCCAGGCGATCGAGCTGGGAGTCGAGGAACACGTCGGCGGGCACGTTGAGCGTGCGCTCCGCCAGCCCGCGATAGAAGAACTGGACGTCGTTGCCGACCGATTCGAGATAATTGTCGAGCGATGCGCGTCGCGCGATCGCGGTGGTCTCCTGCAGCCGCTTGAGCCAGACGATCTGGAACCCGAACAGGACGAGAAGCGGCAGGAGCGCCGCGGCGAACCCCGCCCACAGCGTGTGCCGCCGCACGAACCGCATCAGCGAGCGATCCGATCTTTCGTCCGTCATGCGCGGACTATACCGCGTGCCGCACGCCTCCGCCGCCGTCCGAACGAGGCTTTACACCCCGTTGACAACGGAGACATCGTTTTACCCGGCCCGTCAGGACTTTTACACCCCCACCCCGTACTCTTACCGGCGACAGGAAGTGCCACGGGGATCCGCAAATGAAAGTCACAACGAACCAGCCCGGCAGCCGCCACGAAGTGCCCCGTGGTGCCATTCCCTCCTCACACATCCCACCCTCACAGAGCGAGCAACAGAGCAATCGGCGAGAGGCGGCTGCCGGGCGGTTCCGTTCATCAACGAGGAGATCGGACATGTCGAGCACGATGAAGTGGGTGAAGGTCCTGGCCGTGGTGCTGATCGCGACGCTGCCGCTCCTGTTCGCGGGCGGCGACGATTGCAAGGACAAGGACGCGAAGGCCTCGGCGGCGCACGCCGGGTACCACGGCAAGTGCACCATGAACACCCAGGATTGCCTCGATCACATGGCCGCGAAGATGAAGAACAGCGGCTGGGTGGGGATCGAGATGGACCAGGACGAGACGACCGGCGCGCTGACGATCCTGAAGGTCGTCCCCGGCAGCCCGGCGGAGTCGGCCGGCCTGCAGCCGGGCGACCTGCTCTTCGCCCTGAACGGCGTGGAGATCAACGACAAGAACGAGGAGGCGCTCTCCAAGGCGCGCAAGGATTGGAAGCCGGGTCAGACCGTGAACTACACGGTCAAGCGCGGGGGCGGCTCGAAGGACATCTCCCTCACGCTGGCGCCGATGCCGGCCGACGTGCTGGCGCGGTTCGTCGGCGAGCACATGCTGGAGCACGCATCGACGGCTGTGGCCGCGAAGTAACTCCCTCCCGGCCACGGTTGTACCCCGGGGAAGGCGGATCGTCGCCGACCCCTTCATCCAGGGCGCGGGCTCGCTGGCTGGTTTCCGGACCACCACCCGACCAGCGGGCCCGCGCTTCCTTGTGATGGCGGCGCAGGTGCGATATATCATGCAGAGGAATGGGGAATCGACGATGTTGAGACGATGGGCCAGCGCGGCTGTGGCCGGAATCCTGATCGGCACGCCGCTTCTCTTCGCGGGAGGGCCGGTCGCGCCGGGTAACCACCCTCAAGCCAGCAAGACCGGGTCGGGATCTCCGTCGCCCGCTCCGACATCCGACTCGTCGTCCAGCCAGCCGTCCGCGTCGTCGTCCGGCGAGCAGCACCCGAAGTGCCCCTACACCACCCAGGAATGCCTCAACTCGATGGCTCATCGGCTGAAGTCGGCCGGCTGGATCGGGATCGAGTACGAGCCCAAGGATCCCGACGGCCCCAAGGTCACCAAGGTGGTGCCCGGCAGCCCGGCCGAGAAGGCCGGACTTCTCCCCGGAGACATCCTGTTCGCCCTCAACGGCGTCGAGATGAAGAGCGCGAACGACGACGCCCTCATGAAGGCCCGCAAGGAGTGGAAGCCGGGTCAGGCCGTGCAATACACCATCAAGCGCAACGGCGCCTCGAAGCAGGTCGAGGTGGTGCTGGGCGAATGGCCGGCCGACATCCTGGCGCGGTACATCGGCGAGCACATGCTCGAGCATGCCCAGTGGGACGCCGAGGACGCCGCGAAGGCCAAGGCCGGGCCACCGCCGAAGAAGAAGTAGGCTCCTCCCGCCCCGCGAGACAGCCGGGCCCTACGGGCAGACCAGCGCCGCCCGTGGCACGCCCGAAGAGCCCGCACCCACCGTCCCCACTCCACCCGGACAGGCGTTGCGCGCCCGCGCCAGGTAGTAGAAGAACTTGTTCAGCGCCGGCGCGGCCGCATCGGGAGCGCTCGGACCGGGGATCCCGGAGTCCAGGCAGACCGCCGCCGACTGGAAGTCGGATGCGACGTTCGACCTCAGGAGGTCGTATGAGACCGAGGCGGCCCCCGGATCGACCGGCGGCGACCATGAGAGCGTGACGTCGTCGACGTCGAACATCAGGCCGTTCACTTCGCCCGGGATCCCCCACGCGCCCGGGTTGTGGTCGTCGCAGTCGAAGCAGTTCGTGACGCCGTCGCCGTCGAGATCGCCGGGCGGCGTGGCCTGCGCGTTGCCGTACCAGTTCATCGCCACATCGTCGATCGGGGTGACCAGGTCGCCGCACCAGCACTGTCCGTCCCAGACCAGCATGGCGCGGCCGGTCCAGACGGCCGCGGGGTAAGCGCGATTGACAGGCCGGTTCGTATTCGTGGTCGGCGTCCAGGTGTTCGCCGCGGGAGAATAGCGCGCGCCGTCGGCGAAGGAGATCAGGCCGTTGGAGTCCGAATCGAACCCGCCCCAGACGATCATCTCGGTCCCGGTCCAGACCACGGCGTACCCCACCCTCCTGGACGGCGCGTTGGTGGTGCTCATCGGCGTCCAATGGTCCGCCGCGGGATCGTAGCGGCCGCCGGTCGAGCCGATGAACAGGTCGCTGCCTCCGCCCCAGACGATCATCTCCGTTCCCGTCCAGATGGCGGTGTGGCCGGCGCGGCGGAGCGCCGCTCCGGTCTCTGTCGTGGCGCTCCAGGCGCCGGCACCGCCGGCGCCCGCCGGGTCGAAGCGCCCTCCCGTGTCGACGGCCTGGGCTCCTTCGATATTGCCTCCCCAGATGACCATCTCGTGGCCGGTCCAGACTGAGGTGTGGCCGTTGCGCGGGTCGGGTGCCCCCGAGATCGGAACCGGGGCCCAGGTGTCGGCCACCGGTTCGTAGCGGCCCCCGTCACCGAAGAGCCCCGTCGTGCCATCGCCGCCCCAGACGATCATCTCCGTCCCGGTCCAGATCGCCGTGTGTTGCTCGCGGGCCTGAGGCGCATTGGTCGCGGACATCCCGGTCCACGTATCGGTGAGCGGGCTGTACCGCGCCCCTGTGCCCAGCAGCGCGCCGGCGTTCGTGGCGCCTCCCCAGAGGATCATCTGATCGCCGCTCCAGACCACGGTCGCTCCGGATCTTGGCGGAGGCGCCCCGATCTGGGTCGTCACGGACCAGGTGTCGGTGGTTGCGTCGTACCGGCCGCCTTCGTTCAGTCCCGGGCCTCCCCAGACGATCATCTCGGCGCCGGTCCAGACGACGGCCGGTTGCTTGGTGGACAGCGGCGCCTTGCGCGTGGACGAGGTCGGGGTCCAGGAATCGGTCGAGAGACGGTACCGGCCACCCACAGTCGGAGTGCTGGAGAAGGTGACCATGAGGTCCCCGGTCCAGATGCCCTTGGCCGTGGAGGAGGGAGTCGGCGTGTTGACCGCCGAGATCGGATGCCAGGTGTCGGTCGCGGGGTTGTAGCGGCCGCCCGTCTTCGGCGGTGGCTTCGGCGGGCTGCTCGTGAAGTCCCTGCCGCCCCAGACGATCATCTCGGTGCCGGTCCAGACCGTCGCGTGGTAGGCGCGATTCGTGGGAGCGCCCGCGCTCGTCACCGGAGTCCAAGTGTCGCTCACCGGATCATAGAGCCCTCCGGTCGGAGCGAAGCCGGCGTCCATTCCTCCCCAGATCAGCATTCGCGAACCGGTCCAGACCGCGGAGTGCCCGACCCGCAGGAACTGGGGGGCATTGACCACCGAGATCGGGGCCCAGAGATCGGTCACGGGGTTGTAGCGGCCACCGGCGTCGGAGGCGAAGCCACCCCAGACGATCATCTCCGTGCCGCTCCAGACCGCGGTGCTGTTGGCACGCCCCCCCGCCGCGTTGATCGTGGACGTCGCCTGCCAGCTGTCGGTCGCCGGGTCGTACCGCCCGCCGACATTGGTCCCGGAGTCGCCGCCCCAGACGACCATCCGCGATCCCGTCCAGACCGCCAGGTGGTTGGCCGTGCGCGGCGGGGCGCCGACGGTGGAGGTCGGGGTCCAGGAATCGGCGACCGGGTCGTAACGCCCCCCCGTATTCAGATGGAGCATCGTGGCGCTGTCGGTGCCGCC
>DASRAN010000055.1:0-61351 GCA_035638115.1 Patescibacteria group bacterium | reverse complement strand
CGGGTCGAGGCCGACCGTCGGCTCGTCGAGGATGAGCAGGTCGGGCTCGTGGAGGATCGCCTGGGCCAGGCCGACGCGCTGCTGGAATCCCTTGGAGAGCAGGCCGATCAGCCGGCCCGAGACCGAGCCCAGCCCGCAACGCTCGAGCGCGCGGTCGACGCGCGCGGCGATCTGGCGGCGCGGCACGGCGCGGATGCGCGCCACGAACTCGAGGTACGAGCGCACCAGCATCTCGCGGTACAGCGGCGGATGCTCGGGGAGATAGCCGATGCGCCGCTTCACCTCGAGCGGATGCTCGAGCACGTCGAAGCCGGCCACCTTCGCGGTCCCCGAGGTCGGCGGCACGTAGCCGGTGACGATGCGCATGGTCGTCGTCTTGCCGGCGCCGTTCGGGCCAAGGAAGCCGAGGATCTCCCCCTTGCTGACCGAGAAGGACACGTCCCGGACGACGGGGCGGGCGCCGTAGGTTTTGCTGACCTGGGAGACCTCGAGCATCGCGCGTCTGTTCTCAGTGCGCCCTTCGGGGCCGGAGAGAATAGCGGACGTCGAACACGATTTCCACCCCTGCGATTCCGCCGGCGGGAGCCGGGCCTCGCGAAAAGCGGGCTACCCTAACCCAGCGATCATCGGGTGTCAAGGTACGCCCGCGCCCGGACGCGCGCTCACCTGCCGGTGTCGGCGGTCGACGCCGTGTCGGCGAGATATCCGGCGCTGGTCGCGTACAGGACGGCGACGGAGCGTCCCCCGGCGGCGATCCAGGGGGACGCGCCCTGACGGACGGTCAGGAACGGAATCCACCGCGCCGATCGCAGCAGGAGGCGCGCCGCGGAGGGCGCGGCGTCGATGGCCACGGTGCTCTGCTTCGGCGCCGTGCCGCTCGGGTCGCCGGTGCCGATCAGCGCCCGGACGCGATGCGCCGGCCGCAGACCGAGCCAGCGCACCCCCGGCGCCCAGTCGAGGAATTCCCCGGTCACGGCCCACCGCGAGCCCTCGATCTCCCCGTCGAGCAGCCGCGTCTCGGGATAGAGCGGATCGGGCGACAGCCGCACCGCGGTCCTGCCCCACCCCGAGCGGCTCGCGTCCAGGCGTCCGACACGCACCGCCTCGTCCGGCCGCGTCGCCTGGAACGCTCCCTGGGCGAGCGCCAGCCAGAGCAGGGCGGCGCCCAACGGCGCGACCGGAAGCGTCATCGCGAGACCCAGCAGGCGATCGGTGATCTGCCCGGCGGCGTATGGCGCGCCGAAGGTGAACCGGGCGCGTACCACGGCGGCGAGCCGCCGGGCGGCGCGCAGCAGGATGAGCGCGCCGGCGGCGAGGAGAAGCACGGCGAGGATCACGAGCGGTGCCGGCGGCCCCATGCGCTCCACCTCCGCTTGGCGCGCCCGCGCTCGGGCGCGACGGCGCATGGTATGCGCGCGCCGCGGGCTGGTCAACGCTCCCTGCGCCGACCTACTCCCTGCGCCGCCGCGCACTTGACCCTCGAGGCGACGCTTGGCGATACTGTCGCGCCCGGGACGGCCCGTCCCGCGCCGCGGAGGAGATCATGGAGCGCTGCCGGTTCACGACCAGCTGGGGTGGGGTGACGCGATGCGGGGATCCGGTCTTTCGTGACGGCTTCTGCCGCTTCCACGACGACTGCCTCCGTCGCGGCGAGATCACCGAGCGCGGCCTGATCTCGGAGCGGCTCTCGGATCAGGAGCGCCGCCGGGCCATCAACTACCACGCCATCAGGACGGCGACCGGGCCTCGGGCGGCCTGACCAGGAACGGCTTCTTCTGGTAGCGCCAGACCGCCTGGTTGTGCTCCGCGAGACTCTTCGAGAAGTAGTGCTTGCCGGTGTTCATCGAGACGAAATAGAGGTAGGTCGAATCGACCGGATCGACCGCGGCGCGCAACGCCGCCAACCCCGGGTTGCCGATCGGCCCCGGCGTCAGTCCGGAATAACGGTAGGTGTTGTACAGCGAGTCGATGCGCAGGTCCTCGCGGCGGATGTTCCCGTCGTAGCGGTTGCGCATCGCCAGGGCATAGATGACGGTCGGATCGCACTGCAGCCGCATCCCGACGCGCAGCCGGTTGTGGAACACGGACGACACCAGACGCTGCTCGTCGGGGTTGGTCGTCTCGCGCTGGATGAGGGAGGCGAGCGTGACCGCCTGCCGGACCGTCATCCCCTGCTTCTCCGCCTGCTGCGCCCACTCCGTGCCGAGCAGCTCGCGCCAGCGGGCCACCATCGTCGCGACGATGGTGTGCGGCGTGGTTCCCTTCGCAAGACTGTAGGTGTCGGGGAACAGGTACCCTTCGAGGTCGTACGCCTGCGCGTCGAGCGTCCCCAGCAGCGAGACGTCGCGGAAGGCGGCCTCGAACTCGTCGGTGCTGCCGAATCCCGAGTGCACGAACTGCGAGATGATCTCGTCCGACCGCAGCCCTTCGAGAATGGTGACGCGATGAAAGAAGACGTCCCCCGCGATGATCTTGTCCAGCGCCTCCACGGGCGTCATCGGCCGGCTGAAGTCGTACTCCCCCGCCCGCAGGCCGTGGCCCCGCCCGAGCACGCGCAGGGCCTCCGCCCCGAACGGTATGTGCCGGATGACCCCGCGGCGCTCGAGCAGATCGAGGGCCGCTCTCAGGTTGGTGCCGGCCGGGACGTCGACCAAGGTCGACGAGGCGCCGTAGTTGCGGTACGGGAGGACCATCCAGAGATAGAGGCGCACACCGGCGACGCCGGCCACGACGACACCCAGCAGGATCGCGGCCAGGCTGGCGCGCATCAGCACGCGGCGGCGCGGCAGACGCTTCTTCTTCATCGATCCGCCCCGGACCCCGCGCGGGCGCGCCGCGCGTCGAGCCACGACTGCAGGAGAATCACCGCCGCCGCCTGATCGATCACGCCCCGTCGGCGGCGTCTGCTGAGATCCGATTCGATGAGGGAGCGCTCGGCCTGCACCGTGGTGAGACGCTCGTCCCACGGCTCGACCGGCAGCCCGGTCACCCTGCGGACGCGCTCCATGAACAGCTCGGTGAGCCGGACCCGCTCGCCGCGCGAGCCGTCCATGCCGAGCGGCAGGCCGACGACCAGGCGCTCCACCTCGTGCTCGCGCGCCAGCCGCGCCAGGCGCTCGAAGTCGTCGGCCCGCGAGCGGCGCTCCAGGGTGAGCAGCGGCTGGGCGGTGAGACCCAGCGGATCGGAGAGCGCCACGCCGATCCGCCGATCGCCGTAATCGAGGGCCATCACGCGACCTGTCGTGTCCCGTCCGTCCGTTCCGCGTGCCTCCGGCGCCATGCGCCAAAGGTACATGCGGGCCCGGGGACGGTCAAGAAACGCGTGGCTCCTAAGGCGACGTCTTGGCATCGCCCCAGTGCTTGATCTGGGGGATGTAGGTCGAGGGGACGTAGTCGGGGCTGTTCTCGGAGGTGTGGCAATCGCGGCATCGCTCGACGCTGGTCGCGCCGTACCCTTTGCCGACGGTGTCCGGATGCTGGCTCGACGGACCGTGACAGCCCTCGCAGCCGACGTGCTCGAGGCCGGGCGTGGCCGTGGCGCTGACGAACCCCTGCGGCTTGCCGTAACCCATGGTGTGACAGCCGACGCACTTCGGGTTGTAGTTCTGGCTGCTCTTCACCAGGATGTCGAAGGCGTGCGCGTGCTTCGAACGGGACCAGGTCGCGTACGCCTCGGCGTGACACGCCTGGCAGCGCTCCGCTCCGGTGTAGACGGGAGGCCCGGCCGCGGGGGCCGCGGCGGCTCCCGGAGCGCCCGCCGCCGCGCCGGCCGGCGCGGGAGCGGCGAAGGGGTTCTGCGCCTCCGCGAGGGAGCGGTTGTATTCGTTCACCGCCTCCCGTGTCGTGGTCATCAGCTGGGCGAGCGTCGGATCGTCCGGCCATTCGCGCGTCAACCCGACCACCACGCGCTGCACCGAAGCGACGCCACCGCGGTCGTCGACCATCACCCGCACGTCGCCCAGCGTCTTCCCCTGGTCGCCGAGGGCCTGGAGGCGGGTCCGACCGATGAGCGAGTCCTCCGGGAAGTCGTCGGCCCGGCTCTGGGCCGGGCCGGAGGCGCCGAGGATCAGGTCGATCTCCTTCACCTTGCGGGCGACGTTGCGCGCCACCTCGAGGTCCATGCTCGACAGCACCACGACGATGTCGGCCTTGGCCCGCATCTGCGGCACGTACTTGGCCGCCGCGGTGACCGGATCGACTGTGACGATGCGGCGCTGGCCCGCGCCGTTCTTGAGGAAGCTGGGGTTGTTGACGGTCAGCGCCGTGAAGGCCAGGCGCGTGTCACGCGACTTCGCCCCCTTGCGCAGAGGGATCTTCACGACGACGAACGGATCGACGACCGGCTCTCCCGTGTCCTGCCAGACGATGTTGGCGGACACGAAGGGAAACTTCGCACGGGTGCGGCGCGCCTGGAAGGCGTCCCACCCCTGGGCCAGCTCGCGCTGCGAGAACCCGGCGACCCGGTAGCCCATCTGGTTCATGCCTTCGACGATCGCGTCGGTCTGCTTCTGGCCGGGGGGCGTGGGGTCGCCGGTGAAGTCGCCGGCGTCGATGGAGATCACCGGCGTGTCGGGGTAGCTCTTCTGGAAGACTGCCTTGAAGCCGGCCCTCCGGGCCAGCCCGCCGCGCGGGTTGTGCGGTCAGCCGCAGGGTTCGATCCAGCCGGCGACCTGGGAGGTGAACAGGAGCTCGAGGTCGGGAGCCGGTCCGCTCGCCAGCGGCGGAGGAAGGGTCGGCATGGCGACCGAGAGAGGCGCGCCTTCGGGCGCGCCCGCCTGGCCGTCGCGCGCCGCCAGGCTCGCCGGCAGGGTGACGAGCGCCAGGGCCACGCCGATCGCCAGACCCGACAACGCGGCCCGCGACGCTGTCTTCCCGGACTGTCTCAATGCAACCCCCACCCGACGCGTGTGCAGCGGCCGGAATTATAGGGTTCGGAACGGCGAGGGTCAAACCTCGGGTCCGCGCCCCCTTGATCTTCGCTCCCCGCGTCTCTAGAGTCCGGGCGATGACGAGCTCACCCGGGCGCAATGGCGGCTCGAAGTCCGCAGCGGGTCCGCCCGAAGAGGAAGAGGATGCGCGGCTCCGGTCGCTGATGGAAACGGCGACGGCCCATCCGTCCCTGGCGGCCGATCGGATCCTGAGCCTGCTGCGCGCGCCGCGGGTGACGGCCGGCCTGATCGTGGCGATCAGCCGCCGTCCGATCTGGATGAAGTTCGATCGGGTCCGCCTGGCGATCGTCCTGCACCCTTCGACGCCGCGGTCCCTGGCCCTGGGTCTGCTGTCGCACCTGCGCTGGGGTGATCTGGCGCGCGTCGCCGCCGCGCCCCGGCCCGGCGCTCCCGTGCGCAGCGCGGCCGAGAAGATTCTCCTTCTCCGTCTGCCCGAGCTGGCTCTCGGCGAGAAGGTGACGCTGGCGCGCACCGCGACACGCGGTCTGCTCCGGGCCCTCCGCTCGGAGGACAGCCCCCTGGTGGTCCGGGCGATGCTCGACAACCCGCTCCTCCAGGTCGAGGACGCCCTGTCGATGGTGGAATCCGAGCGCGCTCCGGCCGCCGTGCTTCAGGTCGTGGCGGAGTCGAGCCGCTTCGCCGCCAGCCAGGAGCTGCGCATCGCGGTCGCCTCGCACGGTGCCACGCCCCCGGTCGCGGCCCTTCGCCTTGTCCAGAGACTGGACGGAGGCGGGCTCGTCCGGCTTCTGTCATCGCCCCGGTTGCCGCCCCTGATTGCGTTAGCCGCCCGAAGGCGCCTCGAAGCGCTCGGGTTGCCGGAGCCGCCAAGTGACATCTAATTGACTTACCTGTAATGGCTTAGCCGCGTTTGACAAACCCCTGACCGGTCCTTATTATTCAACCTCGCGCGCAGGTCGCCGGGGCCCTCGTCCCGGACGTCGCGGCATCGGCGGGGAGATGGCGAGCTTCGGCGAAACACTCAAGCGGGAGCGCGAGCTGCGCGAGATCTCGCTGCGCGATATCGCCGACGCTACCAAGATCAACATCCGCTATCTCGAAGCCCTCGAGCACAACCGCTTCGAAATCCTTCCCGGGGGAGTTTTCAACAAGGGATTCATCCGCGCCTACGCCCGCTTCATCGGCGCCAACGGCGAGGCGTTGGTCGACGGCTACCTTCAGGAGGTGGCGGCACGCCAGGCGGCGGTCGCGGGAGCGGCGCCCACGCCGACCCATCCGGGTCTCCTCCGGCCGGCGGAGACGCCGATGCGGCGCAGCACCGACGCGGCTCCGCCGAATCGCCGGGCGGAGACGGCGCCGGCCGCGGGACCCGCCATGACCCTCGCCGAGACCCGGCCGGCCGCCATGACGGGAGCAAACCCGATGGCCGGAAGCGCCGGCGAGGAGCCGGTCGGCGCGGGCGCCGCCGCACGCGCCGCGATGCCCGCGCCCGCGATCCCCGATCCTGTCGTCTCCGCGTCGCGCCGGCTGATGCCGGTGATGACCATCGTCGGCGCCGCCGCGGTCCTCCTCATCCTGGTGGTCGGCGCAAGGAGTTTCCGCGGATCACCCGTCCGCCCTGCGCAACCCGCCGAGACCCCGGCGGTCCTCGCCGAGCCCGCGGCGCCACAGGAGACCGCCGCCTCTCTGCCGGAGCCGGGCGGGGATCCGGAGCCGAACCCCGGCATTGAGGATCGACCGGCGGCGGCCGCGGGGCCGCGGGACGGCGCGTCCGAGCGGCCGCGGCCCGCTGTGCCGACGCCTCCGCCTCCCGTGCAGACCCCGCCCGCGGAGCCGCGCCCCGTGACGGCCTCCGTCGCGCCTCCCGCCGAGACGCGCGGCCCCGCCGTGATCCCGGAGCCGCCGCCCGCCCCGGCTCTCAGCGGGATGGAGTTCCGCGTCGAGGCGGCCTCGGCGGTCTGGGTCCAGGTCTCCTGCGACGGCGAGGATCGGATGAACCGTTCCCTCCAGGCCGGCGAAGGACAGACGCTGCGCTGCCTGAGCCTCATCCGCATCAGCGCCACCGACGCCGGCGCCGTCCGCATGTTCGTCAACGGGGTTCGCTGTGTTCCGATCGGCGATCCGGGGACGAGGGTCGAGGGATTCGCGATCAGGTCCGAGGACTATCGCGCCATCTGTCCCCCGGGAGGCTCGTCGAGCAATGAGCGGCGCTGAACCGGCTCTCAAGCCCGCTCCGGCACGGCACCCGCTCGTGGAGCGCGTGCTCGCGCCCGATGCGCCGGAGGCCCTCCGGCTCGGCGCCGCGCGCGGGTCGCTGCCGATCCCGCTGGTGGATCGCCTCTACGCGCAGTTGATCCTCCTCGACGATCGGTCCGGCGCGGTGGCCGCCGCCGCGCGCGACAGCCTCGCCAAGATGTCGGCGGAAACGGCTCTGCCGGTGCTGCGCGAGCCGGGTTGCGATCCGAAGCTGCTCGATCACTTCGCACGCACCGGGCAGTTCCACGGCGAGGATCTCGCGACCATCATCGCCCACCCGGCGGTCCCGAACGCGACGCTGGAGGCGCTCGCCTCCGGAACCGACGCCGAGGCGCTCTCGCTCATCGTGACCAACGAGGTCCGAATCATCAACAACCCGCAATTGTTCGCGGCGCTTCGCGCCAACGCGGCTCTCCCGCCCGACGGCCGCCGGCGCCTGGCCGAGCTGGAGCGCGACTTCATCGGCAAGGAGCCGATCCGCCTGCGAGCCGTGGCTCCGGAGGGCCCGGCGGCCACCGGTCCGGCCGCCGCGGGCCCGGCCGCGCCGGATCTCGCTTCGACGCCCGGGCCGTCCGAATTGCCCGCGCCCGGAGCCGACGCGGCGGAGGAGACGCTCCCGGCCGCCGATCCGGCGCTGGAGGTTCTCAGCGAGGAGGCCCTCCAGCAGACCGCCGCCTTCCAGCGGATCATGAAGCTGAACGTCGCCGAGCGTCAGGTCCTGGCGATGAAAGGCAACGGCGAGGAGCGCGCCATCCTGGTCCGCGACACCGCCCGCATCGTGTCGCAGGCGGTCCTGAAGAATCCCCGCCTGACCGAGACCGAGATCGCCGTGTTCGCGGCGATGCGCAACGTCCACGAGGACATCCTGCGCACCATCGCCAGCAACCGTGACTGGACCAAGACCTACGGGGTCGTCGTGGCGCTGATCCGCAACCCGAAGACCCCGCCGGGTCTGACGCTCCAGTTCCTGGGCCGGCTCGGAACCCGCGACCTGAAGATCGCCGCCGGTGACAAGAACATCCCCGAGGTCCTGCGGCGTCACGCGCGGGAGTTGTTCATCTCCCGCACGCAGCCTCCCAAGAAAACCTACAAGAAGGGCCACTGATGCGCTTCCTGAAGTCGATCCGGAACCTGCTCGGAAACTACCAGCTCAAGTCCGGGGTCTACCATTACGACCGCGGCGAATCCCAGCAGGCCATCGACTATCTGGCCAAGGCGATGCAATCTCCCGATTCCACGGAGTCGGATCGGCGCATGGCGCTGTATTATCTGACCCAGGCCTACATCGGCCTGGCGGAAAAATGCGAAGATGCGAACGAGATGGAGAAGGCCGTCGAGGCGTATCGTCAGGCGCTGGCGATCGCGACCGACTACCCTGACCTGCATTTCCGGCTCGGGGCGCTGTGCGCCCGGTTCGGTCTGGCGCTCGACGCCATCCAGTCGTTCCGGCGGGCGATCGAG
Source organism: Patescibacteria group bacterium (assembly GCA_035638115.1). Taxonomy (GTDB): domain Bacteria; phylum Acidobacteriota; class Polarisedimenticolia; order Gp22-AA2; family Gp22-AA2; genus DASRAN01. Next base: position 52,727 of record DASRAN010000055.1, on the reverse strand, counting down.
CTGAATCCTGATTATCTGGAGGCGCGCGTTCAGATGGCGATGCTCCTGTTGCACAACCGCGAGGATGGCGAGGCGGCGCGCGAGTTCGGCGCGGTGCGCGATCTCGCGCTGCGCACCATCGACCAGCCGTTTCAGAGCGGCATGGCCTGCCTGGAGCGCGGCGAGATGGAGCAGGCCGAGGAATGGATGCGTTCCGCCTTCCTGCGCCGGCCGGAGAGCTTCGATTTTCACTTCCGTCGGGGGCTGCGGAGTCTGCGCGAGGGGAGACTCGAGGCCGCCGTCGAGGCGCTGCGCCAGGCGAGCCTGTTCCGCGCCAATTTCGCCGACGTGCACAACTACCTCGGGGTCGCCTGCGGCGAGCAGGAGGACTGGGACCAGGCGATCGCCGCGTTCCGCAAGGCGCTCGAGGTGAACTCCGAATACATCGTGGCGCGCCTGAATCTCGCCTTCGCGCTGGCCGAACGCTCGCGGGACGCGGAGGCGTGCGACGAGCTGAGGACCGTGCTGGTGCGCGAGCCCGACAACCAGCCGGCCCGCGCCAAGCTCGAAGAGCTCACCACCCCGCGCCGCGACCGCGGCCCGCGCCCGTCGGGTGAGACGCGTGCCTGAGGACGTCATGACGACGGGATTGGAGATTCGGGCCGCCGGGTTGTCCGACGTCGGCCGGAAGCGCAAGTCGAACGAGGATTCGTTCTCCACCTCGGACGACATGAAGCTCTACGTCGTGGCCGACGGGATGGGCGGTCACGCCGCGGGCGAGGTCGCCTCGCGTCTCGCGGTCGAGTCGATCTCGCGTCACATCACCGCGGTGCAGTCGGCCGCCGACCCGACGCTCCCGAACGAGAGCACGCAGTCCCTCGACGAGCCCGACCTGCCGCCCGCCGCGCGCCGCGTGCTGCACGCCATCCGTCTCGCCAATCAGGAGATCGTCCGCTCGGTGCGCGCCGACCAGAGCATGCGCGGCATGGGGACGACGGTGGTGATGGTCTACATCCAGGGACGCCGCGCCTACATCGGGTCGGTCGGCGACAGCCGCGCGTACCTGCTGCGCGACGGGGACATCCAGCAGCTCACCGACGACCACACTTTCGTCAACGAGCAGGTGCGCGCCGGCACGCTGACGCCTGCGGAGGCGCGCCGCCACCCGGCGCGGAACATCCTGACGCGCGCCGTCGGCAGCCAGGAGGACGTGGAGGCCGACATCGTCCAGCAGGATCTCAAGGCCGGCGACCTCCTTCTCCTCTGCTCGGACGGGCTGACCACCATGCTGGACGACGGCGAGATTCTCGAGACACTGCGCACGCCGGGCGTCGATCCGGCGGCCGGCTGCCGCGCCCTGATCGATCGCGCCAACGAGCGCGGAGGCGACGACAACATCACCGCCGTCCTGATCCAGGCCGCTCCCGCGCGCAGCCTCAGGCGCTGACCCGGCCGTCGTCCTCCACGTGAAAATCCTGCACACCAACTTCCACCGCGGATGGGGTGGACAGCCGGCCCGCATCCTGATGCTGAGCCAGGGTCTGTCGTCCCGCGGACACGAGGTCGTCGTCGCGGCCCCGCGCGGCTCGGTGCTGGCGGAGCGGGCGCGCGCCGCCGGCCTCCAGACCTTCGAGGAGGCCTCGTTCCGCAAGCCCAGAGACCTCGCGTCGGCGTTCGCCGACGTGCGGCGGCTCGCCACCCACCTCGACGCGGCGCGCTACGATCTGGTCGACGCGCACGGCTCGCAGGACCTGTGGACGACCGTGCTGGCGCGTCGCCGTCTCGGGGCGCACGCACCGCCGCTTGTCTTCACGCGTCACAACACCAAGCACGTCGCGACCCACCTGTTCAACCGCTGGCTCTATCGTCGCCTGGACCACCTGATCGTGGTCAGCGCCAGCGTGCTCGAGCGCTACCGGCCGTTCTTCGAGCGCGGCGACCTCCGCCGCGATCGGGTGTCGATCGTCCATTCGGCCTATCGACCCGACCGGTTCCATCCGGGCATCGATGGGTCGGCCGTGCGCGCGTCGCTCGGCCTCGGGGCCGGGACGCCGCTGGTCGGCGCGGTGGGACGCCTGGTGCCGGACAAGGGGCAGGACGACCTCCTGCGCGCCGCCGCCGAGGTCCTGCGGCGCAGTCCGCAGACGCGGTTCGCGCTGGTCGGCGCGGGGACGGCGGAGCCGGCGCTGCGGGCGCTCGCCGCCGAGCTCGGTGTCGAGAACGCCTGCTCCTTTCTCGGGTTCCGCGACGACATCCCGACGATCACCGCCGCGCTGACGATCGCGGTGCTGGCGTCGATCGACTGCGACGCGTCCCCCGCCGTGCTGAAGGAGGCCCTCGCCTGCGGCGTTCCGGCGGTGGCCACCGACATCGGGGGCTCCTCCGAGATCGTGCGCGACGGACAGACCGGCCTCATCGTGCCGCCGCGCCGGCCCGACCTGCTGGCACGCGCCCTGCTCGCGCTGCTCGACGATCCCGCCCGCGCCCGTCTGATGGGCCGCGCCGGAAGCGCCGACGTCGCCGCCCGATTCACCCCCGACCTCCTCGCGGAGCAGACCCTGGCGGCCTATCGCGCCGTCCTCGCGCGTCGCGAGGGGGCTTGAGCGCCCGCGGCGGGCGGTGATAGCCTTCGGCCAGCCGTCCAACCCCACGGGAGGTGCACCGTTGCTTACGATCGGCGCCCCGGCGCCCGGTTTCGCGGTCAAGGACCATCATGGCCGGGACGTCCGCCTGTCCGATTTCGCGGGCCGGCGGGTGGTCCTCTGGTTCTATCCCAAGGCGGACACCCCGGGCTGAACCCGGGAGGGTTGCGGGTACCGCGACCTGGCCGCCGATTTCGAGAGGAAGAACGCGGTGATTCTGGGAGTCTCGTTCGATACCATCGCCGAGAACGACGCCTTCGCGCGCAAGTTCTCGTTTCCGTACAGTCTCCTGTGCGACACGTCGCGCGCGATCGGGATGGCCTACGGCGCCTGCGACCAGCCGGACAGCGATGCGCCGCGTCGGATCTCCTATGTCATCGGCCCCGACGGGCGGGTCGAGCACGCCTTCCCGAAGGTCGACACCAAGACCCACCCGGCGGAGGTCCTGGCGCTTCTGCCGTGAGCGAGCTCAAGGGTCAGCTGGAATCGCTGCGCATCGACAGGGCGGCGCCCGCCGCGCGCGGCGCCCGGCGCGTCCCCGTGTGGCCGATCGCGGTCGTCCTGCTGGGCGCCGCGGCGATCGCGGCCTGGCTCGTGGTGCGGCCGCGCCTGTTCCCGGCCGTGGAGGTCGAGACCGTGCGCCCTTCGGTCCAATCCGCGTCCTCCACCGGTCCCGGGCTCGCCGTGCTGACCGCGTCGGGGTACGTCGTGCCGCGCCGCAAGGCGGTGGTCTCCGCGAAGATCCAGGGCCGTCTGTCCGAGCTGCGCGTCGAGGAAGGCACGCGGGTGAAGGAGGGCGACGTCCTGGCACGGCTCGAGAGCGCCGACTACGCCGCCCAGGTCCGCAGCGCCGAGGCGGCGGTGCAGCGCGCCGAAGCCGACCTGGCCGAGCAGAACCGTCAGCTCCGCCTGTCCGGGCAGCTGCAACGCGAGAACGTGCTGTCGCGCGACACCCTGGAGGCGGCCGAGAGCCGCGTGCGGATGGCGGACGCCGCGCTGCAGCAGGCGCGGGCCCAGGTGGAGGTCGCGAAGGCCCAGTTGAGCAACACCGTCATCCGCGCCCCGTTCACCGGCGTCGTGCTCCGCAAGATGGCGGAGGTCGGCGAGAGCGTCGCGCCGATCCCTCCGGGCGTCAACCTGTCCACCTCCTCCGGCGCCATCGTCGCCCTCGCCGACCTCGACACCCTCGAGGTCGAAGCCGACGTCAGCGAGACGAACGTGGGGCGGCTGGTCGCCGATCAGCCGGCCGAGGTGAGCGTCGAGGCGTTCCCCGACAAGCGCTTCCGGGCCGTGCTGCGTCAGGTGATCCCGACGGCCGATCGCACCCGCGCCACGGTGCAGGTGAAGGTGACGATCCTGGACAAGGATCCCGGACTCAAGCCGGAGATGAACGCCAAGGTCAATTTCCTCGAGCGGCCGCAGGCGCCGGGCGAGACCGCGACGCCCCGTCCGGCCACCGTGACCGTGCCGGCCGGCACGGTGGTGGAGCGCGACGGCAGGACGGTGGTGTTCGAGCTCGACCGCGGGCGCGCCCGCGCGCGGGGCGTGGTCTCCGACGCGTCGGTGGACGGCAAGGTGGTCGTCCGCGAGGGTTTGAGCGGGGGCGAGACGCTGATCGCGCGTCCGCCCTCGACGATGAAGGACGGCGACGCCGTCCGGGTGCGGGGCTGACAGTCGCGAACGAGACAGACCGGGGGAATCCGAATGGCGATGGTCGAGGTGGAGGCGGTTCGCAAGGTCTACCGGCGTGACACCCAGGAGATCCCGGTCCTCGCGGGGATCGACCTCGCGGTGCCCGAGGGCGAGTTCGTCGCCTTGCGCGGCCCCTCGGGCTCGGGAAAGACGACGCTTTTGAACCTCATCGCCGGGATCGACCGGCCGACCTCCGGCACGGTGCGCGTGGCGGGGACCGACCTCGGTCAGCTCTCGGAAAACGCGCTGGCGCGCTGGCGCAGCCGCCACATCGGCTTCATCTTCCAGTTCTACAACCTCATCCCGGTGCTCACCGCGGCGGAGAACGTCGAGCTGCCGCTGCTGCTCGAGCGGCTGTCGCGGCGGGAGCGGCGCGAGCGGGCGCTTCTGGCGCTCAAGGTCGTCGGGCTCGCCGACCGCTCGCAGCACTATCCGCGCCAGCTCTCCGGCGGCCAGGAGCAGCGCGTGGCGATCGCGCGGGCGTTCGTCTCCGATCCCAAGGTGCTGGTGGCCGACGAGCCGACCGGGGATCTCGACGCCAAGAGCGCCGGGGAGATCCTCGACCTGATGGAGACGCTCAATCGCGAGTTCAAGAAGACGATCGTGATGGTGACGCACGATCCGCGCGCCGCCGATCGGGCCCACGTCCAGCGTCATCTCGAGAAAGGCGTGCTGACGGCGTCCTGATGCGCTTCCTCCCGCTCATCCTGGCCCATCTTCGCCGCAACTGGATCCGGAGCCTCCTCACCGTCCTGGCGATGGCGGTCTGCATCTTCCTGATCTGCACGCTGCGGACCTTCGTCGCCGCGGTCGACCAGAACCTCCGCACCGCCAACGCCTCGCGTCTGGTCACGCGGCACGCGGTGAGCCTGGTGTTCAACGTCCCGGTCTCGTACCAGGAGCGGATCGCCTCCGTTCCCGGCGTCCGGCGGGTCGCCAAGGTGGTCTGGTTCGGAGGGGCGCGCCGGGTGGGCGACTTCTCCGACTTCTTCCCGAACCTGGCGGTGGAGGCCGACCCGTATCTCGACATCTACCCGGAGTTCCTCCTGACGCCGGACCAGCGGCGCGCCTTCCTCGCCGACCAGCGCGGCTGCGTGATCGGTCCGGACACCGCGCAGCGCTTCGGGTGGAAGGTCGGCGACACTTTCTCGCTGGAGAGCTTCATCCCGCCCTACCGGACGGGGCGGCCGTTCGACTTCGTCGTCAGCGCCATCTACGCGACCGATGAGGCGCGCTACCCCGGCACCGATCGCACCCTGATGCTGTTCCACTACAACTACCTGTGGGAGGCCACCGGACGCCGGATCGGGGTCGGCAACTACGCCCTGGAGATCGACGATCCCGGCAAGGCCGGGGTGATCAGCAGGACCATCGACGAGATGTTCGACAACAGCGACGCCCAGACCAAGACCGAGACCGAAGCGGCGTTCCGCGCGTCGTTCGTGGCGCTCGCCGGCAACCTGGCGCTCCTGCTCAACAGCATCGGTCTCGCGGTGTCGTTCACCATCCTGCTGGTCACCGCGAACACCATGGCGATGGCGGTCCGCGATCGGCGCACCGAGATCGGCGTCCTCAAGACGCTCGGGTTCTCCAGCGCGCGGGTGATGGGGCTCATCCTCGGCGAGGCGGCGCTTCTCGGCGCGGCGGGCGGCGCCATCGGTCTGGCCCTCAGCCAGGTGATGATCCGCGCCCTCCCCCGCCTGCCGTTCATCGGCAACGCGGTGCGCGGCTTCCGCGACCTCGGGCTGTCGCCGGCGGTCGGGTCGCTCGGCTTCGGGACGGCGCTCCTGATCGCGTTCCTGGCCGGGATCGTCCCCGCGGTCCTGGCCTACCGGGCCCGCATCACCGATCTCCTGAGGCAGACCTGATGGCCCTGCCGCTGTCCTACAACGTCCGCAACGTGGTGGTGCGCTGGAAGGTCACCGTCCTGGCGATCGGCGGGATCGCGCTGGTCGTGGCGGTTCTGGTCGTCCTCATGGCGATGGCGAGCGGATTCCGGACCGCGCTGGGCGCCACCGGCAGCACCCAGAACGGCATCATCGTGCAGAGCGGCTCGAACTCCGAGCTGACCTCGTTCTTCAGCCGCGAGGACCGCAACCAGGTCGAATCCGATCCCCGCATCGCCAAGGGGAAGGACGGCCTGCCGCTGACCTCGCCCGAGATCGTCATCGTCGCGAGCCTGAAGCGCCGCACCGACGGGGCGCCGACCAACGTCACGGTCCGCGGCGTCACGCCGCGCGCCTTCGAGGTGCGCACGGGGATCGCGATCACGCGGGGCCGCGCGTTCACGAGCGGGCTGAACGAGATCATCGTCGGTGAGCGGATCGCCGGCCGCATCGTCGGGCTCGACGTCGGTCAGAAGATCAAGATCCAGAAGCGCGAATGGGAGGTCGTGGGCTGGTTCACCGCGGAAGGCGGCGCGTTCGAGAGCGAGATCTGGGGCGACTTCGACGTGATGGGCCCCGCCTTCCTCCGGGGGGGCGGGCAGAACTCGCTGACCGTCCGTCTCGCGGACCCTGGAGTCGTCGCCGATTTCGACCGGGACCTCAAGGCCAACCCGCAGATGCAGCTCCATCTGCTGCAGGAGCGGCAGTACTACAGCGATCAGGCCGGCCCGGTCAGCACGGCGCTCCTGGTCCTCGCCGGGTTCGTCTCGGTGGTGATGGGGATCGGCGCGGTGTTCGGCGCCGTGAACACCATGAACGCCATCGTCGCGTCGCGCACCCGGGAGATCGGCACCCTGCGCGCGCTGGGGTTCTCGCGGGCCAGCATCCTGACCGCGTTCCTCGTGGAGTCGATGCTGCTGGCGCTCGCCGGCGGCGCGCTCGGGTGTCTGTTGTCGTTCACCATGAACGGCTACCAGGCCGCCACGGCCCAGGCCACCTTCAGCGAGATCGCCTTCGCCTTCAAGGTCACCGGCGCGAACGTCGTCACCGGGATCGTGTTCGCCCTGGCGATGGGATTCCTCGGGGGTCTCATTCCCGCGTTCCGCGCCGCGCGTCTGCCGATCGTCACCGCCCTGCGCGAGGGCTAGACGCTCCTCGCGCGACCCGGCCCGGGAACCGCCGGGTCGCGCGCCGTAAAGCGCCGGCCGGGCGCCGGCCTACGGCTTGAGGGTCGACGACCCGGGCTTCCAGTTGGCGGGACACAGCTCTCCGGTCTGGAACGCCTGCAGCACGCGCAGGGTCTCGTCGACGCTGCGCCCGACGCCCAGGTTGTGGACCACGGCGGCCTGGAGCGTGCCCTTCGGATCGATGATGAACAGACCGCGCAACGCGATCCCCTTGTCCTCCAGCAGCACGCCGTACTGCCGGCTGACCTTCTTGGTGATGTCGGCCGCCAGCGGGAAGTTCAGCTCCCCGAGGCCGTTCTTGTCGCGCGGCGTCTTGATCCAGGCGCGATGCGTGAACTGCGAATCGACGCTCACACCCAGGATCTCGGCGCCGGCCGCGCGGAACTTCGACGCCGCATCCGAGAAGGCGGTGATCTCGGTCGGGCAGACGAAGGTGAAATCGAGCGGATAGAAGAACATCACCAGCCACTTGCCGCGGTAGTCGGCGAGCTTGACGGGCTGGTCGAGGGTCTCGAGGTTGCGCGTGGACGCCATGGTGAAATCGGGAGCCGGGCTCCCCACCTGGGCGACGACGCACTCGCTGTCATGATGGCTCATGGTGGTCCTCCTGGGTTGGGCCGGTCCGGGACGACTCCGCGACCGGCGTTCGCGTGCGCGCGCCGCGTGCTTCGTCGCACGCGGCGCAGTAACCGACGATTTCGATGCGGCAATCCACGGCCCGGAATCCGGGCGCGTGGCAGGTCTCCAGCGCCAGCGTGCGCTGGGGCGTCCGGTCGAGGTCTTCGATGCGTCCGCACCCGAGGCAGCGCCGGTGATCGTGGCCATCGGTGCGGGCGTCGTAGTGCGCGACGCCGTCGGGACCGGAGAGCCGGCCGGCGAGACCGGCGTTCACCAGCACCTCGAGGCTGGTGTAGACCGTCGCCAGCGACAGACCCGGGATCCGGCGCCGGGTCACCCGGTGGATCGCCTCGGCGGTGGGGTGATCGGCGCGATCGGCCAAAGCGGCGAACACGGCCCGCCGCTGGCGTGTGGCGCGCTCGCCCCGCGAGCGCAGGATGCTGTCGAGCGCCTCGAGGGAGCTCGATGCGTGACGCCCCCGCCGCTTGTTTTTCATGACCCGCGGAGTCTAACGGGCTGGCGAAACGAAGTCAATAGTCATTATTACTACAATTACAATATTATTATTTTGTTCTAGTTATGCTTGGCGTACCTAAGGCCGCTCTATCCCCGAGGCCCGGGCGACGCCGTCCCGATAGAGCAGCCAGAGGTCGAGGGTGCGCCGCATCAGCCGCGTGAGCCGTTCGACCGCGGCACCGGTGCGCGCGTGCTGCGCGACCATCTTCCAGGCCATGACGCGATGTCCGCTCTCGACCATGTGGTGCGCCCGCTTCAGGTCGAGGAAGCGGGGGTCGGCCCCGTACGATCGGACCAGGAAGTTCTCCCGGATCTCCCGCTCGATGTCGGCGGGCGGCTCCGGCTCGGAGGCCAGGACGCGACGCCGGTCCTCGCGGCTTCCCTCGATGAAGATGGTCACCACCGCCGCGCCCTCGATCCAGGGGCGGCGCGTCGTGATCTGATCGATCCAGGCGCGGTAGGCCGCGGCCTCGGGGATCAGATCGATCCCCGCGAACCGTTCGCGCGGGAACCGGAGCCCCTCCATCATGACCATGAACAGCTCCGGATGCGGCAGCCCCTTGCTCAGTCCGCCGGTTTCCTCCTCGTACAGATTCTCGGCCAGGTCGCGCCGCACCTCGGCGTGCGGGCAGCGCGCATGCACGCGGCTGAGCATCACCGGGAAGTCGCGGACGTAGACCGCGTACTCCTGCTGGAAATGGAGCAGGAGCTGCGGCCGGGTGACCTGCCCGCCGCTGATCGGTCCCCAGGCCCAGTGATCCTTCTTGTCCATCACCGCGAGGAGCGGCTCCATGCGCGCCAGATCGTCGGTCTCGTTGGCGGCCGGGCGCGGACGCGCGCCGGCGCTCTTGCGTCCGGACGTCATCGATCGTTCTCCTTGGTTGGGTGTTCGGACCGGGTGCCGGACGACGGATGCGCGGTCGCCGCACGACCCCCGCCGTCGGGGGGCGGGGGCCCGGCGTCGGGAGGCCCGCCGTCCTGCGTGTCGCCGGGGTGGGCGCCGTTGTCGTCCACCGGGGGCGGGATCTGGAACGGCACGCCGGGAGGCTCGACGGGCTTCGCCGGTTTCGCGGGCACCGGCTTCGGCGCCTTCGGCCGCGGCGGGGCCTCCTGCCCCGCCGCCGGCAGGACGTAACCGTCCGGCGGAAGGACCAGCCAGTGCTGCTCGGGCAGGAGCGACCGATAGACCTCGGCCGCGGTCCCCGGTTCGAGCTGCAACGAGACGACCAGCCGCGCGTCCTGGTCATCCTCCCTGGCCCAGAGCCCGCGCCAGCGATCACGCAGCCCGGCCCAGAGGGTATGCACCCCGGCGGTCGCCTCGCGCCCCTCGACACGCACGGCGATCGGCTGCTTGAACCTGAGGCCGTAGGCCTTCGGCGGATCGGGAGGGAGAACGTTGGCGGCGTTCTCGTCGTCCGCTCCCGCCTCCACCTGCTCGGGAGACAGCGGCTTGAGGCGCGGATCGCCCTCCTTCTCCCGCAGCGTGAAGATCCCGGCGAGCGTCGGCGGCGGCGCCCCCGGGGTCGCCTCTTCGAGACCCTTGAACGCGAGCCCCGGGAGCGCGACCTCGCGCGTCGTCATTCCCATCAGCCGGTAACGCAGCATCCGATTCTCGAGATCGAGGACCAGATAGGGCTTGCGGGTCGACGCGAGCGCGACCTCGCTCTCGAGCGCGAAGACGCGGCGTCGCTCCGCGTCCAGGTCGACCCGGGTGCCGCGCGCGGCGCCACCCATTCCGGCGACCGGCGCCGCGAGCGCCAGCGCCGCCAGGACGAGCAACCGGGTGTTTCCGCGCACGCGCTTCATCTCCGCCTCAGAAGATATAGACCGGGGTGCCGATGCGCACCTTCCCGTAGACCGTCTGGAGATCCTGGTCCCCGAGACGCACGCAGCCGTGCGTGATGCTCATCCCGAGCGCCCGCTGGTAGAGCGTGCCGTGGATCAGGTATCCGTCGCCGATGTCCATCGCGAAAGCGCCGAGCTCGGCGGGCGCCAGCCTCTCCTCGAGGCTTCTCGGCAGCGGCTCCCCCACCTCCAGGAAAGCCCAGTCCGGCTTGATCCAGACCGGGTCGGGATGCTTGGCCCGGATGAAGAACTCGCCGCGTGGCGTGTCGAACACCCAGCGACGCTTGCGCGCCGGATCGACCAGCGCCCGCCCGCTGCCGGTCGAGCAGACGGCGTGCACCGACTCCTTGCCGTTTTCGTACAGGGACAGCAGGTTGCGCCCGGTGTCGATGACGATGTAGGTGGTGGACGGATGGGGCTTGAGCGCCTCGAGCTTCTGCTGCAGGGAATCGGCCCGCGCCTTGAGCGTCTTGAGCTCCTTCTCCCCGGACGGGTCGAGGGGCGTGGCGTCGGCGATCGCCGCGGCGGGCGGCCGGCGCAGCAGCGCGACGAGGCCCGCCGCCGCGACGACGAGCCCGAGCGCCGCGACGAGAAGCGCGCGCCGGCTCAATCCAGCACCCCGTCGGGGATCATCCCGACGATGGTGACCGGCGTGCCGACGCTGACCAGGTCCACCAGCTCATCCATCTCGTCGTTCCGCAGCGCCACGCATCCCTGCGTCCAGTCCTGGCTCCTCCCGCCCTCGCCGTGGATCTCGATATTGCTCCCGATCCGCCCGCCGCGCGGCATTTTTCCGGCCCGCTGCAGCGCGGAGAAGCGCGCCCGATCGTCCGCGTTGGGGTAGTCGAGCATCAACGCGCGATAGTAATGCGTCTGGCCGGGCGCGCGCATCTCCGTGACGTGATATCGCCCTTCGGGGGTGGAGGCGTCCCCGGCCCGTGTCTTCGACTCGATCCCGCCGGCGCCGAGATCGACCATGTAGGTCGCGATCTCCTCGTCGCCCTTGAGCAGCAGCATCTGGCGTCGCAGCTTGTCGACCACGATGAACGTCCTCTGGGATCGCTTCGACTCGCGCAGCGTCTCCTCGATCCACCGCTTCCAGATCGGCAGCCTCGGGCTCCTGCGGAACTCCTCGATGAACTGCTCGATCCCCTGGACCGCGGCGTGGACCAGATCCTGGCCGCGCCCGGCGGCCTCCTCGGCGCGCTCGAACTGCTGATGGTCGAAGCTCGACTTCCCCTCGCCGAGGCTCAGCGTGGCGCGCAGGATGCCGTCCTTGGCCCCCTCGCTGTCGGGCAGGTGACGCGCCAGAGTGGTGGTCCGCGCGATGGAGGCCTCCAGATCGGCGAGGGCGGTCTGCGCGCGGGAGCGCCGCAGCTCCAGCGCGGCACGGGCGTGCGCGGCGCAGCTCTGGCCCGCCTCGAGCGCGCGGGCGGCGAGCGTGTCGGCCTCCCGGTAGCTTCGCGACCAGGCGGATTTCTTCCGCTGCATGCTGATCTCCGCCTCGGCGCTCGCCAGGGCCGACTGCGCGGCCGCGCAGATCGCCGGGGCGCGCAGGATACCGCCTGCCTCGGCGGCCCGCGCCATGGCGCGACGCGCCGCCGCGATCTGTCCCAGCGGTGGCTCGGCGCAGCCAGCGCAGATCAGGAACAGGGCGCAGGGCCAGATGAAGGAGCGCGCCGGGAGACCGGCGCGTGTCGGAGGGGGGACGGGTTCGGTTCGGTATCGGGTCAGCGGCCTGGCCACGGCGTCGGGGAGAAAAGGTCGGGCAGGAATCACGCGGGGGGCCCGGCCGGTGCGTCCGGACGGACCCCCCGCGGCATGTCGCTTACTTCTTCTTCGGGGTGTGGCTCGGGGTCTTCGCCGCGGCGCGCTTCTGCTTCGCCGCTTCGAGCTGCGTGGCGATCGAGGTGGCCTGATCCTTGACGGAATTGGCGCTCTCGAGGGCCTTCTTGTAATCCTCCGAGCCGAAGCTCGACTTGGCGCCGTCGAGCGTCGAATGGAGGGTGGCGAGATCGTTCTTGAAGAGCTCCAGATCGGCCTTGGAGTCCTTCGTCACCGGAGCCACCTTCAGTGCGGCCTCGGCCGACTGCAGGGCGGTGTCGGCCGCGGTCATCGCCGCTTCGGCGTCCTTCTTCGCCTGCTCCTTGTTGGCCGCGGCGGCTTCAGACGCCTTGGCTCCGTCTTCCTTGGCCTTCGCGAGAAGCTCTTTCGCCTTGTCGTAGTTCTTGAACCACTTCTCGTCCTGGGCCTTGATCTCGGCCTGCGCGGCGTTCATCGCCTCGTCGGCGGCCCTGTACTCGGTCGGGGCCCAGTTCTCAGCCTGCGCCTGGCGGGCCTTGTCCATCTCCGCCTGTGCCGCGCTGATGTCTTCCTGCGGCGGCTTGGCGCAGCCAACGGCCACGAACAACGCAACAGCAGCAATGGTGAGCAGCGTGAAACGTTTCATAGTCTTAAGTCGCCTCCTTGGCTCCGTGCCAATAGTTGGGTTGGTAATCGGATCAAGCCGTCGGATCGAGAACCGACCCACGGAAGTGTGTTCACCTCCCGGGCCTCCTCTTCTATCCCCCGGGCGGTGCGGAAGCATAGCAGAACTCCGCCGTGGTGCCTATACACCCGCAAGCCCATTCCTGACATACCATGTGCGCCGGCATGGATGCTTGGACCTCCCTTCCGAACCTGCACCCGGCGGTGGTGCATTTCCCGATCGCGCTGCTTCCGGCCGCGCTTCTCTTCGACCTCGTCTGTCTTCTCCGGCCGACCTGGACCTGGCTCGATCGGGGCGCCGCGGCGCTCTACACGCTCGCCGCCGCGGGCGCCGGAGCCGCGTTCCTGGCCGGCCGCGAGGCGGCCGAGAGTCTCGGACCGCTGACGCCGTCCGCCGCCGCCGTGCTCGAACGTCACGAAGACCTGGCGCGCTGGTCGCTCATCGCGCTTTCGGCGCTGGCCCTCCTGCGTCTCGCCCTGGCCTGGCGCGAGCACGATCGGCCGCGGATCAGCTCCGGTCCGCTGCGCTGGATTCTCCTGTTCGGGGGGATCGGGGCCCTGGGGCTTCTCGCGACCACCGCCGACCACGGCGGATCGCTGGTCTACCGGCACGGCGTCGCGGTCCGATCCGCGACCCCGGACGCGCCCGCGCTTCCCTAGGAGCCTGTCCGAGGCTCCTAGGAGCCGGCCGGCGGGATCTCGTAGATGTAGTAGGCGTGCCCGACGACGGCCTTCGGCGCCGTGTGCAGCAGCCAGTTTCCAGGACCGCTCCCGAACTTCTCGCCCAGCGTCCCCAGGGCGCGGGCGACGAGGTGCGCGCTGATCGCGTGCAACCCGGGCGGCAGACCGCGCTCGAGATCGCGCCCGGTGATGCGATCGAAATCGATCCCGTAGGCCGCGGGCTGCCCGGTGCCGAAGTAGGCCAGCCCGATGCGGCGCCCGGGGGCGTTCTGGTCGAGCCAGGTCTTGAGCTGCTTGAGCCCCTGTCCCCAATCGACGTTGCTGTCGTCGAGCCAGCGGGTGCCGCAGGCGCTGCCGGCGTCCAGGCCGATGCGCGACGGCTCCGTCCAGAGACACGCGGTCTCGTTGAAGTAGGACAGGTGGTCGGGAGAAATTCCCCAGGCGTTGAGTCCCAGCCAGGCGGCCAGGATCCCGAGCGCTCCCCGTTTCCAGATCGCCCCCGACTCCCACAGCGCGCGCGCCCCCACGCCGCCCGCGAGATGAAGGAACGGCAGGGCCGGCAGGACGTAGCGGAACCCGAGGTTGTGGGAGACCACGCTGTAGAAGGCGAACAGCGCGATCGGCGGGCCGAGGATGAAGGCGCGATCCATGACCGCCACGCGTCTCCCCTTCCCCGCCATGACGAACACTCCGACGAGCGCCAGCAGGATCGCCGGCAGCGGCTCCTTGAGCAGATAGGCGACGACGTAGTAGCTCCAGAAGCGCGGCTGGAACCGTCCCGCCATGTAGGGCCAGTACGTGGCGTCGTGGTCGGCGTTCACCCGCTCGATCCCGGTGAGATAGAGGAAAGGGTTCGACGGACAGAAGTAGAGCAGGTAGATCACCACCGAAGCGATCGCGGCGAGCCCGGCGAGGAGCCAGACGCACCAGAAGGCGCGGGGGCCGGCGCCCGCCGAGGCGTACGGATCGACAGGACCCGAGGCGCGCGCGGGGACGGCGGCGGGGATCCAGCGCACCGCCATGAGCAGCAGCGCGAGCGCGAGCGGCAGCAGCAGGACGCCAGTGAACTTCGCGCCCATCGCCCCTCCCAGCGCCAGCCCCGCGAGGAGGAGCCGCTGCAGCGACCGGTGATTGAGGAAGCGCCACAGCGCCCAGACGAACAGGAGGGCGAACAACCCGAAGCCGACGTCGGTGCAGACCAGGATCCCGTGCGCCACGATCGAAGGATCGAGGGCGAACAGCCCGAGCGCCGCGAGAGCCGCCCCCGGGCCGAGCATCGCGCGTCCCCAGGCGTAGATCGCCCAGCCGAACAGCAGGAGCAGGCCGAAAAACGGCAGCCGGGCGAGGAACAGCACCTTGTCGGGATCGTTCTCGTAAAGCACCTGGCCGCCGACCTTCCACTGCAGCAGCGGGTCTGGGTCGTCGCCGTTGGCGCGCCACTCCTCGTCCGGGATCGGCCAGCGGATGCCGGCGAGCACCAGCGGTACGGCGGCGATCTCCTTGAGGAGCGGCGGGTGCTGGAGGTTGATCTTGAACTGGCGCGTTTCGAGGTAGGAGAAGCCGGATCCGATGTGGGCCGGCTCGTCGAACACCGGAGTCTTGAGCCGCAGCGCGGGCCAGGCCTGCAGGCCGAGCAGAGCGAGAAGAAGAACGGCCGCCGCGTCGTGCCTGCCGGTCGTGCGCGCGCCCCCCGTCATGACGCGTCATCGTAACACGGCGATGCCGGGTACCCCGGCTCGTTGACCACCGCCCGCGGGTGATTTAGAGTCGCCGCTCCGTCGGGGGCGCCAGCGTCGTCCCGGGTGATCGCCATGAGCCGCGCGCGCCGCAACTCCCCGGTTCTCCCCGCCCCCGCGCCCGCCGCGGGAAGCGTCCTCGAGCGCCGCGCCGGCGCCTGCGCCGCCGCGTTGCTCGCCCTGCTCGCGATCCAGGGGATCGTCTTCATCACCGAGTCGTCGCAGACCAGCGACGAGGCGGCCCATCTCTCCGCCGGCTACTCCTATCTGAAGACCGCCGATTTCCGCCTCAACCCGGAGCACCCGCCGCTCATCAAGGAGCTCGCGGCGCTGCCGCTCCTGCCGCTGCACCTCGACTTCCCGTGGGGACCGCTGTGGGAGCAGGCGGAGGAGTGGAACATCGGGCGGCTGTTCGTGCACGAGAACCGGGTCCCGAACGACACCATCCTGTTCCTGGCCCGGATGCCCGTGCTGGCCCTCTCCGTCCTGCTCGGGTGGTGCCTGTTTCTCTGGGGACGCCGCCTGTTCGGCGCGGCCGGCGCGCTCCTCGCCCTGGCGCTTTATGTTCTCGACCCGAACGTCGTGGCGCACTCGGGGCTGGTGACCACCGATCTCGGGATCACGCTCTTCATCTTCCTGTCGGTGGTCGCCTTCCAGCGCTGGATCGACGCCCCCTCGCCACGCGCCCTGCTCCTCTTCGGCCTGGCGGTCGGCGGCGCGTTCGCCTCCAAGTACACGGCGCTCTGGCTGCCGCCGATCCTGGCGGCCATCGGCGGCGCGCTCCTGCTGCGCGGCGATCCCCTCCCGCCGAGCGTGTTCGCGCGCAGCGCGCCCCCCGTGACCACGCCTCCCCCGCCGCTGCGCCGGCGGCTTGCGGTCCTCCTCGCCGCCGCGGCCGTCGTCCTGGCGATCGCCTTCGCGGTCCTGGCCCTGGTCTACGGCGTCGTCGGGCTGCCCGCGTTCGTCACCGGCCTGCAGCGCACGCTGCACCACTCGGCGATCGGGCACCGCGCCTACCTGGGAGGGCAGGTGTCGGAGACCGGATGGTGGTACTACTTCCTGCTCGCCTGGCTCCTGAAGACGCCGCCCGGCACCCTGATCCTGGTGGCCGCCGCGGTGGCGGCGATGGCGGCGGGCCGGCGGCTGCGGACCCGCGACGAGATCATTCTCAACGCGCCGATCGTGGTCGTGTTGATCGTCACCTGCTTCTGGAAGGTGAACATCGGGCTGCGTCACCTGCTGCCGATCTATCCGTTCCTCTACGTCGGCGCCGGCCGCTTGCTGATGCCGGCCGGTATCCAGGCCGGGATAGGGGCCGGAACGCCGGCGGCGACGTCGGCGCTGAAAGATCGCGCCCGCAAGGCGCTCGTCGCGGTCGCGCTCTCGTGGACCGCCTTCGAGGCGGCGGCCATCGCCCCGTACGATCTGGCCTACTTCAACCTGTTCGCCGGCGGTCCCGCCAACGGCCACAAGTGGCTGCTCGATTCGAATCTCGACTGGGGGCAGTCGGCGAAGGCGTTGCGCCGCTACGTCGCGGCGCAGGGACTGCCGATGATCTATGTGGCGTACAACGGCAACTCCGATCCCTGGTACTACGGCGTGCGGTACCAGTACGTGCCGGGCTCCGGCAATCTCAAGAACGCCAAGGAGCGGCCGGCGCGCGTGCCGGACGGGGTGACGCGCGAGCTGCTGGCGGTCAACGTCATGGTGCTCCACTCCCTGCACTTCAGCGATCGGACGTTGTACGACTGGCTGCTCGCCCGCCGTCCGATCGCCATGCCGGGCTACTCGTACGTGGTCTTCGACATCACCGGCGAGAGCGAGAGCCACGGCTACATCGCGGTCCTCTGTCTCAGCTTCGGTCTGGTCGATCTGGCGGAGTTCGAGGCCAACCGCGCCCTGCGCGACGACCCGCGCAACGCCCTGGCGGCCGAGGTCCTGAAGAAGATCGCGGAGGGCCCCGCGCCCGAAGGCGCGGACAGCCCGCCTCCCGGGCCGCCTCCGGGGCCGCCTCCCTAGGGGCCCGACCGGGATTCCCGGGCGGAGCGCAGCGCGTCGAGCGCCGCGCGCGCCTCGGCATCCATCACCGAGCCGCCGGGGTCCAGGGCGAGGGCGCGCTCGAGCGCCTCGCGGGCCGCGGGTCTGTCGCCCTGGCGCAAGAGCAGCAATCCGAGAGAGCGCAGCGGCACCGGCGACGAAGGCGACAGCCCGCTCGAAGCCCGGTAGGCCAGGACGGCCGCCGCGGGATCGCCCGCCTTCTCCAGCGCGCGCCCTTCGCGGTAAAGCACGATCGGATCCGCGGGGCGCATGCGCGCCGCCCGTCCCCATTCGCCGGCGGCGCCGGCGGCGTCGCCGCGCGCCTCCAGCGCGATCGCGACGTTCATCACGTACTCGGCGTTGGCGGGGTCGAGCCGGGCCGCCTCGCGCCAGGCGCGCTCCGAATCTCCGCCGCGGCCGAGGGCGAGGTAGGCCGCGCCGAGGTTGTTCCAGGCCTTGTCGCTCTCCGGCTCGATCGACACGGCGCGCTCGAGCGGGTCGAGCGCCTCCGCGGGGCGGCCGGCGTGCGTCAGGCTGTTGCCGTAGTTGACCAGGTAGGAGACGTTGCCCGGCTGCAGACGCGACGCTTCACGGTAGTGCTCCACCGAATCCGCCCAGCGCTGGTGACGCGCGTCGAGACCGGCCAGGTTGTAGTGCGCGTCGGAGAACTCCCCCCAGATCGCGAGCGCGCGCGCGTAGGCGGCGGCCGCGGCCGCGTCGTCGCCCTCCTGCTCGGAGGCGACCCCGTAGTTGAACTGCGCCCGCACGCTGGCCGGCGACACGGCGATGGCGCGCGCGAAGATCGTCCGATCGTCGCGCCAGTCCCGCAACCGGACGAGGCCGCCCACCGCGAGCAGGACCAGGAGCGCCGCGACCACCGCGCGCGCCACCACACGGGCCGCGCCGGACGCGGCGGGGAGCGCCGCCAGCAGCCACCCCGCGAAAAGACAGAAGCCGACGGAGGGCAGGTACAGGAGACGCTCCGCCATGATCGTGCCGATCGGAATCAGGAGGTTGGCGACCGGCAGGAACGCCAGCCCCGCGAACAGCAGCGCGAACGCCGGCGCGGGACGCCGCCTGCGGAGGACCACGATCGCCCCCGCGACCGCGGCGACGATCAGGAGGCCCGTCAGGGGACCGGGCTCGAGCAGCGAGCCCGAGGGAGGGATCGCATTGAAGGAATAGTCGATGCTCAGATGCACCGGCGCGACCAGCAGACGCGCGTAGCGCGCCAGCACGGCCAGCGCGGTCAGCGTCGAGAGCGGGAACGGCTGGTGCGCGATCGGATTGTCGATGAACGGCGTGAAGGCGGCCGGACCGACCATCCCCAGAACGGCGGTGCGGACCAGAAGGCCGGCCGCGAGCGCCGCGAACAGCGCCGCGTGCGCGCCCCAGGCCGGCCGCGGGCGCGGGGACACGGAGCCCGCGGCCGGAGCACCAGGGAGCGCCTGCGCCCAGGGCCGCGTCAGATCGGCCGCCAGGACGATGAACGGCGCCGCCACGGCGTTTTCCTTGGAGAAGAACCCGAGCAGGAACGCCGCGACGGCCCCGGCATCCAGAAGACGCGCGCCCCGCCGATCCCCCGACGCGGCGCGGGCCCGCGCCCCCAGGAACAGCAGGAGGCAGAGGAGCGTGCCGGCGGCGGCCAGGAGATCGCCGCGACCGACCACCAGCCCGAGCACCTCGGTGTGCACCGGGTGGACGGCGAACAGGAGGGCCGCGGCGAGCGCCCCGTCGATCGGCCGCTCGGCGCGCGGCGGGCCGAGAACGCGCCGCGCCAGGCCGAGCACCATCAGGGCGACGAGCACGTGCAGCGCGACGTTTACCAGACGGTAGCCGAGCGGCTGGGTGCCGCCGACGGCGTGGTTGACGAGAAACGAGAGGATGGTGACCGGACGATAGAGGTTCGGGACACCCGCGTCGCCGACGGTCCAGTAGCCGCGCGTCAGGATCTCCGGGACGCGCGTCAGGCCGCGCAGCAGCTCGTTCTGCTCGATGAGACGGTGGTCGTCGTGGATGAAGCCGGGGAACAGCGCCGGCAGCGCGGCCGCCGCCGTCACCACTCCGACGAGCACCGCGTCCCGACGGGACACGTTCACGGCCGGGTTCCGCCCCCGACGTATCCCAGCGAACGCAGCTGCTCCTCAAGGCCCTCGGGGAGCGGCGGGTCGGCCCGATCCTCGCGACCCGGATCGGCGTCGACGATCGCGTCGAGCGCGCGCTCCAGCCGCGCCACGTCCTGCGGAAACCGATCGAGGACGCTGGTGGTCTCGCCCGGATCGGCGCGCAGGTCGTAGAACTCCCGGATCGGCCCCTGCTCCTTCGGGATCCGGATCAGCTTGAAGCGATCGTCGCGCATCATGCGCCACTTCCCCGCGATCCCCTCGACGTACTGGCGCGGGTTCTCCGGATAGAAGTTGCGTCCCGATTCGCTGTAGGCGGGCGGGCCGGGCGCGGTGGTCTTTCCCAGAGCCCAGGGCACGAGGCTGTGACCCTGCAGCCCTTCGGGGAGCGGCACTCCCGCGAGCTCGAGCAGGGTCGGGACGATGTCGATGGTGCTCGCCAGGGTGTCGACCCGCCCGCCCGCCGGCAGCCGGCCGGGCGCGACCACGATCAGCGGCACCCGCACCGTCGGCTCGTACAGATAGGCGCCGTGCTCGAAGAAGTAGTCGTGCTCCCCGAGGCTCTCGCCGTGATCGGCGGTGACCAGGACGACGGTGCGCGCCGTCGCTCCCAGGTCGTCGATCCCCTTCAGGAGCTCGCCGACGGCGGCGTCGGTGTACGCCAGCTCGCCATCGTAGTGCGCGATGGCGTGCTCGATCTCGCGCGGCGGCAGGCGGCGCAGCCCGAAGATCAGGTCGCCGTGCTCGACCCCGGGACGCACCTCCTCGTTGAACGAATGCGCCCCGGTGTAGCCGGGATCGAACATCTCGGTGTACGGCGGCGGCGCCTCGTACGGCCAGTGCGGTGCGACGTAGCGCAGCCACAGGAAGAACGGGCCCGGCTTCCCGCGCCGTCCGCGCAGCCATTGCATCGCCTTGAGCGTGGCCTCGTGGTCGTTGCGCGTCGGCACCACGACCTTGCGCCCCTGCTCGTCCAGGTAGATGTCCGGATCGTAGACGTCGAAGTCGCGGTGCAGGCCGACGTTCAGCCCCTGCGTCACGGCGAAGGCGTCGTAGCCACGATCCTTCAGCGCGCGCGTCAGCGTCATGCGTCCGGTCAGGATCTCGGAGCTCTGTCCTTCGTAGCGGAGCCCGTGAACCGGCGGCAGGACCCCGGTGAGGATCGACGGGAAGGACTGCACGGTGCGTCCCGCCACCGTGACGGCCTGGCGGAACGTCACGCCGCGCTTCGAGAGTGCGTCGAGATTCGGCGTGGTCCTGCGCGCGTACCCCGAACCGCTCATGTGGTCGGGACGGAACGCCTCCATCGTGATGAGCAGGACGTTGGGCGGAGGACCGGTCTTCGGCTGGTCCGTCGAGGCGGCGCATCCGAGCGCCGCGGCCGACCCGAGGGCCAGCACGACAACGACGACGCGGGAGCGGGAGCGGTGCGCTTCAGGCATGCCCGGCCGGCGCGCCCTCGGGACCGGTCACCGCGTCCGGCAGCTTCACCGATCCGCCGTAGCGCTCGTCGAAGAACCGGCCCCAGGCGGTCTTGCGGAAGCGGGCGATGCGGGCGCGTCCGATGGTCGGATACCAGATCAGGTCGTGATAGACGTTGGAGGCCATCGGGGCCCAGACGACGAGCGGCGAATGCAGCGCCAGCTTCTCGAGGAATCGCAGCGGCCCCCGGCGCAGCATCTGGTCCCCCCAGATGACGAGCGACCGGCTGACGTGGAAGTGGAGGTTCATCCCCGAGACGTCGTCCCCCACCAGCTCGATGTCCTTCGGGTCGGCCGCCCCGAGACCACGCTCGTGGCACATGCGCAGGTAGGGGATGGACATCGGATCGAACCCCATCAGACGCGCCGCCACCGCGTCGATCGCCACCGGGTCGGCACCGGCGAGGATGACGTTGCCGATCACCGGCACCATGGTGCGCGGGCCGGCGCCGTCGCCGCAGACGGTGCCGTCCATCACCGTGAACATCCTCGGATGGAGCTCGCGCTGCATCAGCACGAGATCGACCAGCACCTCGTGCATGTGCTTGTGCGCGTGGTGGCGGACCTCCTTGAGCAGTCCGCCGAACGCGTTCTTGATCGAGCCGGTGGTGGTGGCGTGTCCGTGCGTCTTGACGGTGGGCAGATGCAGGATGTCCTTCCCCGGGTAGAGCGCCGGGATCTCGATCCCCTCCGGGAAGATCCGATCGAGACGCAGCAGCTTCGACTTGAAGCGGTACACCTTCCACTCCACCTCGGGCAGCGCGGTGAACTTCAGGCCGTACCGGTCGAGCACCGGGAGCCAGCGGTTGTTCGCGGCCCCCTTCCAGGGGTCGGTCACCACGGTCTTGTTCTCGATCGGCAGCAGCCGCTGGCGGTCGAACCCGTCCTCGAGAAGCGCCGCGACCACCCCTTCGAGCTGCCACGGCTGCGTCGAGCAGGCGGGGTAGTACTTGGTCCACGAGAGATTCAGCTTCAGGAGCGTGGTGGCGGATCGATCGAGGACCTCGCGCGAGCCCGCCAGATGCATCAGACGCGCGTAGTCCCGCAGCACGGTCTGGGGCGTTGTCCGGAGGACGGCGACACGCGCGCGTGGCATGGGGATCGTCGGAAGCTCCCGTGGTGCGAGGCAGAACGCCGGAATTATAGCCCCCGCTCCGCGGCCGCGCCAGCCGGCCGCGCGCGGGTCAGCGGAGGCCGGCCGGGTGCGCGAAGGTGAGCAGCAGCACGGCGGTGACGCCCCAGAGCGCCACGTCCAGCAGGAGGGGCCAGTCGGTGAGCAGGGCCTGCGTCGGGCTGCCGCCCTGTCCCTTCTTGTGCACCAGATAGAGGTACCGGAAGATGCCGTACAGCACGAATGGGACGGTCAGGTAGAGGTAATGCGTGCCCAGCCGCAGCTCCACCTCGGGGGAGATGGTGTAGAACATGTACGCGGTCACCGTCGACGCCGTCACCACGTTGATCATCTGATCGAGGAACGCCACCGAGTACTCGCGCAGGATCGATCGGTGCTCGTGCGCCTCGGGAACCAGCTCGAGCTCCTGGCGCCGCTTGCAGAAAGCGAGGAAGAGCGACAGCAGAATCGTGCACATGATGAGCCAGGTGGAGATGGTCACGTCGATCACCAGGCCTCCCCCGACCGCGCGAAGGACGAACCCGGACGCGATCACCATGACGTCGATGATCACCACCTCCTTGAGCCAGAGCGAGTAGGCGAGATTGAGCGCCGCGTAGATCAGCACCACGGCGCCGAACGGCGGCGACAGGGTGAACGCCGACATCAGGCTGCCGGTCAGCAGGAGGGTCGCCGCGACGATCGCCGCCGCGCTGCCCAGAGCGCCCGAGGCGATCGGGCGCCGCGATTTCTCCGGGTGACGCCGGTCGCGCTCGGCGTCGAACAGGTCGTTGATGATGTAGATGCCGCCGCTGGCGGCGCAGAAAAGCAGGAAGGCGGCGACGGTGTGCAGCACCGCGCCGCCGTCGGTGAACTTGCGGGAGAACAGGAGCGCGCCGAAGACCACCAGGTTCTTGACCCACTGGCGCGGCCGCATCGTCTGCAGGATGGCGACCAGCGTCCCCGGTCCTGTCGCGCGACGGCTGTCGGCAGGCATCCCGTCCGGCTCCTCCCGCGGATCGAAGGCCCCGGCGGCTTCCGGGGCGCGGCATCTTACTACGCGCAGGGTCCAGGCTGCGGCGGGACCGGGGATCAGGCGGTGCGGCCGCGGGCGCGGCCGCGCGGCATCGGGGTCACGCCCCGCAGCGCCGTGGAGGCGACCGCTCCGCGCAGCACGGCGATCATCTCGGCCGCGATGCTCACCGCGATCTCCTCCGGCGTCTCCGCGCCGATCGGCAGACCGATCGGGGCGCGCAGGGCGCCGAGCGCCTCGGCGGGCGTGCCGGTCTCCTCGGCGCGGGCCAGGATGGTCGCGACCTTGCGCCGGCTGCCGATGAGCCCGACGTAGGCGGCCCCCTTGCCGACCGCGTGTCGCACCGCCTCGAGGTCGGTGCGGTGGCAGCGGGTGACGATCGCGACACAGGCCCCGGGCGGGATCGGCGGGAGCGCGTCGCCGAACTCGCGTCCGGCCCGGATGCGGGTGATCCCCTGCGGCAGCCGCGGCGACTCCAGCTCGCGCTCGCGATCGTCGACCACGGTCACGGAGAAGCCCAGCCGCGTCCCGAGCAGCGCCAGCTCGCGGCCGACGTGACCGGCGCCGAAGATCAGGAGCGGCGTCGGCGGCAGCACGATCTCCACCAGGACGCGCACCGAGCCGCCGCACACCATTCCGGTGGCCCGCTCCCCCGCCTCGGTGAACCGGTAGCTTTTCTCGAAGCCGATCCCCGACCGCAGCGCCTCGCGCGCGTCCTCGATGACCAGCGCCTCGAACGCCCCGCCCCCGATGCTGAAGGCGGTCTCGCCGGAAGCCCCGACGATCATCTTGGCTCCGACGCGACGCGGCGCGGAGCCCTGGCGATCGACGACGGTGGCCACGGCCAGCCTGCGGCCGGCCCTGAGCCACCGCGCGACCTCTTCATGGAATGCGAGCGTCATGTCGCGACCGGTCCGTCGCCCGGGTCCTCGCGCTCCCGGGTCCGCGCGCTCCCCGCTCAGCGCGCCGCGGGCGCCCCCGCGTTCTTGGCCCACCAGCGGGCCCAGGCGTCGTGGTTCGCCCCGAACGTCTGGCCGGTGAGCTGGCCCAGGGTCTCGAGGATCGCCGGACGAGTCGTCGCGGGGGCGTCCTTGAGGCGATCGATCAGGTACGGCACGACGTCGGCAGGCTTGAATTGCGTCAGCGAGCGGTACGCCGTCTCACGCAGCTCGTCGTTGGCGTCGTGCTGTCCGACCTGCTCGAGGATCTGGAGCACCGTCCCGTCGCGACGCGACGAGAGCGACGAGAGGACGTCGGCGCGCACCTCGGCCGACTCGTGGGTGACGAGCCGATCGAGAATCGCGAACGCCTCCGGCTGGCTGAACTGACCCGCCGCCTCGAGCGCGGCCCGCACCAGCGGCACCTCGGAGCGGCGGGAAAGGGTGTCGAGGAACGACAGACCGGCGGGATCGCGCAGCGCACCGACGGCGAAGCAGGTGCCCTGGAGGATCTCGACGCTCTGCTCCTCGTCGATCCCGGCGAGGAGCACCTTGATCGCCTCGGGGTCCCCGCCGGCGCGCTGGATCAGCGTGGCCGCCAGAATCCGGCTGTCGGTCGGCTCCGGCTGCGGCTTGAAGCGGATCGGGTTGTACGGCAGCATCATCCGGCGATCGAGCGCCAGGAGATCGCGCACCGCGGCGTGGGCCTGCGGCGCCTTCATCCGCCCCAGAAAGACCATCGACTGCGCCCGGTAGAGAAGATTCGCGCTCTTGAGCCCCCGGACGAAGACGTCGTACTGGTTCTTCTGGATGATCTGATCGACCTTCTCCTGGGCTTCCTGGCGCTCCTCGAGGTCGGGGCTGCTCAGCTTTCCGAACAGCACGTCAGGATCGACCGCCGGAGCGCAGGAGACGATCCCCAGCGCCGACAGGCCGAAGGCCACGGCGGCCGCGGCGGCGCGGCGCCTCGCCGGCATCATGACTCCTCCTCCTTTTCGTGCATGGTCTTCAGCCGGACGATCTCCAGCACGCGGGTCCCCGCCGGGATCCGCACCGTCACTTCCTCGCCGGTCTTGCGCCCCGACAACGCCTTGCCGATGGGCGACGACACCGACACCAGCCCCTTGGAGAAATCGGACTCCTCCGGGATCACCAGCTCGTAGGTGAATTCCTTGTCGGCCTGCGAGTCGTAGACCACGACCGTCGAGCCGAGCGACGCCTTGTCCTTCGGGATGGCGTCCAGGTTGATCATGGCCAGAGTCCGGAGCTGCGCCTGCACCTGGCCGATGCGCGCCTGCACGTAGTGCTGCCGCTCCAGCGCCGCCTGGTATTCCGCGTTCTCCCGCAGGTCGCCGAGCGCCTTGGCGCGCTGGATCTCCTTCGGCAGATCGACACGGTACTCGTGCTCGAGTCCGTGCAGCTCCTTTTCCAGCCTCTCACGCGATCGGTTCAGCATCGGGCGAAACTCCGCAGGGAGTGACGAAGTTCCAACGCTACCACCCCGTCGCGCCGCGTGTCAAAAGCGCCCGCACCGGCCGGACAGGCGGGTGGGGATCCTTTCGGACCCCCGTCTTGGGTTGGCTCGCTTTGGGAGGATTCGGGATTAAGGCACTGCGCTTATATATCTGCTTTCTAGCTTCACATCGCCAAATGTACGAAAGCACATATATAAGATATCTGCGGTCAATCTAATCACGCCGCCGGCGTTGTCAAGCGGCCCCCATCCTTTTAGATCAGCCCGCCGACCGCGGGACGGCTTCCCCCTTCCCCCCGGCTGATTGACCCCCGTCGGAACCGCGCGCTATCATGCGTGCGCAGTCAACCTGCCGGGAGGATGCTCACCGTGGCCGGCCGCCGGTTCTCTCCAAAAATCCTCATCGCCGTGGTCGCCCTGGTCGCGGGGCTCGCCGTCCTGTTCGGCGTCGGCCTCAAGGGCTCCATGGTCTACTACCTCACGGTCGGCGAGTTTCTCGATCGGCAGGGTCGCGAGGATCTGGGGGAGAACTTCCGCGTCAACGGCAACGTCGTCGCCGGGTCGATCGAAAAAACTCCGGGACGGATCGGCGCCAGCTTCAGGATGACGGACGGCCGGCGCGAGCTGGCGGTCGTCTACGCCAAGGAGACGCCCGACACGTTCGTGGACGGCTCCGAGGTGGTGGTCGAGGGCCGCGTCGGGCCGGACGACCGGTTCGTCGCGCAGACCCTCCTGTCGAAGTGCCCTTCGAAGTACGAGTCGAGCGCCGCGGGACGCGACGCCCTCAAGGCCACCCTGGAAAAGAAGACCGGCCACGCTCCGTCCGGTTCGCCGGGCGGTCGCTGATCTGGCCCCGATCCCGCTGAGTCCGCATGGCTGACTTCGGGACCCTCTGCCTGCTGATGGCCCTGGCGGCCGCCGCCTGGGCGGTGCTCGCCTCGTTCAACGGCTGGCGCTCCCAGTCGGGCGAGCTCATCCTCAGCGGCGAGCGCGCGCTGTACGTCACCTGGGGCCTGGTGGCGCTCGCCGTCGCGTCGCTCGAGACGCTCATCTTCAACGACCGGTTCGAGGTCGAATACGTCGCCTCCTATTCGAACCGGGCGCTGCCCGCGACCTACAAGGTGGCCGCCCTCTGGGCCGGCCAGGCCGGGTCGATCCTCTTCTGGCTGTTCATCCTCTGCACGTACTCGGCCGCCATGGTGCTGTTCAACCGCCGGCGGAACCGCCCGCTGATGCCGATCGTCGTCACGACGCTCGGGTGCGTGGCCACCTTCTTCCTGATCCTGGTGAACTTCATCGCGCGTCCGTTCGTGACCCTGTCCCGGACGCCGATCGACGGCATGGGGATGAATCCACAGCTGCAGAACCCGTTCATGGCGATCCATCCGCCCTGCCTCTACGTCGGCTATGTCGGCCTGACGGTGCCGTTCGCGTTCGCCATGGCCGCGCTGGCCACCGGTCGGCTGGACGACACCTGGTTCCGGACCACGCGGCGGTTCACCATCCTCTCCTGGTTCATCCTCGGCAGTGGCATCCTCCTGGGAGGCTGGTGGGCGTATGTCGAGCTGGGCTGGGGCGGCTACTGGGCCTGGGACCCGGTCGAGAACGCCTCGCTGATCCCGTGGCTGACGGCGACCGCCTTCCTGCACTCGGTGATGATCGAGGAGCGCAAGCGGATGCTGCGCGTCTGGAACATGTCCCTGGTCATCATGACCTTCCTCCTTTCGATTCTCGGGACCTTCATCACCCGGAGCGGCATCATCTCGTCGGTGCACTCCTTCACCCGCTCCGACATCGGTCCGATGTTCGCCGGCTTCCTGGGCCTCTCCATCCTGGTGTCGGTCGGGCTCCTGCTTCACCGGCTGCCCTTGTTGCGGAGCGAGCACCGGCTCGACTCGTTCGTGTCGCGCGAGAGCACCTTCCTGTTCAACAACCTTCTCCTGGTGGGAGCCGCGTTCACGGTGCTCTGGGGAACGCTCTTCCCGATCCTCTCGGAAGCCGTGCGTGGCGTGAAGATCACCGTCGGCCCGCCCTTCTTCAACGCCGTGATGGTGCCGATCACGTTCGGGCTCCTGACACTGGTCGCCATCTGCCCCACCATCGCATGGCGCCGCGCCACGCCGGCGCGTCTGCTCGACAAGATCCGCATCCCGCTCGGGTCGGGGGTGGCGGCGGCGGCGATCCTGTTCGCGGCCGGGATGCGCGACGTCTACGCGCTGGTGGCGTTCTCCCTCGCCGCGTTCGTGGGGGTCACGACCATCATGGAGTTCGTCTGGGGCACCCTGGCCCGGAGCCGCGCCACGGGCGAGCCTCCGCTGCGGGCCTTGTGGAGTCTGGTCGATCGCAACAAGCGGCGTTACGGCGGCTTCGTGGTGCACCTCGGCGTGATGCTGGTCATCGTGGGCGTCACCGGCTCGAGCGTGTTCAAGCAGGAGGCGACCGCCGTCCTGCACCGCGGCGACTCGTTCACCGTCGGACGGTTCACCATGACGCTCGAGGACATGGTCAGCCGCGATACGCCGAACCAGGAGTTCCTCGGCGCGCGTCTGGCGGTGTTCACCGGCGGCCGCCGTGTCGGCACCCTCGTGCCGGGGCAGAATTTCTACAAGGCGGGCCAGAATCCCTCCACCGAGGTCGATATCCGGTCCAGCCTGCGCGAGGACCTCTATCTCATCATGACCGGGTTCGATCCGCAGAAGGGCCAGGCCACCCTCAAGGCCTATCTCAACCCGCTGGTCGCCTGGATCTGGATCGGCGGCGGCGTGCTGATCCTCGGCTCCTGGTTCGCCATGCTCCCCGATCTGCGCGAACGACGGCGCAGCGCCGAGGCGCGCCTGCGCGCCGTTGCGTCGTATGCGACCTGAGCGTCACGCCCGGCGCGGGCGGCCGCGCGGGCGGCCGCGCGCGCGCCGCGGGCGGATCGGAGTCGCGGGCGTCGCCCTCCCCCGCCTGGTCCTGACCGGTCTGGTCCTCGCGGCGGGCATGGCGTCCGGCGGAGCCGGCCTCCGCGCCGCGACGCTCACGCCCCAGGAGCAGGTCGAGACCCGGCTGATGTGCTACTGCGGCTGCACCGATCTGACCGTGCGCACCTGCTCCTGCGGAACGGCCGCGGACATCAAGATGGACATCGCGCAGCGCCTGGCCGGCGGGCAGACGGCCGATCAGGTCGTGGAGGCTTACGTGCGCGAGCGGGGCGCCCAGATCCGCTCGGCGCCGACCACGAGCGGCTTCGACCTCCTCGCCTGGGTGATGCCGTTCGCCGCGATCCTGGTGGGCGCGGGTCTCATCGTCCACCTGACGCGGCGGTGGCGGAGCCGCGCCACCGCGCCGCCGTCCGGCGACGCGCCGATGTCCCCGGCGTTCGATTCCCGGCGCCTGTCGGCGGACGACCGCGCCACCCTCGATCGCGTCGAGCGCGCCATCCGGGAGGAGCTCTAGTGCTCGCGCTCGCCGGAATCCTGCTCGTCCTGGCCGCCGTGTGGCTCGTCCTCTCGCCGCTCGTGACGCACGCCCGCGCGCCGCTGACCGACGGGCCGGACGCCGTCGCCGAGCTGCGCGAGCTTTACGCGCTGCGGGACGTCGCCTACGAGACCCTCCGGGACCTGGAGTTCGATTTCCACGCCGGCAAGATCTCCGACGCCGATTACCGCGAGCTGGCCGATCGGTATCGGGGCGAGGCGATCGAGCTGGTGCGGCGGATCGACGCCCTCACGGGCGCCCCGCCGGCGGAGCCTTCGCGGGTCGGCCGGTGACCTTCGCCGCCAGCGCGACGCCCGGCGCGACACCGCTTTTGACCGCGCGCCGGCTGCAAAAACGGTTCGGGGCTTCTCCCGCGCTCGACGACGTCGACCTCGACCTGGCGCCCGGCGAGCGGGTGCTGCTCCTCGGCCCCAACGGCGCCGGCAAGTCCACGCTCCTGCGCACCGCGGCGGGGCTGATCCGCCCGTCGGCGGGCAGCCTGCTGCTCTTCGGGGAGGACCCGTGGCGCGGGGATCGCATCGCGATCCGGCGCCGCCTGGGGCTCCTGTCGCATCAGACGTTCCTCTACGATCACCTCACCGCCGCCGAGAACCTGGTGTTCTACGGGCGGCTCTACGGTCTCGGCACCACGACCGCCGGCGCGCGTCGATCCCTGGACGAGGTCGGGCTCGCCGATCGGGCCGACGACCCGGTGCGGACCTTCTCCCGCGGCATGCAGCAGCGGGCGGCGATCGCGCGGGCGCTCCTCCACGCTCCCGATCTCCTCCTGCTGGACGAGCCGTTCTCGGGACTCGACGCCGCAGGCCGCGACACGCTCCGGCGGCTCCTGCGCGATCGCTTCGCCGGCGCGCGCGCCTTCCTGATGGCCACGCACGACCTGGAATCGGCCCTGCCGCTGGCCAGCCGCGTCATCGTGCTGGACGCGGGACGGGTGACGATCGATCGCCCGTCGGCCGGGCTCGACGCGGCGCGCCTCGAGGCGCTCATCGGCCGGCACGCCGGCGCGGCGGGGGCCGGGGTCGCGCCATGAGCTACCTCGGCACCGTCCTCCTGGTCGCCGGCAAGGACCTCCGGACCGAGATCAGGAGCCGCGAGCAGGTCGTCAGCCTGTTCGTCTTCGCGCTCCTCATCCTCGTGGTGTTCAATTTCGCGTTCGACTTCACGATCGTCGACTTCGGCTCGCTCGGCCCCGGCGTCCTCTGGGTGGCGTTCATCTTCTCCGGCGTCCTGGCTTTGAACCATTCCTTCCGGATCGAGCGCGAGCAGGATCGGATCGAGGGGATCCTGGTCGCGCCGATCGATCGAAGCGCCTTCTACCTCGGCAAGGTCGCGGCCACCATGATGTTCATGTCGGCGGTCGAGGCGGTGCTGGTGCCGCTCGCGGCGATCCTCTTCAACCAGCCTCTGACGACGCGCCTCGGCGCGCTCCTCCTGGTCCTTCTGCTCAACACCCTCGGGTTCGCCGCCGTCGGCACGCTGTTCGCCGCCGTCACCACGCAGACGCGGCGCAGCGAGGTCCTGCTGCCGCTGCTCCTGTTTCCGGCGGCGGTGCCGATCGCCCTCGCCGCGGTGCGGACCACGTCGCACGTCCTGGCCGGACGGCCGTTTCAGGTCTATGCGAACTGGGTCTGGCTCTCGGGCGGGTACGATCTGGTCTTTCTCGCCGCCGCCGTCCTGCTGTTCGACTTCGCCCTGCAGGAATGAGAGGGGCGCGGATCCCGGATGAGCGGATTCCGGATGATATGATGCGCCCCATGTGGTCGCGCGTGCTGCAGATCACGACCCTCCTCGCCGTCCCGGCGTCGCTCTACATGGTCTTCGTGGTCGCACCCATCGAGGAGAAGATGGGCGTGATCCAGAAGATTTTCTATTTCCACGTGCCGTCCGCCTTCATGGCGTTCCTCGGCGTCGGGCTGTGCGCGGTGATGAGCGTCCTCTATCTCGTGACGCGTCAGCGGCGCTGGGACCTGGTGGCCCATGCCGCGGCGGAGCTCGGTGTCGTCTTCTGCACCATCGTGCTGATCACCGGGCCGATCTGGGCGCGGCCGGTCTGGGGCGTCTGGTGGACCGGCGAGGTGCGCCTCACGTCGACGCTCGTCCTGTGGCTCATCTACGTCGGCTACCTGCTGCTGCGCCAGAACGCCGAAAATCGCGAGCAGGCGGCGCGCTGGGCCGCGATCACCGGGATCGTCGGCGCGCTGGACATGCCGATCATCTACAAGTCGGTCGAGTGGTGGCGCGGGCTGCACCCCGTCGTTCTCAAGATGTCGGGAGGCGGGGGCCTCGATCCGGTGATGGGCCGCGCCTTCGCCGCCTGTGTCGTCACCTTCACCCTTCTCTTCCTGTGCCTTCTGGTCGAGCGCGTCCGTCTCGGCCGGCTGGAGGACGAGGTCGAGAGCCTGGAGCAGCAGGCGGCGCGCCGGCCCCTGACCGCCGCGACCGACGCCGGCGGAGGATCGTCACGATGACCGCGTTCGAGCCCGGAACTTTTCTGGCCGGCCTCCTGTCCGGCCTCCTGGCCGCCATCCAGGACAGCCCGGCTGTCGCCCCGATCGCCGCCGGGGCTTCGGCCGTCCGGCCGGACGCCGTCGAGCGCGGCCTGCGGTTCCTGGCCACCGCCTACAGCGTCGTCTGGACGATCCTCGGCACCTACCTGGTGATCCTCTCCTTCCGGCTGCGGCGGGTGTCTCGGCAGGTCCGCCGGATCCGGGAGCGGCTCGGGCTTTGAGGGCGCGCTCCCGTCGGGCGGCCGGCGGTTCCTGGAACCGGCCGCGCCTCCCCTCCGTTTCATCCGGCGCGGCCAGAATCGATGGCGTGCCTTGCGCACGTCCCGCTCGCTCCCGCGCCGCTTCAGGAGGGTGTCATGAACCGAGCCGGACGTGTCGTCGCGATCGCCGCGCTGGCCGGGATCGTCCTGGTCGCCGCGATCTTCTGCCTCCGCCCCGCCCGCGCCGGAGCGCGGCCGGCGGGTCATTCGGCAACCGGCGGGACGCTCCGGGTCCGCGTCTGGGAGCCGGGTGGGGTCACCCCGACCGTCAGCGTCAACGTGCCGGTCGTCGTGGTCTCCGCGGCGATCCGGCTCGCCGCCGCCACGGGCGTCCTGGATCGGGCGATGACCTCGGCCTGCGACAATCTTCCGGACCCGTCCTGCCCGCGCCTTCGGGGCGCCGACATCGTCGCGATCTGGGGGCAGATCGCCTCCGGCAGACCTGTGAGCATGGTCGACGTCGACGACGGAGCCGGGGGCCGGGTCGAAATCAAGATCGACTGAGCCCGACGTGAGCCCTGCCGCGACCGGCCGGGCGATCGCCGTCTTCGGCGGCAGCGAGCCGGCGGCCGGAAGCGACGCGTGGCGCATCGCCTACGACGTCGGACGCCTGCTGGCCGCGACCGGTTTCGTCGTCGTCAACGGCGGCTACGGCGGCGTGATGGAGGCTTCGGCGCGCGGCGCGCGCGAAGCGGGGGGCCGCACCATCGGAGTGACCACCGCCGCCCTCGCCTTCCGCGGCGCGGCCAATCCCTGGATCGAGACCGAGCGCCGCGAGCGCGACCTGTTCGACAGGACCCGGAGCCTCATCGAGGCGGCGGCCGGGTTCGTCATCCTGCCGGGCCGATCCGGCACCCTCGCCGAGCTCGGATTCGTCTGGGCGCTGCACAAGGCCGGCCTGCTCGGCGGCAAGCCGATCCAGATGATTGGACAGGTCTGGGAGGAGCTCCTCCCCCAGCTCAGACGGCTCGACCTGCTCGATCCCTCCGTCCTCGAGATCACCGAGATCGCCGCCGGGCCGCGCCAGGCGGTCGATCGCCTGGCGGCGATCCTCCTGCCGGCGCGCTCCGGGCGCGTCGACGGGCCCGGTTGAACCAAAAGGGCCGAGCCCCTATAATCGGCCGCTTCCCCGGAGACCGGATGACCTCGGCGGACACCCCCAAGAGCCTGGCGCGCGATTATTTCGAGACCATCGTCACCTGCGTGATCTTCGTCCTGTTCGCGCGCACCTTCGTGTTCCAGCAGTCCAAGATCCCGACCGGGTCGATGATCCCGACGCTTTTGATCGGCGACTACATCATGGTCAACAAGTTCGTCTACGCGCCTCCGATGCAGAGCGTGCCGGTTCTCGGAGCCGTCGAGCGGACGCTCTTCCCGCTGCGCGAGGTGAAACGGGGCGACATCGTGGTGTTCAAATTCCCCGAGGAGCCGGAGAAGGACTACATCAAGCGCGTCATCGGGCTTCCCGGGGAGACCATCGAGATCCGCGCGCGGCAGGTCTACATCGACGGGCGTCCGCTCGACGAGGGCTACAAGGTGCACCGCAATCTGCGCGTCACCAACATCGATCAGGACGACTATCCCGCGACGCGTATCCCGGACAACTCCTATTTCTGCATGGGCGACAACCGCGACAACAGCCGCGACAGCCGCTCGTGGGGATTCGTGCCGCGCGACTACATCAAGGGGCGGGCTTTCATGATCTGGTGGTCGTACGACGAGGATCGGGACGCCTACCTCAAGACCTCCGTCTCCGATCGCCTGCAGGGGATCTGGGAGAAGGTGTCGCACTTCTTCACCCGGAGCCGCTGGGAGCGAAGCTTCCAGATCATCCGCTGAGCGCGTCGCCGCCCCGCGCCGGCCGCGCCAGAGTCGCCCGCCGCGCGCCGGGACCGAGCGGCAGATCGACCTCCGCCGGCGAGCCGGCCGTCCCCGACCAGGCCTTCTGGCTCGACCAGATCCAGGCGCGCGCGTGACGCGCCAGACCCGCAGTCACCGGGTCGCGGTGCAGCGCCTCCGCCCGCCGCTCGATCGCCGCCGTCCCCTGCACCGTCGCGAGCGGCGCGTCATCGCGGAACACCCGTCCCGGCCAGCCGTGCCGCGCGTGCAGCTCGCGCGCGAAGCGCGTCTTGATCCGTTGCACGATCGCGGCCGCCGAGCGCGGGTCCCCGTCGGGGGTCGCGAGGATGACGCGGGCGCGATCCGGCAGCACGACATAGGCATGGAGCAGGAACCCCAGCCGCCCGCGTGACTGGCCGAGGACGCGGCAGAACAGGGCCGCCTGCGCTCCCGCGAGGGCCGGGCGCCGCTCGTAGGTCCAGAGGGTCGCGAGATAGGCTCGGTCGTGCGGTGAGTCCGGCATCGTAGACCTCCCCCGGCTCTCCTCCGACAAGAGGACGACGCGCGAGCTCGATTGCAAGGGAGGTGCTCACCCGCAGGCGACGGCGCGCGGGGCGTGGAGACGGCCGGGCCGTCCGCGGGCGGATGTCCGGCCCGCACGCGCGGCCGTGTCCGGCCGCGCAGGTCTTACGCCTGATCGTCGGGGTCGCGATGTCCGAGGGCGCCGTCGAGCGCCGTGCGGGCGGCGCGCGCCGCGCGCCGCCAGGACGACTCGACGGTCTCGTGCAGGTCGTCGAGCGAACGGCGCGCCGTGCGGACGGTGTCACGCACCTTGCGCCGCGTCTTCGCGCCCGTCTGCGGCGCGAGGAGGAGCGCCGCCGCCGCGCCCGCGAGCGCGCCCAAGGCAAAGGCGACCGCCACATGCCGTCCGCGCCAGCCGCCGCCCTCAGACCCCATGACGCGCGCTCCCTTCCGGTCCCGTCCTGCCGCGCGGGGCGCGCGCCTCGCCGCCGCCCTCGTCGGGCCCGTCGCCGGAATCCTCGTCCACACCTTCGTCGGCCGGATCCTCCCGGCCGAAGAAGGCGCGCAGTCCGGCGACGAACGCGGGGGTCACGGCGCCGAGGATGCTGCCCGCCGATCGGACCGACTCGCCGAGCGAGGTCAAGGTCCGGCCGATACCCGCGGCCGAATCGACGATCGGCTTGAGGCGCCGGCCTTCCTCCTCGAGGGTCGAGGCGATGCCGTTCAGGCGCGCCGCCACCTCGGTGATCTCCTTCATCGCCTCTTCGATCCGCGGCCCGGTGGTGTCGACGAAGACGCGCACGCTCTTGAGCGTTTGAACCGCCTGATAGAGGACCGGCAGGATCGCGCCCACGAGAATGGCGCCGAGAACCAAGGCTATCAGACCCGCGACGTCTCCCATCTGGCGATCTCCCTGGCCGTCAATCTACCAGATCCGGCCGGGGGCCGGTAGGTCGGACAGGCTCCTACCCCTCTCCGCGCGGCAGGAGCGGCAGGTCGGGGGCCGGGGCCCCCGGGGCGATGATGGCGTGCCGGCCGCGCCCCGGCTCGGGGCGCGGGAAGTCGGATCGATAGTGGCTGCCGCGGCTCTCCTCGCGTCGGAGGGCCGATTCGGCGATCAGCCGTCCGACGTACAGCATGTTGCGCGCCTCGAGACCGGCGCGGGTCGGCGGCCGCTCCTTCAGGCCGCGCTCCTCTTCGAGGACGGCGGCGACGGCGCGGCGCAGACCCTCGGCCGTGCGCACCAGGCCCGCGTGGTCCCACATCACCTGGCGCAGCGCGCCGACGGCCGCCGCGGACGCCTCCGGCGCTATCGACCGCACCCGGGCGGCGAGATCCCCCGGACGCGGCTCCGGACCGGACGCGGAGCGCTCCCTCCCGGGGCCGTCCGGCCCCGCGTCCTGCAGGATCGCCTGCCCCGCGCGGGCTCCGAAGACCAGCCCTTCGAGCAGCGAATTGCTGGCCAGTCGGTTGGCGCCGTGCACGCCGGTGCAGGCGACCTCCCCCGCCGCGTAGAGGCCGGGGATCGAGGTGCGCCCGAACAGACCGGTCTTGACGCCGCCCATCATGAAGTGCGCGCACGGCGCCACCGGCAGCCGATCACGCGCGATGTCGAGCCCGAGCCGCGCGCAGGTGGCGGCGATGTTCGGGAACCGCCCGCGCACGAACCCGGGCTCGAGCCCGGTCATGTCGAGGAAGACGGTGGGGCTGCCGGTGCGGCGCATCTCCTCCAGGATGCCGCGCGCCACGATGTCGCGCGGCGCGAGATCGCCGCGCTCGTCGATCGCCGCCATGAACGGCTCGCCGCGGAGGTTCACCAGGCGCCCGCCCTCCCCCCGCATCGCCTCGGACAGCAGGAAGCGGGGCGCGCCCGGCAGCAGCAGCGCGGTGGGATGGAACTGCACGAACTCGAGATCCATCATCTCGGCCCCGGCGCGATACGCCATCGCCATGCCGTCGCCGGTCGCCTGCGGCGGGTTGGTGGTCTCGCGGAACACCTGCCCGGCACCGCCGGTGGCGAGCACCACCGCCGGGGCGCGCAGCAGGAGCATCTCGCCGCGCGTCTCGTCGATCGCCAGGAGCCCGGCCGACCGGCCCCCCTGCATCACCAGATCGATCGAGAACAGCCGCGTGATCAGCTCGATCCCGGGCGTCGCGCGCACCCGCTCGACCAGGGCCCGCACGATCTCCCGCCCGGTCGAGTCACCCTGCGCGTGCAGGATCCGCCGCTTGCTGTGCGCCGCCTCGCGCGCCAGCGCCAGGCGGGCGCCGTCGCGGTCGAAACGGGCGCCCCAGTCGATGAGCTCCCGCGCCCGCTGCGGCCCCTCCTCCACCAGCACGCGCACCGCCCCTTCATTGCACAGCCCGTCTCCGGCGCGCAGCGTGTCCTCGTAGTGCAGGCCGATCTCGTCGTCGTCGGACAGGACGGCGGCGATCCCGCCCTGGGCCTTGTCGGAGGAGGAGTCGGTCGGCCCGTCCTTGGTGAGGATCGCCACCCGCCGGCCGTGGGCGGCGAGCTCGATCGCGGCGCGCAATCCGGCGATGCCGCTGCCGACGATCAGGGCGTCGTACGAACGCGCGCTCATGGGTGGTCAGTCTAGCCTGTCTTGACGGGGCGGACCGCGCTTCCTATGATCCCTTCTCACTGCGGCGATCTCCCGCCGCGCTGGACGAGGCCGGCCCGCTTCCGACATGCAGGACCTTTCCGAATCCCATCCCATCGCGGGCGTCTTCACGCCCCGTCTCGTGGCGCGCCTGCAACGCGAGGCGTTCGACGGCGCGCTGCGATTCCATTCCGGCAGCGCAACGCGGGTGGTCTATTTCCGCCGCGGCGACATCGCGTCGGCCGCCAGCAACGCCGAGGCCGACCGGCTGCACAACATCCTTATTAACGAGGGACGGCTGAGCGGACCTCAGGTCGACATGGCGCGGTCGCGCCTGCGGCCCGGCACGACGCTCGGGAAGACGTTGATCGATCTCGGGTTCCTCACGCCGTCGGAGCTGCTCAGCGGGGCGCGCCGCCAGGTGAAGCAGATCCTCGCCGCCTGCTTCACGCTGGCGGAGGGCGTCTACCAGGTCGCCCCGGGTCCGGTCGGTCCCGAGGTGACCAACCTCGGCCTTCCGGTCCGCCGCCTGATCTTCGACGCCGTCATGGAGTCGGGCGACCGGCAGACCATCGTCGGGGAGATGGGCTCGATGGAGTCGATCTACGGTCCGGCTCCGGCGCTCGGCGAGGCGCTCGCCACGATGCGGCTCGACGCCTCGGCCGAAGAGGTGGCCCGCCGGCTCGACGGCCGAGCCACGCTGCGCGACATCAGCGGCCGGACCCATCTCGACGACTTCACCGTCAGCAAGATCGTCCTAGCGCTCGAGATCATGGGTCTCGCCGAGCTGGTCAGCCGTCCGGAGGACCGGGCGCGGCGCGAGGACGCGGCGCGTCCCGTGGTGGCGATCGCCGGCCGGCCGGGGCGCGTGATCCCGATTCAGAGCGACTCCTCGGAGGACGAGACCGCGGCGGCGTCGCCGGGATCCGTCCCCTCCAACCCGGTGCCGGTGCTCGTCAGCGTCTCGGCCGGCGGCCGTGCTCCCGCCGTGCAACCCGTGGCGGATGCGGAGAAGCCGTCGCCCGAAGCGTCGCCCCCGCAGGCCGCGGAGCCGTCGCGGGTGGAGCCCGACGCCGAACCGCGGCCGGTGCGCGTCGACGACGATCCGCCACCGGCCGCGGGCGGCGGCGCGGACGACTTTGGCGACCGTGACGAGGACGACGAGGACGAGGGCGAGCCGCCCGCGGAGCCCCCTCAGTTCTCGCGTGACGAGCTGCCGGCCTTCGCCGTCCCGGAGACCGCGGAGGGCGGCTGGAGCATCAATCCCGAAACCGGCGAGCGCGTCCACGAGGGACCGGTGGAGATGACCTTCGACGGGCCGGTGGTCCCCCGCTCCCACCTCGCCACCACCGGTCGCCGCTCGATCGGCATCGGCGTCGTGGTGGCGGTCGTGCTGGGCGCCGCGTTCCTGGCTTTCCGCCTGCGCGCTCCGTCATCCATGTCTGCCTCCGAGGCGGCCGGGGTCGGGGCGGCCGGTGTCGAGGCGCCCGCGACCGGAGACTCCGCGCCGACCGCGGACCAGCGGGCGGGAGCGGAGACATCCCCCACCGCCGAGGCGGCCCCCGACGTCCAGGCCGCACCCGACGTCCAGCCGCGACCCGCCGTCGAGCCGCCGCCGGCCGCGGACCCGGCTGCCGGGAAGGAACGGCCATCCCCGACCCCGGCCTCAACCGCGGAGTTGCCCGCTTCACCGCCCGTCGCCGCGCCACCGCCGGTCGCCGCGCCTACGACCGCGCCGGCGGCCGCGGCCGCGGCGCCGCCTGTGGCGGCGCAGGCGGCGGAAGCCACCAAGGCCGCCGACGACCTGGGCTCGGGTCAGGCGCGTCTCGACGCCGGAGACGTCGACGGGGCCACGGCGATCTTCTCGCGCATGATCGCGGCATCGCCCGCCGAAACGCTCACCCTCCAGGTGCTGATCGCCTGCGAGGCCGAGAACATCCTCAAGGGTCGCAACGCCACCCGGCCGGACGGTCCGCTGTTCGTGGTTCCCTTCCGGCTGCAGGGGCGATCCTGCTGGCGCGTCTGCTGGGGCCGCTATGGCGACCGCGACGCCGCCCGCTCGGCGGCCGGGGCCCTGCCCCGCTACTTCACGGCGGCCGGCGTGACACCTGTGGTCGTCTCCTTCGGGCGGCTCCGCCCGGCCGGCTGAGGAGCCCCTGACGTCGCCTCTTCGGGCGTGGGCCGCCGGCCTGGTCCTCCTGGCCGCGACCGGGCCGATTACCGCCGACGTGGTGCACCTGAAAAACGGCGGCACCATCGTGGCCGACTCGATCGAGGATCGCGGCGACACGCTCGTGGTGCGTCAGGGGAAGAGCCGCATCGTCGTGCCGCGCGCCGACGTCGCGTCGATCGAGAAGACACCCCCGAAGACCGGAGCGGCCCCCGCCGCGCCGCCCGCCGGCAGGACCCCTTCCGGCGACCCGCCACTCTCCGGAACGCGGGGCCCCGACGTGCCGCCGGCCGGCCCGGCCGCGGACGCGCGCCTCCTCGACGACCTGCGCCGCCGTCTGCAGACACCGGGCCCGGCGCGCGGCGAGAACCTCCGCCAGATCGTCGAGCTGCTCGATCGGATGGGAGAGGGCGCGCTGCGCGATCATCGTCCCGACGACGCGAAGCGGCAGTTCACCGAGGCGCTCGGCTGGAACGCGGGCGACGTGCGCGGCCAGCGCGGGCTCGCCGCGTCCTACATGGCTCTGGACAATCTCCCCCTCGCCCGCTCCTTTCTCGAGCGATCGCTGCTCGAGCATCCGAACGACCCGGATCTCCTGTTCCTCCTGGGCGAGACGGCGGAGCAGCAGAACCGCACCGACGAGGCGATCGCGCTGTGGGAGAAGGTGCTGGCGCTGCGCGACGCGCCGGCGCTCCGCCAGCGCGTCGAGATGCTCCGGCACCTCAGCTCCGTGGACGCGGGATACCAGCGCCGCGAGGCGGCCCACTTCACCGTCGCCTACGACGGGCAGATCACGCTGCCCGACCTGGAGCACGC
This sequence comes from Patescibacteria group bacterium, assembly GCA_035638115.1. GTDB lineage: Bacteria > Acidobacteriota > Polarisedimenticolia > Gp22-AA2 > Gp22-AA2 > DASRAN01. The sequence continues at coordinate 13,064 of DASRAN010000055.1, read as the reverse complement.
CATCGTCGGCTACCTCGACGAGCGGTACGACGAGCTGGCCACCCGCTTCGATTACCTGCCGACCCGCCCGGTCGCGATCGTGATCTATCCCGAGAAAGATTTCTACGCCGCGACGCGCGCCGACCCCGACGTGGCGGGGCTGTACGACGGCACGGTGCGCGTGCCGTGCGGCGGGCTCAGCCACCTGGACGCGCTGTCCCGATCGGTCCTGGTGCACGAGCTGGCGCACGCCTTCGTCGCCGGCAAGAGCCACGACGCCGCGCCCCGCTGGCTGCAGGAGGGCCTGGCCCAGATGATGGAGGGGAAAACGCCGGACGAGGGGACCGCGCGCGCCCTGGCCCGCCAGTACCAATCGTCGAGCGAGAGGGCACCCTGGGGCGCGACCTTCACCTATCCCTCTTCCCTGTCGTTCGTCTCGTTCCTCTCGACCCGTTACGGATTCGGGTCCATCAACCAGACCCTCGCCGGACTCGGGGAGGGGCGTGATCTCGACGGCGCGCTGCGCGCCGCCACCGGCTTCCCCCTCGACGATCTGCGGCGTCAATGGGGTGACGACCTCGTCACCCGCTTGCCATAACCAGGCCCGGAACACAACTTATACCCGACGCCCTCCCGGGCTACCGGGCGGGTGCGCCGCGGAGCCGTGGCTTGGGAACGATCGCATGAGAGGAAGCCTGGCGCAGCGATGTCCCGCAGACATCCTGAGCGAGGTCCAGCGCCGGCGCATGTCCGGGGTCCTCAGCCTGGAGCGGGACAAGATCTGCCGGCAGCTGTTCGTCGACGCCGGCGTCTTCGTCCTGTTCGCCGCCAGCAACCACCCTCACGAAAGTCTGACCGCGCTCGTGCTGTCGCGCGTCGGATCCGACCCGACCTCGCTGCGCCAGGCGCTCGAGTCGAAGCAGCCCGACGAGCTGCTGGGGACCACCCTCGTCCGCCTGGGTCTCGTGAGCCGCGCGGCGCTTCTCGAGTTCACGCAGGAGCACATCCGCCGCGTCGCGCGCGCGGGGCTCGGGATGAATGACGGCACCTGGCACTTCGACGAGGGCGCCCTGCCGTTCCGGGAGCAGCTCGACGGCGGCCTGCGCACGGCGGAGGTGATCCTCGAGTGGACGCGCGGCGTCGGCGACCCCGAGTGGGTCAAACGGCGTCTGGGGGCCCTCGAGCACAAGATCCAGCGCGAACGCCGTCCGCCCGACGGGTATCAGAGCATCCGTCTCGATCCCGCGGAGGGGTACCTCATGTCGCGCGTCGACGGCGTCGCGACGATCCGCGAGATCTGCATGGTCAGCCCGATGGGTGACGAGCGGACGCTCGCCGCGATCCTCGGGCTGGCCCTCGCGGGCATTCTCGAGATGCCCGAAGGGGCGCTGGAGCTTCCGTCGCCCGGGATCGCCGCGCCCGAACCGCAGCCGGCGGAGGTCCTCACGACCGGCCGGCTGAAGGTCATCCCGTTTCCCGTCCGACCGAAGCCCCCGGCGCAGCCGCCCGCGCACCCGGCGCAGCCGCCCGCTCCACCCGCGACCCAGGCCGGGCCGGTGACGCCGGCGCCTCCCAGGGCCGCGGCGCCGTCCACCGGCACAGCACCCGCCGTCCGGCCCGCTCCCGCCGGCGGGCCCTCCGCCAAGCCGCCCGCGGCGCCGGCCACGACGGCCGCGCCGGCGCGTCCCGCGGCCGCGGGACGACGGCCTCTCGTGGCGGCGAAGCCCGGGGCCGCCAAGCCGACCGCCGCGCGCAAGCCGCCGGCGCCCGCGCCACCGCCCCCCGCGGCGAGCGAAGCCGACCTCGAGGCCGAGATGCTGCAGCGGTTCCAGACCCTGCACACCCAGGACCTCTACCAGGTCCTCGGGGTCTCCTCCGGAGCCCGCACCGACGAGGTCCGGCGGGTCTACTACGCCCTGGCCCGCAAGTTCCACCCCGACAAGTTCCGCAAGGAAGAGATCAAGGCCAAGGCCGAGAAGGCGTTCGCGCGGATCACCGAGGCCTATTCCACCCTCATCAACGCCGACCTGCGCCAGAAGTACAACGAGGAGGCCGCGGCGCACGCCGGCCAGCGCTCCGACAACGGGCCCGCCGACACCACCGATCTGGCGCGCCAGAACTATCGCCACGGGCGCGAGCATCTCGAGCACGGCCGCCTGGCGGAAGCGCTCTCGTCGCTGCAGAACGCCTGCGATCAGGATCCGAGCCGCCCGGAATACTTCGAGCTGCTCGGCACAATCCAGGCGCGCAATCCGCGCCTGAGGAAGCAGGCCGAGGAGAATCTGCAGAAGGCGATCGAGCTCTCCCCCACCAGCGCCAACGCCTACGCCGTGCTTGGCTCCCTGTACGAGCGCGCCGGGACGCCCGATCGGGCGAAGGAGATGTACCGCCGCGCGCTGCAATGGGACCCGGAGAACGACCTGGCAAAGAAGGCCCTCGACGGCGAGCCTCAGGCGAAGAAGGGCGGGCTCTTCGGCCTGTTCAAGGGACGATGACGAAAACCCCGCCCCGGGACCCGATCCCCGAACGGTTCGGCGCCTACCGCGTGCTGGAGCTGCTCGGCACGGGCGGGATGGGGCGGGTCTACCGGGCCGTGGATGAGGCACTGCAGCGCGAGGTCGCCCTCAAGACGCTGCTGCCGGCGCTCGCCGCCGACGCCGAGTTCGTGGCCCGGTTCACGCGCGAGGCCCGCGCCGCGGCGTCGCTGAATCATCCGAACATCACGCAGGTCTACGCCACCGGCGACGAGGGGTCGATCCCGTACTTCGCCATGGAGCTGATCCGCGGCCGCTCGCTGGAGGCCGTGGCGCGGCAGGGGGGATCGATCGAGCCCTTCGTCGCGGCCGGCTACATCATGCAGGCCGCCGCCGGTCTCCGGCACGCGGCGCAGAAGGGCCTCATCCACCGCGACATCAAGCCGAGCAATCTGATGCTGACCGAGGACGGCGAGGTGAAGGTGACCGACTTCGGACTCGCCAAGGCCGCCCGCGGCGACTCGCAGCTCACCGCCACCGGCGAAGTGCTCGGCTCGCCCGGATACATCTCGCCGGAGCAGGCGCAGGGCCAGACGCTCGACGCGCGCTCCGACATCTACTCGCTCGGCGCCACCTTCTTCCACCTGATCACGGGCCGGCTGCCGTTCCAGGCGCCCACGGCGGTGGCGATGATCCTGAAGCACATGAACGAGCCGCTCCGCTCGCCGCGCGCCCTCAACGCCGCCATCCCGTTCCCGATCGCCGCCATCATCCAGAAGATGATGGCGAAGAACCCCGCCGAGCGGTTCCAGGACTACGACTCGCTGCTGCGCGAGCTCGAGCGCGCCACGTGCGACACCCGGGTGGCGTCGGTCGAGGAGCCCGACCCGGCGGCCCGCACACGTCGGCGCTCGCCGCTGGCCGCGCCGATGGCGCCGCGGCCCGACCGTCCACCCACTCCGCGCGAGCGCGCGGCGCGGGAGATCGCCGCCGAGGCCCGTCCGGCCACGTCGCTGCCGCTCCTCCCCGCGGGTCTGATGATCGTCGCCATCGCCCTGGTGGGTGCGGCCGTCTGGCGGCACGTCAGCGACGCCACGGACGAAAGCGGCGCGCCGGCCGCGGCCCCGAGCGCCGCCGCGATGACGCCCACCATGTCCGGCGAGGGGAGCTTCACCGAGAAGTCGGCGCTCTCCGCTCCGGCGGGACGTCCCGCGGGCGCGGGAGGGGCCTTGCGCGACGGCCGCGCCGATCTGATCTTCCTGACCAACGATCACGACTCGCTGCCCGGCGGCGGCCTGCGCGTCAGTGGTCGCGTGCAGAACCGGGGCAATGCCCAGGCGCGCCAGGCGCGGGTCCGCGTGAAGGTGGTGCTCGACAACGGACAGGTGGCGGCTCAGGGCGATACGGACCTGAGACCCCAGACGCTCCTGCCGGGCCAGAGCGCGGCCTTCGACCTCACACTCGACTACTCCGGACCGGCGGGCACCATCCGCGCCGAGATCATCTGGACCGACTGAACCCCGCGCCCCCGCGCTTGACAGGCGCCGGGCCGCCTTCGATACTGCGCCGGTGAGCGACGCGTCCTCGACCCCTCCCGCCACCGGATTCCGTCGCGACCTCGGCCTGTTCGACGCCACCATGATCGTCGCGGGCTCGATGATCGGCTCCGGGATCTTCATCGTCTCCGCCGACATCGCGCGCCTGATGCAGACGCCGTTCTGGCTCATGGCTGTCTGGGTGGCCACCGGCCTGCTGACGGTGGTCGCGGCGCTCGCTTCGGGCGAGCTCGCCGGGATGTTCCCGCACGCCGGCGGACAGTACGTGTACCTGCGCGAAGCGTTCGGCCCGCTGGTCGGGTTTCTCTACGGCTGGACGCTGTTCCTGGTGATCCAGACCGGCACGATCGCCGCGGTGGCGGTGGCCTTCGCGAAATTCCTCGGGGTGATGGCGCCGTGGGTGTCGGCCAACAACCGGCTGGTGCCGCTGGTCATCGCCGGCCACGACCTGTCGATCACGACGCAGCGTCTGGTCGCCATCGTCGTGGTCGCGCTTCTGACCTGGCTCAACACGCGCGGTATCCGGACCGCCAAGTGGACGCAGAACCTGTTCACCGCGACCAAGGTGGGTGCCCTGGCGCTGCTGGCCCTGGTTCCGCTCCTGGGCCGCAGCCATCCCGCCGCCATCGAGGCCAATTTCCGCGGCGGCCGGTTCTTTGGCGACGTCCCGTTGAGCGGGGCGCTGCTGATGACGTTCGGGGCGGCGATGGTCGGCTCGTTGTTCTCCTCGGACGCCTGGAACAACATCGCCTTTGCCGGCGAGGAAGTGAAGGACGCGCGCCGCAACGTGGCTCGCAGCATGGCGCTCGGGACCCTGCTGGTCTCGCTGCTCTACTGTCTCGCCAACGTCGCCTATCTCAACCTGATCCCGCTCCAGGGCGCGGCCGGGGGCGCCGATCCGATCGCCCGCGGCATCCAGTACGCCGCCGAGGATCGGGTCGGCACGGCCGCCGTGCAGATCGTGCTCGGGGCGAGCGGCGGGCTGGTGATGGCCCTGTTCGTGATCATTTCCACGTTCGGGTGCGAGAACGGGCTGATTCTGGCGGGGCCGCGTCTCTACTATGCGATGGCGAAGGACGGGCTGTTCTTCGCGGGCGCCGGACGCCTCAGCGCGCAGGGGGTGCCGGCCCGCGGGCTGTTGCTGCAGGGATTCTGGGCCTGTCTTCTCACGCTCTCGGGAACCTACGGAAACCTGCTCGACTACATCATCATGGCGGCGCTGCTGTTCTACGCCCTGACGGTCGCCGGCCTGTTCGTGCTGCGGGCGCGCCGGCCGGACGTCGAGCGTCCCTATCGCGTGCCCGGATACCCCTGGCTGCCCGCGCTGTACATCACGGTCACCACGGCGATCATGCTCGACCTTTTGGTCGTGAAGCCGGACTACACCTGGCCCGGTCTGCTGATCGTGGTGAGCGGGATTCCGGTCTTCTATTTATGGCGGCGCAGACCGCGCGGCGCCGGAGCGCCGCGCCAGGCCGCCTAGAGTCCCGCGGGTGCAGGACCTCTAGGGCGTCGAATCGCCCCCGTCGCCATCTCCCCCGCATGGCGGAGCGGTGGCGTTGGGGTTGGCCGGACTGGCGGGAGTTCCGTTGCGGCCGTCGCGGGCCTCGCGACCGCGGCAGGAGGCGTTGATTCCGTCCTCCTTCGCGGCGCCTTGACCATTCCCGTTCGCCTGGGCGCCGAGGATCGAGCCCCGGACCGTGCCGACGAATGCCGCCACCTGGGCGGGGGTCGCGGCGGCGGCCGGCTGGCTCGTGGCCACCGGCGCTCCGAGGGAGCGGCCGATGGCGATTAGATCGCTGCCGAGGATCGGACGGGTGAGGTCGCTTCCGAGCACGAGTCCGTGCCGGCCCAGGAACGCCGCGGCCGACGTCTCCGGATCCGCCGTCGACAACCGCACACCGAGCGAGCGCGCCAGGCGGACCGACAACTGGCCCACCGTCGTGGTCTGCGCGGGCGCGGCCAGCCCCAGCCCCGCCGACAGACAGGCGGCGGCAACGGCGGTCACACCCCATCTCGCAGTTCTACGCATGTCCTCACCTCCGAAGATTCGTGTCCGGGAATCGGGCCCGCAGGCGACAGGCCCCGCCGCGCATCCCCACGCGGGTATCGGCCTAGATACCCCCAAAGTCCGCGACTGACAAGGAGAATTATGGATTGGGCGGGGGCGATTGTCAGCCCGGCGGGACCCCCGAAGCCGACTCGGCGAGCCGGGCGGCGTGATAGATGTAATGCAGCCCCGACGATACCGTCATCGTCAGCGTGATCCACCCCAGCCCCTGCACCAGGATGGGACACGGCTGGTTCAGCGCGTTGGCCAGGAGGACGACGCCGACCGTCAGGATCTGTGTCGCCGTCGTGACCTTTCCCAGCGACGTCGGGGGGAAGCTGCGGATCCCCGAGGACAGATGGATGATCAGGGCGATCATGACGATGAAGACGTCCCGGCTGATGGTGACGATGGTGAGATAGACGGGGAGGTGGTTGGCGATCTCGAAATCGGGGATCGACTTGGGATGGTCGGGAATCGACAGGACCACGAAGCAGGCGGTCATCAGCAGCTTGTCGGCCGTCGGATCGAGGAACGCGCCCAGCTTGGAGCTCTGCCGCATGTGGCGCGCCAGGATCCCGTCCAGGGCGTCGCTGACACCGGCGAGGATGAAGACCAGGAACGCCCAGGCCGGATGATCGGAGAGGATCAGAGTGACCAGGAGCGGGATCATCACCATCCGGATCATGGTGAGCTGATTGGCGACCGTCAGCATGCGGCGGACTCCGGGCCCGCCAGGGCGCGCGCCGCGTGGCGCATCGCTTCGGCGTAAGGGTCGGGACGGTCGGGGTCGATGGTGAACCAGGTGACGCCCGGCTCGGCGCGAAACCAGGTCCCCTGACGCTTCGCATAGCGACGCGTGTTGCGACAGGTCAGCGCCACCGCCTCCTCGAGGGTGCACTCGCCGCGCAGATGGGCCAGCACCTCCTTGTATCCGAGCGCCCGGAAGGCGTTCGCCCCGGGATCCCTCCCGGCGGCGAGGTGGCGCCGCACCTCCTCGACCAGCCCGGCGCGGAAAAAGGCGCCGACGCGCGCGTCGATCCGCGCGTGCAGCCGGCTGCGCTCCATGGTCAGCCCGATTCTGACCGCGTCGTACCGGCTCTCGCCGAAGGGCCGCTCGCGGATCAGCGTCGAGAGCGGCCGTCCCATCAGGAATCGGACCTCCAGCGCCCGGACCAGCCGCTGCCGGTCGCGCCGCGGCAACCGCGAGGCGGTCTCCGGATCGAGACGCGTCAGCATGCGGTGCAGCCAGGGAGTGCCCCGCAGGGCGGCCCGGGCGCGCAGACGCTCGCGCAGGGCCGGGGCGCGCCGCGGCGCGTCCGCCATCCCCCGCAACAGCGCGCGCAGGTAGAGACCGGTGCCGCCGACCAGCACCGGAAGCCTGCGGCGGGCGCCGATCTCGGCGATCGCCTTCTCGGCGGCGCGCACGAAATCGCCCATGGAGAAATCGTCGCCCGGGTCGACCAGATCGAGACCGTGATGCGGGGCGCGCCGCCGGTCGGCGGCGCTCGGCTTCGACGTCGCCGCGTCGAGTCCGCGGTAGACCTGCATCGAATCGACGCTCACCACCTCGCCGCCGAATCGCTCGCACGCGAGGAGCGCGAACTCGCTCTTCCCCACCGCGGTCGGTCCGACGACCACGAGGATCGCCGGTCTCCCCCCGTCGATCGCCACCCTCGCGTCACGCCCCTTTCTGGTGCTGCTCGTCGCGGTATCGGTTGATGGTTTCCTTGAGGTGATCGTCGCAGTAGACGCGCCCGCGCGCCACCCGCCGCGCGCAGCGCGGGCAGGTGGGAAAGGAGATGCCCGACTTCGCCCGGGACACGATCGAGAACACCAGGCCGCCCAGCAGGCAGACCGCGGCGGCGCCCAGCACCATCCGGAACACCTGGAAGTCGGACTGCCCCCGGGCGGCCTGCCAGACGAGATAGGCGATGTCCCCCAGGATCAGCAGACCGCCGAGGCGGTAGAGCATGCTCCCGATCATGACGCGCCCGGCGCCGCGCGCAGGAGGCCGTCGCGCTGCATCAGGTGGAGCAGGCGGCGCTCATGCTCCTGTCCCAGCGCCTGCCGCAGGACGAGAAGCTCGCGGTACAGCAGCTCGTTCAGACCGCGCACCAGGGCGCCGTGCCGCCCTTCGCGCGCCAGCGTCATCGTGTTGCGCTCCAGCATCTCCCCATTCAGCGTCCCGTCGCCCGCCAGACGGGCGCGCCGGAAGATCGGCGCATGGGCCCCTTCCAGATCCCGCAGCGAGGCGCTGAGCAGGCACTCCGAGATCGGCCCCAGCTCCAGGGTCATGTACTGGTAGACACGGCCGAACAGCCCGTTGAAGCGGCGGACGATCTCGACCAGCGGCTCGGCCTCGGGGCGAGCGGGAGAAGCCGCCGGTCGCGACTGCGGGCGGATGAGACCGAGGGTCAGCAGCAGGAACAGGACGCGGCGGATCTCGGCGGGCGGGTACTCGACGAGCGCTTCGATCGCCGCGATCGACCGGGTGCCGTCCGCCAGCCCGAGGATCTGCGTCTCATGACTGTCGAGCGTGAGGGCCGGACCACCCGCCGGCGCCCCCGGCTCGAAGATCCATTCCGGCGACGGGATCCGATCGACGAACAGCTCCGGGTCGCGCACCCGGCGGATGCCGTCCGCCACCAGCTCGACGATCGGCAGATCGAGCGGCGTGCTCCAGCCCGAAGTGCCGCGGCCCTCCTCGAACAGGTAGTCCCCGCCCGTCCAGTCGAACAACGACAGGACGATGCGGCGGGCCTGCTCGCGACGGGCCGCCACCAGGGAGCGCGCCGAGAGCAGGCCGGAGGCGACGAGCGCGCGTCCGGGCCCTCCTTCGGGATCTTCGGCGGCCCGGCGCCGGACCTCCTCGCACTGCTCGCGGCTGATCCGCCCGGAATCGAGCAGGACCTCCTCGATGCGGTCAGCGGCGCGGTTCGACTCGGCGCGGATGATCCAGGGACCACGCAGGTCGAGGGCGACCTCGGTCCGGTCGCCGACGAGCAGAAGCCGGCCGACCCGATTGAGCCCCTTGAGGAAGAGCAGGATATCGGCGACGCTGAGGGCCTTCAGACGGCCGCGGAGGACGTTGTCCTGGATCGTCACGCTCGCTCGGCCCGGGCCCCGATCGATCCCGGACTCGCCCGGTCGGCCCGAGTGGCGAGATTATCGTCGTGGGCGAGGGCAGTGTCAACGACCCGCACGCCGAGCTCGATCCTGGCCGGCTGCGGGCGCGACGCGCGCCCGGCGGGGACGGGTCCGGCGACGCTGCGCGTCGCCTCCCCTCGCCTCGCTGCGCGCGCACCCATCGCGCCACAACCCGGCGCGATGGGGCCCGGCGCGCTCCGTCTCGGACGCCCCGCCGGGCGCGCGTCGCGTCCTCGCCGATCGAGATCGAGCTCGACTGCGCGGTTTACTGCCTTCGCTCAAGAGTGGCGAGGAGGTGCGGTTGCCATGCGGACCGCGGAAGTAGCCGCGATGCGAGGCGCAGGCGCCGCGTCCGCGCGCCCGTCTGAGACCCCGCGCCCCGGGCCCCGACGCGCTGTCGTTCAGCGCGTTGGGTGGGCGAGGGGCGAAGCGAGGGGAGGTCTCGCGCAGCGAGACCGGACCCGTGGCACGCGGGCGCGGCGCCTGCGCCTCGGACCGGGGGAGGTTCAGCGCCCCGTGGTGGGGGCCGCACCCGGCACCGCCAGCCCGGAGGCGTCGTGAATCTCCACGCCGGTGTAATAGTGGCGGAGGATCTCGTCGTAGGTCTTGCCCCGCAACGCCATGCCGTACGACCCGACCTGGCAGAGCCCGACGCCGTGCCCCCACCCCTTGCCGCTGAAAATGAAGGATTCGACCTGGCCGTCCATGGTGCGCGTCCGATCGACCGTGAACAGGTTCTCGCGGATGCCGAAGGCGGTGCGGATGCGGAATCCCTTGAGGACGAAGTCGCCGCGGCTGCCCGTGATCTTGACCTCGACGACGCGGCCGCTCACGCCGCGGCGCGTCGGCTCGATGTCGACCAGCGTGCCGACGTCGACCCGCTGCCGGACCAGGGTCTCGAGCTCGCCGCGGGTGCGCCGGTCCTCCCAGCGGTAGACCGACGAGTATCGATCGTCGGAGACGCCGCGCGGGTTGGCGATGAGCCGCAGGTAATCGACCGCGCCGTCCGGCGCCAGATGGTATTGCAGCCGATCACCCAGGGTCAGAGGAACGCTCTTCGCCGGATACGACACGTCGCGGAACGATCGGAACAGCACCACGTCGGAGTGCAGCGCGAGGGTCTGCGCGTCGCGCTTCCCTTCGAGGATCACCTTGTCGCCGTCGCTGCCGCGATAGGTGGCGGGCAGCGGACCGAGGCCGTTGTAGTAGTCCAGGACGCGGTACAGCGTGTGCAGCATGTAGCCGCGCGACGGGACGTGGTCGGGACGCAGCGTGTTGTCCGGGAAGGGATCGAGAAGCCCCTCGAGGATGAGCATGGCGTACGGCCGCCGCGCCGCCTCCGGGATCTGGTCCCGATCGCGGAAGGCGAGCAGGTACGGAAGATCGCGCAGGTCGAGGGAGAGGCGCATCTTCTCCTCCCAGCCGAGCGACTTCGCGAGCCAGACGGCGAACTGGTGCATGACGAACTTCCCGTCGGGCAGGCCCGCGGGGTCGGGCTTCTTGCCGACCTGGCCGAGCGTGAAGGTGGTCCAGCGCTCGGCGTCCGCGCCGGAGCAGGGCGTCAGGAGCCATTTCGGATCGAGCGCCTCCTCACCGACGATGCCGTGCAGCCGCAGGAGCTGCACTTCCTCGTTGGCGCGCGCGCCGTTCTCGAGGACCACCGGCTCCACCCAGCCGTGGCCGGTGATGGTGCGGCTCTCGGCTTCCGCTTCCGGGTAGCACGGCACCCCTTTGAGATAGGGGCCCCTCTCCTCCGGGAAGATCAGGTTGCCGTCCTCGGTGTGCCCGCCGCACGTCGAGGTGTACAAGGCGTTGATCGGCCGGCCCTCGAAGGTGAGCACCAGGCCGCGCGTCTGGTCGACCGCCTGGCTGGAGAGCGGCTGCTCGGTCCCCTGTCCCTTGTAGACCTGGCACTGCGCCGAATCGCAGACGTCGTATCCGTTCTCCGAGAACTGCCCGAAGTTGGCCACGATATAGGTGCGCGCCGCGACCGCCTGCGCCTTGAGCGCCTCGAGCTCGGGATAGACGCCCGGTCCCATCTCGTTCGGCACCACCCCCTTCAGATAGTCCTCCAGGTCGAGGATGTTGATGACCCGGAGCCGCCCGCCCCGGTCGACGCGGACCTCGAGCGTGCCGCGATAGGGGGATCCCTCGACCTTGAGAGCCTGTCCGGCGCGCGCCGGCTCGACCACGACCCGATCGTGCCCGGTCAGGAAGTCGTTCCAGCGATCGTCGACCAGGCGCACGCGGCGGCGGCCCGAGGCGTCGGAGTCCTCCTCGGTGATCCAGAGCTCGCGATACCCCTCGTCCGCCAGGCGCTGCGACAGCGCCGCCGCCTCGTCGCGCGAGCGGAACTCACCGGCGCGCACCCGCCAGGCGTGTCGGTCGGGGTTCCAGACCGTGACCACCTTCTCGTTCCCCAGCAGGGTCTCGATCGCCGCGCGCTTCTCCTCTCCCGCCTCCTTCGAGGCGTAGGAGCCGACCTGCACGCGATAGATGACGACCGGCCCCTTCCCCTGCACCTCGGCGACGAAGGTCAGCCCCGGCTCGAACGCCTTGCGCCAGATGAGGGTCCGCTTCTGCGGATCACGCACCACCACGCCGCCGTCGGCGGTGATCCGGGCGCGCACCGGGTCGGTGGTCAAACCGATGCGCACCGGCCGCGCGCCCGACGGCGCGGGGGCCGCGGGCGCCGCGGGGTTCGGCACCCTGGTCGCCGGAACGGCGGACGGCGTCGCGGCAGCCGGCGTCGCGGCGGACGGGCCGGCCGACGCCGCCGACTGGTCGGACGGGCCGGCCAGCAGGGCGACGGGCGCGAGGGAGAACAGGAGTGCGGCGGCGCGAGTGAATCGCGTCATCGGGGCAGGAAGTCTAAGAGCCTGTCCGGGAAATAGCAATGGTCGCGACCCGCTCAGCGCCGTCGCCGCGACGGCGACGTCAGCCGCAGAAATTCGGCGCGCAGTGCCGGATGGCGGTCGAACGCGCCGGAATAGGAGGTGGTGATCACGCGCGCGCCGCGGGTCCGCGCGCCGCGCATGGTCATGCACAGATGCTCGGCCTCGATCCGGCAGGCGGAGCCGCGCGGCGCGAGCGCCGCGTCGAGGGCCGCCGTCACCTGCCGCGTCAGACGCTCCTGGAGCTGCAGCCGGCGCGCCAGCGCGTCGAGCAGGCGCGCCATCTTCGACAGCCCGACGATCCGGCCGGCAGGCAGGTAGGCGACGTGCGCCGAGCCCTGGAACGGCAGGAGGTGATGAACGCAGACCGACACGAACGGAATGTCGCGCACCACCACCATGCCGCGATCGCGCGAGGCGAAGGCGGTGCCGAGGATGCGCGCCGGCTCGGCCGCGTAGCCCGAGAGGATCTCGTCCGCCCAGGCCGACGCGACGCGCCGCGGCGTGCGACGCTGGTCGCTCTTCAGGGAACGCTCCCCGATGGCGGCGAGGAACAGCCGCGCCGCCCGCTCCAGGCCGGCGCGGTCGGGCCGCGCCAACGGACCGGGGCCACGGCGGCCTTTTTTCATTGCGGCTGGTTCTTCGCGTAGGCGTCGCGCGTGGCGACGTCGAGGGCGCTCCCCTCGTCCGGGGTGCAGGCGCAATGGCCCTTCTTGTCGATCGCCACGTGTCCGCTTCCCTTGTGGCACTTGCCGTCGCAGTGGCCGCAGATGTGATCGGTGCAGACCACGCGGATGATTCGCGGCAACTGCTCCGGTCCGATCGGGTGCGCCGCGGGCGGAGCCGGCTCGGCCGAAGGCGTGGACGGAGGAGCGGGCGGCGGCGCTCCGGTCTCGGGCGGCGCGGGACTCGCCGGCGGAGCGGGACTCGCCGGTGGCGCCTGATTCGCCGGCGGCGCGGG
>DASRAN010000054.1:0-2028 GCA_035638115.1 Patescibacteria group bacterium | reverse complement strand
CTTCCGCAGGCGCGGGGCCGCCGTGCGCTGGCAGCAGGTCTCTCCGCCGTTCGGCTGCGATCTGCAGGCGCCCGATCCGACGCAGCTGGCCTGGCGCGACGCCGACGTGGAGCAGGGGCTCTCCTACACCTACACGGTCATCCGGCTGGGGACGCGGGGAGAGTTCGAGTTCCGCTACGGACCGGCGACGGCGGTGGCGCCATGAGACCGCCCCTGCGCCTCGGCCTGGTTGCGCTGGCTGCTCTCGCGGCCCTCCTGCCGCAGCCGTCTCTCGCCATCGTGCCGCTGCACGGGACGGTCGAGATCGAGTACGCCAACGCCGACGGCACGTTCCGCACGCCGGTGCGCTGGGCCCTGGGGGATCACGCGCGCACGCTGAAGCGCGGGGACTTCGACGGCAACGGGATCTTCGATCTGCTGGTGGCGTACGAGACGGTCGACGGCGCCGGCACGCGCCACAGCCGCGTGGGGACGCTGGTCGGAACGGGGGCCGGCAAGTTCAACTTCGGCCCCTCCCTGGCGATCGGCAACCCGGACGAGCTGGTGGTCGCGCTCACGGTGGCGGACCTGGTGACGCCGCTCGACGGCGTGCTCGACTTCGACGTCTTCCTGTCGGTCGATCCGGCCGGCGCGTCCCCCGCCGCGACCCGCTATCGCTACAAGGGGAACGGCAACGGCACGTTCACCTTCAACTCCAGCCTGGCGGGCGTGATCCCGCCGCCGGAGCCCGAATTCCCGATGCTGCTGCAGCTCGACGGCCAGCTGGGGAACGACCGCGTCGGCGTCAACCGTCAGACCAAGGGGCGCTCCGGCCTGCCGCTCGCGTCCGCCGCCAACCCGGGGAACGTCAACGCCCCCGACGCCTTCGTCGAGCCGCCGGGGGACGATTACGCCGGCACGATCGCCATCCGGCTGAAGCCGACCCTCGCGAGCGCCTGCATCGAGATCTACTACACGCTGGACGGCAACACACCGGTCATCGGCAATCCCGACACGTTCGTGCTGGGTCCGCCGTTCAAGGTGCCGCTCTACGTCTTCAAGACGACCACCCTGACCTTCTTCGCGCGCTGCTCCGGCCCCGTGGAGCAGGGGCCGATGCGCCAGGCGGTCTATACGCTGGCGCAGCCGTTCCAGTCGGACAGCGACAACGACGGCCTCCCCGACGCGTACGAGATCCTGCCGAACGGCAGGGCCCGGGCCGGGTTCGATCCGCTGAAGCCGAACCTCGACAGCGACGGCGACGGCATCAGCGACCTGGTGGAGCTCCTCCGGGGGACCGATCCGTTCTTGCCGAACAACAACTTCATCCCGAACCCCCCCGGCCTCTACGTCCTGTCGGGCACGGCGGCGAACGGGGCGCCGGCCCACATCGACTCGAAGGTGCGCACGGTCTCGATCGAGGGGAAGCTCCTGCCGCTGAGCTTCCCCGCCCTGGTGCAGGCCGACGGGACCTGGTCGATCCTGATCGCCGAGCCGAACACCGACTCGCTGCCGGCCGCCGTGGACGACAACGAGCCGGACGGCGACGTCCTGCTGACCCGGTTCATCGCAGCCTTCGAGCTGCCGTCCGTCACGCCCCCGGCGACCTGGACCGACGGCGACACCTGGCTCGCGGCGGCGAAGAACGCCTACGGGCAGAGCCAGCTCTTCCAGGGAGTGACGCTCGATCCACCGGCGAGCGGCATGGTCGCGCTGGCGGGGCACGAGGCGGCCGAGCGTCTCCTCGATCTGGGCGCCTCTCCCGCCGATCCGCAGAACACCCAGCTCGGCCGCCCCGGCAAGGGGCTGTCCGAGGCGGACCTGCTCGTCCTGTCGTCAGTGACCGACGCCGGCACGCACGCCTTCCTGCTGAACAAGACGATTGGTGATCCGGGCCTCTCCGTCCTCGACGCCTACGCCCAGCTCGCGACCGATCTCCTGGCGACGATCGCCGAGGTCGGCGCGTCGGCCGACACCCCGAGCGAAGAGGCGCTGGCGCAGCTCCTGTCGGACGGCACGCTCGATGCGGCGCTGCTTCCCGGCATGGCG
>DASRAN010000053.1:0-55479 GCA_035638115.1 Patescibacteria group bacterium | reverse complement strand
GTTCGCCGGCTTCAGGTCGCGATGCAGGATCCCCTGATCGTGCGCCGCCTGCACGCCCGCCGCGATCTGCGCGCAGACCCCGAGGGCCTCGTCCATCGCCAGCGCGCCGCGCGCCAGCGTCACGTCGAGCGACTCGCCCGGCACCAGTTCGAGGACCAGGAACCGGGTCGCGTCCACCTGCTCGAGGCCATAGATCGCCGCGATGTTCGGGTGGTTGAGCGCCGCCAGGAGCTTGGCCTCGCGCTCGAAGCGCGCCAGGCGCTCGGCGTCCCGGGCGAAGATCTCCGGGAGCACCTTGATGGCGACCTCGCGGTCGAGCTTGGTGTCGAGCGCCCGCCAGACGACACCCATCCCGCCCTCGCCGATCTTCTCCGCGAGCCGGTAGTGCAGCAGCGTCCGTTCTGAAGGCGCGGTCAGGAAACCCCTCAACCCATTTTGCGGCGACCCTGGTTATTGCGACCCGGAGTGGGCGGTCCGAAGCCGGGCGAGTTGATACCCAACCGACTCCCGCTGTCAACCATGGTGGCGCCGCTCTTGACGCCCGCGCACGATCGGAGTACGAGGGTGCGATCCGTACCGCGAGTCCGGGGCCGCGGCGCGCCGATCCACAGTCAACGCGGCGGGATGGCTGCGCGGGAGGAAGCGATGCCTGGATTCGAAGATCTCGTGAAGCAGATCGGGGCGTCGGTGGGCGGGGCCGAGGGAAGTCACGAAGGCGTCGTGGAAGGCGTGGTCCAGATGCTGTCGGGCCCGCAGGGCGCCGGCCTGACCGGCCTGGTCAGGACGTTCCAGGACAACGGTCTCGGCGAGGTGGTCAGGTCCTGGGTGAGCAGCGGGCCGAACCTGCCGATTTCCGCCAGCCAGCTGCAGCAGGCGCTCGGCTCCGACACGTTGAAGAGCATCGCCGCCAAAGCGGGTCTCGAGACCGAAGCCGTGACGAGCCAGCTCGCGGCGCTGCTCCCGGCCCTGGTCGACAAGCTGACGCCCGACGGCAAAGTCCCGGGCGAGGGCCTGCTCGAGAAGGGGTTCAGCTTCCTGAAATAGCTGCCAACCCTAGCCGCCAGCTCCCGGGAACGCCGAGGGTGTCGCGTTTTCTACACGATTACGAATATCTGCGCCGGCGCTGACAGTTCGGGGCGCCCACGCCTGCCCCGGGGGGGCGGCTCACCTTTGTGATTGTCCAGATGCGCGATCGGTGACGGTCCTGTCGGTCGCCGCGCGATTGGAGCGTCTCGACTTGGAGCCCGATTACACAGGTGCGTCCAGAACCGCGACGTGAACGTCCGATGGTCCCCGGATTGCTTCTACAGACGGCGGGTGCGGACGCGAAAGCGGCGCACACAGGAGGTGTAGCGGCAATGCGGAAACTAACGATTCTGTTTGCGGCTGCGGCGTTCATGCTGTTCGGAGCGTCGGTGGGGCCGGCGTCGGCGCAGGTGGTCAAAGATTCTTCCTGCAACGACCACGGCCTGACCTGGGACTGCCACTTCCACATCAAGGACATGGTGGTCGGGGCCCCGGTGACGTTCACGATCAACTACTCGTGCCCGGGCGGCGGTGACTGCGGCCCGGTGACCAGCTTCGGGCTGGGCGACAGGGGCTTCACTCCTGCCGACGTGGCGGGGCACCTGGTGGGCGGCTCGCGCCTCCCCT
Organism: Patescibacteria group bacterium; assembly: GCA_035638115.1. GTDB lineage: Bacteria > Acidobacteriota > Polarisedimenticolia > Gp22-AA2 > Gp22-AA2 > DASRAN01. The sequence continues at coordinate 53,826 of DASRAN010000053.1, read as the reverse complement.
CGGGTCTCGAGCTGACCTTCGTCTTCGACTCGCTCGGCAAGACAGGCAACCACTCGACCGGGACCGCGAACTTCATCATGAACCTGATGATGGCCGACGGCTCCGGCGGGATGATTTCCGTGCCCTGCCCGGTCGACGTCCGGCTGAAGAGCGAAAAGAACTGAACTCGGTCCAGGAGGCCGTGCCGATCGCGGGACCGGCACGCCTCACGGCCGCCTAGCGCGGCCCACGAGCCCGGCGTACGCAGGTCCGACTGACCTCGGGCTGGTGCGCCGGGCCCTCGTGTTTTTATCTCCGTGGAATCACGGATGACCCTTCCCCGACACGGGGCTATCCTCCCCGACCTCTTCCGTCAGAGCAGTCCATGTGGTGCGGCGCCGCGCAGTGGGGGCCGCGTCGCGTCCGGCGCCAGCCGGATGGAAGGAGGTGTCGTCGAAAGGGCTTCTCCGACCGAAGCGTGATTCCATCGGAACCCACGTGCAACCCATGGAGACTCCCATGAAATCCTTCACCATCTTCCTCGTCCTGGCCGCCGCCGTCCTTTGCTCCACGAACGCGTTCGCCGTCCCGCAGATCGTCACGGTGTCCGTGACGGGCAGCGGAGCCGACTACTCGAACATCGCTGCGGCGCTGGGCGCCATCTCCGACGCCTCGAGCTCGAAGCCGTATGAGATTCTCGTGTATCCGGGGATCTACACCGGCGCGAACAATGGGGGCTGGGGCCTGGCCTGGAAGAGCTGGGTCTCGCTGCGCGGCGCGGACCGCGAATCCACGATCTTGCGCGGCTCGACCTCGTTCGACAACATCGTGTATCCCGTCATCGACTTCACGGGCGTACAGGGCGTCGAGGTCAGCAATATCACGATCGACGGCACGACCCAACTGGCGATAAGGGACTCGGATTTCGAGGGTTCGATTTGCGTCGCGGACGCTTCGATCAAGTTCTCCCACGTCAGATTGATCAACGGCCAGGATTCCTGGAGTCCCGCCTTCACGCTGACCACAGGCGGTGACGGGTGCTATTCCTCGACCGTCGGAAACATCGTCGTGCAGGACTCGGACATCGGCCCCGTCGCCGATTTCGGCGGGAACTGGACGATCAGGAACACCTCGATCACGGCGGCCGGCGACGGTGACGCCATGGAGTACATCTATGCGTACGCGCGGGTCGGATCGGAGTACAACGGGAACGTCATGATCATCGGGAGCACGCTCGAGGCGCGCGCCACCGTCTACAGCCCGTCCGCGTCGACGAACGCGGTCTGGCTGGGCTACGAAGGCTCCGGCGCGATCAACATCATCGGATCGTCACTGGTCGCCAACAACGACACCGTGACGCCCTCCGGGGTCACGGCGCCGGTCTACAACGACTACAACGCCTCGGGCATGAAAGTCACCATCCAGGGCAGCGAGCTGTACACCGTGTCGCAATCGGGCGTCAGCTACGGCGCGTTCTACGGGGTCTATGAGGGGGAAGGCTCGAGCGTGCCCATCGTCCTGCGGGCCTCCTCGATCCAGTCGTTCGGGAGCGGAGGCACCAGGGCCGACATCTACAACGACTCCGCGGCCGCCAATGTCAACGTGGAGGCGACCGAGAACGCCACGGTGGTGGGTGATTACGGAACGACGACGGCCGATTCCCGCCAGGGTCAGTATTCCTCGGACCTGATCGTTCCCCTGACATCGCCGACGCTCGGACCGGTCAACGGACAGATCTGGATCGATACGGGAACGAACAAGATTTGCTACAGGTCGGGCGGGACGACGCGCTGCGTCCTTGGAAGCTGATCGGGAGAACGGGGCGGCGCGGTGGTAGCCGCGCCGCCTCGGACCCCGGCGGCCGCGACGAGCAGGCTCGCGACGAGGATTGACCAGCTCACGGGGCTATTCCCTCACTACGGCACGATCCCGCCGCACGCGGTGCTGACGATTTCGGTGCCGTCGCTGCGGTAGCCGTACGGTCCGTTGCCGCAGGCGTCGCGGCCGCGGATGAGATAGTAGAAGACGCCGCCGACCGGCGGGACCGCCGTGTCGGCAAGCATGGCGCCCACCAGTCCTGAGCCCAGACAGACCTGCGATGTCCCCGGCCCGATCGGTCCGTTGGTGCGGAGGACGTCGTAGACCGTGCCGGTCCCGGCGCCGGGCACGCCCGAATCCCACATGAACGTGGCGTGGTCGGAGGCGGCAGTCACGTTGCCGATCTCGCCGGGGACGTGGAACGAGCCGGGGTTGGCGGCGGCGCAGTCGCAGGCGTCGCCGGCTCCGTCGCGGTCGCCGTCCGACTGCGTCGCGTTGGCCGCCGCCGGGCAGTTGTCGCAGGCGTCGCCGACGCCGTCGCGATCCGCGTCGGCCTGGCCGGGGTTGGCGACGGCGGGGCAGTCGTCGGAGCCGTCCATGAAGCCGTCGCCATCGCTGTCGCCCAGCAACGCGACGGCGAACTCGCCGAGCATCGGCGTGTGCACGGTGATGCGATTCATCGCGGGGTCGGGCTCGGTCGGCAGCGGCTGCCAGGCCTGCGCCGCGGGGTCGAACCAGAGAAACGACAGCTCCGGGATCTGCATCGGGCCGAGACCGGTCTCGGCGCCGTAGTCGACCGTCAGGGTCATCGGCCGGTCGAGCATCGACGCCTCGATCGGGGCCGGCGCCGTGAGGCTCTGCCCGAAGACGCGCACGTCGAACGCGGCGAGCGGTTTTCCGATCGTCACGTCGTGCGCCGGCGATTCGCGCGGGACGTATTCGGCGCGCGGGCTGGGAACGGATGACGCCGCGTCCTCCGGCAGGTCGAGGGACAGGGCCATCTTTCCGCCGTCGTGCCAGCTCATCATGAACCCGAGCGGCACCGGCTGCGACGGCGCCTGGACGAACCAGAGGAAGCCGGAGTACTCGTACGCGCCGGCATCCCACACGCCGTACTTCGGCCGGGCGGTGCCGCGCTGGTCCGGATTCGGTCCGGCCCACGGGGTCCCGTTGTTGATGGCCGGGCTCCAGCCTTTCAGCGCGTGGGTCATCGTGTGACCGCCGTTGAGCCCCAGCGGCTCCAGCCCGGTGGCGACGCTGACGAAGTTGTTGGCGGGATTCAGACCGCAGTCGTTGTAGATCTCCACGTTGTATCCGAGGTCGGTCACCGGTCCGGAGCAGTTGAACTCGTCGTTCAGGCTCTGCGACATGATCGAGCCGATCATCGACACGTAGCTGGCGGACGGGTCCTCGAAGTAGACGCCCTGCGCGACGCCCTTCTGACCGACGTTGTCCGCGATGGTGCTCCACCAGATCAGGGCGTTCCCCGACTCGACGAAGAGGCCCTGGCCCTCGCCGACCGGGATGTCGGTGCCTTCCATGAGCTGGTAGTTGCCCGACACGGTGGAGTTGTAGACCAGCACCTGGCCGCCGGCCACGTAGATGCCCGCGCCCCGGTTGGCGGTGTTCGCATAGACGAGGCTGTTGTTCAGGCTCGCGTACGCGGGAGCGGCCGCGACGAAGACGCCGCCGCCGTGCACGCCGTTGTTCGATCGGATCAGGAAATCGACCGCCGAGAGGGTCCCGGCGACGTACGCGCCGCCTCCGACCGTCGCCACGTCCCCCCCGAGGAGCTCGAAGGACGACATCACCGCCTTGTGCCCCGCCTCCACGGTGAGACAACGCGTCGTCCCGTCGCCGTCGATCGTGGTCATGCCGCTTTGAACGGTGAAGTTGTCGTCCCAGCCGCCGGAAATGATCATGTCCTTGTTCACGTCGACGACTTGCGGCGGCGAGCCCTTGTAGGAGTCGGCGGTGACGTAGATCGCGTCCCAGGCCTGGGCCTTGGCGATGGCGCCGTTGATCGTGGCGCACGCCTGTTTCTTGAACTGGCAGGAGTTCGAATCGTTCCCGCCCTTCGACGGCGGCTTCACGTACCAGACGTGCGGCGGCCCCGGCACCTCGACGGCGCCGATGTCGCAGGCGGGACCGAACGGTCTCAGGTTGGCGGCCTGGTCGCGCGCCGGGCAGTTCGTGGCGTCGCCCGCGTTGATCGCGGGGCTGATCGGCTGCGTCAGCGACGGCTGGTGGGTGAAGGTGAAGGCGCTGAAGTTCGCCGCCAGCGGCAGGAGCTGCGGATTGACGCCGACCAGGTCGAAGAAGGCGGCGCTGAGTCCGCAGCTCGAGTCGCTCGACAGGTTGTGGCCGTTGCTGGTGACGGCGCCGGAGCACATGGCCGCCCCCGCGCTGCTGCCGGCGACGATGGTGTCGCGCAGCGTGATGGCGCCTCCGTTCGCGGAGTTGAACAGGCTCTGCCCGGTCGCCGCCGTGTTGAGATTGAGGGTCGCGAAGTTGAAGTCCGCGGTCGCTCCCGCGCCGTTGTACAGCCCGCCGCCGCTCGAGGCGTTGTTGTTGCTGAACGTCGAGTTCTCGAACGTCGCCTTGGCGCCCGCCGCGTTGTAGACCGCGCCGCCGCTCTGCGCGGAGTTCGCCAGGAACGTCGAGTCATGCACGATGAGGCTGCCGTTGTTGTAGACCGCCCCGCCGTTCAGCCCCGCCCGGTTCCCGATCAGGCCGACGTTCTCGAGGACGAGCGTCCCGTTGTTGACCACCGCGCCGCCGTTGCCGCCGCTTCCCGAATCGCCCGCCAGCAGGTTCATCCCGGTGATGGAGAGCGTGACGCTGGGCGACACCTGGAACAGCGAGCCCGACCCCTGGCTTCCCGCCACGGCGACGAGCGCCCCGCCGAGCATCGTGGTGTCGGCCGTGATCGGGATCGGCACTGTCAGCGTGATGGTCGCCAACTGCTGGCCGCAGCTGAACGAAACGACGCCGCCGGGAGGATTCAGCAGCGCGTCCTGCAGGGCGTTCTGGTTGCAACTGGCCGCCGTCCCGTTGCCGACAGTGGTGGTCTTGGCGAGTGCCGGCGTCGCGAATCCGGCGAGCGCCACCGTCAGGAGGGCGCCCGCCAACCGGGCGGGCGTCCGGGCGGGCATCCGGGCGGGCACCACACGGCTGGCGGCCTGCGCGCCGGCAGCCGTCGTCGGGACCTGGGCTTTGCTCATCGCGTATCCCCCTCGATCTGGTGCGTCGGTGCGGAAGAGTACGCCGGGGCGACGGCCGCCGGCAGAGCATGTTCATGCTGCTTTCTGGCTCGGGCAGCCCCATCGACGCGGCCGGCTCAATCAGCCCTCGTCCTTGCCGCGCTCCTCGCGGATGACCCGGAGCTCGGCGATGGCGTCGAAGTCGCGCGGCCGACCCGCCGCCTGCTTGACCCGGATGAGGGTGTCCAGGTCGAGACACAACAGGCTCAACCCGAACGCCTCGATTTCGATGGCGTGCGGCCGGAGGTCGTCATAGCCTCCTCCTCCCGTGATCTCGCCGAGCAGGTCGAGGTTCCCCAGGTCGGTTTCGAGGGTGAAGTTGAGGCCGTGACGCAGCGTGGCCTCGTCGCACGAGAAAGGCAGGCCGGCAGGAGCTCCGCGCGGGTAGGGACGGTGCCCCCGGAGCGCCCGGGCGAGGCGGGCGAGGTTGCGCCCCGTTCTCGAATAGACGACGTCGAGATCGCGGGTGACTCGGGCCGAGCCGTGGAGGGTGGCGGCCACACCGCCGACGATGATGAACTCGACGTGATGACCGGTGAGCAGACGGAAGAGCGCCCGCAGGTCGGTCACGAGACGCGCCTTCGGCCCCTGCGACCCCTGCGGGCGGCTCTTCCCCCGGCCCCGCGCGCCGCGGACCCCTGCAGCGTCTCCGTATCGTTCATCCAGTCTTGCAGAGCGCCAAGCCGCTCTTCGTGCGTCATGCGCAGGCTTTGGCGGATGAGGGTGCGATCGACGTCGCGCATGTAGCGCGCGATGACCGGGTCGCGGCGATCGGGACCTGGCGTGCGGCGAAGGTCCTGAAGTGGAGTGGCATATGCGGCCGCCGATTCGCTGACCGAAAGAACGAGCGAGTGCCTTGCTCCCTGACCCCGTGTCCCGGGGCGCGGACCGCGTCGCCAGGCCGGGAGGATTTGGTAGATTCCGCGGCGAACGCGGCGGAAGTAGGGCCACCGGTGCGCATGGTTCGAGGGGGCGTTGACGCAGCAGCGGCTCATCACGTGCGTGCGCACTGAGCCCGGGTTCAGGTCACCCAGCACGGCGACGACGGCCAGGGGCCGGAAGGTCCAGCCGCCGCCTTCCCGGCAGAGACGCAGGGCCGCTTCGAGTACTCGCGCGTGGATGGTCACGATGTTGAATATACACGTGTATATTAGAGACCACAAGGACGGTTGCTTGCCGAAGAGGTTGCGATGCCGCCTAGCGCCGGCCCGGCCGCAGCATCGCCCAGATCGGCGGCCCCGCGGGGGGGACGCGGGCGCGGATCTCGACGCGGAAGCCGTGGCGTTCGTAGAGCGGCACGGTCGACTCGACGGCCGTCTCCAGGTAGCAGGGGAGGCGGTCGCGGTCGGCGCGCCCGGTGCCGGCGGCGAGGAGCGCCTCCCCGATGCCCTGGCGCCGCCGCGTCGGCTCGACGCCGATGCCGTTCAGGTACCAGTGCGGGCCGGGCGCCGTGCGATGGTGGAGCATCAGCGCGTAGCTGGTGAGCCGCGCCAGATGTCTCCAGCCGGTCAGGCTGAGTCGCAGCGGCAGCAGGAAGTGCCCGGTCAGCAGCATCCGCCGGCGCAGCATCGGGAACTGGCCGGGCGCCAGCCAGATCGCGGCGCCGGCGCCGCCGGGGTCGCGATCGATGCGTCCGTACCGGCGCGCGGATCTCAGGTTCGCGGCGAACAGGGCGCGCAGGAAGGCGGGGCGCCGCGCCGCGTCCGGCGCCACCCAGGTCATCAGCGGATCGTCCTGGAAGGCGCGGGCGAGCAGGGCGGCGAGATCCGCCTCAGGCACCAACGGGGGTCGTTTCGGCGACGGCGCGGCCGGTCTTCGAGCCGGCGGCCGGCGAGGCTCCGCCGGTCGAGGCGGCCCCTGCGGCCGGGGCGGCGCCCGCGGTGGGCGCGGGGCGGCGCGCGGCGGCGAGGATCCGCTTCAGGAAGGCGCCGGTGGGGGAGCCGGGCACCTGCGCGACCTCCTCGGGCGTCCCTTCGGCGACGATGCGGCCGCCCTCGTCGCCCCCTTCGGGGCCGAGGTCGATGATCCAGTCGGCGGTCTTGATGACGTCGAGGTTGTGCTCGATCACGATGACGGTGTTCCCCTGGTCGACGAGGGTGTTGAGGACGTCGAGAAGGTGGCGGATGTCCTCGAGGTGCAGGCCGGTCGTCGGCTCGTCGAGGATGTAGACCGTCTGGCCGGTGGCGCGCCTGCTGAGCTCCTTCGACAGCTTGATGCGCTGCGCTTCGCCGCCCGACAGCGTGGTCGCCGACTGGCCCAGCTTGATGTACGACAACCCGACCGCGTCGAGCGTCTCGAGCTTGCGCCGCACGACCGGCACGTTCTCGAAGAAGCCGAGCGCCTCGCGCACCGACATCTCCAGCACGTCGGCGATGTTCTTCCCCTTCCAGCGTACGTCGAGCGTCTCGCGGTTGTAGCGCCGGCCCTTGCACGCCTCGCAGGTGACGTAGACGTCGGGCAGGAAGTGCATCTCGATCTTGATGATGCCGTCCCCTTCGCACGACTCACAGCGCCCGCCCTTGACGTTGAACGAGAAGCGCCCGACGCGGTAGCCGCGGGTGCGCGCCTCGGGCACCTGGGCGAACAGCTCGCGCAGCGGCGTGAACAGGCCGGTGTAGGTGGCGGGGTTGCTGCGCGGCGTGCGGCCGATCGGCGACTGGTCGATGTCGATGACCTTGTCGATCTGCTGGACGCCTTTGATCTCGCGATGCTTGCCGGGTCGAATCGGCAGCCGGTAGATCTGTTTCGCGAGCGCCTTGTAGAGCGTCTCGTTGACCAGCGTGCTCTTGCCCGACCCGGAGACGCCGCAGACGGCGGTGAACAACCCGAGCGGAAAGCCGACCGTGATCTTCTTGAGGTTGTTCTCCTCGGCGTCGTGGACGGTCAGCCAGCCGTCGCCGGGCTTCGTCGTTCCGGCCGGGCTCCCCGCCGCGGACGGCATCGCGGCCGCCTTCACCGCCGCGACTTTCGCCGCCGCAGCCTTCGCCGCCGCCGCGTCCGCCCGGGCTCCGCCGCGCCGCGCGGGGCGGCGCTTCGCGGGGAGCGGGATGGCGCGCCGCCCGCTGAGGTACATCCCGGTCAGGGACGACGGATGGGCGGCGATCTCCTCCGGCGTGCCCTGCGCGACGACGCGGCCGCCCTCCTCGCCGGCGCCGGGACCGAGGTCGACGACGTGGTCGGCGGTGCGGATGGTCTCCTCGTCGTGCTCGACGACGATGACGGTGTTGCCGAGGTCGCGCATGGCGCACAGGGTGTCGAGCAGCTTGCGGTTGTCGCGCTGGTGCAGCCCGATCGACGGCTCGTCCAGGACGTAGAGCACGCCGGTGAGACGCGAGCCGATCTGCGTCGCGAGGCGGATGCGCTGCCCCTCGCCGCCCGACAGCGTCGCTGCGGTGCGCGACAGGCTGAGGTAGCCCAGGCCGACGTTGAGCAGGAACCCGAGGCGCTCGCGGATCTCCTTGAGCACCATGTGGGCGATCTGCTGCTCGCGCGGCGTCAGCGTCAGGCCGGCGAAGGCGGCGTTCGCCTCCCGGATGGTCAGACCGGTGTAGTGCGCGATGTTCTGGTCGCCGATGGTCACCGACAGCGACTCGGGCTTGAGACGCGCGCCGTTGCAGGTGTCGCACGGCTCGAGCGACATGAAACGCTCGATCTCCTCGCGCAGCGTCGTCGATTCCGATTCGCGGTAGCGCCGCATCATCGAGGGGATGACGCCGGTGAACGGCTTGCGGAAGTAGTAGCGGTTGCGGCCTTCCTTGTACTCGTAGTCGTACTCGGTCTGCCCGCTGCCGTAAATCAGAGTGCGTTGCGCCTCCTTCGGCAGCTTGGTGAACGGCAGCGAGGGGTCGAACTTCATCGAGCGCCCCAGGGCGTCGACCGCCATCCGCAGCATCGACTTGCCGAAGCCCCAGGTGCCGGAGATCGCCCCGTCGGCCACCGAGAGGTGCGGGTTGGTGACGATCTTCGCCGGGTCGATCTCCTGGTGCGACCCGAGACCGTCGCAGGCGGGACAGGCGCCGTAGGGCGAGTTGAACGAGAACATGCGCGGCGCCAGCTCGGGCACCGACACGCCGTCGACCGGGCAGGCGAGCGCGTCGGAGAAGATCAGGTCGCGCGGCTTCTCGTCGCGCGCCTTGTCCCCCATCACGCTGATGGTCACCAGCCCCTCGGCCAGCTTGAGCGCCGTCTCCAGCGAGTCGGTGAGGCGGTTCTTGACCTCCGGCTTGAGCACCAGGCGGTCGACGACGATCTCGATGGTGTGCGCCTTCTTCTTGTCCAGCTCGGGCGCGTCGGCGATCTCGACCGCCTCGCCGTCGACGCGCGCCCGCACGAACCCCTTGCGCATCATCTCCTGGAGCTGCTTGCGGTACTCCCCCTTGCGGCCGCGGACGATCGGCGCCAGCACCTGGAGGCGCGCGCCCGCCGGCAGCTCCATCACCTGGTCGACGATCTGCTGCACCGACTGGCGGGCGATCGGCCGGCCGCACTGCGGGCAGTGCGGCAGCCCGATGCGGGCGAACAGCAGCCGGAGGTAGTCGTAGATCTCGGTGACGGTGCCGACGGTCGAGCGCGGGTTGCGCGAAGTCGTCTTCTGCTCGATCGAGATGGCCGGCGACAGACCCTCGATCGACTCGACCTCGGGCTTCTCCATCTGCTCCAGGAACTGGCGGGCGTAGGCCGACAACGATTCGACATAGCGCCGCTGCCCCTCGGCGTAGATGGTGTCGAACGCCAGCGACGACTTGCCCGACCCCGACATCCCGGTGATGACGATCAGCCGGTTGCGGGGCAGGACGAGGTCGACGTTCTTGAGGTTGTGCTCGGAAGCGCCCTTGATGACAATCGCGTCTGCGGCCATGGTGGTGGAACCGGTGATTTTAGGGCACCGCGAGCGGGCGAGTCAAACCGCCACCTGTCGTAGAATACGCGGCCATGCGACGCCTCGGCATCTACCTCCCGCACCCGCTGCCGATCTGGCGCCTCCCGCAGGGGTACATCGAGAAAATTCGCCGGTCGGCGGGGAAGCGGTTCGAGATCGACCTGCCGGTCAACGAGGCGGGGCTGGTCAAGGTGCTCTCCGAAATCGAGGTCCTCTACGCCTGGGGCCTGGCGCAGCGGCTGGTGAGCCAGGCGCCGAAGCTGCGCTGGATCCACACGCCGCTCACCGGCGTCGATCGCCTGCTGAACCCGGATCTGCGCGCGACCGAGATCCGCGTGACCTGCTCGCGCGGGGTCAACTCGGTCGCGGTGGCGGAGCACACCTTCGCGATGGTCATGGCCCTGACGCGCGGCGTGGCGGAGGCGGTGCAGGCCCAGGCGCACCATCGCTGGCGCCAGACCGAGCTGTACGCCCGCAAGCCGCCGCTGAGCGAGCTGCGCGGCAGGCTGCTCGGGATCTACGGCGTGGGGGAGATCGGGCGCGAGCTGGCGACCCGGGCGCAGGCGTTCGGGATGAAGGTCTGGGCGGTGGCGCGCACCACGAAGACGGCGCCGCCCGGGGTCGACAAGCTGCTGCCGATGACGCGCGCCGAGACCATGGTCCGGATGGCCGACGTCCTGGTGCTGGCGCTGCCGCTGACGCCCGCGACCCAGGGGCTGTTCGGCGAGCGCCTCCTGCGCCGGATGAAGTCGTCGGCGATCCTGGTGAACATCGGCCGCGGCGGGTTGATCCAGGAGCCGGCGCTGGTGCGCGCGCTGCGCGAGGGATGGATCGGCGGCGCCTGTCTCGACGTCTTCGGCACCGAGCCGCTGTCGCAGACCAACCCGCTCTGGGCGATGCCGAACGTGGTGATCACGCCGCACGTCGCCGGCCTGCATCCCGACTACATGGCGCGCTCGGCCGACCTCTTCCTCGACAACATGAAGCGCTACCTCGGGGGGAAGCCACTCCTCAACGAGGTCGATCTCCAGGCGGGCTACTGACCGCAGGCGGGACGCCGGCCGCAGACGGCTGACCGACCGCAGACGGCAGGCCGGCCGCCGCGCAGGCGCGGGTCACGTAGCGGCGCACGTCCTCGAGATCCTGCACCGAGTCGAGCGCCATCCGCCGCCCTTCGCGCGGGATCACGAACAGGCCGCGGGCCGGCGCCTCCGGCCCGTCGCCGGCGCGCCGGTGGACCTGGACGCGCGCGACGTCGCCCCACGCCAGGCGCCGCGCCAGGAGCCGCCCCAGGAAGACGTTGCGATAGCCGATGCCGGAGGCGTCGAGGGTGAATCGGTCGCCCCAGGCCGAGATCGCCCCGGCGAGCGACAAGAGCGCGAGGCCGGCGACGACCCCGAGACCGCGGCCGGTCTGGCCGGCCGCCGCGCGGATCGCCGCCGAGACGCCGAACAGCAGCAGGGCGACCAGGCTGACGGCGCGCAGCCCGAGGCTGCGCCCGACGACGCGGGGCGCGGGGTCCGCGCCGGCTATCCCGGCGGCCACGCGAACCGGCGGCCGCCCATCAGGTGCAGGTGCACGTGGAACACCGACTGCCCGGCGCTCTCCATGCAGTTGGCGACCAGGCGATAGCCTTCCTTGTCGAGGCCCTTGTCCTTCGCCACCCGCGTCGCGACGATCATCATGTGGCCGAGCAGCGACTGCTCGCCCGCGCCGACGTCGTTGAGCGTGTCGAAGTGCGCCTTCGGGATGATCAGCGTGTGATGCGGCGCCTGGGGGTTGATGTCCTCGAACGCCACGACCAGGCGATCCTCGTAGGCGATGCGCGACGGGATCTCCTTGCGTCCGATCTTGCAGAACAGGCAGTCAGCCATCCTGGCCCTCCCCGGAACTAGTGCGAACCACCGATGCGCTCGATACGCGCCCCGAGCGACTGGAACTTCGTCTCCACCTTCTCGTAGCCGCGATCGATGTGGTAGGCGCGGTCGATAATCGTCTCGCCCGCCGCCAGCAGGCCCGCGATGATGAGCGAGGCCGAGGCGCGCAGGTCGCTGGCCATCACCGGCGCGCCGGACAGCGTCACCGGCCCGGTCACGACCGACGTCTGTCCGTCGGTCTGGATGCGCGCCCCCATGCGCCGCAGCTCCCCGACGTGCATGAAGCGGTTCTCGAACACCGTCTCGGTGATCATCGAGACCCCCACGGCGGCGGTCATCATCGCCATGTACTGCGCCTGCAGGTCGGTCGGGAACGCGGGATACGGGAGGGTCACCAGATTGGCGGCGCGCAGCCGCCCGTCCGGCTCGACGATGAGCGATCCGGGACGGCCTTCGCCGGCCGGGTGCGCCTCGACGACGACACCGCACTCGCGCATCTTCGCGAGCACCGCCCCGAGATGCCCCGGCTCGCAGTCGTCGAGCGTGACATGGCTGCCGGTGGCCGCCGCGGCCATGAGAAAGGTGCCGGCCTCGATCCGGTCGGGGATGACGCGGTGATCGGCGCCGTGCAGGCGCGTCACCCCGTCGATGGTGATGGTCTCGCCGCCGGCCCCTTCGATGCGCGCCCCGCAGGCGTTGAGGAACGCGGCGAGGTCGCCGATCTCGGGCTCCTGCGCGCAGTTGCGCAGCACCGTGCGTCCTTCCGCCAGGGCGGCCGCCATGACGAGGTTCTCGGTGCCGGTGACCGTCTGGCGCGCGAAGCGGATCTCGGCGCCGCGCAGCCGGCGGCAGGAGGCGACGACGTAGCCGTGCTCGATGGCGATCTCGGCTCCCATCAGCCGCAGCGCGTCGATGTGCAGGTCGATCGGCCGCGCCCCGATGGCGCAGCCGCCCGGCAGCGACACCTTGGCGCGTCCGAGACGCGCCAGAAGCGGCCCGAGCACCAGGATCGAGGCGCGCATGGTGCGCACCAGGCCGTACGGAGCCTCGGGCTCCATCGCGGTGCCGGTGCCGGACCGCAGGGTCCCATCCTCGAGCGCGAGGTCCCGCAGACCGAGGTGCTGCAGCACGCGCGTCATGGTCGTGACGTCGCGCACCGCCGGCACGTTGCGCAGCACGCCCGGACCGTCCAGCATCAGGAAGGCGGCCATCTCGGGCAGGACGGCGTTCTTCGCCCCGCTGATGCGGACCCGCCCCGAGAGACGGCAGGGACCCTGGATGCGGATCTTGTCCATCGGCCCGAATTATAGACGCTACCGGGACGGCGCCGGACGGGAGGTGAGGCCCTGCTTCGCCCAGCCGCGCAGATCGCGCGCCTTGTCCGCGAGGTCGGGGTCCTTGGTCTCCGCGATCAGCCGGTCGAGGATCGCCACCGCCCCGGCGAAATCCTGCTGCTGGAACTTCGCCAGGGCCTGGTTGTAGGCCGCCGACTGCCGGTTCGCCTCGACGGTGGTCAGCATCTCCTTCGCCTGCTTGACGACCTGCGGGTCCTTGCTGTCGCGCGCCAGCCTGCGCAGGATCTCGGCGGCGCGCGCGAACTCGCCGCCGCGCGCGAGAGCGACGGCGCGGTCGACCGACTGCATGTCGCGCACCTGCGCCAGGACGTCCCTGGCCTTCACGGCGAGCTCGGGGTCGCTCCCCCCGGCCGCGAGCGGCTCGAGGATCGCGAGCGCGGCGTCGTACTGCTTCGCGTTCGCCTTCACGATCGCCGCGTTGAGCTGGCTCACGGTGTGGCTCTGGGTCGAGAACTGATCCAGGTCGTGCAGCTTCTTCTCGACCACCGCCTTCGTCTCCGGGGTCGGCGCGGTCGACACCAGGGCGCGAAGGCGGGCGGCCGCGGCGTCGTTGTCCCCCTTGGTCAGGAGGGCGTTGACCTCGACCACGTCGGCGCGAAACAGGATCTGGGCGCCGGCGGCGCGCATCTCCGGGTCGTCCGAGCGATCCAGGACCCCCTCGATCAGCTCCTGCGCGCGGCCGCGCTCGCCGTTCTCGGCGTACAGCTCGGCCAGGTTGTGCGCGACGTCGGTACGGGTCGGCATCAGCCGGTACGCCTTCTCGAGCGCGGCGATGCCGGGCGCGGGGTCGCCGCCGCCGTAAACGTAGGTCGACCCGAGACCCGCCCAGGCGTCGGCCGCGTCGGGCGCCGCGCGGGTGGCGGTCTGGAACAGCTCGCGCGCCCGGGCCAGCGCCGGCGGAAGCTCCGTGCCGGGCTCGATGTAGGTCAGACCGGGAGGGATGGTCTCGTCGATCAGGGCGTAGGCGTAGACCAGCGACAGCGCCTGGTTCGCCGGGTCGAGCGCCACCGCCTGCTCGAAGGCTGCGTGCGCCTCGGCGTACTGCTTGCGCTGCTCCAGGGCCATCCCCAGATCGGCGTGCGCCGCGGCGTGGCCCGGTTCGAGACGGATCGCCTCGCGCAGGTGCTCCTCCGCGTCCCGGACCCGGTCGGTCTCGGAGTGCAGCAGGAAATCCCCCAGCCGGTAGAGCATCTCGGCCCGCGACATCGGCGTGACCCGGGCCGTGTCGTCGTAGCGCAGCGTGCCCAGCTCGATCTGACTGGACGCGAAGCGGCCCTTCCGGGCGTAGTCGGCCACGTGCTGCGCGAGCGCCGGATCCTTCGAGGAGGTGAGGGGCGCCAGCGCGGTCTCCAGGCTGTCGCCGCGCTTCAGGTCGTGCAGGAAGCTCACGCCGCTCTCCGACTGCCGGGCCGGTCCCCACAGCAGGTAGTGCGCCATGACCCAGGACTGGGCGTAGAAGGTCTGCTGCGCCCCCGACTCGTGGTACTCGGGGGAGTCGAAGGTGATCTGCTCTAACCGGGCGAACGGCATGAGCGGGTGCGCGCGCAGCCAGCGCACCTGCTCGGGGATCGGCCCGCCGATCTCGACGTGGCTGCCCTCGATGCGGAAGGTGGAGTAGCACTGCGCCATCCCCTCGTTGAACCAGATCGGGATGTCGCCGAAGTTGTTGTTCAGGAAGAAGTGGAAGTATTCGTGGTAGATGACCGGCCAGGGGCTGCTGTCGGGCGTGGCGTTGACGCCGATGTAGTTGCCGTCCCGGTCCTGGACGAAGAACCCGTCGAGGTTGGCGGGCAGCCCCGCGTGACGGCCCTTCTGGCGCAGCTTGTAGGGCGAGAAGGTCAGCTCGTTCTTGAACACGTAGACCGACGTCGGCAGGGGCGAGTCGGCGCTCAGGCTGGGGCCGAGACGCGCCAGCACCGAGCGGTACAGCTCCATCTGGCGGCCGATCTCGACGGTGGCGTCGCGCGACGCGTTGCTGAACAGCACCAGGTGGGCGGTGTCGACGCGGATCCAGTCGTCGCCCTGGGCCGCGAGCGGCAGGGCGAGCGTCGCGCCGGCCGGCAGCAGAATCAGCGCCGTCAGCAGGCCGGTGGCCGTCAGGGTCGAAACGCGGCAGCGTCGCATGCGGGTTCGGGCGCGTGTGGCGCGATCGGGCGATGGGCGGAATGCTAGCAGATTCGCGGGGCGACGGTATAATCCGTCCCGCCGCGGAGGGGCCGACCGGTGCCGCTGTACGAATACGAGTGCAAGAAGTGCCACCACCGCTTCGAGCGGATCCAGCAGTTCTCCGACAAGCCGGTGCGCCGCTGCCCGAAATGCAAGACCGGGCGGGTCGAGAAGCTCATCTCCTCGCCGGCCGTGCACTTCAAGGGGACGGGGTGGTACGTCACCGACTACGGCGGCAAGGGGAAATCGGGCGGCGACAAGTCGGAAGGCGGCAAGTCCGAGGGTGGTGGGTCGGGAAGCGGCGGCTCGAACAGCAGCGGCTCCAGCAGCGGCGGTTCAGGCAGTGGCGGGTCGGGGAAGGACGACAAGTCCGGCTCGTCGAAGGATTCCTCCTCCAAGGGGTCGTCCTCGAAGAGGTCCGACAAGAGCTGACCGCCGCGTCCGCCCCGCCCTCAGTCCTCGGGGGCGCGCGGCAGGCGCCGCGCCCCGCGGTACAGCCGCTTCCAGTACGAGTCGTCCAGCCGATCGATGCGCACCGTGGGCGCGCCGTGTGTGGTCGCGTTCACGAACGCCTGCTTGCCGAGCGCCAGCCCGACGTGGGTGATGCCGGTGCCGCTCGGTCCGAAGAAGACCAGGTCGCCGGCACGCAGCCGGGTGCGCGGCACGGCGACCAGCCGGCGATCGGCGTACTGCAAGTCGGCGTCGCGCGGCAGCAGGTAGCCGTGCACCCGGTGCGTCAGCTGCACCAGGCCCGAGCAGTCCAGCCCGAACGGCGTCGTGCCGCCCCATAAATAAGGAAGGCCCAGGAGCCGGAGGGCGGTGGTGAGGATCGCCTCGGGGCGCACGCCCCAGCCCGCGCCCCCCTCGCGCTCGGCAGGGCGCAGATCGGCGCTCTGCACCCACCCCAGCCGATCGTCCGGCAGCCGCACGCGCACCCAGTCTCCCGGCGGGGCGCCGGCCGCGGTCCCCGGCCGGGCCCGATGCGTCGCGCCGCCCGCGAGCTCCAGCCGCGCCAGGATCGGCACGACGGCGATCGGCGCCCGCGCCGTGACATCGCGCCCGGCGTAGACGTTGGCGAACAGGCTCGCCACTTCCAAGAGCGGAGCGTGACGGCGGTCGTGACGCAGCGCGGCGGCGCGGATCCAGCCGCGGTAGCGATCGGGTGTCTCGACCAGGGCCCATCCGGCGCCGCGGCGCAGCACGTGGACGAACGTCCCGAGCGCCGCCTGGCTGACCACGGCGGCGGTGGTCGAAGGGCGGGCGTACATGTTGACCACCGGCGGCAGGACGACGAACCGGCGGCTGGCGCGCAGACGCGGCGGCAGGGGAGCGGCGGCGACGCGCAGGGCGGCGCGGCGGGCCGCGACCAGGACACGGCGCTCGGGATGGGCGCCGAGGCGCGCGGGCTGGCGCCGGCGCTCGCGCCCGCTCAGCGGGCGGCCTTGGCGCGCCGGCGCGCGCCGGCGGGACGGGCCGCGGCGCCGGCGGATCGGGCCGAGGCGCGCTGCGATCCGTTGGGATCCGGCGCCGCCGCGAAGCCGTCGATGTCGAGCCCGCGCAGGTAGTCGCGGAAGGCGCGTCCGAGGTCGGGACGGCGCAGCGCGAACTCCACCGTCGCCTTGAGGAAGCCGAGCTTGTCGCCGGTGTCGTAGCGCGTCCCTTCGAACGACCAGGCGTGGATCTCCTGGCGGCGCAGGAGCGACCGCAGCCCGTCGGTGAGCTGGATCTCGCCGCCGCGTCCGGCGCGCGTCTTCTCGAGGTGCTCGAAGATCTCCGGCATCAGGATGTAGCGGCCGATGATCGCCAGGTCGGACGGCGCGTCCTTCGGGTCGGGCTTCTCGACCAGGTCGGTCACCTTGTTCAGCCGGCCGTCGCCTTCGTGTCGCGGGTCGGCGGGCTCGACGGCGACGATCCCGTAGTCGGAGGTGCGTTCGCGGCTGACCCGCTCCACCGCGATCACCGACGAGCCGCAGCGCTCGTGGACCTCCATCATCTGGCGCATCACCGGCACGCGCGCCTCGATGATGTCGTCGCCGAGGAAGACCGCGAACGGCTCCGGCCCGACCAGCTCGCGCGCCACCAGGATCGCGTGCCCGAGGCCGAGCGGCTCCTTCTGCCGCACGTACGACACGTTGATCATGTCGGTGATCGATCGCACCTGCCGGAGGAGATCGGTCTTGCCGCGGCGCTCGAGCATCTGCTCCAGCTCGAAGGCGACGTCGAAGTGGTCTTCGATGGCGGTCTTGCCCCGCCCGGTCACGATGATGATCGTCTCGATGCCGGAGGCGACCGCCTCCTCGACGACGTACTGGATGACCGGCTTGTCGACCAGCGGCAGCATCTCCTTCGGCTGCGCCTTGGTCGCCGGCAGGAAGCGCGTCCCCAGCCCGGCGGCCGGGAAGACCGCCTTGCGGATCCGGGATGTCGTCTTGGTGCTCATGGGCGCGCCTCGCGCGAGCGCCGACGTGATGCGCCCGTCGGCGGCGGATTATATGCCACCCGCGCCGCCCGCCGGGGCCTGGGGCGACGCGGGGCGGCAGGACGCTGTACCTGGGAACGCGATGGTCGCCCGGGGGGGGGTTCCTCTTGCCGAGATCGGGCGACCTGTGGAATAGTCCGCGGCCGCCAGAGTCGGATCCCGCCGGGATCCGTCGGGGGGTCGGCAGTTCAACCGAACATGCGGTATCGAACAGGAGGAAGGGAAAGATGAACGCACGCAAGGCTATCGGGTTCGCGGTCGCGACGGCAGTGGTCGGGATGCTCGCCACCGGGTACCAGTTCTCGGGCGACGCCGGCAAGAAGGACGAGGGCACGGTGAAGTGCTCCGGCGTCAACGCCTGCAAGGGCAAGGGCGCCTGCGCCTCCGCCGACGGCAGCCACGCCTGCGCCGGCAAGAACGACTGCAAGGGCAAGGGTTGGGTCAAGGTGAAGTCCGAGAAGGAGTGCACGGACAAGGGCGGCACCGTCGTGAAGGAAGAGAAGAAGGGATAGTCTGCAACCGGGAGGGCCGGGTCGATCACCCTGACCCGGCCCTCTCATTCTCCCGTCTACGCCTCCCGTTTCCACGCCGCCCACGCTTCAAGAACCCCCGCCCCCGCCAGCCGTTCCGAGCAGCCCCGTTCGAAATAGCCCCGCTCCAACCCGCGACGAGTCACGAAGGCCGGGTGCAAGTCAGGCTGCGCGCCGGACGGACCGCGCTGTAACATCGTCCGGCCAAAGCGAGGAGCCGGAGATGCCCTCCAGCCGTTCGAACGTCGAGGAGACCCGCATCGCGGACGACGCGGCGCGGCGCGCCAACTGGAAGCGCTGGGGCCCGTATCTGGCGGAGCGCCAGTGGGGCACGGTGCGCGAGGACTATTCGGCCGACGGCGCCTGCTGGACCTACTTCCCGCACGATCACGCCCGCAGCCGGGCGTACCGCTGGGGCGAGGACGGCCTGCTCGGGATCACCGACCGCGAGTGCCGGCTCTGCTTCGCGGTCGCGTTGTGGAACGGACGCGACCCGATCCTGAAGGAGCGCCTCTTCGGCCTCTCCGGCCCGGAAGGGAACCACGGCGAGGACGTGAAGGAGTGCTACTACTACCTCGACGCGACGCCGACCCATTCGTACATGACGGCGCTTTACAAGTACCCGCAGGCGGAGTTCCCGTACCGGCGGCTGCTGGAGGAGAACGCGCGCCGCGGCCGGAAGGACCGCGAGTTCGAGCTCGCCGACAGCGGCGTCTTCGACGACGGCCGCTACTTCGACGTCCTGGCCGAATACGCCAAGGCCGGTCCGGACGACATCCTAATCACCCTCCGGATCTCGAACCGCGGTCCCAAGCCGGCGCCGATCTCCGTCCTGCCGACCCTCTGGTTCCGCAACACCTGGTCGTGGGGACGCACCGGCGAGGGGTACTGGGAGAAGCCGGAGATCGCGCTCGGGAAGGACGGCGCGCTCGTGGCGCGGCACGTCACTCTCGGGTCGTTCGCGCTCGCGGCGGGTGGCGCGCCGGGCGCGCCGGAGACGCTGTTCACCGGGAACGAGACCAACGTCGAGCGGCTGTATGGCGCCGCCAATCCGGCTCCGCACGTGAAGGACGCCTTCCACGAGTACGTCGTTCGCGGCCGCAGGGAAGCGGTCGACCCGGAGCGGCGCGGCACCAAGGCGGCGTTCCACTATCGCCTGATGCTGCCGGCCGGGGGCACCGCGACGCTGCGGCTGCGTCTGGCCGCGACCCCCGGGTCCGTCGAGCCGGCGGCGTTCGACCGCGTCGTGGCGGAGCGACGCGCCGAGGCCGACGTCTTTTACGCTGCCTGCCTCCCCGGCACGCTGTCGGTCGAGGAGAAGCGGGTCGCGCGGCAGGCGTACGCGGGTCTGCTCTGGAGCAAGCAGTTCTTCCACTACGTGGTGCGCGACTGGCTGGATGGGGATCCGGCGCAGCCCCCGCCGCCGCCGGCGCGGCTATACGGACGCAACGCCGACTGGAAGCACCTGTTCAACCGCGACGTGATCTCGATGCCGGACAAGTGGGAGTATCCCTGGTACGCGGCCTGGGATCTCGCCTTCCACATGATCCCGTTCGCCGCCATCGACCCGCAGTTCGCCAAGGATCAGCTCGTGCTGTTCCTGCGCGAGTGGTACATGCACCCGAACGGGCAGGTTCCGGCGTACGAGTTCGCCTTCGGCGACGTCAATCCTCCCGTCCACGCCTGGGCCTGCTGGCGCGCCTACAAGATGACCGCGCCGCGCGGCGGCCGCGATCGCGAGTTCCTGTCGCGCTGTTTCCAGAAGCTGGTGATCAACTTCACCTGGTGGGTGAACCGCAAGGACGAGGAGGGGAAGCATCTCTTCTCCGGCGGGTTCCTGGGTCTGGACAACATCGGCGTCTTCGACCGCGGCAAGCCGCTTCCGACCGGCGGCCGCCTGGAGCAGGCGGATGGCACTGCCTGGATGGCGTTCTACGCCGGCACCATGCTGGGGATGGCGCTCGAGCTGGCGCGCGACAATCACGCCACCGAGGACATGGCGTCGAAGTTCTTCGAGCACTACGTGGCGATCGCCGACGCGATGAACAACCTGGGCGGCATGGGGCTGTGGGACGAGGAGGACGGCTTCTACTACGACCAGATCCACGTCGACGGCAAAAGCCATCCGATCAAGGTGCGCTCCCTCGTCGGTCTGATCCCGCTGCTGGCGGCCGGAGTGCTGGAGATGGAGCACATCGGGAACCTCCCGGGGTTCAAGAAGCGGCTCGACTGGTTTCTGGGGAACCGCGCCGACCTGGCGAAGCAGATCTCGCGCATCGTGACGAAGCAGGGCGGACACGAGCACCTGCTGCTGGCGATCACCTCGCGCGAGCGCCTCGTGCGGGTGCTGCGCTACATGCTCGACGAGAGCGAGTTCCTCTCGCCGTACGGCATCCGGTCGCTGTCGCGGGTGCACGAGAAGAACCCCTATGTCGTCCGCTTCGACGGCATGGAGTCCCGCGTCGACTACGCGCCGGGCGAGTCGGACAGCGGCCTGTTCGGGGGCAACTCCAACTGGCGCGGGCCGATCTGGTTCCCGGTGAACTATCTGTTGATCGAGGCGCTGGAGCGCTATCACCACTTCTACGGCGAGACGCTGCGCGTCGAGTGCCCAGTCGGCTCGGGTCGGATGATGAGCCTGCAACAGGTGGCGGACGAGCTGCGCCGCCGGCTGGCGTCGATCTTTCTGCCGGATCGCGACGGCCGGCGCCCCTGCCACGGCGACGAGACGCGCTACGCCCGCGATCCGAACTTCAAGGACCTCATCCTGTTCTACGAGTACTTCCACGCCGACACCGGACGCGGCGTCGGGGCCAGCCACCAGACCGGCTGGACGGCGCTGGCGGGACGTCTGATTCAGGAGCTGGGCAAGTCACGCTGACCGGCAGTCCGGTCACATGGCGGGGACCACCGGGTCTCCCCGAAAGGGAGGAGCGATGAACGGAATCATGAACGCGGCGGCGGCGTTCCGGCGATTCATCCTGAGGGTGACCGGGAAGCTGACGTGGCTGCCGGCCACCCTGACCCGCATCACCGTCGGCTGGCTCTTCATGATGAGCGGCTGGGGGAAGCTGACCCACCTGCCCGACATCGTCAAGTATTTCGGGGAGCTCGGGATCCCGATGCCACAGTTCCAGGCGCCCTTCGCCGCCTCGGCCGAGCTCGTCTGCGGCACGCTCATCCTGGCCGGCTTGTTCACGCGTCTCGCCTGCGTGCCGCTCATCATCGTGATGATCGTGGCGATCATCACCGCCCGCAAGGCGGACTACGATGGGATCGCCAGCCTCTTCGGGTTCATCGAGTACCTCTACATCGTGCTGTTCTTCTGGCTCGGTGTCTTCGGCGCGGGACCGCTGTCGCTCGATCGCTTCCTTGCGCCGCGTCTCGAGTCGCGCGCGCGCTGATCCCAGCCTAAGGCCGCCGTCCCGCCGAAGGTCCTCAGCAGAGTCCGCCCACCGGCACGCCGACTTCTGGGACGGACGGCCGGCGCGCGGCGAGACGGCCCCGGAACCGCACGTGCCGGCGGCGCGAGATCGAAACCAAAGGGTGCCAGACCAGGTGGGTGAGCCGGTGGCGGATCAGGATCGGCCAGAGCCGGTTGCTCCTCTTGTAGAGATAGCTCATCGCCAGGTAGGGCGGCACCGCCCGCATGTCCGACGGCCGCCGCCTCCAGATCGAGGCATGCGAGAAGATCCTGCGGTACGCCCAGGCGTACCCCTCGTACAGCTCCTCCGGCGACATCCGTCTCGGCTTGAAGACCACGTGGGCGGTGTCGTAGAGGCCCCAGTCGCGGTGCAGGAGCCGGCCTTCGGCCTCCATCTGCCGGAAGAGCGGCGTCGCCGGATACGGGGTCAGGATGTGGAAGGTCGCGAACTCGAGACGGTTCGCCTCGATCCAGTCGACCGTGCGCTGGAAGACGTCGGGCCCGTCGCCGTCGAACCCGAAGACGAAGCTGCCGTTGACCTGGATCCCGTGGCGATGGAGGAGATCGACCCGGCGCGAGTAGTCGGCGGTGCGGGGGCTCTTCTTGCGGGCCCGGTCGAGGTTCTCGTCGGTGAGGGACTCGAACCCCACGAACACGCTCGTGCAGCCGCCCAGCGCCATCTCCCGCACCAGGTCCGCCTCGTCGGTGACGTCCAGGCTCACGGCCGCGCTCCAGATCTTCCCGGTGCGGCCCAGCGCCCGGCTCAAGGTGCGCAGGTAGTCGCGCCGCGAGCCGAGGTTGTTGTCGATGAACACGCCGTACGGCTCGCCGGTGGCCTCGAGCTGCCGGGCGATCTCCTCCGCATGGTGCGTCTGGTAGGGGATGTGGAGCCCGTCGGTGGCGAGGAAGCAGAATCCGCAGCGATTGTGACAGCCCCGGGTGGCGATCAGGCTGCCGCGGGTCAGGAAGCCCGAGCGCGGCAGGATGTCGCGTCGCGCAGACGGCTCGTCGCGGTACTCGCCCAGAGGTCCGCGGGCGTAGCTGCCGGTGTATCGCCCGCGCAGGACGCCGCGCTCCAGGTCTTCGAGCACCTGCGGCCACACCTGGACGCCCTCGCCCAGGACCAGCGCGTCGGCATGGGGCGCGCACTCGTCCGGACAGGAGAGCACGTGCAGCCCGCCCAGGATGATGGTCGCGCCGCGCGCGCGATACCAGCGCGCCAGCTCGAAGGCGCGCCGGGCGAAGGTGAGATGGACGGTGATTCCGACGACCTGGGGAAACGGTTCGGCGGGTGGCGGACCCTGCAGGAGGTTCTCGTCCCAGTAGCGGACGGACCAGGAAGGCGGGGTCGAGCCGGCGATGGAGGTCAGCGCCAGCGTCGGCGTCAGGACATGCTTGCCGAAGCTGGCGTGCGGGTCCTTCGGGTAGAACGGATTCACCAG
This sequence comes from Patescibacteria group bacterium, assembly GCA_035638115.1. GTDB lineage: Bacteria > Acidobacteriota > Polarisedimenticolia > Gp22-AA2 > Gp22-AA2 > DASRAN01. Next base: position 30,614 of record DASRAN010000053.1, on the reverse strand, counting down.
GAGCGCGGTGCGCGGCACGGGGGGCGGCGTCCGCAGAAGCGGGTCGAGGCGGGGCGCTTCGCGCATCGCTTTCGGGAGATAGAGGCGTCGCGACATGAAACCCTCCCCGAGATCCCGCAACCGTGCCGAGGATACACCGAGGCGGGGAACACAAGCTTCGCGCCACCATGTAGAATCCGCGCATCTTCTCCGTGTCACCTCATTCGCCGCTGGCGCATCCTACGGAGAGGTCGGAGGCCGGTTTGGGGTCCGTCCAGGCTGACAGGCAGGAGGACGGCGGCCTCGTCGAGCGGGCCAGGGCCGGAGATCGCGGCGCGTTCGAGGACCTGGTCCGCCGGCATCACCAGCGGATCTACCGGACGCTGCTCGGATTGACCGGCAATCGCGAGGACGCCGAGGACCTGACGCAGACGACGTTTCTCAAGGTGTACGAGCACCTCGGGGAGTTTCAAGGGACCGCGAAGTTCTCGACCTGGCTGACGCGCATCGCCATCAACGAAGGGTTGCAGCGCCTGCGCACGCGCAAGCCGATGGTGAGCCTGGACGAGACGGGCCCCGACGAGGACGAGGGGTTCAGGCCGGTGCAGCTCCGCGCCTGGACGGAGGACCCGGAGCAGGCGCTGTCGCGCAGCGAGACCCGCGCGGTCGTGGAGCAGGAGCTGATGCACCTCCCGGAGAAGTACCGCATGGTCGTGATGCTTCGGGATCTCGAGGGGTTGTCGACCGCGGAGACCGCCCAGGCGCTCGGCCTCGGGATCGCAGTGGTCAAGACCCGCCTGCTGCGCGGACGCCTGATGCTGCGCGAGCGGCTGGCGCCGCGGTTCACCGTCGAGGGGGAGACCGCCCGCCGTGGCTGATTGCAGCGAGGTCCTGCGGGAGCTCGGGAGCTATCTCGACGACGACATGGCGGCGGAGCTGCGCGCCGCTCTCGAGCGGCACCTCGCGCAATGCTGCGACTGCCGGGTGATCGTCGACACGACGCGCAAGACGATTCGAATCGTGACCGAGAGCCGCTCGTTCGACGTGCCGGACGACATCTCGGCCCGAATCATCGATCGCATCATGAAGCAGGTCCCCGGCAAGCCGGGAGGAGAGCCCGGCTCGACGGCCTGAAAGTTCCCCACGATCCCGGCCAAAGGTGGTAGAAAGGTTTCATACAGTTCAACCCCGGGGCCGTCGGCGCGCGTCCATGCGCCGGGAGGGTCCGAACATGACGGCTGCAGACACGAGCCGACAACCAAACAAGCAGTCGAACCATGCGCCGGCGCCGCCGGCGTCGCCCCGCGAAGAGCCGGCCGCGCGTCAGACGCCGGTCAGGCGCGAGGGTGGCGCGCCGTGGGGACAGTCGGACGCCCGCCTGGCCCGCTCGGGCATCGCCCTCCGGCGCCTGCGCTACTTCCACGACCTCCTGGGGCTCGCGTACACCGCCTCGCAGTCGGCCGACCTGCCGACCGGCACGCTGCGCACCGAGCGGATCGCGCTCGCCATCGATCGGCCCGAGCTCGATGCGGTGGCGATGTGGACCGCGCGCCGCGACGACGGCGCGGTGGCGATCCCGTTCGTCGAATACCTGCTCGGCCAGTTCATCGGCGCCCTCGAGAGCTTTCTGGCCGACCTGGCCGAGCCCGGCGCCGCGGCCGAGGTCGCGACCCTCGCCGCCGCGCTCGAGCTGGCCCTCGTGGAGGCGAACCGGCGCGGCGCCGAGGCCCTGGCGCTGCCGCAGCTCGGCGACAGCTTCCTCCCCGAGCCGTTTCTCGAACGGCTGTGCGGACGCGACGGCCTGCTCGATCGAACGGTGCGCCGCTGCGAGGACCTCCTGGCCGAGGCGGGCTGAGCTTCGGCCGGACGTCCTACCGTCCCACCTGCGACTTCAGATCCCGCAGACGCGCGTAGAAGCCCGCCGTGTGGAACGAGCGCAGCAGGCCGAGCGCCTCCGCGTCGTGGTGATGACAGAACTCGTGCAGCAGGGTGTTGAGGAACGCGCCCGGCTTCACGACCGCGCCGCGCGCCGGCGTGCGATGCAGGACCCGGACGCGCCCGAGGGGTCGCCCGCCGCGCGCCACCAGGGGATCGGCGGGCGATGGCAGGCGGCGGCGGTAGTCGCCTTGCAGCGAGTAGACGATCCGGCCGCCGGCGCGGCGGTGCGGCTGCGACGCGTCCGGCACCACCAGCTCGGGCGTCGGGATGCCGGTCTGCGCCGCGAGGAGATCGAGCAGCCGCTGACCGGCGGCCTGGCGCCCGGCCGCGTCAGCGGCTGCCAGGAGGTCGCCGGCGGTGCGCGCCGCCGACTCCGGATCAGGCAGGCGCAGCGCGAACTCCCGGTTGCTGCGCTGGTAGTCGGCCTGCCTGGTCCGCGCCATGGCGGCCGATTGTCGCACGGCGGCCGCCGGCTCAGCGATTGCGGCCCTTCCCCTTCGGACCACCACCCGTGCCGGCGCCGCGCGCGTCGAACAGGGCGAGCACCTCGGCTGCGCTCAGCGCGCGCGCGTACAGGCGCACCTCGTCGATCGCTCCCGGCAGGTAAGGCGCGGCGATCCCCGGGTAGCGGCCGAAGCTGAGGCTGGCCGTCGTCGAGGCGGGGCCGGGCGAGCCGCTCCAGGCCCGGGCCGCTGCCAGGCTCCCGTCCACGTAAAGGCGCCCTCCGGCGGCATCGACGACGAAGGCCACGTGATGCCATTGCCCGTCGGCGCGTCCGGGAGCGGCGAGGCTGCAGCTCGTCCCGTCCCAGACGGAATTCGAGGCGTCCTTGAAGTACCAGGCGCACAGGTTCCCGCCGTTCACGAAGATCTGGTACCCATTGAACGAGGAGGGAAGGTACTTGTTCACCACGCCGCTCAACCCTGTGGTGCTGGTGCGGACCCAGACCGACACGGTGAGCGGGTAGGCGTCGAGCGCTGTGGCGTGCTGCACCTCGACGTAGTCGTCGACCCCATCGAGACCGGCGGCCGTCCCGATCGGCCCCGCGACCCAGACCGCCCCGTTCATCAGGGCTCCCGTGAGGCCGTGACCGGTCGCGTCGACGGTGGATGAGCCGCTCCCTTCGCCGAACGACCAGGCCCCGATCGGCCCCGACGTGTCCGGCGGTGGTGCCGGCGGGAGCGTGGTGAAGGTGAAGTCGCCCGACGTCGCGAGGTTCCCCGCGCCATCGCGCGACAGGACGCGGGCGTGACAGAGAGCGCCGGGCGCGAGGCCGCCGAGCGCGACGGAGTGGGAGGCGAGCAGCGTCGCATCGAGCGTGCTGGTGCTGCCATAGGACGTGGTCGGACCGTACTCGACCTGCGAGTCGGACGCTTCGTCGGTCAGCCAGGTCATGACGACGCCGGTGGACGTGATGCCGGTCCCGGCCACCGCCGAGATGACGGGCGGGGTCGTGTCCCCGGTCGTCCCGAACAGCAGCTGGTTCGGGATCTTGACGACGTAGGCATCGAGGCGATTGCCCCCCGCGTTGCTGGTCCAGATGAAGTAGTCCCCGGTGACGTCGAGGTTCCCCTTCGGCATCTTCACGTAGTCGTCGGTGCCGCCGCCGGTGGCATTGAGATCTGTCATCACCGGCGCGACCACGAGGACGCGCAGCGAGCCGTCCAGCGGGAAGCAGATGATCTCGTTCCCCCAGACGGCGTTCACCCGCGTCGCGCCGCTTCCGCAGGCGAACTGCTGGCCCGCCGGCACGCCGGCCCGGGCGTTGGCGTGCGAGATGTGGTTCGGCGCCGGCGCCGACCAGTCGAGGTTGTGCGACACCATCTGTCCGGCCAGGGGGTTGCGCGCGAAGTCCCACAGCAGCTCGGCGTTCGGCAGGGCGTTCCAGTTGTCGGAGCCGACCACGTAGCCGTAACCCATGTCGGCGTGACCGACCGCGCCGTCCTGATCCCAGACCATCCGCTCGGTTCCGGTCGACAGGTCGAAGATCCGCATTTCCAGATCGTAGAGCCCGTCCACGTTCTCCAGGCTCATGAGCCAGCGGCCGCTCTTGTCGACGCTGCACTCGTTGAAGTCGCCGATCTTCGGGAAGTATTGAAACAGATGGGTGTCCTCGTGATAGACGACGCAGCCGAGCATCTCCCAGGTGGTGTTGGTGCGCAGCGTCGCGGAATGGACCCTGTCGTCGTCGCTGGAATGCATCTGCCAGACGGTCTTGTCGGCGCCGAACTGCGGGGCGACGTCGAACACCGTCTCGTACTGCCTCGCGAGCACGTCGTAGCGCTCCATGCGCGATGCGTCGTCGACGTAGATCTTGGTCGGCTTGGTCATGCTCCAGTACCAGCCCTCGGTGCTGTGCCAGCTCCGGCCGGCGGCGGGGTCGAAGAGCGGTCCCAGATTGGCGACCGCCCCGGTCGTCTTGTCGTAGCTGAACAGCGAGGGGCCGGGACCGCCGCGGGCCCGATTGAGCCCGAGGAGGATCAGCATCTGATTGCTGCCCGCGTGATTGTTGATGTTGCGCCAGTACGAGTAGCCGACGGCGTCGACGCAATCGGCGCCCCCGCAATCGGAGGCATTGGTGATCCGGACGGCCGAGGTGTTGTACGGCGGCGGAAAGGTGAACGGACCGCGCGCCGGCAGGAGCGCCTGCAGGACCGGCAGGGACAACCGCGCCCGGACGAGGCCCGTCAGGGCCGACTCGAGAAAGCCGCCCGGGGCGCTGTCGGGCGCGGCCGCGGGAGCGGCGCGGGTCCTGCCCCAGGCGGCGATCACGAACGTGCAGGCGATGGCGTGGAGAATGATGCGACGGAAGCGGCGGACGCGGAGCGGCGAAGAGCTGGCCACGGTGATCCTCCCGAGAGATGGAGGGCGGACGGCCCGGGTGACCGTCGGCGCTCCCGGTTTGGTGCTCGTGGCACGACCCGGCGGGGGTTCAGGGAGGCTGGGCGGTCGCGTGATGACTGCCCCCGCAGGTCGAACGGTGGGGACTACCAGTTCCCGTAGTTCACGGTAGGGTCATTCCCTGATGGGGTCAAGGGGAATCACCGGAGGGCCATCCGTAAAAGACCTGATCCCACGCCGGGAATCGCCCTTCGGACCCGGGTCGCGATCCGGACACATGGGTTTTTCGGCCCAAAACTACGGTGAATTACGGATGGCTCGCGTCCCGGCATCAGGGTATGTATTGAGGGCGAAAACCTGATGACCATCGGCCAGCGGGGGCGCTCAGGCGCCCCGGGGCACGTCAAAACCGGGAGTGAATCGGTCCGGAGGAGGCAGGCGATGAAGGAGGGACGGAGTCAGGCCAGGATCTCCGAGGTGCCGTCCGAGCTGACCACGGCGCTCCTGCGCGAGCTGGTCTCCCATCTGCGGCAGCACCGGACGCAGCTGCGCGAGGAATGGGCCCAGCGCATCACCGAGGCCAAGCTGCTGACCGCCATGACGACCGAGGAGGTCTTCGCGGAGGCGACCTCGGTCTACGACAACTACGTCGAGGCCCTGGAGACCGGGACCTTCGAGGCGCTGCAGGCCTACGCGCGCAACCTCTCGGAGCGCATCATCCCGCGCGGCGTCCAGACCGACGAGGTGGTCGGCATCGTGCTGCTGCTGCGCGACGTCCTGGCGCGCTCGCTGTTCGCCCGGTATCACGCCGACTTCGAAAAGCTCAACCGCATCCTCGATGCGTACGAGCCGGCCGCCAACCGAATCGCCATCACCGTCGCCGTCGGATTCGTGCAGGAGCGCGAGCGCACCATCCGCGAGCAGCAGGAGGCGATCCGCGAGCTGTCCACACCGGTCCTCCAGGTGCGCGAGCGGCTGCTGATCCTGCCGATCATCGGCGTCATCGATCCGCAGCGGGCGCGGCAGCTGACCGAGCAGCTGCTGCGCGGCATACGGACCAACCGCGCCCGGGTCGTGGTCATCGACATCACCGGCGTCGCGGCGATGGACTCGAACGTGGCCAATCACCTCGTCCTGACGGTGGAGGCGTCGCGGCTCCTGGGGGCGACCGTGATCGTGACCGGCCTGTCCCCGGAGATCGCTCAGACACTGGTGAACATCGGCGTCGACCTCACCAAGATGAACACGGTCGGCGACCTCCAGGGAGGGATCGAGGAGGCCGAGCGTCTGCTGGGCTACAAGGTCCTCCCGGTCGCGAAGGCGGACGTCACCGCCTGAAAAGGGGAACGCCGTGGCCGTCCCGATCCTGAAGCAGGGACCCTATCTCATCGCCAGCGTCCAGTCGGCGCTCACCGACGCGGACCTGCTGGAGCTGCGCAACGCCCTGGTCGAAAAGGTGGGGCGCTTCCGCTCCCGCGGCGTGATCGTCGACGTCACGGCCCTGGACGTGATGGATTCGTTCGCTTCGCGGACGCTGCGGGACATCGCCCACATGATCCGGCTGCGGGGTGCCGAGACGGTCATCGTCGGCATCCAGCCGGAGGTCGCGTTCACGATGGTGCAGCTCGGACTGACGCTGGAGGGGGTGGCGACGGCGCTCGATCTGGAGGAGGGCCTCGCGTATCTGGATGGCGAGGCGAAGAGCGGCGGAGAGACCCGAAGTGGGGGGGCATGAAAAAAAAGCGTCCTCGGTCGGGGTCGACGGCCAGGAGCCGTCCGGCGCCGATTCCGGACCAGGTGCGGGTGGAGAAGCAGGTCGCGATCCGTTCCGACCACGACATCGTGACGGCGCGACAGGAGGGGCGGCTCCTGGCGAAGCAGGTGGGGTTCTCCGACACCCACCTGACTCTGATCGCCACGGCGATCTCCGAGCTCGCCCGCAACATCCTTCTCTACGCCCGCGAAGGGAGCCTCACGCTCGGCATCGTCCAGGACAACGGCCGGTCGGGGATCACCGTGATCGCCAGCGATCGAGGTCCCGGCATACCGGATGTCGCGCGCGCCCTGGAGGTGGGCTATTCCACCTCCGGCAGCCTCGGTCTGGGGCTGCCGGGCGTCCGAAGGCTGATGGATGAGTTCGAGATCGAGTCACGCATCGGTCGAGGCACGCGGGTCACGGCCAGGAAGTGGCGCGGATGACGATCGCGCGCGTGACCTGGGCGGTGGCCGCGCACCCCGTGCAAGGCCAGACGGTGGTCGGGGATCGCGGCCTGGTGACGGTCCATCCGGGCGGGATCCTCTGCGTGGTCGCGGACGGGCTGGGGCACGGGGAGGAGGCGGGCCGCGCCGCCGAGATCGCCGTTCGGTCCGCCGGCGAGCAGCCGGGCGCGACCCTGATCGAGATCATGGAACGGTGCCACGCGCGGCTTCAGGAGACGCGCGGCGCCGCGGTCAGCCTGGCGGATTGGAACGAGCGGGCGCGGACGCTCTCCTGGCTGGGCGTGGGGAACGTCGAAGGCGTCGCCCTGCGGGCCGGCTCGCCGTCCGAGGCGAGGCCGCCGCGGCTGCTCCTGCGCGGCGGCGTGGTCGGGGACAACATGCCGCCCCTCCATCCGGAGACGCTGAAGCTGGCCGACGGGGGGCTCCTGGTGCTCGCCACCGACGGGATCGCCTCGGGATTCGAGAAGGAGGTCGATCTGCGCCGCGACCCGCAGGCGATCGCCGACTGGGTCCTGTCGCGCTGCTCTCGCCGGACCGACGACGCGCTCGTGCTGGTGGCCCGGCTCCTGGTGAAGGAGCTCTGATGCGGCCGGCCGACCCCTGGACCGAGCTCTACATCGCAGCGCTGCGGCGGTTCATTCAGCACCGTGGCGAGGCCGAGCTGGCCTGCGCCTACGAGCTGGGACGCCGGGCGATCCGCGAGCAGGTCGGGCTGCTCGACCTCATGGCGCTGCATCACGTCGCCCTCGCGACGGTTCTCGCGGGCGAGGAGGATGGCCGCGGCTCCGAGGCGGTGGTCGCCGATGCCGGCACCTTTCTGGCCGAGATGCTCTCCTCGTTCGAGATGGTGCACCGCGGCTTTCGCGAGAGCGTGACGACCCTCCGGCAGATCAACGAGATGCTGGAGGAGCAGGCCCGGCGCATCGCGCACGCCCTGCACGACGATGCCGGGCAGCTCCTGGCTTCGGTCCATCTCACGCTCCAGAGGATCGAGCGCGGGTCGCCGGCCGGCGGCAGCGACGGTCTGCAGGAGGCGCGCCAGTTTCTAATCCAGATCGAGGACCATCTGCGCAGCCTGTCGCACGAGCTGCGGCCGACGATGCTGGACGATCTGGGCCTGCTGCCGGCCCTGGAGTTCCTGGCGCAGAGCGTCTCGGCCCGCAGCGGCATCCCGATCCGGGTGAAAGGATCGCGGCTGCCGCGGCTGCCGACTCGCGTCGAGACGGCCCTCTACCGGATCGTCCAGGAGGCCCTGCGCAACGCCGCGAAACATTCCCAGGCGCGCCATGTCAACGTCGGGATCGACGTGACCGAGCGCCAGGTGCGCTGCTCGATCCAGGACGACGGGCGGGGGTTCGACACCGGGGGGGCGCCAAACGGCAAGGGACCGAGGGGTCTGGGAATGGTCGGAATGCGGGAACGACTCGATGCGCTGGGGGGAGATCTGGTGATCCGCTCCACCCCCGGGCGTGGCACGGAGCTGCGGATCACCGTTCCGCTGGAGGGACACCATGCCGACACAACTTCTCCTGGCCGATGATCATCAGATCGTGAGGCAGGGATTGAAAGCCATGCTGGAGCACGAAGGGTTCGCCATCGTCGCCGAGGCGGCCGACGGCCGCGAGGCGGTCCGGCTGGCGCAGTCGCGCCACCCCGACATCGCCGTCCTCGACCTCGCCATGCCCGGATTGAACGGCGTCGACGCGGCCCGCGAGATGCTGCACTCCGAGCCGCGCATGAAGGCGATCCTGCTGACCATGTACACCGAGGATCCCTACGTCCTCGAGGCGCTGCGCGCCGGGATCAGCGGCTACGTGCTCAAGACCCAGGCCGCGGTCGATCTGGTGCAGGCGATCCGCGAAGTCATGCGCGGCTCGATCTACCTGAGCCCCGGTGTCTCGCGGGCCGTCGTCGACGCCTACCGGCACAAGTCCGACCTGCCGCCGGATCCGATCAGCCCGCGCGAGCGGGAGGTCCTGCAGCTCGTGGCGGAAGGGAAGACGACCAAGGAGATCGCCGCGCTGCTGAACATCAGCGTCAAGACCGCCGAGTCGCACCGGATGCACATCATGTCGAAGCTGGACATCCACGAGACCGCCGGTCTGGTGCGCTATGCCATCCGCCGCGGGTTGATCCAGGCCTGACGGGAGGCCGTTCCAGGCACGCGGACGGGCCGTGGACACGGCCGCGGCGCTCCCCCTGATGGAAGTTCCCCGGCTCCTATCCGGTGAACCCCTCATTCCCGAAGACCGGCCGGTGCCGTAACGTCGGTTCAGCGCGGACGAACTGTGCGCGGCTGGCCTGCTGAGCGATGGCAGGTTGATGGACCGGCGAGCGGTCGAAGCGGCCTCGACAGGCGCGACCAGGAGCCGGAGCCGCCGAGCCCGTCCTGTGGCCTCGTCCGCGCACCCAACCCCCCCCAAAGCCGCCGGGCGGGCCCGCCATCAGCCCCGCCCGAGCGGTTCCACCCTCGCCGGCGCCGTCGGAGAGGGAGGAGGGGGCATGAGGAAGGCGCGAAGATCGCCGGTCGCGCTCCGAGCCGGTCGATGTCGACACGTGTTCTGCTCGCGGACGATCACACCATCGTGCGTCAGGGTCTGAAGGCCCTCCTGGCGCGCGAAGGAATCGACGTCGTCGCCGAGGCGGCCACCGGCCGCGAGGCGCTGCAGCTCGCGCTGGCGCACCACGCCGACGTGGCGGTGCTCGACCTGGGGATGCCCGGCCTGAACGGCATCGACGCGGGCCGGGAGATCATGCAGACCTGCCCGGAGACGAGGATCCTGCTCCTGACCCAGCACGCCGAGGAGCCGTACGTCACGTCCGCCATGCGGGCGGGGATCCACGGCTACATTCTGAAGAGCCAGGCGGCTTCCGACCTGGTCCACGCCATCCGCGAGGTCCAGCGTGGACGGAACTACCTGAGCGCCGCGCTCTCCCAGGTGCTGGTCGAGGCGCTCCGCGAACAGGCGGGGTTCCGGCAGGACCCCCTGACGCTGCGCGAGCGCGAGGTCCTGCAGCTCGTCGCAGAGGGCCAGTCATCGAAGGAGATTGCCCGGACGCTCGGGATCAGCGCCAAGACCGCGGAGTCCCATCGCAGCCGGATCATGGCGAAGCTCGGACTGCACGAGACCGCCAGCCTGGTCCGCTACGCCATCCGGCACCACCTCGTCGCCCCTTGACCCGGCGTGCGGGGTTTCCCCGCACGGACATCGGGAATCGACCCGATGTCCCCGCTCCGGCGCGCGCGCTACAAATCACACCATCCACGACGCGCTCCATCGGGGGCGGGAGGCAACCATGATGGTCGATGGCGATCCGATTCCGGCGGGGGAGATCGAGCCCGGGCCGCAGCCAGTCTGGCACGTGCTCTGGACCCACAGTCATTGCGAGCGTCTGTTGTCCGACCAGCTGCGCGCGATGGGCTACACCGTCTTCGTGCCGGAGCTGAGCGTCTGGTCGCGGCGCGGAGGCGCGCGACGCACGCTGCGCCAGCCCATGTTCCCGGGCTACCTCTTCCTGCGCCACGCGATGGACAGGCGCTCCTATCAGGAGGTGCGCAAGACGCGCGGCCTGGTGAGCATCCTCGGATCGGGCTGGGATCGATTGGCGGTGGTGCGCGATCGGGAAATCGAGACGTTGCAGGCGCTCTCCGACTCCGGCGAGCCGTGCTCCCCCTACCCGTATCTGCGGGAAGGGATGAGGGTGCGGATCGCACGCGGGCCGCTGGCGGAGGTCGAGGGCTTCCTGGTTCGCGGCCAGGACACGCAGGGAATCCTGGTCGTGTCGGTCGATCTCCTGCATCGCAGCGTCGCCGTCAGGATCGACTGCACCTCCGTCGCGCCGGCCTGAGGGGCGGACGATGGGGTGGGTGACCCTCTTCTGGATCGCCGCGCTCCTGCTCGCCTACGTCCACGCGGGATACCCGATCCTGATCGGAGCGCTGGCCAGGATCCGGCCCCGGCCGCCGGCGCGCGCCGACGTCCTCCCGCCGGTGTCGATCGTGGTGGTGGCGCACGACGAGGCCGGGCAGGTGGGCGCCCGGCTGGAAAACCTCCTCGCCCTCGATTACCCGCGCGACCGTCTCGAGATCGTCCTGGGGTCGGATGGCTCGACCGACGACACGGTCGGCCGGGCGCGCGCGTTCGAGGCGGACGGGGTCCAGGTTGTCGCGTTCCCGGAGCGCCGCGGCAAGGCGGCGGTGCTCGACGAGCTCGTCCCCGCCTGCCGCGGCGACATCGTCGTCCTCGCCGATGCGCGGCAATGGTTCGAGCCGCAGGCGGTCCGGCGCCTGGTGCGGAGCTTCGCCGATCCGGAGGTCGGAGCGGTGAGCGGCGCCCTGATCCTGGATCGCGCCGACGCTCCGATCGGCGCGGGCGCCGGGATCTACTGGCGCTTCGAGTCGGCGATGCGCGGCGCCGAGAGCCTCGTCGACTCCACGGTCGGGGCGACCGGGGCGTTCTACGCCATCCGGCGCCGGCTGTTCACGCCGATCCCGCGCGACACGATCCTGGACGACGTGCTGATCCCGATGCGCATCGTCCGGAGCGGATACCGGGTCGTGTACGAGCCCGAGGCCCGGGCGCACGACCGGCCCTCGGACAGCGTCCGCGCGGAGCGGGCGCGCAAGGTCCGGACGATCGCCGGGAACTTCCAGCTCTTTGCGCGCCAGCCCTGGCTCCTGAATCCGCTCCAGAACCGGCTCTGGCTGCAGACCCTCTCCCACAAGGGACTGCGTCTCGCCGGGCCGCTCCTCCTGGCGGGGCTTCTTGGCGCGAGCCTGGCCCTGGCGTCGCGGCCGTTCTTCGCGGCGGCGCTTTTGGCCCAGGCCCTGTTCTACGCCGCCGGTCTGGCGGGAAGCCGGGCCGGGGAGGGCGGGCGGCGGCTGTCGTTCCTCGCCGTCCCCGCCATCGTCTGCCTGCTGAGCTGGGCGACCGTGGTGGCGTTCGCCCGGTTCCTGACCGGCCGCCAGAGCGTTACCTGGGATCGCGCCTGAAATCACACGGATCCCGGTGACTTTCCGGGGCGCCATCAGGGGGCGCCCGATCCCGTCACTGGGAATTCACCCCGGCCGGTTTCGGGATCGCTCTGATTGAGGCGCCTCCCGTCCGTCTGTACAACACTGGGCATGCGAACCATAGGACCCAGACGCGGGACGCTCCCCCGATGACCGCCGCGCTCGTGGTCGTCGAGATGGGGTTGATCGGCGCGGCCGTCTGCGCCGCCGATTGCTCCGGCGAAGGGCTCGCGGCGGGGGGCCTCACCGGCGTCCTGCTCGCGATCGGCCGGGCCCTGGGCCTGTCGTTGTGCTGCGTCCTGGCGTTCTACTACCAGGACCTGTACGACCTGAGGGCGGTCCGATCGCTGCGCGCCTTCCTGTCGCGCCTGCCACGCACGGGAGCGCTGGCGCTGCTGTTTGCGGCGGCGCTCTCGTGCGCCATGCCCTGGATCGTGCCGCCGCTCGACAGGATCTGGCCCGCCCTCGCCGGAGCGATCGTCCTGGTCCTCGGATTCCGGATCCTGGTCTACGCGCTGCGAGCGTTGGCGGTGTCTCCGGCGTTCGGGCACCGGACGCTGGTGCTCGGCACCGGATCGCTGGCGCTGCAGATCGCCGGCGAGCTCGGCTCCCGGCCCGACGCGGGCGACGGGCTCATCGGCCTGGTCGGCGCCCGCGCGGGCGGTCCGCCGTCGCTGGAAGGCATCCCGGTCCTCGGGTCGATCGACGATCTCGAATCGATCATCGCCAGCCGCGCTCCCGATCGGATCGTGGTGGCGCTCGAATGCGGTCCGGACCGGCTGCCGGTCCGCCGCCTGATCAAGGCGCGCGTGCGCGGCATCCTGGTGGAGGACGGAGTCGACGTCTTCGAGCGGCTCACCGGCAAGATCGCCATCGAGTCCCTGCCGCCGACCGCGCTCGTCTTCGCGCCCGACTTCAGCCGCGCCCGCCTGCATGCGCCGATCGCGCGGCTGACGAGCATCCTGGCGGCGGTCGCGGGCCTGGCGGCGAGCGCCCCGCTGATGCTGCTCATCGCCGCGGCCGTCAAGCTCGACTCGCGCGGGCCGATCCTCTTCCGTCAGGATCGGGTGGGGCTCGGCGGCCGGCGCTTCCGCCTGGTGAAGTTCCGGACCATGCTGCCGGCCAAAGGCGCGACCTCCGAATGGGCCGGCGACAACAGCGGCCGGATCACGCGCGTGGGCCGGTGGCTGCGCCGTTTCCGTCTGGACGAGCTGCCGCAGCTGGTCAACGTGCTCCAGGGCCACATGAGCCTCATCGGCCCCCGCCCGCACCCGGTCTCGAACTACGACCTGTTCCTCCGCACCGTCCCCTACTACTGGATTCGCGCCCTGGTGCGGCCGGGGATCACGGGCTGGGCGCAGGTGCGCTACGGCTACGCCGACAACCTGGAGCAGGAGACCGAGAAGATGCGCTACGACCTGCACTACATCAAGCACCGCTCCCTGGCCCTCGACCTGCGCATCCTGCTCGACACGGCGCAGGTCGTGCTGTTCGGGGGCGGGGCCGCCCGGTCCCGGCCGAGGGTCGGGGATGAGCCGCTTCCTCGAAAGGAGACAGCCACGATGCACCGTCAACGCGCGCCGCGCGCCGTCCAGCGCGCCATCCTCGTCCTGATGCTCGCCGGGGTCGCGGCCCTGATTGCGGCGGGCGGCTCGCGTCTGACCGGCCAGACCCGCGACCTTCCGACCGGGACCGTTCAGCAGTGCTTCAACACCGGGACGCCGACCACCCCGATCCAGGACGTCCTGGTGCGCTACCAACCGCGTCGCGCGGCGCCCGCTCCGTGGGCGCCGTGACGCCCGATTCTCACGGATCGAACGAACAGGAGGTTCACATGAAGAAAAGACACATCGACATCCTTCGCAGACCGGCGGTCCTCGCCCTGGTGGTGGCCGGGCTGTTCCTGTGGCCCGCCGCCGCCATGGCGCAGAGCGTCTCCGGGGAGGCGAGCGCGCTCCAGGCGACCGTTCTCGGCTCCCGCACGACCCTGGCCGGCACCGGGCCTCTCGACGGTCCGGACGATCTCCGCGAGGCGTCCGACCTGGCGGCGAACGTCCCGCTCCTCGTGCAGGCCGACGTCCTGCACGCCACCACAGGCAGCTCCGTCCGTGACTGGGGGGCGGGCGACTACGTCGCCTCGGAGGCCTCGCTGTCCGACCTCGGCCTGACGGTGGCGGGGAACACCCTCTCCGCGGCCTTCGTGATGGCCCGGGCGCTCGCGCCGGTGGGCGGCTCGCCCACCGGGACGTCCGAGGTCAGCGGACTGTCGATCAACGGCGTGCCGGTGGTGGTCACCGGCGCGGCCAACCAGACGATCAATCTCCTGGGGGGACGCGTGGTCCTGAACGAGCAGACCCCCGGCGCGACGGGAACGGTGGTGAACGCCATCCATCTCGTCGTCAACGGCATCGCGGACGTGGTGATCGCGTCGGCGGGAGCGGGGGTCGACTCCGGTGGAGCGGCGCCGCTTCCTCTGCCACTGCCTCTGTCCCCGCTCGGACGTTAGACGAATGAAGCGACACGGATTCGAAACCCGACAACCTGACAAGGGAGGACGACGATGCGCATGACGCTGGCACTTCTAGCTGCGACGATCTTCATGATCTGCATCACGCAGGTGGGCGCCTGGCCCGGCGACAACGCGCCGCCGGCGGACTTCGTCACCGGGGGGGGCTTCATCTTCGCAACCCCCTCCGGCGCGATGGGGAACTTCGGCGTCGGCGGCGGGGTCAAGAACGGGCAGTTCTGGGGACACCTCGACTACGTCGATCACGGCAACGGCCTGCACGTGAAAGCCACCAGCATCACCGGATACGTCCGGGTCGACGACAACACCCGCGACATCTGCGGGACCTACGTCGCCGATTCGGGCGAGAGCGGCGACTTCCGCGTACGGGTCACCGACAACGGCGAGCCGGGCCGCGACGATCTCTTCGGGGTCCTGCTTTCGAGCGGCTACCTCGCCTACGGCGATCTCGGAGGCCCGGGGCCCGGGGGCGGGAACATCCAGCTCCACAAGGGCAACAACTCGAACACGGCGCCGACCACGGGAAGCGTGTGTCGCGTCTGAGCCACCGCGCCGGGCCCGGCGCCGCCGGACCTATCGGGGATTTCACGCACCTGGTTGGGTGATTCACCCGATGGGTTCCGGCGGTCCGGGGCCGTAGCTTCGCTGTCACGCGCCGCCTTTTTCGCATCCTGCACGCCGGCGCGTCGGAACAAGCCGGCGCATCGGAAGACGCCGGGTATCGGAACGAGCCGGGGTATTCGGAAGACGGAGGGTGTCGTGGAAGGATTCTGGCAGGGTCGTTCGGAGCCGGGCGCGGGTGTCGAGCGGGCCCTCGAGGTCGCGCGCCGGCGGGCACGGCTCGGCCTTTTGGTCGCAGTCGCCCTTCTCGTCCCCGGAATCATCTTCGTTCTCTCCCTGCCCGACGTCTACCATGCCACCGCGACCGTCCTGGTCGAGCGACCGCAGGAGACCGGCTCCCTTCTCGGCCCGGCGACCGGCGACGACCTCGATCTCCGCTTCAACGCGCTCGGCGAGAAGATTCTCAGCCGCGGGCGGCTGAGCGATCTCGCGGAGCGCTTCGACCTCTATCCGGCGCTGCGGGGACGTCTCTCGCCCGAGGAGCTGGCCCGCCGGATGCGGCGCGACGTCCAGGTCGAGCTCAAGGGCGCGCAGGGCTCGATGCTGCGCAACGGCGCCGTGGCGTTCTCCGTGACCTACGCGGCGAAGGATCCGGCCCAGGCCGCGTCGGTGGCGAACGCGCTGGCCGGTCTCTACGTCGAGGAGGACGTCGACAGCCGCCGGAGCCAGGCCTCCGCGGCCGCCGCCTCGCTGCAGAGCGAGCTCGAGGCGATGAGATCCAAGCTCGAGGCGGAAGAAGGACGCATCCGCGAATTCAACCAGCGCCATGCCGGCGAGCTGCCGCAGCAGGTCGACGCCAATCTCGCCAGCCTGCAGCGGCTCAACACCGAGCTCCAGCTCAACAGCGAAAAGCAGATTCGGGCGATGGATCGCGGCGACGCGGCGGCGGGAGGCCGCGCCGACTCGCCCACCGGGAGCGACGGCGGAGCGGCCGACGATCCCGACGCCGAGCTCGCCAGGCTGAACCGCCGGCTCAACGTGCTGCGCCAGAGCTACAGCGACAGCTATCCCGACGTCGCCGCGATCCTGACGCAGATCGCCGCATTGAAGCGGCAGCAGGACGCCGCCGGCGGCCGGGACGGCGACGGCTCGGCCGCATCGTCGGCCGCGCCGCCCCGCGCGCGCGGCGTCACCCCGCCCGCGAAGGGCGAGGTGCGGGTTCTCAGGGACGAGGAGCAGCGCCTGCGGAGCGCCATCGCGGATCTGGAGCGCCGGGTGGAGAGCGCCCCGCAACGCCAGCAGGAGTTCGCCGAGCTGTCGCGCGACTACGCGACGACCAAGGAGCTGTACGGCTCGCTCCTGAAACGCCATGACGAGGCGCTGCTCGCGGCGGCGACCGGCTCGGGGCAGGCGGCCGCGCAGTTCCGCGTCCTGGATCAGGCGCTGGCCCCGCAGACGCCGGCGGCGCCGAACCGGAAGGTGCTTCTGGTCATGCTCCTGGTCAGCGCCTGCGGCGTCGCCCTGCTGGCGATGGCGCTGCGGGAGCAGCTCGACACCTCCTTCCACAGCGTCGACAGCCTCAGGAGGTTCACCCGGGTGCCGGTCCTGGCCCGCATCCCGCAGCTCGCGGCGGGGCCGCTCGCCTGGCGCCGGGTTCTCCATGTCGGGGCGCTGGTGCTCCTCTATGCAGCGGTCGTGGCCGCGAGCGCCGGCGGGTCGTGGTACGTGGCGCGCGACTACGA
Organism: Patescibacteria group bacterium; assembly: GCA_035638115.1. Lineage (GTDB taxonomy): Bacteria > Acidobacteriota > Polarisedimenticolia > Gp22-AA2 > Gp22-AA2 > DASRAN01. The sequence continues at coordinate 13,792 of DASRAN010000053.1, read as the reverse complement.
CCGGGTGGTCTCGATGATGCGGGGCGGCCGGTCATGATCAAGGCGACGCCCGTGGCCGTCACGGAGAGAGCCGTCACCCGGCGGCCGGAGGACGCGGAGCGCTCGCGCCCGGGCGCGGAGGCGGGCGCACTGATCCGCCGGGCGATCGACCGCCGTCTCGTCAGCCTGCTCGCGCCGGCGTCGTTCGAGGCCGACCAGTACCGCGCGCTTCGCTCCCACCTCGAGTCGAGCCGTGACGGGCGGGGACACAGCGTGATCGCCGTGACCAGCGCCGTCGTGGGGGACGGCAAGACGACCACCTCGATCAATCTGGCCGGCGCGCTGGCGCAGGCGCGAGACACCCGCGTGCTGCTCGTCGACGCCGACCTGAGACGGCCCTCGGTGGGTCGTCAGCTCGGGATCGGGGAGGCCGGGACGCCGGGCCTCGCGGACGCCGTGCTGGACGAGACGCCGTCGCTGGCCGGCCTCGTCCGGCGCCTGCCGCCCTCCAACCTGGAGATCCTGACCGCCGGGCGTCCCTCCCCCCAGCCGTATGAGGTGCTGCGGGCACCCCATCTCCAGACGCTCATCGAGGAGGCCCGCGGGCGGTACGACTTCATCGTGGTCGACACGCCGCCGATCGTCCCGGTCCCCGACTGCGGGCTGATCGCCCGCTGGGTGGACGGGTTGCTGATCGTGGTGGCGGCCCACCGGACACCGCGCAAGCTCCTGGAGGAAAGCCTGAATCAGCTTCCGCCCGACAAGGTCGTCGGGATGGTGTTCAACGGCGACGACCACGCCGTGGCCGGGTATCAGGATTACTACCGGGCGTACCCGCCGTCGCGTGGGCCGACGACAGGTCGGTGATTTCACCCGGGCCCATCCGGGTGATCCCTGATGGCCCGGCCGGCGGAGCGGTCGTAAAACTGTCGCGCGTCAAGAGTCCTCGAGCAGCGAGCAGTGAGTCGCCTTCGTTCCTGCAGTGAAGCGCGGAGCATCGCGAGGCGGTTCGGCCCCGGAAGAGGGGATGAGCCGAAGGGGGCGAAGCCCGCGCCTCCGGCCACGTCGCGCGGAGCGGGACGGGACGCGTGAGAAGCATGGCCTTGATGGGGGAGTGGTGGCGCCCGGAGACGGCCCCGGCGCTCTCCGGCCAGGCGTCACGCGACCTCGACGCCGGGACGTGGTGGAGCGGGGCGTCGTTCGCGGCCCTGATGGCGTTCACCTTCGTTCTCCTGCTGGCGCCGCAGGGCTTCGTGCCGGCCCTCGCGCCATTGCGCATCGGGCTCCTGACCGCGGTGCTGGCCCTGGCGGCCTACCTGTTCGATCGGTTCGCCGGCGGCGGATCGATCACCCGCGTCACCCCGGAGATCGTCGCCGCGGCCGCCCTGGTGATCTGGGCGCTCGCGACGCTGCCCCTCTCGTACTGGCCCGGCGGCAGCCTGGCGTTCCTCCTCGACATGTACTTCAAGACGCTGGCCATCTTCTGGCTGCTCGCGAACGTGGTCGACACGCGCCCGCGGCTGCGGCGGGCGGCCGGCTGCCTGGTCCTGATGACGGTGCCGCTGGCGGCGTTCGCGGTCCACGCTTTCGCGACCGGGCAGTTCATCGAGGCCGACGGGCCGGTGCGCCGCATCGCCGGCGTCGACGCGCCGCTGACCCAGAACCCGAACGATCTGGCCCTGATGCTGAATCTGGTCCTGCCGCTGGCGCTGGCGCTGGCGCAGGCCGCCGAACGGGCGGCGACGCGGCTGGCATTCCTGGCCTGCGCGCTTCTGGACGCCATCGGCGTGATCCTGACCTTTTCGCGGGCGGGCTTCATCTGCCTCGCGCTCATCGCCATCGTGTCCCTCTGGAAGGCGGTCCGGCGGCCCTGGAAAGGCTGGGCGTTCGCGGCGGTGGTGCTGGCGCTGATCGCAGCGCCTCTCCTGCCGCGCGGCTATCTCGACCGCCTGAGCACCATCGGCGACATCCAGTCGGACCCGACCGGCTCGGCGCAGGAGAGATGGAGCGACACGCGGGCGGCTCTGCGCTACGTCGCGGCGCATCCGCTGCTCGGCGCCGGCGTCGGCATGAACGTCCTGGCGCTGAACGAGGCGCGCGGCGCGAGCTGGAAGAACGTCCACAACGTCTACCTGCAATACGCCGTGGACCTCGGCCTGCCGGGCGTGGCGCTCTTCGTGGCGCTGCTCGCGCTCTGCCTGCTCGCGACCGTGGAGGCGATGCGGCGCGCGGTGGCGATGCCGGCGCCCGACCTGTTCCTCCTGGCCGAGGGTCTCCAGATCAGCCTCGTGGTGTTCGCGGTGGCGGCGCTGTTCCACCCGGTCGCCTACCACTTCTACTTCTACTACGTCGCCGGCCTGGCCATCGCGGCTCGCGCCGCGGCCGGAGGGCCGGCGGAGGGGACGAACCGATGAGCGTCGAACAGGTGGGGCCGAGCGCATGGCTGTGGAAGGAAGGGGCCGGCTACTACACCGAGCGTCCCGAGGATCTCGCGGCGCGACCGGTGCTCCCGGACCTGGGGCGGGTGCGGGAGCGCCGTCTGCACGACCTGTTCGTCCGGTTCGGCGGCGTGCGGCCCGGGGCGCGCGTTCTCGAGCTGGGATGCGGGCGGTCGCCCTGGCTCCCGCTCCTGGCGCGGCGTCACGGCTGCCAGGTGACGGGGATCGACATCGAGACGCATGCCGCCGATCTGGCGCTCGCCAATCTGATCGGCGCGGGGGTCGACGGGGAGGTCTATCGCGGCGACGCCTTCGCCCTGTCGCGCCGGGAGGGTTTGGCCGGCCGCTTCGATCTCGTCTACTCGATGGGGCTTCTGGAGCATTTCGACGAACCGGCGGCGCGCATCGCCGACCTGGCGCACTACCTGAAGCCGGGCGGACGGATCCTGACGACCGTTCCGAATCTGCACGGGGTCAACTGGATGCTGCAGCGGCTCGGAAGCCTCGACACGCTCCGGGCGCACGTCGTCCACACCGCGCGCAGCCTGGCCCTCGCCCACGAGCGGGCGGGCTTCCGGTCGATCGCGTCGGGATACGCCGGGTTCTGCGACGGCCATCTCTCCTCCGCGGCGGGCGCCCGCAGCCGGCTCCAGAGAGCGATCCACCGTCGAGCCTGTCACGCGCTCGGCCTCGGCTCGGAAGCCTGGCTCCGCCTGTCGCGCGGGCGCGGCGCTCCGGAGCTCCGTTTCCTCTCGCCCCACGTCTTCCATGCCGGGAGGCTTCCATGACGCCGGGCGCGGCGCCGGCGAGGGCGCTCCCGGAGGCGCAGCCGGGGCGCCCCATCCGCATTCTCCTGTTCGTGAACGGATTCGGGATGGGCGGCACCGAGCGGCACGTCGTCAATCTCGTCCGTGCGCTCGACCGGACGCGCTTCGATCTCCATCTGGCCTGCTTCAAGCGCTGGGGCCAGCTGCTCGGCGAAGTCGAGAACCGGGGCGTCCCGATCCACGAATACCCGATCGACAGCCTGCACAATCACCGGACCGTCCGGCAGCAGTGGCGCTTCGCGCGCGACCTCAGACGGCACGGGATTCAGGTCGTCCACACGCACAACTTCTACGCCAACGTCTTCGCGGTCCCCGCCGCCCGGCTGGCCCGTGTCCCCGTCGTGCTCGCCTCGATCCGGGACACCGGCGTCTATCAGACCCCGATGCAGAAGAACGTCCAGAAGATGGCCTGCCGCCTGGCGCACCGCGTCGTGGTCAACGCGGACGCCATCCGGAACTGGCTGGTCGGCGACGGCTATCGCCGCGATCGGATCGTCGTCATCCGCAACGGCATCGACCTCAGCGGCTTCCGGCGCCCGCGCGACGCGCGTGACGTGCGGCACGAGCTCGGAGTCCCGGCCGACGCGCCGCTGGTCGTGATGATCTCCCGCCTGCACGAGCTCAAGGGGCTCGACGACTTCCTGGACGCGGCGGCGATCCTGCTCGAGCGCCGGCCGGACCTCCATTTTCTGGTGGTGGGAGCGCGCTTCAAGACCCATTCGGGTGAACCGGTGCGCGACGACGCCTATCAGCGGGTGCTGGAGCGCCAGGCGCGGCGGCTCGGCATCGCCGATCGGGTGCGCTTCACCGGGTTCCGTCTCGACGTCCCCGCCCTGCTCGCGGCGTCGAGCGTGTCGGTGCTTCCCTCCCTGAGCGAGGGGCTGTCGAACACCGTGCTGGAGTCGATGGCCGCGGGGATTCCGGTCGTCACCACCGGCGTCGGGGGGACGCCGGAGGCGGTCACCGACGGAGAGACCGGTCTGCTCGTCGTCCCCAGGGACTCGCCCGCCCTGGCGCGCGCCATCGGCCGGGTGCTCGACGACCCCGACCTGGCGCGCCGCCTGGGGCAGAACGCCCGGGGCCGGATCGAGCGGCAGTTCTCGCTCGAGGTGATGGCGCGGGCGACCGAGGATCTCTATCGCAACCTGGTGCCGCGCGACCGGCACGCCGGGAAGGAGGCGACGCGTCATGTTTGATCCACGCATCCAGGTCTACTCGACCTGCCCGCCCTCCGGCCGGATGGACGGCAGGGGATACCTCGAACAGGTGGCCCGGGTCGCCGCCTGGAGCGACGCGGCGGGCTGCCGCGGCAGCCTCGTCTACTCCGACAACTCGCTCGTCGACCCGTGGCTCCTGGCGCAGGTGATGATCCAGGCGACACGCTCCCTGCGCCCGCTGGTCGCCGTGCAGCCGGTCTACATGCATCCCTACTCCGTCGCGAAGATGGTGGCGACGCTCGGGCACCTGCACGGTCGCGGAGTCGATCTCAACCTCGTGGCCGGCGGATTCGGCAACGACCTGGCCGCCCTCCGGGACGGCACGCCGCACGACCGGCGCTACGACCGTCTGGTGGAGTACGCGACCATCGTGAGCGGACTCACGGCCGGCGCGTCGCCGGTCAGCTTCGCCGGCGAGTTCTACGGCGTCGATCGTCTCAGGCTCGCACCGCCCCTGGAGCCCGCGCTGGCGCCGGCGCTCTTGATCTCGGGCTCTTCGGAGGCCGGGCTGGCGGCGGCGAGGGCCCTCGGCGCCACCGCCGTCCGCTACCCCAAGCCGGCCGGCGACAGCGACGATCTGGTCCCGCGCGGCGTCGCGGCGCACGGCATCCGCGTCGGCGTCATCGCGCGGGAGGAGGAGGGCGAGGCGTGGGAGATCGCGCGGGCGCGCTTCCCCGAGGAGCGCAAGGGGCAGATCGCCCGCCAGCTCGCGAGCAAGGTCTCCGACTCCGTCTGGCACCGGCAGCTCGCGGAGATGAAGCCCGGGGAATCCTCGAGCCCCTACTGGATGGTGCCGTTCCAGAACTACAAGACGATGTGTCCTTACCTGGTCGGGAGCTACGCGCGCGTCGCGGAGGAGCTCGGGCGCTACATGGCGCTCGGCAGCACCACCTTCATCCTCGACGTGCCGCCCGATCCCGACGAGCTCCATCACACCGCGGTCGCCTTCGACCGCGCCCTCGTCCATGCCTGAGCTGCTCTCCGACTGGGTAACGCTGCAGGCCGAGCGCCGGCCCGACGCCGTGGCGGTCGTCGGCGACGGCGGCGCCTGGAGCTACGAGCGGCTGGAGGCGGCCTCGAACCGGCTGGCGCGCATCCTGACGGAAGCGGGCTGCGTCCCTGGCGACCGGGTCTGCCTGTTGATGCCGAAGTCGCCGGAGGCGATCGCCGCGCTGGTCGGCGTCTACAAGGCGGGCTGCATCCACGTGCCGCTCGATCCCGCCGGACCGGCGGCGCGTCTGGCGCGCATCGTCGCCCGCTGCGAGCCCCGCTGGATTCTCGCGGGCCGGGAGACCGCGGCGCTGGCCGGCGCGCTTTTGGCCGACGCGCAGATCTCTTCCGATCTGTCCCTGGGCTGGCTCGACGACGGTCCCGGCGGGGCCCGCGAACCCCGGGCGCGCTTCACCTGGCGGGACATCGCGGCCTGCCCGGCAGGTCCCGTGGCGCGCCGCGGCCGCCGCGACGATCCGGCGCACATCCTGTTCACCTCCGGCTCCACGGGGGCGCCGAAGGGGGTCGTGATCACCCACGCCAGCGTCATCGCCTTCGTCGAATGGGCGGTGCGGCGCTTCGGTCTCGATCCGTCCGATCGCACCTCCTCGCATCCGCCGCTGCACTTCGACCTGTCGGTCTTCGACCTGTTCGGCACCTTCGCGGCCGGCGCCCGCCTGCACCTGGTCCCGGCCGGTCTCAATCTCCTGCCGCAGGGGCTGGCGGAGTTCATCCGCGCCCATGAGCTGACCCAGTGGTTCTCGGTGCCGTCGGTGCTCGCCTACATGACCAAGTTCGACGTCGTCCGCCGCGGCGACTTCCCGGCCCTGCGCCGTCTGCTGTGGTGCGGCGAGGTGTTCCCCACGCCGGCCCTCGCCGACTGGATGGACAAGCTGCCGCACGTCGAGTTCACCAATCTGTACGGGCCGACCGAGACCACCATCGCCAGCAGCCACTACACCGTGCCCGCGCCGCCGCGCCACGAACTGCAGCCGATCCCGATCGGGTCCGCGTGCGACGGGGAGGAGCTCCTCGTCCTCGACGCGGCGCTGCGCCCGGTCGCCGACGGTGAGATCGGGGAGCTGTACATCGGCGGGGTCGGGCTCAGCCCCGGCTACTGGAACGATCCCGAGCGCACGCTCGCCGTGTTCCGCCCCGACCCGCGCGGCGACGATCCCGCACGGCGGATCTACCGGACGGGCGATCTCGCCTGGCTCGGCCGCGACGGGCTCGTCTACTTCGCCGGCCGGGCCGACACCCAGATCAAGAGCCGGGGATATCGCATCGAGCTGGGGGAGATCGAAGCCGGGCTCGGATCGCTCGAGGCGGTGCGGGAATGCGCCGTCGTGGCCCTCCCCACCACCGGGTTCGAAGGCACCATCCTCTGTTGCGCCTACGTGGCCACCCCCGGCCGGGACGCCGCCCCGGCCTCGCTGCGCCGCGATCTGGCCCGGCTCCTCCCCTCGCACATGCTGCCCGCCCGCTGGATCGCCCGCGACAGCCTGCCGCGCAACGGCAACGGGAAGATCGATCGGGCCGCCCTGAAGGAGGAATTCGCGCGTCATGAAGCTCCTGCCGATCGACACGCCTGAGCGCCTGCGTCTGGTCGCCTCCTGGATGTCCCGGGAGGAGAACTACCGCTGGCTGGACTTCGGCAACGGCCGGCAGGTGCTGACCCCCGAGTGGCTGCGGATCGCCACGCAGCGCGACACCGAGCTGCTGCGGATCTACACCCTCGACGACGGGGTGACGCCGGGAGGCGTCGTCGGACTGACCAGCATCGATCGGCCGTTCGGCACCGCGCGCATCTGGGTGGTCGCCGGCGAGAAGACGTTCGCCGCGCGCGGGCACGCCACCGAGGCGGCGCGGCTCCTGCTGACCCTGGGGTTCGGCGAGCTGGGGCTCGCGGCGATCAACACCTGGATCGTGGAGGACAACCCGTCGGTGCGCATCGCCCACCGTCTGCGCTTCAAGTTCATCGGCCGGCAGCGGAGCTGTCACGTCGTCGGCGGGCGGGTCTGCGATCGGCTCTGGTTCGACATTTTGGCGTCGGAACATGGGGAGAGGTGAGATGCCGGACACGGACGGACTCCAGGCGCGCGTCTCCGGGCTGCTGCTCGAGCGGCTGCATCTCGACGTGCCGTCGGTCGAGACCGACCTGATCGACACCGGCGCCCTGGACTCGATGCTGTTCGTCGAGCTCCTGGCGCAGCTCGAGAACGAGTTCGGGATCGCGATCGATCTCGACGACATCGAGCTGAGCGCGTTCCGATCGATCCGCACGATCGCGGAGTTCGTGCGCGGGCGCACCGGGACCGTGGAGAGCTTCGGGCATGGCGGCTGAGGTCAGGAGGGCGCGATGCGCGACGCGGGACTCATGAGCCTCCCGGAGGCCCGCCGGGGAAGCCCTCCCGCGCGCGGCGCGCGGGCCCGCGTGCGGCCGCTCGCCGACGGCGATCTCCCGGGGGTGCTGGCGCTCTACGAGCGCGTCTTTCCCAACCGCCCGGGCCGGTCGCCGCGCGAGACCGCCGGCTATTTCGAGACGATTCTCCTTCGCAACCCGTGGGCCGATGCGACGCTTCCGTCCCTGGTCCTCGAGGACGGCGCGGGCCGCGTCACCGGCTGCCTCGGAGTCATGCCGCGGCGCATGTGGATGGGCGGCCGGCCGGTGCGGGCGGTGGTCACCCACACCTTCATGGTCGAGCCGGGGAGCCGCGCCGGGCTGTCGGCCCTCGATCTCGCCGGGGCGCTGCTCGCGACGCGCCAGGATCTCCTGATCGCCGAGGGCGGGCTCCCGTCGCGCCTCATCCTGGAGCGTCTCGGCGGCTCGACCGCGCTCCTGTACAGCCTGCGCTGGACCCGTCCCCTCCGTCCCAGCCGCTACCTGCTGTCGTACCTGACGCGACGCGGCCTCCCGGCCGTCCTCTCCTGGCCGCTCCGGCCGGCGTGCGCCGCGGCGGACGCCGTCCTCCCGCTGGTCCTCGGAGGGTCGTTGCGCCCGGCGCGTTCCTGGATGACGTCGGAGGATCTCGATCTCGACGTACTGCTCCAGGCCATGTCGGAGTCGTCGAGCCAGCGGACGCTGCGGCCCGAGTACGACCGCGCGTCGCTCGCCTGGCTGCTCGACCTGCTGGCCACGCGGACCGATCGCGGCCGGTTCCTCCGCGTCGCGGTACGCGACGACCGCGGCGACCTGGCCGGCTGGTACCTCTACTACCTGAACCCGGGCGGCATCAGCGAGGTGGTGCAGATCGGCGCCCGGAAGCACTCGATGGGCAGCGTTCTCGATCACCTGTTCCAGCACGCCCGGCGTGGCGGCTCGGCGGCGGTGTCGGGCCAGCTCGAGCCGGACGAGTTCCAGGCGTTCGCGGCGCACGGCTGCGTGTTCCACCACGACGGCCTCTCCTGGTTCCTGATCCACTCTCCCCACCCCGACGTCGCCGCGGCGATCCATCGCGGCGACGCCCGGCTCACGAGGCTCGAAGGTGAATGGTGCATCCGTCCCTGAGCGCGCGGTGAGCGCGCCGGTCGTCGTGGTCGAGATCGTCCGCGAGGCGGAGCGTCTCTTGGAGCTGCGGGCGGAGTGGAACGATCTGCTCCGTGACAGCCTGTCGGACAACGTCTTCCTGACCTGGGAGTGGCTGGCCACCTGGTGGAAGCACCTGTCGCGCGGGCGGCGGCTGTTCGTCGTCGTGGCGCGAGACCGGGGGCGGGCGATCGCCCTCGCGCCCCTCGTGGTGCGGGCGCCGGGCCTGCTCAGCGCGCTGCCGTTCCCGACCATCGGGTTCATGGGGACGGGGAGCGTCGGCTCGGACCGTCTCGACGTGATCCTCAGACGCGGGCACGAGGAGGCGGGCATCGCGGCGCTGGCCGCGCCTTTGGCGGGCGCAGGCCGGGCGCTGGAGCTCGGGCAGGTGCGGGACGGCGCGTCCGGCGCCGGCGCGCTCGGCGCCGTCCTGCGTCAGCGAGGGTGGCACGTCGCGGCGGAGCCGACCGACATCTCGCGCTATATCGACCTGTCGGGGCTGGGATGGGACGCCTACCTCGCCGGGCTCGGCCCGGCCCATCGCGCCGACTTCCGGCGCAAGCTCCGCAGGCTGGAGAGCGGCTTCCGGCTCCGCTTCCGCACCGTGGCCACCGAGGATCGGCGACTCCAGTCGCTGCACCGGCTGATCGCCCTGCACCGGGCGCGCTGGTGCGGACGCGGACCGTCGTACGCGTTCCACACTCCGGCGCACGTCCGGTTCCACGAAGAGATCACGCGACTGGCCTGCGAGCGCGGCTGGCTGCGGATCCACACGCTCTGGCTCGACGGCGCGCCCGCGGCCGCGTTGTACGGGTTCAGGTACGGATCGACCTTCTCGTTCTACCAGTCGGGGTTCGACCCGGCGTTCGCGCCCTACAGCACCGGGCTGGTCGCCATGGGCCTGTCGATCCGCAGCGCCATCGAAGAGGAGGCGCTGGAATACGACCTGCTGCAGGGGGACGAGACCTACAAGTCGCGCTGGGCGCGCGTGGCGCGTGGCGTCGGCCGGATCGAGCTCTACCCGCCGCGCCTGCGGGGACGCATCGTGAGGCGCACCATGGAGCTCAGCCGTGCGGCGCGCCGGGCTGCGCGCAGCCTCCTTCCCAGGCGGTTCGTCGATCGTCTCGCCGACGGGCTCCGGCCGGCGGCCGGGGAGGGATGACGTGGTGCGTCGTCTCGTCAAGACCGGTCTCGCGTGCGGCTTGCGGTGGAGCGGGGTGTCGGCCGCGAACCGGGCGCTTCGGGGGCCGGGCCGCGCCCCCTGGATCGTCTCCTACCACCGCGTGGTGGAGGATTTCGCCGCCAGCGCGGCCTCGGCGATCGAGCCGATGCTCATCGACCGGGCGATGTTCGTGCGTCACCTGGACTGGATCACGGCGCGCTTCGAGTGCGTGTCGCTCGACGATCTCGGCGACCGGCTCGAGCGCGGCGCCGGGTTCCGCCGGCCGGCGGCGGCGATCACGTTCGACGACGGCTACAGCGACGTCTACCATCACGCCTTCCCGATCCTCAAGGCGCGGGGCATCCCCGCGGCGGTCTTCGTGATCAGCGCGCTCGTCGGGACGACCCGCCCGCCGCTCTTCGCCCGTCTCCACCACCGCCTGCTCGACGTCCGGCGCACCTGGCCCGCCCGGGCGGACCTCCTGGCGAGCGTCCTGTCGCGCCTCGGCCCGGAGAGCGCCGGGCTCGTCCGGCGGGATCGCCCCGCCCCGGACCCGCACGACGTGATGCGTCTGCTGCTCGAGCAGCTCCCGCAGCCCGAGATCGAGCGCGCCATCGAGGTGCTGGCGGGTGACGCGGGCTTCGAGGCCGCCGCGGAGGACGGCGCGGAGGACGGCCGGCTCCCGATGACCTGGGAGATGCTGGCGGAGATGCGGCGAGCCGGCGTGACGATCGCCTCGCACAGCCGGACGCATCCGCTTCTCAGCCGGGAGAACCCCGACACGGTGCGGGACGAGATCGCCGGCTCGCGACGCGATCTCATGCAGCGGCTCGGCGCCGACGTCCTGCATTTCGCCTACCCGAACGGCTGGTTCAACTCCGACACGGTCGAAGCGGTGGCCCAGGCCGGATACCGCTGGGCCTACACCTCCTGCCGGCACCGCGACCCCGCCTACCCGAGCCTCACGCTGCCACGCACGCTGCTCTGGCAGAACTCCGCCACGGCCGCGTTCGGGGCGTTCTCCCCGGCGGTGATGGGCTGTCAGGCCGACGGCCTGTTCGAGCGCCTGTCGGGCTGTCCCGTGAACCACTGGAACTGAACGTGTCCTCGACCCTCAAGCCTGCCGCCGCGCTGATGACCGGACGCCTCGCCGGAGTCCTGGTCTCGTTCTGCATTCCGGTCGCGCTCGCCAGGGTCTTCGACCCGGGCGCGTTCGGCGCCTACAAGCAGCTTTTTCTCCTGTACGGGACGCTGTTCGGGATCGCGCAGGTCGGGATGGCGGAGAGCCTGTTCTACTTCCTGCCCTCGGATCGGGACCGGGCGGGACGCTACGCGGTCAACTCCCTGCTCGTCCTCCTGGCGGCGGGCGCGGTCTGCGCCGTGGCGCTCTGTCTCGGGCGGCGCACGGTCGGGGCGTGGCTGGGGAACGGGGCTCTGGCGGACGCCGCGCCACTCCTCGGGATCTTCCTGGCGCTGATGCTGGGCTCGGCGGGGCTGGAGATCGTCCTGACGGCGCGCAAGCGGTACACGGCCGCCGCCGGCGTCTATGCGGCGTCCGATCTGGCGCGCGCCGCCCTCTTCGTCATCCCGGTCCTCCTGGTCCGCACGCTCGACGCCCTGCTGTACGGCGCGATCGCATTCGCCGCCGCGCGTCTTCTGGCGGGCGTGGTGCTGCTGCGGCGGGAGTTCGGCCCCGGGCTGGGCGCCGACACCGCTCTCCTCCGGCGCCAGCTGGCGTATGCGATGCCGTTCGAGCTGGCGGTGGTGGTGGAGATCCTGCAGGCCAACTGGCACCAGTACGCCGTCGCGCACCGCTTCGACGCGGCGACCTTCGCGGTCTACTCCGTCGGCTGCCTGCAGGTGCCGCTGGTCGATCTGGTGGCCTCCTCCACCTGCAACGTGATGATGGTGCAGATGGCGGAGGAGGTCGCCGCGGGCCGGACCGGGGCCGCCCTGGAGACCTGGCGGGACGCGGTGCGCAGGCTGGCGCTGGTGTTCGTGCCGCTGGTCGGATTCCTCCTGGTGGGGGCGCGCGATCTCGTTCTCCTGCTGTTCACCGGCGTCTATATCCAGAGCGTCCCGATCTTCATGATCTGGTGCGTCGCGTTCCTGCTCGCGGCTCTCCCGGTCGACGGGGTCCTTCGGGTCTGCGCCGACACCCGGTACCTGCTGTTCCTCGGCGTCGCGAAGCTGGCGCTGGTGATGGCGCTGGCGCCCCTGTTCCTCGACCGGCTCGGGCTGATCGGCGGCGTCGTGGTCGCGTTGCTCGCGATCCTGGTCGGCAAGATTCTGGCCCTGGCGCGGATCCGGACGCGCCTGCGGGCGCCGCTGACGGTGCTCCTGCCCTGGACCGACTTGGCGGGCGTCACGTTCGCCGCCGCGCTCTCCGGTCTCGCGGCGCTCCTGGCGCAACACGCCCTCGATCTGCCGCCGCTCGCGTCGCTCGTGGTGACTGGCGGATTGTACGCGGCCACGTGCGCCGTCCTCGCGGGCGGCCTGGCGGTGCTGCGGTCGCGCGTCCGCCCGTTCCTGGCGCGCGCGGGGGAGAGGTAAGGCGATGTGCGGGATCGCGGGCATCGCGAGCTTCGACGGCCGGCCCGTCAAGCCCGGCGAGATCCAGGCCATGTGCTCGGTCCTCGCCCACCGCGGCCCGGACGAGGAGGGGTTGTTCGTCGGCAGCAGCGCCGGACTGGGGATGAGGCGGCTGAGCATCATCGATCTGGAGACCGGCAGCCAGCCGCTGACGAGCGAGGATCGGGCGATCTGGGCGGTCTGCAACGGCGAGATCTACAACCATCGCGAGCTGCGCCGCGAGCTGAGCCGGCGCGGCCATTGCTTTGCCACCCGCTCCGACGCGGAGACCATCGTCCACCTCTACGAGGATCTGGGCGCGGACTGCGTCGAGCGGCTGCGCGGCATGTTCGCCTTCGCGGTCTGGGACGAGAGGCGTCGCGAGCTCCTCCTGGCGCGCGATCGCCTCGGCATCAAGCCGCTCTACTACACCCAGATCGGCGACCAGGTCCTGTTCGGGTCGGAGCTGAAGGCGATCCTGGAGCACCCGCTGGTCGCGCGGCGTCTCTCCTGGGAAGCGGTCGGCCACCTGTTCGCGTTCCAGTCGACGCCCGCCGGCCAGAGCATCGTCGAAGGGATCCGCAAGCTCGAGCCTGGGCATCTGCTGCAGGCTTCCGCCGGACGCGGTGTCCGCACGCGGCGCTACTGGGAGCTGCGCTTCCAGCCCGACACCACGAGCGGCGCCGCGGAGCTGACCGAGCGCCTGCGGGCCCGGCTCGAGGAATCGGTGCAGCTGCATCTGACGAGCGACGTTCCGGTGGGCGCGTTCCTCAGCGGCGGGATCGACTCGAGCGCGGTGGTGGCGACCATGGCGCGTCTCTCGTCCGCCCCGGTGAAGACCTTCTCCATCGGCTTCGACGAGAGCGACTACGACGAGCTGGCCCACGCGCGCGCCGTGGCCCGTCGGTTCGGCACCGATCACCACGAGATGGTCGTCAGGCCGGACGCCCTCGATCAGCTCGACGATCTGGTCTGGCATCTCGACGAGCCGTTCGGCGACACGTCCGCGATCCCGACCTTCATGGTGTCCCGGCTGGCCGCCCAATCGGTCAAGGTGGTGTTGTCGGGGGACGGCGGCGACG
>DASRAN010000052.1:0-8038 GCA_035638115.1 Patescibacteria group bacterium | reverse complement strand
GGTCTGTTTCCAGATCTCGGGGCCGGTCGTCTTGTAGTGGCTGTCGGGGTTCGCTTCGTTGCGATACTGATCGAGCATGTGGAAGTCCGGCATGCGCGCCGTCTGGCGCGCCACGGCGATGGCCCCCTCGGGCGCGCCCGGGGCGGGACAGAGCTCGTCGTTCAGCTCGATGACGTCCGCGCCGAAGAAGCGCAGGACCGCGCGCTTCTCCAGCGGGATCTTGTTCGACAGCGGGGTGCGGACCTCGTACCCCTTGGCGTTGGCCATCATCGCCAGGCCGAGCCCGGTGTTCCCCGAGGTCGGCTCGACCAGCTTCTTGGCGCCGGGGCTGACGAGGCCGCGCTTCTCGGCGTCGTCGAGCAGGTTGGCCGCGATGCGGTCCTTCACCGCTCCGAACGGGTTGTACCACTCGAGCTTGGCGTAGACCTGCGTGTGCCGGTACGGGATGACCTTGGTGAGCCGCACGAGCGGGGTGGGGTTCTCTGCGCTCGAAAGGAGCCCCAGGATCGAATCATAGACGCGCAGCGCGTGATCGTTCATGCCTCTAGGATACAACGGCCGCGCGGCCGGACGCGCTTTGCGGAGCGTCCGGACCGACGCGCTATTACCCGCGCGTGTACCAGCAGCCGCCGGGGCCGCTGTAGCTGGCGCCCTCGCGCATTGATGGTCCCTCCCGAATCAGAAGGGTTCACGATGTGGTCTTGTCGCGAGCGGCACGACGACGATGGCTGAATCCTGCGCCAGTCGCGTCATGTTGTCGATGGCGGGCCCCTTTCTCGGGGGATCTCCGGCGCCGCCTGCAACGATTCACCCCGCGCCTCTTCTGGCATCCACCTGATGGTTGGTCGTTCCTTTCGGGAGCAGATTCGTCGCGGCTCTTGAAGCCACGAGAGGAGTGACCATGCGTGCTGATTCGCTTCGCGTTCGTTTCTCGGTGCTGGCGGCCTTCTCGACGATTCTCGTCGGGTGGTCGCTGGCGCCGCGGGAGGCTGCGGCGCAGTTGCCGGGCGGCCTGATCGTGACCATCACGTCGCCGTCATCCGGATCCACCGTCTCGGGCACGACCACGGTCAGCGCGAGCGTGAGCGTCGCGGGCGTCCTGGTCAAGGGAGTCCACTTCACGTTGGATGGCGCCAATCTCGGCGCAGAGGACACCTCGGCGCCGTATGCGGTATCGTGGAACACGACGGGCGTCGGCAACGGCTCCCACACGCTCCAGGCGATCGCGCGCGACGCGCTCGGCCTCTCCTACAACTCCAGCCCGGTCACGGTGACCGTGTCGAACGGTCCGCCGCCTGACACCACGCCGCCGATCGTCAGCATCACCTCGCCCGCCGCCGGCGCCACGGTTTCC
The DNA here is from genome assembly GCA_035638115.1 of Patescibacteria group bacterium. Taxonomy (GTDB): domain Bacteria; phylum Acidobacteriota; class Polarisedimenticolia; order Gp22-AA2; family Gp22-AA2; genus DASRAN01. Next base: position 6,684 of record DASRAN010000052.1, on the reverse strand, counting down.
GGGACGGTCACGGTCAGCGCCAACGCCTCCGACAACGTCGGCGTCGCCGGCGTCCAGTTCATGGTCGACGGCGCGGCGCTCGGCGCTGAGGACACCTCGTCGCCCTACTCCGCGTCCTGGAACACCACGAGCGCGAGCAACGGCTCGCACTCCCTCACCGCCGTCGCGCGCGACGCCGCCGGAAATCGAAAGACCTCCGCCGCCGTCGCAGTCACGGTTTCGAACGGCCCGCCGCCGGACACGACGCCGCCCACGGTGAGCATCTCCTCACCCGCCAACGGAGCGACGGTCTCGGGGACCATCCTCGTGACCGCCAACGCCTCCGACAACGTCGGCGTCGCCGGCGTGCAGTTCCTCGTCGACGGCTCCGCCCTCGGCGCCGAAGACACCGCCTCGCCCTACTCCGCGTCCTGGAACACCACGAGCGCGAGCAACGGCTCGCACTCCCTCACGGCCGTCGCCCGCGACGCCGCCGGCAACCGGACGACCTCCAGCGCGGTGATCGTCACCGTGACAAACGGCGGCGGCGACACCACGCCACCTGCCGTGAACATCACCTCGCCCGGCGCGGGCGCGACGGTCTCCGGCGCGATCAACGTCACGGCCAACGCCTCCGACAACGTCGGCGTCGCCGGCGTGCAGTTCCTCGTCGACGGCTCCGCCCTCGGCGCCGAAGACACCGCCTCACCCTACTCCGTCGCCTGGAACACCACGACGTCGGCGAACGGCTCTCATTCCCTGACCGCCGTCGCCCGCGACGCCGCCGGCAATCGGACGACCTCCAGCGCGGTGATCGTCACCGTGTCGAACGGCGGCGGGGGCGGCGGAACGACGCGCTCCGAAGAAACCGCAGCCACTCTGGCGCCGGCTGGCGCCTGGACGCCGATCTCGAGCGCCGCGGCCGGCGTGACCCTGAGCGGCGACCAGGCGGTCTACAGCGCGGCAGCCGGGGCCACCGCCACCTTCACCTTCACCGGCACGGGCGTCTCCTGGATCGGATTCAAGTGCGAGGTGTGTGGTACGGCCCGCGTTCACCTCGACGCATCGAGCGTCGTCACGATCGACACATACGCCCCGAGCCGGCCGGCCGCATCCGGCGTGCTCTACAGCGCGACGGGGCTCCCGTCCGGGAGCCACACACTGGTCATCGAGGTCACGGGAGCGGCCAACGCCTCCTCGGGCGGCGCCAACATCGACGTCGACGCCTTCGACGTCGAAGGGGCCTCGTCCGGCGGCGGCGACACGACCCCGCCGACGGTCAGCATCACCTCCCCGGCAGGCGGCGCGACCGTCACCGGCACGATCAGCGTCACGGCGAGCGCCTCCGACAACGTCGGCGTCGCGGGCGTGCAGTTCCTGGTCGACGGCGCGCCGATCGGCACCGAGGACACGTCGTCTCCCTACGCCGCGTCCTGGGACACCACGACGGCGGCCAACGGCTCGCACTCGCTCACCGCCGTCGCCCGCGATGCTGCGGGCAACCGCGCCACCTCGGCGACGGTCGCGGTGACCGTGTCGAACGGCGGAGGCGGCGGCACGGCCCATAGGGTCGAGGAAACCGATCCTTCCGTGCAATACACCGGCAGCTGGATCCCGCAGTCGCGCGCCGATCTCAGCGGCGGCTCGGTCGTCGAGTCGAACGATCCGAGCGGCACCGCCACCCTGACCTTCACCGGAACCGGCATCTCCTGGATCGGCTTCAGGGGCCCGTGGGCCGGGATCGCGCAGGTCTACCTCGACGGCGTCTTGAAGGCGACCGTCGATACGTACGCACCCGCGGAACAGGCGCAGGCCGTGATGTACTCTGCCAGCGGCCTGGCGTCAGGCTCCCACACCATCAAGATCCAGGTAACGGGGACCTACAGCTCCTCCAGCACCTCCGGCTGGATCCTCGTCGATGCCTTCGACGTGAACTAGGCCGAACCGAAGCGCCCTCGACGGGGCGCGCTGCGAGCGGGGCCGGTGGTCCCAAAGGGGGCCGCCGGCCCTTTCCGCGCGTCAGGGAGGTGCGTCTGGCTGTCAAGGGCGCGACGTGAGCGAAGTGAGGGCCTGGAGACACGGACGAACGGTCGAGCTCAAGGGTCGGTGGCGTTTCGAGGGGAGCGGAATGCTCGAGGTGGAGCCGAACTCGTCCCTCCCGCCACCCCTTGATGGCTGTCAGCGCCGGATCGACGCCGCGTAGACCGCGAGCGCCACCAGGCTCAACGCGGAGATGCCGAACACCATCGAGAGGTTCTCGAGCAATCCGCCCAGGACCGAGCCGATGAGGTTCGACGCGAGCGCCGGCGCGAGATCGCGCCGCTCGCGCAGCGCCGTGGCGAAGATGAGACCGGCCACGAACAGCGGCGAGAGGAGAAACATGGTCATGGCCCAGGTGACCAGGGCGCCGTGCCCGAGAGCGACGCCGGGCGGCACGACGTAGTTCGCCAGGAGCAGCAGGCCGAGCGCGGCGTACAGATGGAGACGCGCCGGCAGGCGGCGGCGCGCGGCGACGACGTTCGCCAGCAGCACGAGACCGAGGATCCCGCCGATGGCGATGGCGCTCACCCGCCAGGTGGTGCCGAACAGAAGTCCAAGCTGCGCGATGGTCCGGGTCTCGACCAGCAGGAAGCCGGCGCCGAGGAAGAAGAGATGCCGATCGAACCCGACCCGTCCGCGGAACAGAAGCGCCACGATCAGCCCGCCGATGATCAGCACTCCGATCGACGCGAGTCCGACCGTCGGCGGGACGACTTTGTCGCGGAGGTACAGGAAGGGCCAGTCGTCGGTGGCGTTCGGGCCGGGTGGGTGGGCCTCGGCCTCGCCGGCCGGCAGCCCGACGCGCATCTCGGGGCGCGACCCGGGCGGCGGCAGGCCGGGTCCAGCCAGGAAGATGTGACCGCTGTACAGCCCGGGGGCGGTCCGGGGCGGCGTCCCCCCGGCCTCGCGCAGCATGGCTTCGAGCCGTGAGGCGATCCAGGGCTGCTCGACGTAGAGGGTGAGGCAGAGCGCCCCGTCCGGCGTCAGCCGCCCGAGCGCTTCGCGGAGCGACTCGACGGTGTAGACGTAGTTGTCGAGCCGGATGTTGCTCGACAACGTCGAGAACAGGCTCGAGTGCGCATCCAGAAGCCCGAAGACGATCAGGTCGAACGACGGTCCCGCCGTCTTGAGGTAGGCGCGCGCGTCGTCGTCGATGACGCGGACCCGCGGGTCGTCGTACGGATGCTCGAGGTGGAGCCGCCGGCCGATGCCGACGATGCGCGGATCGATCTCGACGGCGACCACCGCCTCGGCGCCGTTGCGCAGGGCGGCGGCGACGTCGTTCCCGGTGCCCGCCCCGACCACGAGCACCCGCTTCGGCCGCTTCCAGGTGTAGGGGTAGTCGTATGCGTAGCCGGCGTCGCGCGCGATCGGGTAGGCCACCGCCACGGTCGGCCGGCTCTGGGGACGCAGGTCGAGCACGTGCTGGTAGTAGAGGTTCTGGACGCGCAGCTCCCACGCCGGCGACACCTGGTAGCCGCTGGCGGCGACCGCCGGCGCCATCAGCGACACCTCGATCTTGTTGTAGGGGCTCCAGACCGTGGCCGTCGAGCCGCGATGGTCAACCAGCACCATGCCCGCGAGAGCGATCCCGGCGAGGAGGGCGCTGCCGACCCGGTACCACGCCGGCGAGCGCAGGTAGGCGAGCGCGACGGCGAACACGGCGGCGGCGATCACCCAGGGCGGGACCGACAGCGCCGCCAGGCCGCAGAACACCAGAACGCCGGCGAGGGCGCCGGCCACGTTCGCCGAGTAGGCCGGGAGGACCGGCAGATCGACCATGACCGCGCCGGCGATCTGGCCGAACGGCGCCAGAGCGAGCGTGACCAGCCCGAAAATGACCGCGATCAGGACGTAGAACGCCGCGAGCGCCCGGGTCCCCGCCGCGACGTCGACGCCCAGGTTCGACTCCGGACCGCCGGGGCCGCTGATCGCCCGCTCGGGAAGCGCCGCGAAGATCGATCCGACCGTCAGCGCGATCGCGAGGAGCAGGATGGCCGTCGGGAAGAGGCTGCGGGCCGATCGCGACAGCGCGAACCCGATCCCGAGGCCGAGAAAGGACGCGATCAGCGCGAGGTTCTTGACGTAGGCGAGCGGGCGGATCTGCGCGTCGAGCCAGCGGATCAGCAGCAGCTCGACGATGAGACCGAGCCCGGAGAGGAGGGCGACGTGCAACAGACGCCGCCCGGAGGGCATCGATCGGGCCCAGACCTGATGGGGATCGCCGGCGTCTCGACCCGGGCGGCTCATCCTGCCAGACTCTTCATCGGCGCCGGATCATAGACTGATTCGACCGCCCGCGGGCGGGCGTCATCCCCGGTGTAGACTCCGGGACCGTGCGCCGACCCGGCCGGATCGTCACGAGGCTCGCCCCGCTCGCCGCGGCGCTCCTCGCCGTCTGCACGTCGCTGCGGTGCGAGCGCCCGCCCGCGCTGCGCGCCGCCGACGTGCCGGTGCACGCGCCCTTCGCGAAGGATGCCGACCCCGTCGCGACCTACCCGGAGTCGTTCCCGATGCAGGTGGCGGTCCTCTGGACCCGCCCGGACGAGCACCCCCTCGGCGTGATCCATGCCCTGCGCGGGATGGGCGTGCCGTTCTTCGTGACCCGCGACTTCGACCAGGCGCTGCGGCATCGCCTGGTGATTCTCTTCCCCGGCGCCGACAAGGGCACCTTCACCGCCGATCAGGTGAGACGGCTGACGCGTCATGTCGGCGAGGGCGGGGCGCTGTTCGCCCAGGACGTGACCGCCGAGCCGCTCCGCGGCCTGTTCGGCTTCCGGGAGGCGCGCCGCTCGCAGACCCGGCATCGCATCCGCTTCGAGAGCGGCACGGATCCGATCCTGAAGTACCTGAACCGCCCCGAGGAGCGCGAGGTCCGCCTGGCGGCCGCGGCCTACAAGGAGACCCCCTGGACCAGCGGCTACGCGGCCGATTCCGGGGCCGCGGTTCTGGCATCGTACGACGACGGCGACGCGGCGCTGCTGTCGCGGCCGCTCGGCCTAGGCCGGGCGTATCTGTGCGGCCCGAGCTACACGAACGTCGTCCTGCGCTGCCAGTCGAACCGGGACTTCGAGGCGGAGCGGCACTATGTCAACGTGTTCGAGCCGGGCGCCGACGTCTGGCTGCTCCTCCTGCGCGCCTGGTACGAATCGTCGGCGCCCGATTTCGTCCGCCTCGCGACAAATCCCGGCGGGCGGCGCTCGATGCTCCTGCTGTCGCACGACGTCGACTGGGAGAACTCCTTCGCGCCGGCCCTGGACTTCGCGCGTCTGGAGAAGGAGGCGGGCGCCGGCAGCACCTTCTTCATCCAGACGAAGTACGTGAGCGACGCCAACAGCGCGGCGTTCTTCCAGGGCGCCAACCTCGACCGGCTGCGCGAGCTCGCGGCGCGGGGATTCTCCATCGGCAGCCACAGCGTGATGCACGCGCGCGGCTTCAACGCCTTCGAGCTGGGCCCCGGCAGCGAGACGCTCGCCTCCTACCGCCCGAAGGCGCTCGACCTGGAGCACGCCGCCGGCGGGACGGTGTTCGGCGAGGTGCGGGTCAGCAAGTCGCTGCTCGACGGCGAGATCCCGGGACAGAGGACGATCCTGTTCCGCGCCGGCCACCTGCGCGTGCCGCGCACCCTGCCGGAGGCGCTCGAGCGCTGCGGCTACGAGTTCGACTCGTCGTTCACGGCCTGCGACGTCCTGTCGAACTTCCCCTACCACCTGCCGCGCGACCTGGGCTTCGACGACGAGAGCGGGGTCTACGAGTTCCCGGTGACCCTCGAGGACGAGGAAGCACCCGGTATCGCCCGGCGGGTGCCCGAGGCGCTGGAGGTGATCCGCGCCAACTCCGACAACGGCGCCGTCAACGTGGTCCTGATCCACACCAACGACGCCAAGGGAAAGCTGGAGGCGGAGGCGGCGCTCCTCAGGCAGCTCCCCGACGGCGTCGGCGCCGGCGACCTCCTGGCGTTCGCGCGCTTCTGGCGGGCTCGCGATCGCCTGCGCTGGCGGGTGGTTCAGGAGACGGCGGCGGGCGCCGGACCGCGGGCCCTGCGGCTCGAAGTCGCGTCGGACGAGGCGGTTTCGGGGCTGACCTTCGAGTTCGCCCGGCCGCTGGCCTCGATCGACGGCGGAGCGACGCTCCTCCCCGACCGCCGCCACGCCGTCCTGCCCGACCTGCGGCCGCGGACACCGCTGTCGATCCGGGTTCGGCCCGCCGATCGCTGAAGACGTCCACCCGCCGTCCACCGGGCCGCCGACTGGTCGTATAATCCCGGCCTCCGATGGACCCGATGAAGAGCGCCGCCGCCGTCACCGTCCTGATCCCCGGCCCGCTGCACGCCTCGGCCGGAGGCGCCTCGCGCATCTCCGTCGAGGCCGGAAGCCTGCGCGCCGTTCTCGACGAGCTGGAGCGGCGGCACCCGGAGCTTCACCGCAGCATCTGCGACGAGACCGGCGCGGTGCGCCGGCATATCAATTTGTTCGTGAACAACCATCACATGCGTGACCGCGACGGGCTCGACACGCCGCTCTCGCCGGGCGACGTGGTCAGCATCCTGCCCGCGGTCTCCGGAGGTTGACGATGCCCGAGCGCGTCCTTGTCTCGATCGGCACCAAGAAGGGCCTTTTCGTGGCCGAGGGCTCCAAGACCCGCCGCGGCTTCTCGCTGCGCGGG
>DASRAN010000051.1:0-28083 GCA_035638115.1 Patescibacteria group bacterium | reverse complement strand
GACGCGAGGATCGCCGGCACGTACGACTTGGTCTCGGCGCGGATGTAGCGTGTCTTCGCGATCGTCCAGAAATCCTTGCTGTGGGCCCGGGCCACCGCCCGATCGATCTTGCCCTCGCCGGCGTTGTAGGCGGCCATCGCGAGGTACCAGTCGCCGTAGCGCTCGTGCAGGTCGCGCAGGTACGCGGCGGCGGCGCGCGTCGCCTTCTCGAAATCGCTGCGCTCGTCGATCCAGGCGTCGATGCGCAGGTTGTACTTGCGTCCCGTGAACGACATGAACTGCCACATCCCCTTGGCCCGGGCGCGCGAATAGGCGTTGGTCTTGAACGCCGACTCCTGGTGCGCCATGTAGGCCAGATCCTCGGGGAGCCCCTCCTTCCGGAAGATCGCCTTGATGAGCGGCAGGTAGCCGCCGGAGCGCTTCAGGCCGGCTTCGAATTCGTCGCGGATGCGGGTCTGGAACGCCTCGATATACGCGAGCACCTTCGAGTTCAGCGTGATCGGGATGTCGTACGAGATGGTGCCGACCACCTGCTGGATCTTCTGGCGCTCCTTCTCGGCCTCCTCGGGCGTGAGATAGGTGGTGATGTCTTTCAGGGAGTCGAGCGGCGAGGCGGAGGCGCCGTTCTCCCCCGCCGGCTCCTGGTTGTAGAGCTCGGCGTCCATGTCGGCGATGTTGCTCACCAGCTCGTCGAACGCGGCCTTGAGGGAGGGATACTCCGACAGGTCGAGGCCGCTGCTGAGGACGACGTCCACCGCGTGGTCGAAATGCTCCTTCGCCTCACTGAAGCGTCCCGCCTGGTAGGCCTCCAGTCCGCTCTGGTACGCCTCGTCCATCTGCTCGCGGATCGACTGCACGCCCGACGGCAGGCTCTCGCGACGGGTCCGATCGGGCGTCATCTCGCGGGTCGCGGCAACCGGACGGTCGGTCTTCGAGGGCACGGACGCATCGCCGGTCTTCGGCGCATCGGCCGACTCGGGATGCCCGGAACCATTGGGCGGCGCGGCGCTCTCGGCGGCCGGCCGCGGCGCCGACTGCGGCTCGGTCGCGGGGGCCGTGGCTCCGCCGCTCGCGCAGGCGGCGAGCCAGACCGGAAGCAATAAGAGGACTGCGGCCGAAAGCCTGTTCACGGGGCCTCGTTGAAACGGGGGCGGCGTCCTCCTGCGGACGCCGCTACGCGGCCAATATATCGGGCCCCCGTCCGTGAGTCAAGAAACCGGGCGAAGAAAACTCTTCATAATCTTGAGGATACGCAGCGTCCGCCCTCTGCGGGGACCTCCGCCGCAGGGCCCGATTCGGGAGGGTGGCGCGTGGCTTGCGTGACGGGCCGCTGCGTTGACACTCCTCGGAGGTTTCGCCTACCATGCGATCGAATCTGTCCGCAAGACCCGAACTCAAGCCGGAACCCAAGATCGAGAAAGGACTCCTCCCGATGCCGCAGGACCCCAAGGAACGATCGAAAGCGATCGACCTGGCGCTGGCCCAGATCGAGAAGCAGTACGGCAAGGGCTCCATCATGAAACTGGGAGACAAGGACTTCCAACAGGAGGTCCCGGTCATCTCGACGACATCGCTGTCGATCGATTCGGCTCTCGGGATCGGCGGCATCCCGCGCGGGCGGGTGGTGGAGATCTTCGGCCCGGAGTCATCGGGGAAAACGACCCTCACGCTGCACATCGTCGCCGAGGCGCAGGCCAAGGGCGGCCTGGCGGCGTTCGTCGACGCCGAGCACGCCCTCGACCCCGAATACGCCCGCAAGCTGGGCGTCGACATCGACAACCTGCTGGTCTCGCAGCCCGACTCCGGCGAGCAGGCGCTCGAGATCACCGAGGTCCTGGTCCGTTCCGGCGCCATCGACGTGCTGGTCATCGACTCGGTCGCCGCGCTCGTGCCGAGGGCCGAGCTCGAGGGGGAGATGGGCGACTCGCACGTCGGCCTGCAGGCGCGGCTGATGTCGCAGGCGCTGCGGAAGCTGACCGGCATCGTGTCGCGCTCACGGACCTGTCTCATCTTCATCAATCAGATCCGCGAGAAGATCGGCGTGATGTTCGGAAACCCCGAGACCACGACGGGCGGCCGCGCCCTCAAGTTCTATTCCTCGGTCCGTCTCGACATCCGCCGCATCGGGCAGATCAAGGAAGGCGACCAGGACATCGGCAGCCGCACGCGCGTCAAGGTGGTCAAGAACAAGATGGCGCCGCCGTTCAAGATCGCCGAGTTCGACATCCTGTACGGCCAGGGGATCTCGCGCACCGGCGACCTGATCGATCTCGCCATCACCCACCGCCTCATCGACAAGAGCGGGGCCTGGTTCTCCTACGGCGAGACCCGTCTCGGACAGGGACGCGAGAACGTCCGGCAGTTCCTGGAGCAGAACACGGATCTCCGTCTCGAGCTCGACCAGAAGCTCCGCCGGCTGCTCGGGATGATCAAAGAGAAGAAGACCGAGTCCAAGGACGGCGACGACGGCAAGAGCGCGGAAGCCGCGAAGACCGCGCCCGCGCGCGACACCGCCGCCGCGAAGCCCGCCCCGGCCTCGGCGCGCGAGACCCCGCGTTCCCCCCGCGGCCCCGCACCCGGCGCCCGCGCCTGAACCGGCCGGCAAGGCGCGCCGACCGCGGCCACCCGGCATCCGGACCGATCGCGCATCCTTGACAGTCCGGAATCGGCGTTGCTACGATGCGCCCCCACTCTTGGCCTCACCGGTTTGCCGCGGTAGCTCAGTCGGTAGAGCGAGGGACTGAAAATCCCTGCGTCGGCGGTTCAATTCCGTCCCGCGGCACCACACCCCGGCCGTCGTGGCCCGGCTCAGATGCTGGCGTCGGCGGAGATCAGGAAGAGGTCGTGCCGGTCGGGGAGATAGACGAGACGGAAGAGGCTTCCCTGAGGTCTGGCGCGGGGCTGTAGCCGGGCGACACGCTCGCGGATCTCCCGCTGCACGCGCCGATGCCGCGCCAGGATTTCCAGGTGCAGGTCGCGCCGCGAGGCGCCGTTCGTTTCTTCCACCAGGCTCTCCCGGACGGGCGCCTTCTCCCCGTCCCAAAGACGCCAGGCGTCGCGCATCGGGCTCTGCAATCGCCCCCGACGTGTCGCGACCGGGTGCCGGCGATCGAATTCGCTCATCCGGTTTCTGAGCCGCTCCAACGCCTCGCGGCTCACGTCCCAGTCGCCCAGGCCGCGCAGCCGGTGCTCTTCCCGGGCGTGCGCCTCGAGGGCTGCGGCGCGGGCCGTCTCGCGACGGGCGCGCCGGATCAGTCGCTCCAGCTCGAACAGGAGACGCGCCCGCTTTTCCGGGTTGCCGTTGCGTGGCGCCGCCGGCGCTCGCCCCGAGCGTCCACCGTTCGTGCGCGGGCGCGTGCCGTCGATCCCGGGGGACGTGCCGCTCGTGGCCGCGCGCTGGCCGTTCGACCCGGAGAGCCGTGAGAGCGTCTCGAAATAGTTGCGCAACTCGACCTGCGCGACGTTTTCGAGATCGAGCTCGGATAGATTCGCCAGCGTCTGGCCCCCGGAACGCTTCACGGGCCGCCGCGCCGCACTTCGTGTCATCGCCATTCCGCCTCCGCGCGGCCATTCTACAGGCGATCACCCCCGCCACCCCGCGCTATTTCCCCCCAATCGGCCCGTTTGGTAGTACATTCCAGGGCAAGTCGCCATGGCTCCGCGCCGGCCGGCAGTTACCGGACTCCTGGAGCCTTTCCCCGCCGGGAGCGGAGGATGTCATGAACGCAAGTCTCGCCCCTCGCCCTGTTCGGCGGCCCGTCCCGATTCGACTCTTCGCCGCTGCCGGTCCTGCCGGCATCGTGGCCAGGATTTCATCACCCGCTCGGCCGTTTGGTGGTACATTCCAGCCACAATCGTTGATACACGTCGCACGGCTGCCCGCAGACGCCCGGGCGTCGCAGCTGCGGCCGCCGGTCGCCAAGTGCCCCAAGGAGGCGCGCATGACCGGACGAGACACGCGGATTCCCAGTCGCCGAACGGTGCTCAGGCTTTTTTCGTTTCTCGGCATCCTGCTTGCGGCAATCCTGGCTCCGAATCGCGCTGCTGCGGTCTGCCCGACGTCCGAGCCGGCCGCGAACGTCGGTTCCTTCTTTCAACAATGCCCCGATGCGACCCCCGTCTACGGAAATCTCTATGCCCGCGGCCAGAAGACGACCGTCCACTCGAACGGCGTAGACGTCGTCTGCGAGAGCGCCAGCGGTTTCAACGGCCAGAGCGTCGCATGCCCGGTGGAAGCGGGTCCGGCGGGAGACGCGATCGTGACCGTGAGCTTCGATTGGGGCTCACCCCCGGCCGTGGGCTGCCCGAACCCGGCGCTATTGCCGGGCGTCGGCAGGAACGTCGTCCAGCTCATGTCGAACGACGGCTCCTCCGCGCTGGTTTCCGTCAACTTCGACGTCGGCCTCGGCGGGTACCCGGTCGACTACGCGTTCCCGGTGCTGAACGACCACATCGTGCCGGTTTCGTGCCGCGGCGCCAACGGCCTCGCGATCGTCGATTTCACGCCGAACGGATCGTCGGCGCACGTCTGCTTCCACCTTGGCACGCCGGAATTCCACACCGACTGCGATCCCGGCAGCGCGGCCGCGACGTACCTGGGACCCTGCCCCGACCCCGGTTTCGTCGACATCGCGCCCGGCCAGGTCTACAAGCGCGACGGACCGTGCGGCGCGCAGCCCGATCCGCGTGTCTCGGCCGGCTGGTTCTTCGCCTTCGCCGCTCCGGACGCCAACGGCAACTTCTGTCTCGACCTGCCTAACCCGGCGTCCGGGCAGTGCGCCTTCATCGGCGCCACGAGCCTGATTCATGGCGAGGAGACCCTGGCGATCACCGGGGAGGTCCGCTGGAGCGGCGCCGCGGCCTGTCCCGACGCCGATGGCGACGGCTATGACACCTGCGGTCTGCGCACCTGTCCGACCGCTCCGAACTGCCGTGACTGCGACGACGCCAATCCGGCGATCCACCCGGGCGCCGCCGAGACCTGCAACCTGGTGGACGACGACTGCAACGGCGCGGTCGACGACATGGGGACCCTGAGCTGCGGTCTCGGCGCCTGCGCCCGCAGCGTGCAGGCCTGCGTCGCGGGCTCGCCCCAGACCTGCGTCCCCGGGAGCCCGTCGCCCGAGACCTGCAACCTCGTCGACGACGACTGCAACGGCGTGGTCGACGACGGCGACGCCGACCACGACGGCTACACCGTCTGCGCCGACTGCAACGACACCGTCGCCACGATCCATCCCGGCGCGGTCGAGCTGTGCAACGGCATCGACGACAACTGCAACGGCAAGATCGACGACGACGCGGCCGGGGTCGACACCGACGGCGACGGCGTCCGCAACGCCTGCGACAACTGCCGCTTCGCCTACAACCCGGCGCAGGAGGACACCGACCACGATCGGGTCGGGAACGCCTGCGACAACTGCATCGCGGTGGTGAACCCGGATCAGAACGACCTGGACGGCGACCAGCGGGGCGACGCCTGCGACAACTGCCCCGGGACCTACAACCCGTTCCAGGACGACTCTGACGCGGACACCGTCGGCGACGCCTGCGACAACTGCATCGACGTTCCGAACCCCGATCAGGGCGACGTCAACCACGACTTCGTCGGCGACGTCTGCGACCTGAACGACGGGCTCATCCTGATCGACTTCGGCGACGAGACCTCCGTGGAGTGGCAGCAGGAGAACGGCTACGAGTCGTGGAACCTGTACCGCGGCGAGCTGGGGATCCTGAAGTCGACCGGCGTCTACACGCAGGACCCCGCCACGGTGCCGATGGCGATGCACGCCTGCGGCCTGTTCACGCCCTCGATGACCGACACCCTGAGCCCGCCCCGCGGCCAGGCGCTCTTCTTCCTGGTCACCGGGGTGCACAACGGGGTCGAGGGAAGCCTGGGAACCAACAGCGCGGGGACCGAACGACCGAACGACAACCCCTGCCCGTAGGGCCGCCCTCAGCGCGACAGCTGCCTGAGGGTCTCCGGGTAGGCCAGGGCCATCGCCGCGAACGACCCAAAGGTCAGGACGATCACGACCCCGGTCAAAAGCCACCAGCCGGCGTTGGCGGCCAGGGTGCGCGGCTCGCTCGGCTCGAGAAAAAGACCGGCCAGCATCCCGAAGGCCACGCCGCCGACATGAGCCGAGCTGTCGATTCCCGGGATCAGGAACATCACCAGACCGAAGATGAGCCATTGCGTGAGGTGGGCGGCGATCGCCCGACCGGCCGGGCCGGCGCGGTAGCGTCCGTAGATCACCGCGAACCCGAGCAGCCCGTAGATCGCGCCCGAGGCGCCGATGGCGATCCGATAGGTCTCGTTGTGGTGCCAGAGAAAGCTGACCAGGAAGCCCGCGATCCCCGACAGCGTGTAGAGGCAGAAGAATTTTCGCCAGCCGAACGCCTCCTCGACGAGCGGCCCGAGCACCATCAGGGCATAGCCATTGAGAAGGAGATGCAGCAGACCGCCGTGCAGGTAATTGGCCGTGACCAGCCGCCAGACCTGCCCCGCGTCGACCGCCCCTGGCGCCATGCCCCCCAGCAGATAGAGCGCCTCGAGCGGAGGCGAGAGGAAGCGGAACAGGCCGGCGCCCGGCGCGGCGCCCCACTGCACCAGGATGAAGAGGCTCATCGCGACGTTGGCCCCGACGATCAGCACGGTCATCGACGGCGTGCCCGGGAACAGAAGCCCGAGGGCGCGTCCGATCCCGCCGCCCGGAACGCCGCGCATCGAGGCGCCGCAGGCGGGACAGACGCGCTCGCGGCGCGGGATCAGGGTGCGGCAGGCGGCGCACATGCGCATCGGGGCCGCCACGCCGCGCTCGACGTTCTCCCACGAAGCCACGCGGGTCTCGAGCGCGAGCCGCCAGGCGCGCTTGCGCCATTCCCAGTGTGTGCCGCCCGCGCCGAACAGCTCGAGAAGCCCGATCCAGGCATCGAGACCGGCCATGAGCAGGCGTGCGAGGGCGCGGGTCATGCGCGGGCGGGGGGCTGCGGGACGAAGCTGAGGGGGAAAAGCAGCGCCGCCCCGGAGCGGGGCGGCGCCTCAGGTGTCACTGTGACGTTTACTTGAAGCTCCAGCCAACCCCGAACTTGAAGTCGGGATCGTGATCGCCGAAACCCACCTTCCCCTCCATGAAGAAGACGTTCCCGGAGCGGAGCTTGGTCTCGACGCCGCCCAATCCCGCGATGGAGAACTCGGTGTCCGTGCCGCTGTGGTCGTCGTCGTTCCAGTCCACGTAGTTCAATCCGATGCCGCCGCCCACATACGGCTTCCAGACCTGCACCTTCGAGAAGACGTAGTGCACCTCGGCGAGAGCCTGAATCAGCGTCTCGTGGTCACCAAATCCAATCTCGACCGTCGGCCGGAAGCGGACGTCCTTGGCGAAATAGCCGAGATTGAAATGAACACCGCCGTAGATCTGATCGGGATTGGCGCTGCCGCCGACCCTGACTCCCCATCCCTGCCAGCCGATCCCCGACATTCCCGAACTGCCCGACTTGCTCGTCGTCGTGGTCGTCGTTGACGTGGTCGACGTGTCTTGGGCCAGGACGGGAGTGGCGAGGATCAGGAGGCCGACAGCGATGAGGAGCGGAACTGTTCGTAACCGACATTGCATGCGAACACCTCCGTGTGTGTTGACCTGCTCCCCCCTGCGGGACGTTCCCGTTCCCCTACAAAAATGAAGCGAGAGGCTAGCACGCGGATGCGGGTCGGTCAAGAAAACGGCGGAGGAATTTTCAGGCCACGCCGCCGCGCTTCAGACGTAGGTGCGCAGCAGGCCCGTGACCACGCCCTCGATCCGGAGGCTCCCGGCGGACAGCGGCGCCACGGCGCCGGCCCCGTCGAGCGGACGGACGCGCAGGGCGCCGCGATCCGATTCGATCGAGCCGAGTCCGCCGGCCCGATCGGCGTTCACGATCACGACCAGATCGCCGTCGGCCTGGCGCTCACGCCGCTCGGCGATGATCAGATCCCCTTCGAGGATCTGGTGGGCGCGCAAGGCATCGCCGCGCACCCGCACGACGAAGGTCGCCGCCGCCCGCCGGATCAGCTCGCGTGGCAGGGAGGCGAACGGCTCTCCCGGAAGCGGCTCGATCGGCCGGCCGCTCTCCAGCGTCCCGAGATGCGGCACCTGCGCGGCCATCGTGGTCTGCGCGGCGGGGCGCAGCTCGATGCCGCGCCGGCGGCTGCGGCGCCGGCGCAGGAGCCCGCGCTCCTGCAGCAGCGACAGGTGCCGGTGCACCGTGGCCACGGAGGAGAGCCCGCAGCGAACGGCGATCTCCTGGAGCGTCGGCGGACGCCCGTGCTCGGCGATGTGCTCCTGGATCGCCTCCAGCACCGCCTTCTGTCGTCGTGTCGGATGCATCCGGCGCCCGTCCGCCCTCAGTCCTCGCCCCCCGCGCCGCGCGAGCCGACGAACCAGTCCTCGCGATCGCGGAAGAGCACGTTGAACGAGGTGAGCGAGCCGTACGCGCGCGTCACGTACTGCTGCAGCTCGACCCGATCCTCGTCGTTGAGCTTGGGGTGCGTGTTGAGACGCTGCTCGAGGACGCGCAGCCGGTCACGCACCATCGTGACCTTGTGGAACAGCGCCTCGACCGGGATCACCTTCTCCTGCGTGTCCGGCTTCCCCGGACGGATCACGAGCGTGCCGCCCTGGAACCGGCCCGCCATCCGAACCTCGCCGAGCCCGAGGAGCTCGTCGATCGCCTCTTTCACCGCGTGCTTCACGCCGCGCGCGTCCAGCGCCGTTCCCTCGTCATCGCTCATGGCATCCCTCCACAGCGCCCGCGGGCGCTCCCAGCGGCAGCCCGCGCACCAGATCGGCCAGCGTTCCCCCGTCGTGCACCCGGCTGGCCGCCCGCGCCGCGCGGCGGCTGACGGGGAACACCGCCACCGACATCCCGGTGCGCTCGAACATCGGGATGTCGCCCTCGGTGTCGCCGAAGCTCACGATCTCCCCGGGCGCGATCCCGAACCGGGCGCAGAAACGGTCGACCTCCGCGCCCTTCCCCGCGTGCGCGACGCGGATCTCCACCTCGCCGGTCAGCACGCCGTCCTTCGTGACCAGACGATTGGCGATGCTCGACGCCAGACCGAGATCCGTCCGCGCCCGGTCCGCGAGGAGCGTCAGTCCGGTCGACACCACGCCGACCACCGCGCCCGCCGCCCGCGCCGCCGCGATCGCCTCGCGCGCGCCGTCGCGGTACGGGATGCGGTCGGCGATGGCGCGCAGATCGGACTCGTTCATGCCCTTCCAGTGGGCCGCGTCGCGCGCGCAGAATTCGGCGTAATCGATCTCTCCGCGGTGGAACGCCTCCTGGTGCCGGCGGGCGTCGGACTCCCAGACACCCAGCGCCTCGTGCAGATGCCGCCAGACGCTGCGCACCGGAGTGAGGGTGCCGTCGAGGTCGAAGAGCAGGCCGCGATACACGTCGTCATTGCTCCTCGACGTCCACCACCGGCGGCTGCTTGAACGAGCCGGCGCGGTAGGCTTCCTGGAACGCCAGGACCACCTTCTTGTCGTACACCTTCTCCGACAGGTCCAGAAGACGCGCGATGGCGGTGTCGAACGCCATCGCCTTCTGGTACGGCCGGTTGGTGGTCATGGCGTCAAAGGCGTCGGCGACCGCCACGATGCGGGCCGAGATCGGGATCTGCTCCCCTTTCATGCCGAGAGGGTAGCCGCTGCCGTCCCAGCGCTCGTGATGGAAACGGATCCCGGGGATGATGTCGCGCATCGCCTTGATCTTCGACAGGATCTGCGCCCCCTTCTCCGGATGCTGCTTCATGACCGTGTACTCCTGGTCGGTCAGCATCGCGGGCTTGCGCAGGATCTTGTCCTCGATGCCGATCTTGCCGATGTCGTGGAACAGCGACGAGATGTGCACCTCGCGGATCTCCTTCTTGCCGAGACCCATCTGCTTGGCGAGGAGCACGGCGTAACCGTTGACGCGCTCCGAGTGGCCGCGCGTGTAGGGATCCTTCTCGTCGATGGCGTCCGCCAGCGCCTTGATGGTCCCCATGAACAGCTCGCTGTTGACCTGCGCCGCCGCCTTGAGCCGCTGGATGTAGTCCTGCATCTGCCGCGCCATGGTGTTGAAGGTGGCGGCCAGGGCGCCGAGCTCGTTCCGGCTGCGCACCTGCACGCGGTGCTCGAGCTGGCCGCGCGCGAACGCCTCGGTCCCGGCGGCCAGCGCCTGGATCGGCCGGGTGACCGTCGAGGCCAGAAGGTACGAGAGCACCAGCGCCAGCCCGACCGCGAGACCCGCCCAGACGAGGGCGGTGCGCACCATCTGGTCGACCGCGGCGTACGCCTCCCGCTTCTCGAGCTGGACGAAGATCCCCCAGCCGGCGTTGGTGGTGTCGACCGAGGCGAGATATTCGACCCGATGACCGCCGCTCACCATGGTGAATTCGGTGGTGATGGCGGAGCGGCCGCCCGAGCGGCTGAACTCCTGCACCACGCCGAAGGACTTGTAGTCGCCGCGCGCCAGAATGCCACCCTCGTCGAGGTCGGCGAACAGCCGCGCCTCGCGATCGAGCGCGTAGATGGTGTAGCCGGCGTGCCCCGCGGACGCCACCGGCGCCCACAGCACGCCGAAATCGACCAGACCCGAGAGCGCGCCGCCCGACCCGCCCGCGCCCACCGGGACGGTCACCGCCAGAAGCGCGTGCGGCGCTCCATTTCCAGGCAGCGTGACCGGGTCGCTCACCTCGGCACGCCCCCCGAGGGCGGCGCCGGTGCCGTGGGTGATGGCGTCCATCGCCTCCTGCGGGATCGCCAGCCCCTGCTGGTGCGACTCGATCGCCCCGCCCGAGCCGGTGGTGAAGCGGAGCAGGACCAGGCTGCCGCCCAGATACCCGTCGAGGAGCTTGCGCCAGCCGCCCGCGACCGGAGGCGAGCCGTCGGGACCCCGCGGCAGCGCCGCGATGCCCTCCGCCAGGCGGGCCATCTCCGCGCGCGCGCCGTCGATCGAAGCGTCGACCTGGCGCGCGATCGCCGAGGCCATCTGCAGCTGCACCTCCTGCTGCGAGGTGACCAGCGACTCGCGGCTGATGGTGATCAGCTTGCGCGCCACGACGGCGAGCGGCAGCAGCCCGACGACGAGCATGACCAGGAGGAAGGTGTAGACGATCCGCCCCCCCATCGGCGGGCGTGCGGCCGCGCCCGCCTTCGATGAGGATTCGGCGGTCGCACCTGCGGGTCGGCTCGGAGCGTTCGTCGGCATCGGTCGCCTCGGACGCAGGACGCGAGACAGGAGGCGGGCGGATTATAGGGAGCGCGCCCGAGCGCCGTCAACGGCCGATCGCGGTCGACGGCCGATTGTGGTTGACGGCCGATTGCGATCGATGCCCGAACGCGCTCAGCGATCGCGCGGGACGGCCATCATCCGCTCGAGGGCGCGGCGGGCGCCGCGCGCATCGTCCTCGTCGACCTCGATCGGGAAGACGTTCTCCTCGAGGGCGCGTCGGACCGCCGGCAGGTCGATCATCTTCATGTAGGGGCAATGCAGCCGGCAGCCGATGCAGCCGTCGGCGGGGATGAACTCGCGGTCCGGGTAGCGCTTCTTCAGCTGGTGGATGAGCGCCCACTCGGTGGCGATGATGAACGTCCTGGCTTCCGGGTGGCGCACCACCGCGTCGATCATCCCCGAGGTGGAGCAGATCTCGTCGGCGAGGGCGAGGACGTCGGCCCGGCACTCGGGATGCGCGATGACGACGGCGTCGGGCCGCTCCCCTTTCGCCTTCGTGACGTTGACGTCGCGCAGGACGTCGTGGGTGGGGCAGGCGCCGTCGTAGACGACGACCTCCTTGTCGGGCACCTGGGCCGCGACCCAGTTCCCCAGGTTGCGATCCGGCGTGAAGAGGATCTTCCGCTGCGGCAGGCTGCGGACCACCGAGACCGCGTTGGCCGAGGTGCAGCAGATGTCGGAGAGCGCCTTCACCTCGGCGCTGCTGTTGATGTACGTGACGACTGCGTGGTCCGGGTAGCGCGCCTTCCAGGCCAGAAGCGACTCGGGGGTGATCGAATCGGCCAGCGCGCAGCCGGCCGCCAGGCTCGGGAGCAGGACGGTCCGATCCGGGTTCAGGATGCGCGCCGACTCGGCCATGAAGTGCACGCCGCAGAAAACGATGGTCGAGGCCTCGGACTTCTGCGCCTGGAGCGCCAGGCCGAGCGAGTCGCCGACGAACGTGGCGGCGTCCTGCACCTCGGGCAGCTGGTAGTTGTGCGCCAGGATGACGGCGTTCCTGCCGCGCGCCAGGTCCCGCACGGCGGCGACCTCGCGGGCCGTCCCGGCCTCGTCGGGACGGCGCCAGATCGACGGGATGAACCCGGACGCCGCGGCGGCCTCAGTCCCCATGGTGCCTCCCCGTGACCCGGGCCCCGCGGTCCGGCTTCACCGACCCCGTGCCCGCGGGAAACAGCCTCCAGAACTCCTTCCGGACCAGGCTGGTGATCGTCCCGCTCTTGGAAAACCCGTGATAGCGCGCGATCGCCTCGAGCATCTCGAGGTCCTGGCGGGTCGCGGTGAAGCTGCGGATCGTCTTGCGGGTCACCGCCACATCGCGCCCGGCGGGCGCACCCCTCTTCGTTTCATCGGGCATATATAAACCTTATATAGGAACTGAATACGATCGTAGCCGCGACGCGCTCCGGAGTCAAGGCGGAATGTGGCGCGCCGCGAGGCGCGGGGCGGGCGGCTTCTAGGCGGCGTCGGCCTTGGGGGCGGAGCTTCCGGGCGAGGTTCCGGGCGAGGCTCCGGAGCCGCTCGCCTGGGAGGGCGCGGCCCCGTTCACGGCGCCGGCTGCCGTCGCGGCCGGCGCCTGGTTGATTCCTTCGCCGGCACCGGTCGACTGCAGGACCCGGATGAACGCGTCGACCGCCAGCGGGCAGAACTGCTTGCCGCGCATCTTCATCATCTCCTGCATGGCGAACCCGAGCGGCAGGCCGATGCGGTACGGGCGGGTCGAGGTCATGGCGTCGAACGCGTCGGCGAGCGACACGATGCGCGCCGAGAGCGGGATCTCCTCCCCTTTCAGCTTGTCGGGATACCCGCTGCCGTCGAACATCTCGTGATGGTGCCGGATACCGGCGACGTGGCGCTCGAAGGTCTTCACGGGGCTGAGGATCTGCGCACCGACGACCGGGTGGGACTTCACCAGGTCGCGCTCCTCCTGGGTCAGGTTGCTCGGCTTGTTCAGGATGGAGTCGAGCATGCCGATCTTGCCGATGTCGTGCAGGAGGGCGACCTGGGCGATCACCTCGACCTCCTCGCGCGGCAGCGCCATGGCGCGCGCGATGAGGGTCGCGAACCGCGCCACGCGCTGCGAGTGTCCGGAGGTGTACCGGTCCTTCGCCTCGAGCGCCACGGCCAGCGACTGCACGGTCTGGATGTAGGAGCGCTCCAGCTCGCGCCGCGTCTCCTCCAGGCTCTTGAGCGCCACGGTCAGGTCCTGGTTGCGCACCTGCAGGTCGGAGAGCAGCCGCTCGTTGAGCCGCTTCATCTCGCGCTGCCGGAGCATGGAGGTGACGGTGAACTTGATGTCCTCCGCCTCCCACGGCAGCGGGATGTACCGATCGACGCAGGAGTTGTTGAAGGCGTAGATCGCCTCCTCCAGCGTCGGCTTGTCGGACAGGAGCACCTTGCTGACCGAGGGGAACTGCGCGTTGATGATCTCGAGGAGCCGGTTCCCGGGGATCCCCGACAGGCCCTGCGACACCGCCACCATCTCGATGGCGCGCCGCTGATCGCGCAGCGCGTAGAGCGTGCCGAGCGCCTCCTCCGCCGAGCCCGCCGTCAGGACCTCGATCTCCTCCGGGCAGGCGGCCTCGATGCGTTCCTTGTGCAGGAGCCGGGTGACCGAGTTGTTGTCGATGAGTACCACGACAGATCGGCTCATCCTGGCCCAATATAGAGAGGAGAATTTCGGCGCGCCAGCCGCCGGATCGTTGACGCCCCGGGCTCGATCCTCTAGACTCGCGGGCCTATGTACGGCCTGTACGGCGTGCTCCTCCGCCTGGCGTGGGCCGTCGTCCTCCCTTACCAGATCGTAAGCGCGCGTCTCGCCGGGCGCCCCGGGCCTCCGGTCCGCGAACGCTTCGCCGTCGGCCCGACGCCCGACGGGCTGGTCCCGGGCGGCTTCTGGGTGCACGCGGTGTCGGTCGGTGAGGTGCGTCTCGCCCTGTCGACGATCGCGGCGCTGCGGCGGCGCTGGCCCGGACGTCCGATCCATCTCACGACCTGCACGCCCACCGGCCGCGGCCTGGCGCTCGAGGCGCGCGCCGCGGGGCGTCCGGGCGCCCCCGACTCGCTCAGCGACGCGCCGATCGATCTGCCCGGTCCGGTGGGACGCTTCCTCGATCGGACGCGCCCGCGGTGCCTTCTTCTGATCGAGACCGAGCTCTGGCCCAACATGCTCCGGCTCGCGGGCGCGCGCGGCGTGACGATCGCGGTCCTCAACGGTCGGATCTCGCCGCGCGCCCTCCCCCGCTATCGGCGCGCGCGCGCGCTGTTCACGCGCGCCCTCGGGCACGTCGCCCTGTTCGCCATGCAGAGCGAGGAGGACGCGGTTCGCATCCGCTCCCTCGGGGCGCGCCCCTCCGCCGTCCACGTTCCGGGCAACATGAAGTTCGATCTGCCGCGTCCGGCCGCCGCCGCGGCGACCGTGCGCCGCCGGCTCGGGTTCGATGAGGCGGGCCCGATCCTGGTCGCCGGGAGCTCGGCGCGCGGCGAGGAGGCGGCGATCATCGAGGCGTTTCTCGCGCTGCGCCGCAACGAGCCCGGGGCGCGGCTGGTCGTGGCGCCCCGGCATCCGGAGGACGTGCCGGCCGCCGAGGAGGCGCTCGCCGCCGCGGGTCTGGTCCCCCGGCGATACAGCGCAACGTCCGCGGCGGAGGGCGTCGCATCCGGCGCCGCGCGCGCGGTCGGCGGCGGGGGCGCGGCCGACGCCGTGGTCGTCGACGTGCTCGGGGTTCTCCCCGAGATCTACGTCGCCGCCACGCTGGCGTTCGTCGGTGGCAGCCTGGTGCCGCGCGGCGGACAGAACCTCCTGGAGCCGGCGGCGGTCGGCTGTCCGGTCCTGTTCGGGCCGCTGGTTGACAACTGGCGCGCGGCCGCGGACGCCCTGCTGCGCGCGGGCGGCGGGTTCATGGTGGATGACGGGCGGGCCCTGGCCGGCCAGGTGACGCGGCTCGCGGCGGATCCCGCGGCGCGCCGGCAGGCCGGCGAGCGCGCGCTGGCGGTCGTCGAATCCAATCGCGGGGCCCTCGAACGCACGCTCGACCTTGTCGCCGGCCAGATCGACCCGGCCGCGGGGACCGCCGCATGATCCGCGACGAGGCCGGGGCGTGACCCGGGAGCCGTTCTCCCCCGGGCCGCTGACCGCCGCCCTCCTCGCCCCACCCGGACTTCTCTACGGGGGTCTCGTCCGCCTGCGCAACCGTCTGTACGATCGCGGCCTTTTGCGCGCGCACCGTCTCCCCTGCCCCGTGGTGGCGTTCGGGAACCTCACGGTCGGCGGCACCGGCAAGACGCCGCTCACCTCGTTCGCCGCGGCGGCGCTCACGGAGGCCGGATATCGGGTCGGAATCGTCAGCCGCGGCTATCGCCGCGCCGGGGGCGGCGCGCCGCTTCTGGTCGCCGACGGACGCCAGATGCTCGCCGATGCGGCGCACGCCGGAGACGAACCGTGGCTTCTGGCGCGCGACCATCCGTCCGTGGCGGTCGCGGTCGGCGCCGACCGCGCCGCGGCGGCGCGGCTCCTGCTCGCCGCCGCGCCGTGCGAGGTGCTCCTCCTCGACGACGCCTTCCAGCATCGCGGCGTGGCGCGCGACCTCGATCTCCTCCTAGTGCCGGCCCGCGAGCCGTTCGGGAATGGTAGAATCCTGCCGTTCGGCCCGCTGCGCGAGCCATTGTCCGGGGTGGCCCGGGCGGATGCGATCGTGGTCACACGCGGCGACGGCCGGTGTCCCGCGCCCCTTCGGGCGATCCTGGAGCGACACAATCCGCAGGCCCCGGTCTTCCACGCCACCCTGCGGCCGAGCCGGTTCGTCTCGGCGCGCGGCGAGCCCGTCGATCTCGGCGCCCTCGCGGGTTTCTCGGCCTTCGCCTTCTCCGGCATCGCACGGCCCGAAGGATTCGAGTCCGACCTCGCCGCCGCCGGCGTCCGTGTGGCGGGGGCGCGGCGCTATCCCGATCATCATCGTTACCGCGGCGACGAGCTGGCGGCGATCGCGGCCGCGGCCCGCGGCGCGGGCGCCGAGGTCCTGGTGACCACCGAGAAGGATCTGGTCCGGATCCCGGCGATGCCGGAGGGGGCGCCGCCGCTCTTCGCCCTGTCGCTCGCCGTCTCCTTCGGCGGGGACGGCGACCTCGTCGGCTTCCTGCTCGATCGCCTGCGGGGCGCCGGAGCACCAGGGCGCGCGCCGGTGACGCGCCGGTGACGCGCCGATGAGCCGGCGGGAGCCGATCGGTCATCTCCTGGTCTACCTGGCCGGCCGCCTGATCTTCGCCCTGATGGCGCTCCTGCCGACCCGCGCCGCGCGCCGCGTGGGGGCGGTGCTCGGCCGCCTGTTCTTCCACCTGTCGCCGCGGCACCGCCGCATCGCGCTCGGGAATCTCGCCGCCGCCCTGGGCGATCGATTGTCAGAGACCGAGCGTCTGGACGTCGCGCACGCCTCGTTCGCGCATCTCGGCGCCATCGTGGCGGACGCCACCCATTTCCCCCGCCACGTGCGCCGGCCGACCGAGGAGCTGGCCGTCTACGACGGCGTCGAGCACCTGCAGGCCGCGGCGGCGCTCGGGCGCGGGGTGCTGGTGTTCTCCGGCCATTACGGCCACTGGGAGCTGGTGGCGCTGCTGCAGCACCGGCTGGGGCTGCCGATGACCATGGTGGTCAGCCCGCTCGAGAACACCCGTTACGACAGGTTCATCACGCGTCTGCGGCAGATCTCGGGCAACACCATCCTCTCCAAGCGCCGCGCGGCGCGGCCGATCCTCAAGGCGCTGCACGAGGGACGGGCGATCGCCATCCTGATCGATCAGAACGTGCGCGGCGAAGGCGGCCTGTTCGTCGACTTCTTCGGCCGGCCGGCCTCCACGACGCCGGCGCTGGCGACCCTGGCGTTCCGCAGCGGCGCTCCGATCGTCCCGGTCTTCTCCTGGTTCCTGCCGGACGGTCGCCTGCAGATCTCCTACCGCCCGATGATCCAGGCGGTGCGCCAGGGCGCAATCGAGGACGACATCCGCGTCCTGACCCGCTCCTGCACCGCGATCCTCGAGGAGGAGATCCGGCGCCGCCCGTCGTTCTGGATGTGGATGCACAACCGCTGGCGCACCCGCCCGCCCGAGCCGGTCGGCGCCGCCGCCGCGGGGACCGGTCGCCGCGCCGAGGCGCGCGGATGAAGCGGCCGGCCATCTTCATGGATCGCGACGGCACGATCTGCGAGGAGGTCGGCTACGTCAACCACATCAGCCGCGTCCGTCTCCTGCCGCACAGTCTCGAGGCGATCCGGATCGTCAATCGTCTCGGATACCTCGCCGTGGTGGCCACCAACCAGTCGGGCGTGGCGCGCGGGCTGTTCACGGAGGATCTGGTGCGCGCGGTCCACGACCGGCTGCGCGGCTGGGTGGAATCGGGCGGCGGCCGCCTGGACGCCCTGTACTACTGCCCGCATCATCCGCGCGAGGGCGCGCCGCCCTATCGCGTCGAATGCGACTGCCGCAAGCCGCTCCCCGGCATGCTCGTGCGCGCGGCGCGCGAGCACGACATCGACCTGGGGCGCTCCTGGATGATCGGCGACAGCGTGGTCGATCTCGAGGCCGGGGCCGCCGCCGGCGCGCGCGTCGTGCACGTCCTGACCGGGTACGGCGTCGGCCTGCGCGACAACCAGCCGGAGCGCTTTCGCGTGGCTCCGGCCCATACCGCGCCCGACCTCCTGGAGGCGGTGCGCTGGATCGCCGCCCAGGATGGCCATGACGCGGCACCGGAGACACCATGACCACGACCCCCACCCGCCAGGATCTCCTCCGAATCGTCGATCGCATGGCCGGGGTCCGCGTCCTGGTCGTGGCCGACCTGGTGCTGGACGAATTCGAATACGGGCGGATCGGCCGGATCTCGCGCGAGGCGCCGGTCCTGATCCTGGATCACCTGCGCACCGATCGCCTGCCGGGCGGCGGCGCCAACGCGGTCCGCAACCTGTGCGCTCTCGGAGGGCGTCCGGTGGTCGTCGGGCGGCTCGGGGCCGACGAGGCGGGCGATCGCCTGGCCGGGCTCCTGGCCGAGGCCGGGGCCGACGTCGAAGGGGTCTGGCGCGAGAGCGGCTACGCCACGCCGGTCAAGCGGCGCGTGCTGGCCGGGAGCGCCCACTCGGTCAAGCAGCAGGTGGTGCGGATCGATCGGGGAGGCGGCGCTCCTTTCGCCGAGGGGATGGCGCTGGGCCGCCGCGTCGCCGAGCACGCGGCGGGGACCGCGGGGACGCTGGTCTCCGACTACTCCCTCGGCCTCCTGCATCCCGGATCGATCCCGGCCGTCGTCGCCGCCACAGGCGCCCCGTCCCGCCCGCTGTTCGTCGATTCGCGCAGCCAGCTCCGGCTCTTCCGCGGCATCACGGCCGCCACGCCCAACCTGCAGGAAGCGGAGACGCTCGCCGGGTCGGACCTCGGCGACGACGTCGCGCGGCTCGATGCTGGCGCCGGACGCCTGCGCGATGCGCTCGACGCCGACGCGGTCGTCGTGACCCTCGGCAGCCACGGCATGCTGGTGCGCACCCGGACCGGCGGGAGCGCGCGCATCCCGGTCTACGGCACCGACGAGGTCGCCGACGTCACCGGCGCCGGCGACACAGTGATCGCGACCCTGGCCCTGGCGTCCCTCTCGGGCGCCGGGTTCCTGGAGGCGGCGCTCCTCGCCAACTACGCCGGCGGGATCGTGGTCATGAAGCGCGGCACCGCGACGGTGACTCCCGACGAGCTGCGTGCCGCGGTCCGGATCGATCCGGACTTCGAATCGCGTCTCGGCCCGCGGTGAGCCGACCCCGCCCGCGCCCGCCCGGGCTGACGACCGCGCCGACCTCCGCGCCGATCCCCGCGCCGTCGCCGTCGGCCCGGTGGGTCCCCGCTCCCATTCTCCGCCTGGAAGCAGCCGCGTCGCTGGTGCGCGACCACCGGCACCGGTCGGGCCGGCGCCGTTCGGGCTCGCGCCGTGGCGCGAGCGGACCTGCGCCGCGGGTCGTCCTGGCCAACGGCCTGTTCGATCTGCCGCACGTCGGGCACCTGCGCTACCTGCGCGGGGCGCGCCGGCACGGGGACCTCCTGATCGTGGCGGTCAACGACGATCGATCGGCCCGCCGGCTGCGCGGTCCCGGCCGGCCGCTCATCGCGGCCGCCGACCGGGCGCGCCTGGTGGCGGCGGTGCGCGGGGTGGACGCCGTGGTTCTGTTCGGGGGGACGACCGTGGCGCGGGTGATCCGCAGCCTGCGGCCGGACGTGCACTGCAAAGGGACGGACTACTCCCCGGCGACCGTGCCGGAAGGCGACCTGGTGCGCTCCCTGGGCGGTGTGGTGAAGGTGGCGGGCGACGCGAAGCGTCACGCCACGACCGACCTGATCCGCCGGATCGCCGCCGCCGGGACCCCGGGCGCGGACCGGACACGGCCCCGCCCGCGCCGCGCGGGGCGGCGCGACTGACGGCCCGCCGGCCGGCTTACTTCTTCCCGGTGGGTTCTTCCGACTCGCCCGCGGCGGCGTCCGGAGCGGCTTCTTCCGTCCGCTTCTTCGCCGTCGCCTCGCGCTTGTCGCGGCGCGCGCGGCGCTCCTCGGTGCGCTTCTTGAAGATCGCCTCCGAGCCGACCAGCTCGACGAGTGCCGTCTGGGCCCCGTCGCCCAGGCGCGGGCCCAGGTGCAGGATGCGCGTGTAACCGCCCGGACGCGTGGCGAACCGCGGCCCCAGGCTGGTGAACAGCTTCTTCACGACGTCGCGATCGGCCACCTCGCGCGCCACCTGCCGGCGGGCATGCAGGTCGTCCCGCCGCGCCAGGGTGATCAGCTTCTCGGCAAAGGGACGCAGCTCCTTCGCCTTCGGAAGCGTGGTCTTGATCCGCTCGTGGCGGAACAGCGAGGTCGTGAGGGACCTCAGCAGCGCGCGCCGGTGCGAGGACGTCCGCCCGAGCTTGCGCAATCCGACGTTGTGGTTCATGGCCCCCTACTCTTCCTTCGGCTCGAGGATGTGATCGATCTTCATCCCCAGCGACAGGTCCATCTCCGCGAGCAGCTCCTTGATCTCGTTGAGGGACTTGCGCCCGAAGTTCTTGGTCTTGAGCATCTCGGCCTCCGACTTCTGCACGAGGTCCGCGATGGTCTTGATGTCGGCGTTCTTGAGGCAGTTGTAGGAGCGCACCGAGAGCTCGAGCTCGTCGATGGAGCGCAGGAGATTCTCGCGCATCCGCTCGCGGTCGCCGTCGATCCGCTCCGGACCGATCTCCGGCATCTCCTCGAAATTGATGAAGATCGACAGGTGATCCTTGAAGAGCTTGCTGGCCAGGCCGATGGCGGTCTGGGGGCTGACCGCGCCGTTGGTCCAGACCTCGACCGTCAGCTTGTCGTAGTCGGTGGTCTGTCCGAGGCGCGCGTCCTCGACCACGTAGTTGACCTTCTTGACCGGCGAATGGACCGCGTCGATCGGGATGTAGCCGATCGCCAGGTCGTGATCGAAGTTGCGGTCGGCCGAGACGTAACCGCGGCCCGGCTTGACGCGCATCTCGATGTTCAGCTTCGCCTCGTCCATGAGGGTGGCGATGTGCACCTCGGGGTCGAGGATCTCGACGTTGGGGTTGGTCTCGATGTGCCCCGCCTTGAGCTCCATCGCCCCCTCGCCGCGCAGCACGATGGTCTCCGGGTGATCGACGTTGAGCTTGATCGGGATCTGCTTGAGATTGAGGATCAGGTCGATGGTGTCCTCGACGACACCCGGGATCGACGTGAACTCGTGCAGCACGCCATCGATCTTGACGCTCGTGATCGCCGCGCCCTCGATGGACGAGAGCAGCACCCTGCGCAGCGCGTTGCCGACGGTGGTTCCGAAGCCCCGCTCGAACGGCTGGGCCCAGAACTTGCCGTAGGTCGCCGTCAGCGTCTCCTGCTCGCACTCGAGGCGCTTGGGCCTCTGGAATCCTTTCCAAAGCATCGAACAGTCCTCCCTGTGGATCCCCGCCGGAGACCGGGGGGGCCGGACTACTTGCTATAGAGTTCGACGATCAGCTGCTCCTGGATCGGCAGCGTGATCTCATCGCGGCGCGGCAGGTTGGACACCGTCCCCTTCAGCGCCTCCGCGTCGCTCGAAAGCCAGGGCGCCACCCCGCGTCCGCGGGCCAGCTGCACGGCGGCCTGGACCTGCACGTTCTTCGACATCTTGTCCTTCAATCCGATGATCTGCCCCGCCTTCACCTCGAACGACGGGATGTCGACCTTGCGCCCGTCGACCGTCACGTGCCCGTGCGCCACGACCTGGCGCGCCTGGGCGCGCGAGGCGGCGAAGCCGAGCCGGTAGACGACGTTGTCGAGCCGGCGCTCGAGGGCCTGCAGGAGCATCTCGCCCGTGACCCCCTTGCGGCGCGACGCCTCCTTGAACGTCAGACGGAACTGCTTCTCCAGGACGCCGTAGACCCGCTTGACCTTCTGCTTCTCGCGCAGCTGCACGCCGTAACCCTGCATCTTGATGCGGCGCTTGCCGTGCTGTCCCGGCGGGAAGTTGCGCTTCTCGACCGCGCACTTCTCCGTGAAGCAGCGGTTGCCCTTCAGGAACAGCTTCATGCCCTCCCGGCGGCAGAGCCGGCAGACGGTGCCTCGGATTCTCGCCACGTGCGTCTCCCCTCGTCCCTAAACGCGCCGGCGCTTCGGTGCGCGGCAACCGTTGTGCGGTATCGGCGTCATGTCCTTGATGGTCTTGACCTCGAGCCCGATCGACTGCAGCGCGCGCACCGACGACTCGCGTCCGGCGCCCGGACCCTTGATGCGGACCTCGAGCTGCTTCACCCCGTGCTCGCGCGCGGCGTTGCCCGCCGCCTGGGCCGCGAGCTGCGCGGCGAACGGCGTCCCCTTGCGCGAGCCCTTGAACCCCACGCATCCCGCCGACGACCACGACAGCACCGCGCCGCCCTGGTCGGTGATGGTGATCACCGTGTTGTTGAAGCTGGCGTGCACGTGAGCCACGGCGAACGGCACGTTCTTCTTGTCCTTCTTCTTCTTGGCGTCGCCCTTCTTGCCGCCCGCGGCCTCGCCGCCGGCTCCCTCGGCCGCCTCCTTGGCGACCTTGGGCGCCTTGGCCGGCTTCTCGGGAGCCGCGCCTTCCGCCTGCTCGTCCTTCGGTGTCTCGTCCGCCATGGCCTGACGCTCCTCTTATCCCTTCTTGCCGGCCGGCGCCTTCTTCTTGCCGGCGACGGTCTTGCGCGGTCCCTTGCGGGTCCGGGCGTTGGTGTGCGTTCTCTGGCCGCGGACCGGCAGGTTGCGCCGGTGCCGCATGCCGCGGTAGGACCCGATGTCGATGAGGCGCTTGATGTCCATCTGCACGTTCTTGCGCAGATCGCCCTCGACCTGGCCCTCCTCCTGGATGACGTCGCGGATGCGCCGCACCTCGTCCTCGGAGAGGTCCTTCACCTTGACGGTCTTCTCGACGCGCGCCTTGCCGAGGATCCGGGTGCTGCGAGAACGGCCGATCCCGAAAATATAGGTCAGCGCGATCTCGACCCTCTTCCCCTGCGGCAGGTCGACCCCTGCGATACGGGCCACGACGTCCCTCCTATCCCTGACGCTGCTTGTGCTTCGGGTTCGCGCAGATCACCCGCACGACACCGGCACGCTTGATCACCATGCACTTGTCACAAATCTTCCGGACCGACGCTCGGACCTTCATGACCGTTCTCCGTTCTCCGGGCCTGCTCTCACTTGAACCGGTAGACGATGCGCCCGCGCGACAGGTCGTAGGGCGACAGCTCGACGAGCACCCGGTCCCCGGTCAGGATGCGGATGAAGTTCTTCCTCATCTTGCCCGAGATGTGGGCCAGGACCTCGTGCTTGTTGTCCAGCGCCACCCGGAACATCGCGTTCGGCAGCGGCTCGACGACCACCGCCTCCACCTGGATGGCTTCTTCTTTCGACACCTAGATAATCTCCGCGCCGCCGCCGAGCAGCATCGGCCCGTCGGCCGTGACCGCGATCGACCGCTCGAAATGGGCCGACAGCGAGCCGTCCATGGTCGCCGCCGTCCACCCATCGTCCTGCACCCAGACGCCGGGACCGCCCACGTTCACCATCGGCTCGATCGCCAGGACCAGACCCTCGCGCAGGATCGGACCGCTCCCGGGAGCCCCGTAGTTGGGGACCTGGGGATCCTCGTGCAGCGAAGTGCCGATGCCGTGCCCGACGAACTCCCGCACCACCGAGAACCCCTTCTCCTCGACGTGGGTCTGGACCGCGGCCGAGATGTCGGAGAGCCGGCGGCCGGGATGCGCCGCCGCGACGCCCCGGTGCAGCGCCTCGCGCGTCACCTGCATCAACTCGGTCGCCTGCCGCGACACCTTGCCGACCCCCACCGTCACCGCCCCGTCGCCGTAGTAGCCGTCCAGCACCACGCCGAAATCGAGCCCCACGATATCGCCCTCGGCCAGGACCCGGCGCGCCGAGGGGATGCCGTGCACCACCTCTTCGTTGATCGACGTGCAGAGGACGCACGGGTAGCCGCGATACCCCTTGAATGCCGGCTTCACCCCCGCCTCCCTGATCATCCGATCCGCCGTCTCCTCGAGATCCATGGTCGTCACGCCCGGAGCCACCTGTTTCACCAGGGCGGCCAGGATCCGGGTGACCACCCTGTTGCACCGATCCATCGTCTCGATCTCGTCACGCGACTTGTAAATGATCATGTTCCGAGTGATGCCACGACCGAGTCGATCCGCCTCGCGACCTCCTCGGGCGTCCCGATCCCGTCCACGTTCCGCAGCCGGCCCTGACCCCGGTAATACTCCAGGACCGGCGCCGTCTGCCGTTCGTACACCTCCAGCCGGCCCTGGACCACCTCCGCCGCGTCGTCGGCCCTGACATCCAGGCCCCCGCCGCAGGCGTCGCAGCGACCCTCGTCCCGGGGCGGCTTGAGCCGGACGTGATAGCTCGCCCCGCACGCGGGACAGACCCTCCTGCCGGCCAGGCGATCGACGACGACCGCCGCCGGCACTTCGAGGTTGATCACCGCGTCCAGGGCCCTCCCCTGATCGTCCAGGGCCCGGTCGAGGTACTCCGCCTGTCCCACCGTCCTCGGAAAGCCGTCCAGTATAAAGCCTTTTGCCACGTCCTCGGACTGCAATCGGACGCCGATCATCTCGCTGATCAACTCGTCCGGCACCAGCCGTCCACTCTCCACGATCGCCCGGGCTCGATTCCCCTGCGGCGTGCCGGCCCTGATCGCCGCCCGCAGCATGTCACCGGTCGAGACGTGCGGCACGCCGACCCGTTCCTGGAGGGTCGCGGCCTGGGTCCCCTTTCCCACGCCCGGCGCTCCAAACAGCACCAGGCGGACGGTTCGACTCGCCGCAAGACCCATGACGGGATCAGCCCCTCCGGCCGCGTACCCTCGCCCCTTTCAGGAACCCGTCGTAGTGCCGCATGATCAGCTGCGACTCCACCTGCTGGATGGTGTCCATCGCGACGCCCACCACGATCAGGAGCGATGTGCCGCCGAAGTAGAATTTGAGACCGAATCCCTGGGTCACGAACGCCGGCAGGTGACTGTCGAGCGTCGCCCCGATCCATGGAAGCACCTGGACGTTCAGACCGCTGATCAGGAGCTGCGGCAGCAGGGCGATCAGCCCCAGGTAGATCGCGCCGACGAAGGTGATGCGGGTCAGGATGGTGTCCAGGTACTCCGCCGTCCGGCGTCCCGGCCGGATCCCCGGGATGAAGCCGCCGTACTTCTTCATGTTATCGGCGACGTCCATCGGGTTGAAGATGATCGAGATGTAGAAGTAGCAGAAGAAGATGATCCCCATCAGGTAGAGCAGGCTGTGGAGCGGCGCCGTGTAGTCGAGCTGGCGGTAGACCTCCGACCAGCCCGACTTCGACTGCACGCCCGCCCACTGCATCGCCGTCAACGGGAACGCCAGAAGCGACGACGCGAAGATGACCGGGATGACGCCGCCGGTGTTGAGCCGCAGGGGCATGTGCGTCTGCATGCCGCCATACATCCGTCGCCCGACGACCCGGCGCGCGTACTGCACCGGCACCTTGCGCTGCGCCCGCTCGACGTAGACGATCGCCGCGATCACCGCCGACATCAGCGCCAACAGGAGGATCACGATGAACGGGTTGATGCTGCCGGTCACCATGTCCTGCCAGATGGTGCCGATGGCGTGCGGCAGGCCCGCGATGATGCCGACGTAGATGATGAGCGAGATGCCGTTGCCGATGCCGCGCTCGGAGATCTGCTCCCCGACCCACATGATGAACGCGGTGCCGGTCGTGAGCGTCAGGATGGTCAGCGCCCGGAACTTGTAGCCGGGATTCGTCACGATCGGGAATCCCCCGCCGCCGGCGCGGTTCAGGCTCTCGACCCACAGGGCGATCCCGAGCCCCTGGATGAGCGACAGGACGACGGTGCCGTAACGCGTGTACTGGACGATCTTCTTGCGGCCGACCTCCCCTTCCTTCGACAGCTTCTCGAGGTAGGGCCAGATGACGGTCAGGAGCTGCAGGATGATCGAGGCCGAGATGTAAGGCATGATCCCGAGCGCGAAGATCGTCAGACGCCTGAGATTCCCGCCCGAGAACAGATCGAGGAAGCCGAGGATCCCGCCGCCCTGCGAGCGGAACAGGGTCTCCAGCGCCTGGAAGTTCACCCCCGGGACGGGGATGTGCCCGCCGATCCGGTAGACGGCCAGCATCATGAAGGTGAACAGGACCCGCTTGCGCAGATCCGGAATCGCGAAGATGTTCTTGAAGGCTTCGATCATGGACGCTTGGCGGCCCTCGTTCTGGCCGCGATGACCTCCGCCCGCCCGCCGGCGGCGGTGATCTTCTCGGCGGCCGAGCGGCTGAAGCGATGCGCGCGCACCACCAGCGGCTTGGCCAGCTCTCCCCCGCCGAGAATCTTGAGAAGCTCGCAGCCCTTCTTCACCAGGCCCTCCTGGAGAAGACGCTCCGGGGTCACCTCTCCCTCCAGCCGCGCCAGCTCGCCGACGTTGACGATGGCGACCTCGCGTCTGAAGATGTTGGTGAAGCCGCGCTTCGGAATCCGCCGGTGCAGCGGCATCTGGCCGCCCTCGAACCCGGCGTACGGCAGCTTGCCCGACCCGCGCGAGAGCTGGCCCTTGTATCCCTGCCCGGCGGTCTTGCCCTGGCCGGAGCCCGGACCACGCCCCAGACGCTTCGGCTTCTTGCGCGAGCCGCGCGCCGGCTTCAGGTGGGCGAGATCGACTCTGCGGGGCGCCATGTCACTCCTCCACGATCCGCACGATGTGCGGGATGGTCTTCACCATGCCGCGCACGGCGGGATTGTCCGGACGCACCACGCGCTGCCGGATGCGCCGCAGACCGAGCGACCGGAGGACCCGCTTGTGGGTCACGATGCACCCGATCGGGCTGCCGTGCTGCTCGATGACGATCGTCTTCGAGGCCTTGCTCGCTGCGCGCCGGGGCGCCTTCTTCTTCGGCGCTGCCGCGACCCGCTTCGTCTCAGACATCGAGGGCCTCCGTCATGGAGCCCTTGCGCCGGCGCAGCTCGGCCACCGGGTCCTTCAGCTGCTGCAGTCCGTCGAACGTCGCCTTCACCACGTTGTGGGGATTGGCGGTGCCGAGCGATTTGGTGAGCACGTCCTGGATGCCGGCCGACTCGACCACGGCGCGCACCGCACCACCCGCGATGACCCCGGTCCCTGGCGCGGCGGGCTTCAGCAGCACGCGTCCCGCCCCGAAGACACCGAGCACGCGGTGCGGGATGGTGCCCCCACGCAACGGGATCTTGATCAGATTCCGCTTGGCGTGCTCCACGCCCTTGGCGATCGCCTGCGGCACTTCCTTCGCCTTGCCGGCGCCGTAGCCGACGTGTCCGCGCCCGTCCCCCACGACCACCAGCGCGGAGAAGCGGAAGTTCTTGCCGCCCTTCACGACCTTGGTGACGCGGTTGATGTGCACGACCTGATCCTTCAGTTCGAGCTGGTCCGCCTTGATCCTGCTCAATGTGTTCCCCCGGGCACCCGACGCCCGTTCATCAGAACTTGAGCCCGGCCGCCCGGGCCGCGTCGGCCACCGCCTTGACGCGCCCGTGGTAGAGATAGCCACCGCGGTCGAACACCGCCTTCTCCAGTCCCTTCCCTTTCAGGCGCTCCGCGATCAGGGCGCCCACCTTCTTGGCCGCTTCGATGTTCCCGGTGCGCACGCCGCTCTTGCGCACCTCGAGGGTCGAGGCCTGCGCCAGCGTGGCGCCGCGCTCGTCGTCGACCGCCTGGACGTAGATGTGGTCGAGGCTCCTGAAGATGCACAGCCGCGGACGCTCGGACGTCCCGGAGAGGCGCGCCCGGACCCGTGCGTGCCGCTTCTCCCGCGAATGGATTCTGTCGACCTCGTTCACCATAGTCTAGGCACCCGCGGCGGCGCCGGTCTTCCCGGCCTTGCCCGCCTTCTTCTTGATCACCTCGTCGGAGTACTTGATCCCCTTGCCCTTGTACGGCTCGGGCGGGCGCAGCCCGCGGATCTCGGCGGCCACCTGCCCCACCAGCTGCCGATCGGCCCCCTTGATCGACAGCTTCGTCTGCTTGTCGACCGCGATCTCGATGCCGTCCGGGATCGGGAAATCGATCGGATGCGAGAAGCCCAGCGCCAGCTGCAGCGACCGGCCCGCGACCGCCGCCTTGTATCCGATGCCGACGATCTCCAGGTCGCGATTGAACCCGACGCTGACGCCGTGCACCGCGTTGGCGACCAGGGCGCGCGTCAGTCCGTGCAGCGCCCGCAGACGCCGATCGTCCCCGTCGCGGACCAGGGTGACGCTGCCGCCCTCGACTTTGCAGGTGATCCCCTCGGGCAGGGCGTGCT
>DASRAN010000050.1:0-20813 GCA_035638115.1 Patescibacteria group bacterium | reverse complement strand
ACCGCGCGAGCCGGTGTGGATCGACACGGTCAGGCCGTCCACCTCCAGACCCAGCGCGCGCGCCGCCGCCGCGTCGTGCACCTCGGCGACCCGCTGCACCTCGACGAAGTGGTTGCCCGAGCCGAGGGTGCCGAGCTGGCTGCGGCCACGCTCGCGGGCGCGCTCCGAGACCGCGGCCGCGTCGGCGCCGCGCAGGCGGCCGCCCTCCTCGATGTGCTCCAGATCTTCCGCCTCCCCGAAGCCGCGCGCCACCGCCCAGACCGCGCCCTCCTCCAGAAGCCGCGCCTCGCTCTTGCGGTCGACGCTGAAATCGCGGCGTCGCGACCCGACCCCCGTCGGAATGTTCCGGAACAGCGTCTCGACCACCTCCCGCATCCGTCCGCTCACGTCGGCCGTCGTCAGCCGCGTGCCGAGGAGCCGGACGCCGCAGTTGATGTCGTACCCGACGCCGCCCGGCGAGACCACCCCCTCGTCGGCGTCGAACGCCGCCACGCCGCCGATCGGGAAGCCGTACCCCCAGTGGATGTCGGGCATCGCCATCGAGGCGCGCACGATGCCGGGGAGGCAGGCGACGTTCGCCACCTGGCGCAGCGACGGGTCGTCCCGGATCGACGCCATCAGCCGGTCGTCGGCGAAGACGAGTCCCGGCACGTTCATCGCGCCGTGACGCGGGATGGTCCAGCGGCACTCCCCGGCGCGCTCCAGCGGCACCGGCGGCGCATCTTCCTTCTTCATCGACACCCCTGCATGATTGAGCGGCCGCGATTATAATCCGCGCGCACCGGCGGCTCCGTGCCGCGGGAGGGGGCTCATGAGCGAACAGTTCTGGGTGACGGGCGCGGACGGAAAAGAGTACGGGCCGGTCTCTCTCGAGACGCTGACCCGCTGGGTTCGCGAAGGCCGCATCGTCGCCACCTCGACGGTCCGCACCGAGACCTCGACGAAGGGCGAAGCGCGGCTGCGGCCGGAGCTGGCGGCGTTGTTCGGGTCCGTCTCCGCGCCGCCGGGCGCGGCCGCCCCGGGCGCCGTTCCCCCGACCGCCGTGGTCGCCCTGCCCGCCGAGTTCCTTGTTTGGGAGTTCATCGGCCTCGCCTGGACCGTGGTGAAGCCGCACTGGCTGCCGCTGGCGGGGATCTTCTTCATCCAGTTCGCCATCGGCTGCGTGCCCTATCTCGGGCCCTGCGCCCAGTTCATCATCGGCGGCGCCATCGCGGTGGGGATCTGGCGCGCCATCCTCGGAATGATCGACGGCCGGCCGCCGGGGGTCGGAATGATGTTCGAGGGGTTCGACCGGTTCGGTGACGGGTTCCTCGCCTACCTCGTGCGGGCCATCCTCGTCTGCCTGGGATACGTGTGTCTCATCGTTCCCGGCGTCATCCTGTCGCTGATGTGGGCCTTCACGTTCCCGATCCTGGCGGAGACGCAGGTCGGCTTCTGGGAGGCGATGCACCAGAGCGCCGTCCTGACCGAGGGGTACCGCTGGCGGCTCTTCCTGCTCGCCCTCGCCTGCTTCCTGGTGATTCTCCTGGGACTGATCGCGGCGTGCGTGGGGATCTTCGTCGCGATTCCGGTCACGGTCACCGCCTTCGGGCTCGCCTACCGGTTTCTGCAGGCCCGGAAGGCGACGCGCGCCGCTCTGGCATGAGCCGCGGCCCCGGCCGGGGCGGCGATGTCGGGGAGCTCGCCCGGATCGAGCCGGGTCCCCCGCCACGGCCGCTGGCCCGCCGGCAGCGTCTCGAGCGCGCCGCCGGCGCGCTCCTCTTCGCCGGGCTGCTCGGCGTCGCGGCGTTCCTGCCGGCGGCGCGTCCCCTGCCGTTCGATGCCTGCGTGCTGCACCACTTCGCCGGGATCCCCTGCCTCGGGTGCGGCCTCACCCGGTCGATCGTCCGGCTGCTCCAGGGCGATCTCCTGGCGAGCCTGCGTCTCCATCCCGCCGGCCCGCTGATCGCCGGGATCCTCGCCGGACAGTCGGTGCGTCAGGGGATCGAAGCGTTCCTGGCGCGCGAGTGCGGCGGAACGGCCATCGACCGCATCACGAGCGGGGCCCTCGTGACGGCGCTGCTCATCGCGCTCGTCTTCCGGCTGGCCGGATTCCTGGGAGCCTAGCCGCGATCCGTCAGACGTCGAACACGATCGGCACGCTCCAGCGACCCCGCCGGCGGTCGATGCGCAGGCGATGGTAGGTGACTGCCTTCACCTCACGCCCGCGCCCGTGACGCCGCTCGTCGAACGGCTCGCCCAGCGCCGCGCCCGCGAGCGTCACCCGGCGCCTGTCGATCCGGTCGACGCGCCCGGCGTGGAAGCGCCAGCCGCGGGTCTCCTGCAGGAAGAGGATCTCCGACAGCCACCGGACCAGGAGATCCTCGAGGCTGGTGCCCGCGACCGCGATCCTCACGCGGCGGCGCGGGCGGACGGCGTGGCGATCGCCGCCCAGGTCGAGCAGCGCCAGGGCGGCGTGCTCGAACAGATCGCGCAGCGACCGGCCGTCGACCAGGGCCCCCGCGTCGGCGGTGTGCGCGAACGGGGTGTAAGGCGCGTGTCGCACACGTCTCGCCCGCGCCGCGCCCGGCGCCGCGGTCCGCGCGCGCGCCGGGCGCGCTCTCACGACCGCCGGGCGCGCCCCTTGCGCCGGCCGGAGCCGCCGCCGCGCGCCCCGTGCCCCGGCGCCGCGCCCCGTCGCGACCCGCGGCGGCGCTGTCCCGCCGCCGGCTTCCCACGCCGTCCCGCCGCCGGCGCGATCTTCGGAAAGAGGCCGGGCGGCCGCGAACCGGCGCGCGCCTCGAGGAGCGCCATCTCGATCTCGAGCCGGGCCTGGTCCACCTTGTCGATGCGCACCCGCACCGGATCGCCGAGCGCCAGCACCCGGCCGCCGCGCTCCCCACGCAGGACGCGGCGGCGCTCGACGTAGTGGTAGCGATCGTCGTCGAGCGACTCGATCGCGACCACCCCCTCGACGAACAGGTCCCGCAGCTCCACCTTCACGCCGGACGGCTCGACGCCGCAGATGAACCCTTCGAACTCCTCCCCCAGCCGGGCGGCCATGAAGGCGATCTTCTTGCGCTGGATCAGCTCGTTCTCGGCGGCGTCGGCGGCGCGCTCGCGGAACGACGAGCGGGCGGCCGTCTCGGGCAGGGACTCCTCGAGAGCGCCGCGCTCGGGCGCGGTCAGAGGGCCGCCGCGCAGCAGCCGCTTCACCAGGCGGTGGACGACGAGATCGGGATAGCGGCGGATCGGCGAGGTGAAGTGCGTGTAGCAGCTGCTCGCCAGACCGAAGTGGATGTCGCGCTTCTCGCTGTAGCGCGCCTGTTTCATCGAGCGCAGCATGCTGGTGGCGAGGAAGCGCTCCTCCGGCCGGCCATGGGCGCGCTCGAGCAGCGCCTGGAGGGCGGCCGGCTCGATCGAGGTGAACGGACGCGGCAGCTGATACCCGAACGCCTGCGCGGTGGCGTCGAACTCTTCCAGGCGACGCGGGTCGGGACGCTCGTGAACGCGGTACAGCGCCGGCACGCGCGCCGTGAACAGGTGCCGCGCCACCGTCTCGTTCGCCGCCAGCATGAACTCCTCGATGATGCGGTGCGCGATGTTGCGCTCCAGCGCCAGGATCCCGGTCATCTCGCCGGTGGCGGCCAGGATCACCTCCGGCTCGGGCAGGTCGAAGTCGATGCTCCCCCGCCGCCGGCGCTGCGCGTTGAGGACTCCGCAAAGCTCCTCCATGACGCGGAAGTGCGGCACGAGGTCGCGGTGGCGCGCCACCGTCGCCGGGTCGCCCGTCGTGAGGATGGCCGCGACCTCGGTGTAGGTCATGCGCGCCGCGCTCCGGATGACTCCTTCCGCCAGGCGGTACCCGGTCACCTCGCCGCGCGCGTCGAGAGTCATCAGGCAGGAGAGGACCAGCCGATCGACCCCCGGGTTGAGCGAGCAGATGCCGTTGGAGAGCCGCGTCGGCAGCATCGGCAGGCAGAAGCCGGGGAAGTAGACGCTGGTGGCGCGCTCCAGCGCTTCGCGATCGAGCGGGCTCGACGGACGGACGTAGTGCGCCACGTCGGCGATATGGACCTGGAGCTCGTAGGTCCCGTCGGCGGCGCGACGCGCCAGGACCGCGTCGTCGAAATCCATCGCCGTCTCGCCGTCGATGGTGACGATCGGCAGGGCGCGGAAGTCCTCGCGCCCCCGGATCTCCGCGTCGCTCACCGCCTCCGGCGCGCGCGCCGCGAGATCGACGACGTCGTCGGGGAACCCCTCGCGCAGACCGTACTTGCGGATCACGGCGCGCAGCTCGGTCTCGGGGGCTTCGGCCGGCCCCAGCACCTCCACCACCCGTCCGACGGCGGGCCGGCCATCCTCCGCACCGCGCACCAGCTCGACACCGACGGCGAGCCCGTCGGCCGCGCCGCCGCCCTCGCCCGACGGGATCGCGATCCCCCCCTCGAACCTTCGATCCCACGCCTCGACCACGCCCCCGCCGCCCCGGACGGAGCGATAGACGCCGACAATCCGCCGGCGCGACTTCTCGACGACCCGCAGCAGCTCTCCCTGCAGCCGGCCGTCCGACGAGACGCGGACGATGCGCGCCTCGACGCGGTCGCCGTCCCGCCGATCCCCGATGCCGTGCGGCGGGATGAAGAGATCGCGTCCGCCTGATGCCGGGACCACGAAACCGAACCCGCGCGGATTGACCTGCAGGAGCCCGTTGACGATCCCCTCGCGCCCGGCGGCCGCGCCCGGCGCCCGGCCGGAAGGGGCGTGGCCGCGTCCGCCGGCGGTCCGTCCGCCGGCGGCGGTCCGTCCGCCGTCGGCGCTCCGTCCCCCACCGGCGCTCCGTCCCGCGTCGGAGATCCGCGCCGGCCTGGATCCCGGTCGATCGGATCGTTGCGCCGGCGCGAACTGATGGTGCGGCAGCCGCACGACAGCACCGCTCGACGCCAGATCGCGCAAGGCCTGCTTGACGGCGCCGCGCTTCGATTTGCCCGCCTTGATGAGCCGCAT
Source organism: Patescibacteria group bacterium (assembly GCA_035638115.1). Lineage (GTDB taxonomy): Bacteria > Acidobacteriota > Polarisedimenticolia > Gp22-AA2 > Gp22-AA2 > DASRAN01. Next base: position 15,827 of record DASRAN010000050.1, on the reverse strand, counting down.
CAGGTCGGTGAGCCCAGCCGGCTCGTACCCCGGGCGGCGGATCACCTCGAGCAGGGACTGCTTGAGCCTGCGAGTCTCGTCCATGGCGGGCACAGCTTATCGCACCACCCTTGCGGCGTCTCCGGCATGCTGCTATTCTTCCCCGCCTCATGGGAGCCCGCCGTCGGCGGGCTCACGCGAGCGAGCCGAAGTGGCGGAATTGGCAGACGCGCTAGATTCAGGGTCTAGTGGCCTCCGGGCCGTGCAGGTTCAAGTCCTGTCTTCGGCACCATCGCTCGTCATCCCTTCCCGCAGCGCCTGAATGCCCACCGCGCACGGACCCACTGTTCACATTCCACGCGATGAATCTCGCTCCCATTGACCTCCGTGGCCGGCTTGACAAGAACATCAAAGAAGTCAATCTTTAGACGGGGGTTGTAGGGACATGCCTATCAAGCCGGCCGCTCCCCGCGGAGCGGCCTCTATCAGACTGCCTCGGACGCTGTTTCTGCTCGTTCTGGGTCTGGTCCCCCTCGCGCTGGCGACCCCGGCTCACGCCTCCCAGTGCAACACAACGTCCGCCTGCCTCCTGACGGCCGCGAGTCCCGGGTGCAGCCTCGGGAGCTCCGGCTCCTGGAGCTGCCATCACCTCCCCCAGCCCGGCGACCGCTGGGACATCAAGGCCGGACATGTGGCCATCGTCGGGACCCCGGCTCCGACCCTGGCCGGCCTGGGGACCATTCACGGGACCCTGCTCTTCGATGAGACGACGAGCGGCCGCGACGGCGGCGGCTTCCGGAACCTCGACTACCTCTGCCGCGCCGGCGAGGAGATCACCATCGCGAGCGGCGGCACCCTGAGGATGCGCCGGAGCGACCGTATCCGGTTCGCCAGCGGCGTGAGCGGCGGCGCATGCGTGATCCGCGTGAACGACGGAGGCCTGCTCGACATCCAGGGCACGGTCGACAAGACCCGTATCGAGTCGGGCGGCGTCACGGCCGGGAACGATCCCTCCTTGTGCGGCCCGGTCGGCAGCGGCCGCTTCTACACCCTGGGCCTGGAGGAGCTGCCCTCGGGGGTGGCCGACCGGGAGATGATCGGACGCCGGCTCGTGTTCCAGAGCGGACGGGCGGCGCTGCGCCAGTACGAGATCGTCGACGCCGACGTGGCGCGGCGATCGGTCACCGTCTGCGTCGATCTCGACGACGCCACGAGAAGTCTGGGGCAGAACCTGACGCCGCACGCGCCGCTCGCCCGCGGCGCGCTCCCGGCCGCGCGTCATTCCCAGCCGGCCGCGGGCCCGTCGAGCGCCTGTCTCGCCGGGACCAACAACCCCGGCGCCTATGGCTGCTGCACCGGCGCCGGCACCGGGTTCTGCGTCGAGACGCTCCCCGCGGCGGGCGACGCGGTCGCCATCGTGCGCGATGCCTGGATCCAGGAGACGTCGGGCACCCAGGGGGTGGCTCTTGCGGGACTCCTCGTCGGTACCGATCCCCTGCCGATCATGCGGGCGTTCAATCTCGTGCAGCGGCCCAACGACGTCGGCACCCAGTACCCGACGATCGATTTCCGCGCCCGCAGGCTCGGCCAGGTGATGCAGCCGTTCGAGTACAACAACATCCACGACCAGAACGGCGCCGAGCCGGTCATCTTCCGCGGCGTCGAAAACGCCGACTTCGGGTGGAACGCCATCCACGACGATGGTCCCAACGCCGCGCCGACCCAGGCGGCCCTGTATGTGATTCAACAGGACCCCCGACCCGACGCCTGCCTCTGCCCCGGCGGCGGCAATCTGATCCACGACAACGTCGTCTATCGCACGGTCGGGGATGGGATCGTCGTCGGCGCCGCCGCCGCCCCCCAGCACGCGATCGCGAATCGGATCGTGCACAACCTCATCTATCAAGGTTGCACCACGGGCACTCTCGAGTGCCGCGGCATCGAGGTCGACGCCTGCGACTCCTGCGAGGTGTCCGGCAATCTCGTCTACGACATCTTCGCGACGATCGATGGGGACTCGTACGGAGACGGGGTGGTCATCGACCCGGTCAACCTGTCGACCGCCGTGTTCGACAACTGGATCGTCAATCTGGGGAACTACGGGATCGTGGGGGCGGCCACGACGTCGGTGACGCACAACTATGTCAGCCACACACGCCGCGCCAGCGCGACCTACGGCCGCTATTACGGCAACCTGTTCCGGAATTCATGGCTCGGTGTCCAGTCCGGGTCGGGGATCATCATCGACCCGACGGTCGCGAAGGGAAATTTCCTCCTCGGGGTCGAGGACGATATCGCCGCGTCCGCCGACTGCACGCCGGGCGGATTCTGTCAGCGCGCGGGATTCTGGCTGCAGGACGACGCCGCGGCCGCCCCCGGCGCGCCGGTCCTCCTCCAGGACAACATCGTGGTCGGCCTCGGGAGCGAGTACTACGGCGGCGCGGTCTTCGTTCACAATCAGGGCGTTGCGGAGTTCAACGTCGACGTGGAACACCTGACGTTCGACAATCGCGGGCGCAGCAACGGCGCGGGCAAGCGCGCCCTGCGCGACGACCTGGACGCCGTCGGGGCGGGTCCGCTGTACACGCTTCACGCGACCGACATCGCCGCGATGAACACGAACAACACCCCCGTCTTCGATTGCCAGACATGCGATGCGGGACTGCACGACGTCCTGAACACGGCGTATCTGCGCCGCACGGCGCTGGCCGTCGAGTCGGTGCGCCCGCCGACCGGGATCGACGTGCAGACCGGTGTCGCCTTCCTTCCCGACCTCGGCTACCGGAATTCCGCCCTCGGCGACTACAACCTGGAGGAGGCGTCGCCCCTGTCCACGGGTGGCACGTACCCACCTGGTTCTCCCGCCGGGATCCGCGCTTTCCGGTTCGATCGCGGACGGCTCAGCGCCCCCTGGGGCGGCGTCCTGCCATTCGATGGCTATCAGCCGGTCGACATCGCCAACGTCGACAATGGCGACCGGGACGACGACGGGGTGATCGATCTGCACGACGACTGCCCCGAAGCCCCCGACCCGGGGCAGTTCGACACCGACGGTGACGGGATCGGCGACGCGTGCGACGTCTGCCCATCCCTCGCCGACCCGGCGCAGGCCGATTCCGACCGCGACGGCGAAGGGGACGCCTGCGACCCCTGTCCGACCGATCCGGACGACGACGCCGACGGCGATGGACGCTGCGCCTGGGTCGACAACTGCCCGGTGATTTCGAACCCCGGTCAGGGCGACGCCGACCTCGACGGGATCGGCGATGCCTGCGACAACTGCCCGACGAAGTTCAATCGCCGTCAGGGCGACATGGACGGCGACGGCGTCGGCGATCTCTGCGACGACTGCCCGTCGGTCGCCGATCCGGGACAGGCGGATCGGGATCAGGACGGCGTCGGAGACCTCTGCGATGCCTGCCCGGACGATCCCGGGAACGATCCCGACGGTGACGGCCTGTGCAGCGCCGCGGACAACTGCCCCGGCGTCGCGAACCCCGACCAGTCGGATCTCGATCACGACGGCCGCGGAGACCTCTGCGATCCGTGCCCGTTCGACACGGTCGACGACGCCGACGGTGACGGGCGGTGCACCAGCGCCGACAACTGCGCGTTCGTCCCCAACCCCGACCAGGCCGATCGGGACATGGACGGCATCGGGGATCTCTGCGACAACTGTCCCGGGAAGTTCAACCGCAAGCAGGTGGATCAGGACGGCGATGGCGTGGGCGATCTGTGCGACGACTGCCCGGGCGTGGCCGACGCGGCGCAACACGATGAGGACGGGGACGGGATCGGCGACGTCTGCGATCTCTGTCCGGCCGATCCGGACAACGACATCGACGAAGACGGGGTCTGCGGCAACGTCGACAACTGCCCCGGAGCCGCCAACTCCGACCAGCTCGACACGGACGGCGACGGGCTCGGCGACGTGTGCGACCCGACGCCGCTCGGGACACGCCCGCTCCCCGGGGCGACGCCGCAGTCGCGGGGCGGCCCTTCCTTCAGCGGTGCGTCGTAGGCGTCAGCTGACGGTCCAGCTCGCCCCGCTCTTGAGAAGACGCTCCAGGCTTCCGGCTCCCAGCGCGGCGGTCGCCTGCGTCGCCTGCGTCTCGAGAACCCCTTCGAGCGTGGGCCGGCTCGCCGAGTAGAAGACGCCGACCGGAACGGGGAATCCGGGGTAGGTCATGCGCGCCAGCAGGTAGGCCAGCGTCGGCTGCCGGGCCTTCTCGTCGTGCACCAGGATGTCGCGCTCGGTGATGCCGTTCTGGCCCAGCGTGACGACTTCCGGCTCCAGACCGTTCAGGCGGATGCCGCGATCGCGATTCTTGCCGAACAGCAGGGGCTTGCCGTGCTCGAGCATGAGCATGCGCTCGGCACGGACCTCGCGCGCCGCGAAGTCGTCGAACGTGCCGTCGTTGAAGATGTTGCAGTTCTGGTAGATCTCGATGAACGCCGTCCCCTTGTGACGCGCCGCGCGCTCGAGCGTCGCGGTCAGGTGCTGCGAATCGATGTCCAGCGAGCGCGCCACGAAGGTGCACTCCGAGGCGATGGCGATCTCCAGGGGGTTGATCGGCTGCTCGGCCGTGCCGAACGGGCTCGACTTGGTCTTCTTGCCGAACTCGCTGGTCGGCGAGTACTGCCCTTTGGTCAGCCCGTAGATCCGGTTGTTGAACAGCAGGATCTTGAGGTCGAGGTTGCGGCGCATGCAGTGCATCAGGTGATTGCCGCCGATGCTCAGGCCGTCGCCATCGCCGGTCGCGACCCAGATCGACAGCTCCGGTCGCGCGATCTTCAGACCGGTCGCGATCGTCGGGGCGCGCCCGTGGATCGTGTGGAACCCGTAGGTGTTCATGTAGTACGGAAAGCGACTCGAGCAGCCGATGCCCGACACGAAGACGACGTTCTCGCGCGGGATGTCGAGCGCCGGCATCAGCTTCTGGGTCTGGGCCAGGATCGAGTAGTCGCCGCAGCCCGGGCACCAGCGGACGGTCTGATCGCTGGTGAAATCGGCCTTGGTCAGCCGCGGCTTCGAGTCCACACCACCCATCTGCGGCGTCATCTTACGGCTCCCCGAGCAGGTCCTCGATCGCTCGGACGATCTCGGCGACCTTGAACGGCCGGCCCTGGATCTTGTTGAGGCCGACCGCGTCCACCAGGTAACGGGCGCGGAGCAGCGTGCGGAGCTGTCCGAGGTTGAGCTCCGGCACCAGCACCTTGTCGAAGCGCTTCAGGATCTCCCCGAGGTTTCTCTGGAACGGGCTCAGATAGCGCAGATGGATCGCCGAGACCGGCGAGCCCTTCTTCTGCAGCAGCTCGACGGCCGAGGCGATGGCGCCGAACGTTCCTCCCCAGCCGACCACGAGGACGCGCCCCGACTCCTTCCCCATCACCTCGATCAGCGGGATGTCGTCGGCGATACGCGCGATCTTCTCGGCCCGCAGGCGCACCATGCGATCGTGGTTCAGCGGGTCGTAGCTGACGTTGCCGGTGACGTCCTCCTTCTCGAGGCCGCCGATGCGGTGCTCGAGACCGGGGGTGCCCGGCACGGCCCAGGGGCGCGCCAGGGTCTTCGGATCGCGGCTGTACGGCTGGAACCCTTCCGGATCGGTGCGGAACTGGACGTCGATCTTCGGCAGATCGGAGACCTTCGGCACGCGCCAGGGCTCCGACCCGTTGGCGAGGTAGCCGTCCGACAGGAAGAAGACCGGGGTCATGTACTTGATCGCGATCCGGAACGCCTCGATTGCCATCGAGAAGCACTCGGCGGGCGTGGCCGGCGCGACGACCGCCACGGGGCACTCGCCGTTGCGGCCGAGTACCGCCTGGTAGAGGTCGGCCTGCTCCGTCTTGGTCGGCAGTCCGGTGCTCGGGCCCCCGCGCTGCACGTCGATGATGACGACCGGCAGCTCCGTCATGACGGCGAGCCCGATCGCCTCGCTCTTGAGCGCCACGCCCGGCCCGCTGGTGCCCGTCAGTCCGAGCGACCCGCCGTAGGCGGCGCCGATCGCGGCGCCGATGGCGCTGATCTCGTCCTCCGCCTGGAACGTCTTCACCGGGTAGTTCTTGTTCCGGGACAGCTCGTGCAGGATGTCGCTCGCCGGCGTGATCGGATAGGAGCCGTAGAACAACGGCCGCCCCGACAGGAGCGCCGCCGCGATGAACCCGCTGGCCGTCGCCTGGTTGCCGGTCACGCTGCGGTAGGTGCCCGGCGCCAGCTCGGCGCGGCGGACCCGATAGTGGGTGTTGAACACCTCGGTGGTCTCGGCGTAGTTGTAGCCGGCGAGCAGCGCCAGCGTGTTCGCCTTCTGGATCTGCTCGTTCGACTTGAACTTCTTCTCGATCCAGCCGCGCGTGTAGTCGATCGGCCGCTCGTAGAGCCAGAAGACCATCCCCAGGGAGAAGAGGTTCTTGCAGCGCGACGCGTTGCGCCCCGCAAGACCGGTCTCGCTCACCGCCTTGAGGGTCATCGATGTGATCGGGATCTCGAACACCCGGTAGCGGCCCAGGCTCCCGTCGCGCAGCGGGTTCGTCTTGTACCCGGCCTTGGCGACGTTCCCGTCGGTGAACGCGTCGGCGTCGACGATCAGGGTGCCGCCGTCCTCGAGATCGTCGAGGTTGGTCCGCAGCGCCGCGGGATTCATGGCGACCAGGACGTTGGGCGCGTCCCCCGGGGTGCGGATGTCGTGCGAGGAGAAGTTGATCTGGTAGCCGCTGACGCCCGCCAGGGTGCCGGCGGGGGCACGGATCTCGGCCGGAAAATCCGGCAGCGTGGCCAGATCGTTCCCGACCAGCGCCGTGGTGTCGGCGAACTGGGTCCCGGTCAGCTGCATACCGTCACCCGAATCGCCGGCGAACCGGATGACGACCTCTTCCAGCTCCTGGACCACGGTCTCGGGTCTGGAGACTTCGGTTTCGACGCTCACGGACTCACCACCCGCGGGGCCACTCTGTTCGGTGCTTCGGCTCCCGCCATCCCTTGTGTGCCGATGACTTTACACCATTCCCGCCCCGCGGAGGAGGGACGACCTGTGGTATAAAACGGGGAGTTTCGGGCACCCGGGAGGAACTCAGGATGGCGAGGAACGAGGTCAGGACGAGAACTCCGGGCGGTCAGGGTCCGGCCGGCAGGCCGCCCCTGGAGCCGGCCGATCCCTTGAGCGGCACGACCGCCTTCGTGCAGACCCTCATCCTGCTCGGGCTGCCGATCGGGCTCCTGCTCTTCGCCCGCGTGATCCTGCACAAGTTCTTCCCCGGCCTCGGCTACTGAACGCGTGGGCGGCGGCTCCCTTGGGAAGCTCGTAGCCCATTTCCGGGACGGGCTGATCGTCAAGGGCTTCTCGCGCGACTTCGATCCGGCCGCGGAGTTCTTCCACCTTGTCCGCCGCCGCGGCGGCGTAGCCGCATCCCGGGAAGTCAGGCTCGACGAGCTCAAGGCCCTGTTCCACGTCAAGACCTGGGGCCGCAAGGATCGCCACATGGGCCGCGAGCCGGGATTTCCCGAGGGGGACGTCAACCGGCCGCCCGACGGGCCGTACATCCGCACCGTGGCGGAATTCTTCGACGGAGAGAAAATCTTCGGGTTCACGCGCGACTACGACCCGGGACGTCCGGCGTTCTATCTCTATCCCGCGGATCCCGAGGACAACAACGCCAAGATCTATGTGCCCCAGTCGTCCCTCGTCAACATCCAGCTCATCCGTGAGTGACGGCCTGACCGCCGGCCGCCGCGCCGGCCTGGCGGGCGCGCTCCTCGGGCTCGCGGTCCTGCTGGGCGCCCGCCAGGCGACGGCGGCCTCGAGCACTCCCAGGCCGATCGTGCTCGTGACCCTGGGCGACGCGCAGGGCGAGCGCGACGTCGAGGCGCGCGACGTGAAGTTCGTCTACTTCAAGACCACCTACCGGCAATCGCGCGCCCCGAAGGACGAGGTCCCGGGCGGCCAGCGCACGGAGGTCATGGGCGACCGCGCGGAGTGCACCTGCATCCGTTTCCTCGACTGGTCGAAGATCAAGTTGAAGCGGATCCGCGCCATCGAGATCACCCGCGCGCCCGGGGACCGGGTCGCGACCGTGCGCGTGACGCGGCGTGACGGCCAGATGAACGAGTATCCGGCCACCTCCCTGTACGGCGGCGACGGACTCTATCCCCCGCTCTTCACCGCGACCATCGAGGGGGCGCACCGCGAGTTCCCGCTCCTGCTCGAGGGACCTCCGGGCGTCGGCTGGCCGGACGAGAACCTGGTGCGGATCTTCTGGACCACGACCACACCACCACCCAAGCCCAAGAGGCCGGCGCACTGAAGAGACTCCTCGCCATCGTCACGGTGTCGGGTGCCGCCGGCCTGATCACCGAGGTGGCCTGGTCGCGCGCGCTCGGCCAGACGCTCGGCGGCTCGCTCGCGTCGCAGGCGATCGTCCTGGGTGTCTTCCTGGCCGGGCTGGGGGCGGGCGCGGCCATCGCGGGCCGCGTCGCCGGCCGCCTGGCGCGGCCGCTGGCGGCGTACGCGGGTCTCGAGGCGGCGATCGGGGCCTGGGCGCTCGTCTCCCCTCTGCTGATGCGCGCCGGCGCCCTGGCCCTCGAGCGCCTGGGACCCGGCCTCGCGGACGGCGCGCCTACAGTCGCGCTGCGGGCGGCGATCGCGGGACTGGTCCTGCTGCCGCCGACGCTGGCGATGGGAGCGACGCTGCCGATTCTGGTTCGCGCGTGGCGCTACGCGGATGACGGACACGCGCTTCCCTGGATCTATGGCTTCAACACCGTGGGCGCGTCGCTCGGCGCCCTGCTCGGAGCGTTCGCGCTGCTGCCGCTTCTCGGCACCCGGCTCTCCTTCGCGGCCGCCGCGTCCTTGAACCTGCTGGCCGCCACGGGCGCGATGCGGATCGCGGGGCGGATCGCGCGCGGCGAAGCGCAAGCGAACGCCCCCGCGGCGCGCGGCGCCGCCGCGGGCCGATCGGGTCTCCGGACGCTGCGGCTGCCGGCGCTGGCTCTGGTCTCCGGAATCGTCGGCGCCCTGTTCCAGTTCGGCTGGATGCGCGTGATGACCCTCGGGTTCGGCTCGTCGGTCTATGCCCTCGGCCTGACTCTGGGCGCCTATCTGCTCGGTCTGGGTCTCGGTCCGCTGGTGGTGGCGCGCCGGGCCCGCGTCGACGGCCGGGACACGTCGCAGGACCCGGCGCGGGACGCGTCGTCGGCCGCCTGGATCGCCGCGGCCGCGTCGCTCGCCATCCTGCCGCTTCTCGGCGCCCTGCCGGGCGCTGCGGCGCTGCTCAGCCGGCCCTTCGAGAGCGCCCCGATCGGCGCCCTGGCTCTGCAGTTCCTGTTCGCGGCCCTGCTGATGCTCGTTCCCGCCATGGCCCAGGGAGCCTGCCTGCCGCTGATCGCCGCGGCGGACGCCGGAAACGCGCCCGAGGAGCGCGCCGCCGGCCGGATCTACGCGGCCTCGACCGCGGGCTCGGTCGTCGGGTTCGTGATGGCGGGATTCGTCCTGGTCCCAGCCTGGGGCACGCGCCGGATGCTGCTCGGATCGGCGTTCGCGGCGCTGGCCTTGAGCCTCGCGCTGCGGCCCGCGTTGCGGCCCGCGTTGCGGCCGCGGCGGCTGCTTCTCCTGGCCTCGCCGCTCCTGCTCCTGGCGCTCCCCGCCTGGAACCAGGACGTCATGTCGGGCGGAGGGTTCCTGTACGGGCCGCTCTACCGCGCCGCCTTTCCGGGAGCGCGGCTCGCCGAGGCGGTCCGGCGCCGCGGGACCGTCCTGTTCGCGCGCGAGGACGGCGACGCGCTGGTCACCGTCCGGAAAAGCGCCACCGGGGTCCTGTCGCTGCAGATCAACGGCAAGACCGAGGCTTCGAGCGGCGCGGACATGGCGACGCAGCTCCTGGCCGCGCATCTGCCGATGCTCCTGCGCCCCGGGGCGAAGGACGTGATGGTCATCGGCCTCGCCAGCGGCGTGACCGTGGGCGCGACCCTGCGTCACCCCGCGGAGCGGGTCCGCGTGATCGAGATCGGCCGGGCGGTCCCCGCCGCCGCGCGCGTCTTCGACGCGGTGAACGGGCGGGCGCTCGACGATCCGCGCGTCACGATCGTGGTCGACGACGCGCGCGCCTGGCTCCTCGGCCGGCGCGACCTCTACGACGTGATCGCGTCGCAGCCGTCGAATCCCTGGGTGGCCGGGGTCGCCAACCTGTTCACCGAGGAGTTCTACCGGCTGGCCCGGTCGCGGCTGCGGCCGGGCGGCGTCTTCTCCCAGTGGATCCAGGCCTATCGCATCGACCCCGGCGACCTGCGCGGCGTGGTGCGCTCGTTCGAACGCGTCTTCCCCGACGCCACGTTGTGGGAGGAATCGGCCGGCGGCGGCGATCTGTTCCTGGTCGGCGGGATCGGCGACCGTCTCGACCCCGCCTCCCTCGCCGGCGCTCCGGCCGCCGTCTGGGACGATCTGCGTCGCGCCGGAATCGCGGGTCCGGCCGACCTGCTGGCGCGCTTCGTCGCCGGGCCGGGGGGGCTGACGACGTTCGCCGGCGACGCCCCGGCGCACACCGACGACGACCTCTATCTCGAATGGCGCGCGCCGCTCACCCTGTTCCGCGACACGTCGCGGATCCAGATGGAGCTGCTGCGGCGTGATCGCGAGCCGGTTCTCCCGCTCCTCCAGGCGGGACCGGGGGCGATCGATCCTGCTCTCGCCCGCGCCCTCGGCGACAGCCTGCGCCGGCGCGACGCGCGTCTCGCCGCGGCCGCCGACCTGCGCGACGCCGACCTGCTCGCGCTGCGCGAGCCGCATCTGGCAGCCGGCCTGGACCTACTGCGCGCCGGACGCCATCCCGAGGCCGCGGCCGCGCTGACCGTCGCGGCCGCCGCCGCTCCCGACAGCGCCAACGCACAGTGGCTCCTCGGTGAGGCGTATCGCGGCTCCGGGCTGATGGAGCCTGCGGTGGTGGCGTACAGGCGCGCCATCGCCCTCGAGCCCGGACTCGCGGCCGCCTGGAACGGTCTCGGTCTGGCCTGTCTCGCCGCCGGGCGGCCCGACAACGCGCGCGCGGCGTTCGAGGGCGCGCTGCGGGCGGCGCCGGGCTCCGCTTCGTCGCGCAACAACCTCGGCACGGTGCTCCTTCGCCTCGGAGATCTGCCGGGCGCCGCGGCGGAGTTCGAAGCCGCCCTCCAGGCCGATCCCGGACTCGCCGCCGCGCACGCCAACCTGGGTCTCGTGGCCAGACGGCGTGGCGACGCGCGCGGCGCCGAGAGCCGCTACCGCGAGGCCCTCGATCTCGACCCCTCGAACACCGACGCCCGCTACAACCTCGCGGCGCTCCTGCGCGACGACGGGCGGAGCGCCGAGGCGCGGCGCCAGCTCGAGACGCTGCTGCAGACCGATCCGGACGACGCCGACGCGCGGCGCGCGCTCGCGGCCCTGCCGGCGCCTTGAGGATCGCGCGGGAGAAGAGCTACTTCGGTTTCCTACTTCGGGTCGCCCGGAGGCGGGGCGAGCCCGGCCCCCGGCGGCGCGCCCGCGGGTGGCGGCGCCGGCGCGGCGGGGGCGGGCTGAGGCGGTGGAGGAGTCTTCGCCTCCTTCACGAGCGCGTCGAGCTGGCCCTGAAGACGTCCGAGCGCCGCGCCGTCGGCCAGGAAGATCGGCCGCCAGGCGAGGTCGCGCACCGGCATCCTCTTGTCTTTGCCGACCGCGCCGAACACCAGGTGCTGCCGGCGCGCCTCGCCGCCGTCGCTGTCCTTGTCCTGCTCGAGCGTCACGTCGAGCGGCGGCCTGGCGGACAGCGCCTCGAGACGCGCCGCCGCCGGTTGATCCTCGAACGCCAGCGCCTTCACGTCGGCGATCTCGCGCAGGAGCAGATCGACCGAATCGTTCTTCAGCGTCCCCTGCGCCAGCCCGGACGCCGTCCAGCCGGAGTCCTTCTGGCGCGCGAGAACGAGCGCCGGGCCGCCGTCGCGTGCCACCGACACCGAGGCGATGCGGTACTGGCCCAGACCGAGCACGTCCTTGCGGCGCAGGTCGAACAGCGCCGTCGTCACCTTGGGCCAGATGTCGTCCGCCACCGTGACGACCGGATCGCGCCCGACCGTCATGGCGTAGCGCGTCTTCTCCGACACGCCGCCGAACAGGATGGTCCGGGCGGTCTCCTGACCCTCCTCGAGGATCGTCATCCGCGCCGCGGGCGGATCGAGCCCATACGTCTTCAGGTCGGAGGGGCCGGCCTTCTCGGTGACGTAGCGCGCCGCGCGCATCCGCTCGACCGCGGAGAGCAGGTCGGTCACCGTCGGCCCGTCGGCGGGCGCCTCGAACGGGCGCACCACCTTCCAGCCGTCGGCCGGCTTCTCGAGCGCGATGGTCTCCCGGCCGCGCTCGATCGTCAGGCTCTTCACCTTCCAGGGGTCGAACGACAGCAGCGACTTGTCGCGCAGGCTCAGGAGATCCTTCTTCTCCAGGTCGCCGAGCGCGGCGCTGACGACCGCGACCTCTTTCCCGCCCGGGAGCAGGGCGAAGATCGTCCCGCCGATCGGGCTCATCTCCCCCAGGGCGAGGACCTGGGGCTCGCCGCTGGTGGTCTCGATCGTCACGGTCGCGACCGGGGGATCGAGGCCGTACGGCTTCCGGTCGGCGACCTCTCCCAGACGCCGCTCGATGCGACCGGTCTCGAGCGCGCTGAGGAGACCCTCCATCGCGTCCTTATCGGCCGGCGACACCAGCGGCTCGCGGATCGTCCAGACATCGCCGTCGTGCTGCAGACGGATCGGCTCGCCGGCCCGGCGCAGCACGATCGCCTTGAGCGCGGCGCGCTCGAACTGCACCGGCTTGTCCTTCGCCGCCTCCGCCTTGTGACGCTCGTCGGCGCCGCGGAACTCGAGGAGCCAGGTGGTCACGCCGAGGGCGGCGAGGACGAGGAAGGCGGCGACGGGGCCCGGCCGGAGCTTCACGACCCGCGGCCTAGAGGCGCTTGCGGCGCCACCAGATGGTGACGCCGACGGCGGCGATCAGGATCGGGGCGACCGCCACGATGGTCCAGAAGTAGTAGAAGACCTGCGCGGGGGACAGGATGACGACGCGCGGCGTCGATCCCTTCGGCCGGATCGAGATCAGCTCGCCCTGCTCCACCAGCCAGGCGATGCCGCTGAGGGCCAGGTCGCCGTTGCCGCCGGCGTTGAAGTAATTGTTGCTCATGAAATCGGAATCGCCGAACAGCACCAGGCGGCTGGCGCGATCCGGCTTCGGGGCGGCGCCGGCCGCGTCGGCCGCGGCCGGCTTCGCGGTCTCCGTCTTGCTCTCGAACGCCGCCGCGATGGTCAGCGGCCCGCGCGTGTCGGCTCCCTCGTCGAGCCGGATCCGGCCGGACTGGATCTCCTGCTCGCTGGTCTCGCCCCACGACAGGTCGGAGGTGTGCGCCAGCTTGGTCGCCGTCACGCCGGCCGGAGCGGGCTCCTTGACGTCGATCGATGAGGCCAGCGGAAACATCGTCTGGAAGTCGAACGACTTGGTGATCGGGTGCGAACGATCGTAGCCGTCGGGGGCCACCATCGGGATGCGGGCGTCGCCGCCGAAGAGCTGCGAGACCTTGTCGATGATGACGTCCTTGCGGACGGAGGCGCCGAACTCGGCGAGGAGCGAGCCGAGCCCCGGGTCGGCCGCCGGGTCCTGCGCCAGGAAGAGGCGTCCCCCGCCGTCGATGTAGCCGTGCATCATCTTCACTTCCGCGTCGAGCAGCGGCTTGCGCGCGCCGGGGACGACCAAGGCCGAGGCGTCGGCGGGGACCCCCTGGTTGAGAACCAGCGGCTTGACCACGTAGTTCTGCTTCTCCATCACGCCCTTGAGCGCCGACAGCCCGTCGCGCCCGCTGTCGTTGATGTCGTGCTCGCCGTGGCCGGTCGTGAAATAGACGACGCGCTCCTTGTCCGAGGTGACCTTGATGAGCGCGTTGGTGAGCGCCTCTTCGTCCGACGTGGTGATCCGGCTCTCCTGCTTGCCGCTCTCCACCACGATGGTGCCGAGCTCGGTGACGTTGTAGCGCTTCACCTCGCCCGGGTTCTTGTCCGGGTCGAGAAGATGCACCGCCAGCCTGGAGGTGCGGTACTTGTACTCGTCGAGCAGGTCCTTGAGCTTCGCGTACCCGGGATCGGTCTCGCGCGAGAAGATCGTCATCGTCACGTCGCGTGGCAGGCCCCCCAGGACCTTGATGGTCTGCTCGCTGAGGGAGAACTGCTTGTTCTCGGTGAGATCGAAGCGGTGATGGTGGCGGACGGAGAGAAAGTTCGCCAGCACCACGACCGCGAGGACGGTGAGGGTGTATCCCACGCTGGCCGAGGCGGCCCGCACCGTGCGCCCGCGCAGACCCGCGGCGATCCTCCCGCGGTTCAGGACGAGACCGCCCACGAACAGGAGCGCGCCGAAACCCGCGAGCGACATCCAGGCGGCGTGGTGCTCGGGCGCGGTGCCGTCGAGGATCAGGGCGATGACGGCGATGAGCGCCCCGGCCCCCGTGCCCCAGTCACGCAGCACTCTCATCGGCCGCGGGCTCCTACCGCCACCGGCGCGACTCGAGGACGCGCTGGGTGACGAACAGGCACATGAAGACGACGCTCCCGTAGAACACCGCGTGCTGCGTGTCCAGCAGTCCTTTGCGGAAGTCGTCGAAGTGGCCGATGATCGAGATCTGCCCGAGCAGGTCCCCGAGCGTCGGACCGCCGAGACCGAGATGGAGCTTCTCCCACAGACCGACCGTGATCGTGTTCATCACCGCCGCGAGCGTGATGGTGGCGGAGTCGGCCATCCAGTTGATCACCCAGAGGAGCAGCAGGACGCCGAACGTTCCGACCGCCGCCACCACCTGGTTCTCGGTCATGGCGGAGATGAGAAGCCCGATGGCCAGGAACGCCAGCCCCATCAGGAGGACGCCGAGATATCCGACCAGCGTCGGCTTCATGTCGGGGCGGGCGCCGCTCCCGAGAATGAGGAGCGGGTAGGCCAGCGTTCCGGCCAGCATCACCGTGAGCAGGAAGGCCGCGCCGAGGAACTTGCCCAGCACCACCTGGCCGCTGGTCACCGGGCAGGTGAACAGAAGCTCGTCGGTCCCGGTGCGGTGCTCCTCGGCCAGAAGACGCATGGTGATGACCGGGATCATCAGCAGCAGGATGATCCCCATCGTCCCGAACAGCGGCCGGACCACCATGTCGTTGACGTTGAGCTGCGACGAGAAGTACGGATTGCTGCCGAAGCGCAGGCAGAGCTCGGAGAAGCGCACCAGGGACGCCCAGAAGATGTAGCCGCTGAGCAGCAGGAAGACCGAGATCACCACGAACGCCAGGGGCGAGGTGAAATAGGCGCGCACCTCGCGCCCGGCGATGGCGAAGGCGTTCCTCATTCCTCCTCCCCGCGGATGATGCGGATGAAGATCTCCTCCAGACTCAGGGTCAGCGGGCGCATTTCCAGCAGGCCCCAGCCGCGCTGCACCGCCAGCCCGGCGATCGCCTCGCGCGCGTCCTGCCCCTCCTTCATCTCGACGACGAAGCCGCCCGCGGCGCCCTCCTGCGCCGTGGCGCGCTGCACGCCCGGCACCGACTCCAGCGCGGCGGCCGCTCCGTCACCCGGCCGCGCCAGGTGCAGCGTGACCTGCCGGCTTCGCCCGCCGCGCGCCGCGAGCCCCTCGAGGGTGTCCTCCGCCGCGATCCGTCCCTCGTTGATGATCAGCACGCGATCGCAGGTCATCGTGACCTCGGCGAGGATGTGGGTCGACAGGATGACCGTGTGCTCGCCGGCGAAGCTCTTGATGAGCTGCCGGATCTCGCGGATCTGGGACGGGTCGAGGCCGACGGTCGGCTCGTCGAGGATCAGGAGGTCGGGCTCGTG
>DASRAN010000049.1:0-4784 GCA_035638115.1 Patescibacteria group bacterium | reverse complement strand
GTTCGGGGCGGGCATCTTCCATCTGATGACGCACGCGTTCTTCAAGGCGCTCCTGTTCCTCGGAGCCGGCTCGGTCATCCACGCCCTCTCCGGCGAGCAGGACATCATGAAGATGGGGAACCTGCGCAACCGGATCCCCTGGACGCACGCGACGTTCCTCATCGCCACGCTCGCCATCGCCGGCATCCCGCCGCTCGCCGGGTTCTTCTCCAAGGACGAGATCCTCTGGTCGGCGCTGGCGGGACGGGGCGGCTCGGTCTGGCTCTGGCTGATGGGCGTCGCGGCCGCGGGTCTCACCGCCTTCTACATGACGCGGCTCTATCTCCTGACCTTCGGCGGCGGCTCGCGTCTCGATCACGAGGCGGAGCACCACCTGCACGAGTCGCCGCCGGTGATGCTCTGGCCCCTGGCGATCCTGGCGGTCGGATCGATCCTCGCGGGATTCGTCGGCGTGCCGGGATTCCTGACCGGCGGAGCGATCCCGAACCATCTCGAGAGCTGGCTCGAGCCGGTCCTGTCGGCCGGGACCGCGGGAGCCGCGGGAGCCGGGGGCGCCGCGGCCGAAGGATCCGCGGCGCATGCCGCCCCGCTCTCCGAGTGGGGCGCCCTGGTCACGGCGCTTCTGGTGTCGGTCGGCGGCATCGCCGGCGCCTTCTCCCTCTATCGGCGCGGCCCGCTGCCCGAGGGCGCCAACCCGCTCGTCCGCCTGGTGCGCAACAAGTACTACGTCGACGAGATCTACGACCGCTTCATCCTCGGCCCGTACCGCGGCCTGTGCCGGCTCTCGGCCGCGTTCGACGAGCGGATCGTCGACGGGTTGGTCAACGCGACCGCGTTCACGGCCGACATGACGGGTGAGGTGCTGCGGCTGGTGCAGACCGGCTACGTCCGCAACTACGCGCTCGGGTTCCTGGCGGGCGCGGTCCTGATCCTCTATTACGTGCTGAGGTAGGCGCGACATGCGAGCGGACGAGCTGTCGACCCTGGTCCCGATCGTGCTGCCGATGATGGGCGGGATCTGGGTGCTGCTTCAGGTGGCGGCCATCCGCGGCCGCGCCCTGCGGCCGTGCGCCGTCCAGGCGCTGGTCGTGCTCGGGTTCTCGGCCGCCTCGGCCGCCATGCTCCTGTCGCGCGGCGGCGGCGGGCGGGCCCTGCACGGCGCGCTGCTGATCGATCGCCAGGCGCTGCTGTTCCACATGGTGTTCGTGGTGGTCGCGGCGCTCACCATCCTGATCTCCCTGGCGCATCTCGAGCATCTCGGCGCGGCGCACGGGGAGTTCTACGCCCTCGTCCTGTTCGCGGTCTCGGGGATGACGGTCATGGCGGCGAGCGAGAACCTGCTGTCGATCTTCGTCGGTCTCGAGCTGCTGTCGATCCCGCTCTACATCCTGGCCGGGTTCACGCGCGACAAGGTCTACTCCATCGAGGCGGCCCTGAAGTATTTCCTTCTCGGCGCGTTTTCGACCGGATTCGTCGTCTACGGCATCGCGCTGCTGTATGGCGCCACCGGCCGCGTCGATCTCGAGGGGATCGCCCAGGTGGTCGCGTCGTCGGACGCCGGGGCGGTCGATCCGGTGCTCCTGGCCGGCGCCGCGCTTTTGCTCATCGGCCTGGCGTTCAAGATCGCCGCCGTTCCGTTCCACTTCTGGGCCCCGGACGTCTACCAGGGCTCCACGGCGCCGGTGGCGGGGTTCATGGCGACCGGCACGAAGGCCGCCGCCTTCGCCGCGCTCCTGCGCGTGGTCGGCGTGGCGCTCGCGGCGGAGCCGATGCGCTCCAAGTGGATCGGCGTCGTCTCGATCCTCGCCGTCCTGACCATGGTGATCGGCAACGTGGTGGCGCTGGCCCAGCTCAACATCAAGAGGATGCTGGCCTACTCCAGCATCGCCAACGCCGGCTACCTGCTGGTCGGGCTGGCCGCCGCCGGGCGCAACGGCGGTGGCGGGGGATCGATCCTCTTCTACCTCGTGGTCTACGCCTTCATGACGATCGGCGCGTTTGGCGTCGCCGCGATCCTCGGACGCGAGGGGGAGACCGATCAGGGGTTCTCGATCACCGCCTACGCCGGGCTCGGCCGCCGCCGCCCCTGGCTCGCCGCCGCGATGACCGTCTTCATGCTGTCGCTCACCGGCATTCCGCCGGCCGGCGGGTTCATGGCCAAGTTCTACATCTTCCGCGACGCGGTGCGCGCCGGGATGGTCCCGCTCGCCGCCATCGGCCTTCTGGCTTCCGTCATCGGCGCGTTCTACTACCTGCGCATCGTCGTGCAGATGTATTTCCGCGATCCGGCGCCTGAGAACGCCGCGCCGATGTCCCTCGCCTCCACTGACGTGCTCGCCCTGGCCCTGGCCGCGGCCGCGATCCTCTGGATCGGGCTCTTTCCGGGCGGCCTGCTCGAGCTCGTCCGTCTTACGACCTGAAACGGGACTTCGACCAGGGCCGCGGGGGCGAACGCGGCCCCGCGCCGCTTGACAGCTCCCGGCTTTGGTCGTATTGAACCTTAAAAGTGTGCCCGTGCCGGTCGACCGCCGCGAAGTAGGGCCGTGGCGCGGACAACCGTTCGCTCTGTCACACGCCCCGCGTGAGGGGCGGGCGAGGTCTGTCATGGGCCATGTTGCGCGCGTCGCCTTCGGTGGGGTTCTGCTCGTCGCGATCGCGATTCCCGCGGCGCTCGTCCTGGGAGCCAGACCCGAGGCCCAGGGACCCTCCCCGACTCTCGAAGCGGCCCTCGTTGATCAGGAGGCGCGCCGCGCGCTGCGGCAGGCTCCGCCCCCTCCGGTCGCCCCGCCGGCCGAGTTCGCCCCGTTCGGCCGCGCCATCGAGCCGCGCTACCTCCAGGGCGACGCGACGCGCGGGCGGCTCCTCACCAACCTCGGGCACGTCGACTGGGACGCGGCGCGCGACGACCTGGCCGCGACCATCCCGCCGGCGCTCCGGCTCGGGCCGTCCGAAACGACGCCGGGCGCGCGCGGCACGCTGCGTCCCGGGCTCGACTTCGTCCGCCTCGACGCGGCGGCGCTGGCCGCGCGCGGCGCCGACGAGGCGCTGCGCTCGGTTCAGACGCACGCCCGGATCGTCGGCGTCCTGCCCGGCGCGGCGCTGATCGTCTGGGTCGAGCCGCAGGAGATCGCCGGTCTGGCCCGCGATCCGTTCGTCGATCGCACCCGCGCCGTCGAGCCGTTCCACCTCGTCGACCCCGCTCTCGGAACGATGCCCCGGCTGAGCCGGGGCGAGGCGGCCAATCCCGATCTGCTGGCGACCGTCGCGGTCGTGCCGGGTCTCGACGGCCCGGCCTTCCGCCGCCGCCTGGAGTCGATGCCGGGCGTCTCCGATATCTCGCCGTTCGCGAGCGAGGGCGCCGGTTACCAGCTCCGGGTGAACTACCGGTCGGTGAAGGACCTGGCGCGTCTCGACGGCATCCTGTCGATAGCGCCGGTCCCCGAGTACCTGCTCGCCAACGCCGAGAACGTGCCGACGATCCAGGCGGGCTCGGCGGAAGACGCGAACTTCGCCCGGCCGTTCGACGACGCCGGCGTCGACGGCGGCGGCATCGACACCAGCGGCGACGGGCGGCGGATCAACGACGGCAGCGACGCCGTGCCGCCGCAGATCGTCGCCGTGGTCGACAACGGCATCTCGGCCGACACCCCGAGCTTCTCGCAGACGGCGACGCAGGTGACGACGGCGCTCGCGCCGTTCGGGCCGATGCACCGAAAGATTCATTCGATCCAGCCGGTCGTCGACTCCGGCAACGGGTGCGACGCGCCGCTCTCGGGCGGCAGCACGCACGGCAACGTCGTCGCGTCGGCGATCGCCGCCTGGCCGAGCTTCTTCGGCGTCTACGCCACCAAGGCCGGCATCGGCGGGCCGGCGGAGCCGCGCGCGATGAACCTGGACGGTGTGGCGCGTGGCGCGCGCATCCTCCTGGAGGACGCCGCCACCAGCGCGGTCTGCAGCATCAACACGGTCATCGAGCGGGGCGGGAACATCTCGCCCGGCTCGCTCCTCGATCGCCTGAACTCTTCCATCTGCCCCGTCTCCGGAGGCACCGGGGCGTGCAGCGGGCTGATCGGTGGCGGGCAGGACGCCCACCTCGCGGTCCTGCCGTTCGGCGTGCCCAACTGGTTCGGGGGCGGGGAGATCATCCAGATCTACACCGGCCAGTATCCGCAGGCGTCGGCGGACGTCGACAAGTTCCTCTACAACAACCGCGACTACATGGTGTTCGTGCCGGTGGGCAACAACGGCGGCCGGATCACCGACGCGCGGTTCGAGCAGATGACGCCGGTCTTCCCCGACTCGTTCTATCCCGACACTGTCGTCGATCCCGACCCCACGCCGGGCGACCGGATCCAGGTGTCGGCCCCTTCCACGGCGAAGAACATCGTCACCGTCGGGTCTTCGATGGACGACTGCTTCACGATCTTCGGGACCATGGACTGCGAGGGGCGGGTGAACGGATTCACGGCGCGCGGTCCCGCCACCGACGCCTCGCTGCGCATGGCGCCGATCGTCATCGCTCCGGCGTTCGACCTGATGGGGTCGCCGTACACCAGCGGCGTGGCCGTGTTCCGGAGCAGCGACAACGACAACATCCCGCCGATCGAGGCCCGTCTGGACGAGGGGAACTACGGCTCGTCGTACTCGGCCGCGTATCTCACCGGGGCGGGCGCCATCGTGCGCGACTACTTCGCGCAGGGGTTCTACCCGTCCGCGACGCGCACCACCTCGGATCGGATGCCGCGCGTCTCCGGCGCGCTGGTCAAGGCGGCCCTCGCCGCCTC
>DASRAN010000048.1:0-18548 GCA_035638115.1 Patescibacteria group bacterium | reverse complement strand
GGGACGATCAGCCCCGCGAGCTCGAGCAGCGCGATGTCTCGAATCCTCTTCGACACGGGGCCTGAAAGGTACGGTGAGCGCCGGGTGAAGTCAAACAGGGCGGGCCGGGCCGGTCGGTCTCAGGCGGCGCGCGGCTGGGCGGCGCGGCTGACCAGGTCGAGCACCGACTCGAGCTTGAACGGCTTGCTCAGGTAGGCGCAGCCTGTGGTCCTGAGGAACGCGACGGTCTCGGGGTTGACCAGGTCGCCGGTGGAGAAGATGAAGCGGTGCGCCATCTCGGGGCGCGCGCGGCAGACCTGGTCGTAGAGTCCCTGACCGTCGAGGAGCGGCATCTTGACGTCGGTCAGGATCACGTCCCACGGCCGCTCCAGCGCCATCGCGAGCGCCGTCCGCCCGTCGCGCGCGTGATCGACGACGTGGCCGACGCCTTTCAGGAGATCGGACAGCAGCTCGGTCAGGACCGGCTCGTCGTCGACCACCAGCACGCGCAGGGTCTGGGCCGGTGGGTCCGGGACCGCGGGATTCCCGGTCGCGGTCTTCGCGTCCTCGGCGCTCGGGCAGGCCACCAGCGGGATCTCGAAGGTGAACACGGTGCCCTGGCCGAGCTCGCTCTCGACGCTCATCGAGCCTTCGTGATTCTTGACGATGCCGAGCGAGACGCCGAGCCCGAGCCCGGTCCCCTTGCCCGGCTCCTTGGTGGTGAAGAACGGATCGAACATCCGCGACAGCCGATCCTTCGGGATGCCGCTGCCGGTGTCGCCGATCGAGGCGCGCAGCCGGTCGCCGCGGAGCTCGGTCGTCACCGTCAGGACGCGCGGTCTGTCGGTCACCCCCATCATCGCCTGATGGGAGTTGTTGACCAGGTTCAGCACCACCTGCTGGATCTGGTGCACGTCGAGCAGGGTGCGTGGCAGGGCCGGATCGTACCGGCGCTCGATCGCGACGTCGTCCACCTGGAGCTGATAGGCCCGCAGGTCGAGGACGCTCTCGATGACGTCGTTCAGGAGGCCGGGCGTCTTCTCGGGCTTGTGGCGCCGCCCGAACGACAGGAGGTTCTGGACGATCTTCTGGCACCGGACCGCCTCGCCGTAAATCCGATCGAGGTTGGTCCTCGCCTTCGGGTTGGTCTCGGAGGCCTGCAGGAGCTGGGTGAATCCCATCACGCCCGAGAGCGGGTTGTTCAGC
Source organism: Patescibacteria group bacterium (assembly GCA_035638115.1). GTDB lineage: Bacteria > Acidobacteriota > Polarisedimenticolia > Gp22-AA2 > Gp22-AA2 > DASRAN01. The sequence continues at coordinate 17,363 of DASRAN010000048.1, read as the reverse complement.
TCGTGCGCCACCTCGGAGATCAGCTGGCCGATGGCCGACAGCTTGTCGTTCTGCAGCAGCTCTTCCTGCGCCTGGCGGAGCCGCGTCTCGGCGTGGCGCGCCGAGAGCACCAGCCGCCTGCGCTCGAGCAGCCGCGCCATCTGGGTGGCATACAGCTCGAGGGCGGCCAGGGCGCCCGGGTCGCGGGTGGCGCGATCGCGTCCGTCCTCGATCAGCAGGGTGCCGAGAAGGACGCGCCCGGCGCCTCGCATCGGCACGAACAGCAGATCCTGTCGCTCGTCGCCGGCGCCGCCGGCGGCGCGGCCGGCCTGGGGCCGGAGGCCGGCGCGCCCGTCACATTCCGTCGGCGGGACGCAATACGAGGCGCCGACGCGGTAGCGATCGGACAGGCAGGCGTCCCGATCGGCGGCGGAGGGCCGGTGCCCATGAAACCAGTCGATGTCGGCGTCGCTCAGACCGGCGAAGAACCACTGGCTGTCGCGGCTGCTCAGGTCGGTCACCGTCAGGACGACGCGCCGGCAGCCGAAGTGCTCGCGCAGGACCGACAGGAACGGCGCCGCGGCGCCATGCAGGTCGTCGGCTCCTTCCATGCGCGCGCCGGCCGACGCCAGAGCCAGAACCAGCCGGGTGAGCGCGCCGCCCGGCTCCTGGGCGGCGGTTGGGCTCTGCGGGAGATCGCGCTGGGGCTCGTCCATGACACCCTGGTCAGATGAGAATCTCACGCCATGTCGCATCTGCAACGCGTGAAATATAGATATGCGTCGTCCACGAATCAAGAATGTGACGCGTGGCGGACCCGCCGCGTCCTCGGAATGGCCAGTGAGGGCGCGGCTTTCCGGCGAAATCACAGTTTGGTAACCGGGCCGCGCGCAGGGGGCGAGGGGCGGCCGGAGGCCGGGGTGGAGGTCCGGGTGGGGCTCGCGAGCCTACTTCTTCTTGGCGACCGGCTTCTTCAGCGCATCCTGGAACTGGGCCCGGACGGCGTCGTCGGCGAGCAGCGTATCGACGATGGCGGCCTTGGCGGTCGCGTCGGCCAGCAGGTGCTCGATGAGCGGCTTGCGCACGGTGGAGTCGGCGACCAGCTTCTCCACGGCCAGCCCCTTCACCTTGGTGTCGCCCAAAAGCGTCTCGGCCAGCTCCATCTTCGTGTCATCGGCCGTCGTCAGCTTGTTCATGATGTTCTGCTTGGCGACGTTCTCCTCGAGCAGGCGGGCGATGATCTCGTCGCGGCTGCTCGGATTCATCACCATCTCGTCGATGTCCATCTTGCAGGCGGTGAGAGAACCCAGCGCGACCAGGCAGGCCGGGACCAGGAACAGGGCGCGGAGCGATTTCATCGTGGGGCCTCCTCGGTGTGGATCCCGGAGTCTCATGTCTGGGTCGGCGCCGGCTCGGCGGTCGCGGGGGCAGCCTTGGCGGGCCTCTTCGCCCTCGTTTCCAGGGCCACGGCAACGCGGTGCGACCGCTGGAGCCTCTTCAGCCGCTTGCGGAGCTGACGCTGGCGCACCGGGCTCGCGGACTTCCCCTTCTCCGTGATCTTCTTCTTCTGCAGATCGATCTTGGACTTCAACTGGCCGGAACGCGCCATCCCTGTCCTCCTTGACGGAACCTGGTCTGGAAGGCCGGAATGGTAGACGGCTGCCGCTCCGGCGTCAAGGCGTGCCGGGGAGCGGGACCGGGCGGACCGGGGTGGGCCCGTTGATCTCGTCCCACCGTGTTCATAGACTCTCGCCGTGCGTATCGCCCTGTTCGACATCGACGGCACGCTCCTGTCCATGGGCGGAGCGGCGCGCGACGCCTTCACCCAGGCGCTCACCGAGGCCTCCGGACGGCCGATCGTGCCGGAGAACACCTCGTTCGTCGGCAAGACCGACCCGCAGATCGCCCGCGAGCTGCTCAACCGGCACGGCGTCGACGGGGAGGATCTCGCGCCGCTCATCCTCGAGACCATTCGTCTGTATCTCGGCTATTTCGAGAGCGCCCTCCCGAAGGCGCGCGGTGCCCGCATGCTGCCGGGCGTCCCCGCGCTCCTGGCCGCGCTCGCCCGCCGCAGCGACGTCCGCGTCGCGCTGCTCACCGGGAACGTCGAGCGGGGGGCGCGCCTCAAGCTCGACCACTTCGAGCTCACCCGGTTCTTCGACTTCCGCATCAGCGCCTTCGGAAGCGACCACGCCGATCGGTACCAGCTCCCGGCCCGCGCCCTGCAGCGCGCCCGCGACGTGATCGGGCCCCAGGTGTCGGGCGATCAGCTGGTGATCATCGGCGACAGCGAGCACGACGTGCTGTGCGGACGCGAGGTCGGGGCGCGCTCGGTCGCGGTGTCGACCGGCTGGACGGCCGCCGAGACCTTGCGCGCCCTCGGGCCGGACGTCCTGCTGGCCGACCTGTCCGACACCGGCGCCGCGGTCGCCGCCATCGCGGGCGAGACCGCGTGACCCGCCCGCTCACCCTGTTCGATCGGTTCGTGAAGGTCCCGGCCGGGATCCTGTGGCTCCTGGTGATCGCCGCCGTCGCCGTCCCCGTGATCCTCTACATGACGGCGCTGTCGTACGCGGTCGGAGCGGCGCAGGCGCTCCGACCCGGCGCGCCCGCGCGGAGGCGGGCGGCGCGCGACGAGGAGCGCGCCGCGCCGGACGCGGGCTCGATCAGGCGTGGCGGAGCTGGCGGATGATCTCTCGGAAGCTCGGGCGCTTGCCGTACATCAGCAGACCGAGGCGGAAGAGCGCGCCCGAGACGCGCACCGCCACGTAGACGCCCGCCACGAGGCAGAGCATCGCCACGAGCACGTCCCACCACGGCACCTGCCCGGTCCCCAGGCGCAGCATCATGGTGATCGGCGCGGTCAGCGGGAACCAGCCGAGGGTCCGGGCCAGGGCGCCGTTCGGCGCGTCCAGGATGCCGATCCAGGTGAACGCCGGAGGGATGATCGTCAGCGTCGACCAGATCGCCGCCATCTGCTGGCTCTCGCGGGCGTTGCTGCCGAGCGCCCCGGTCCCGGTCATCAGGCTGCCGAGCATCAGGAACCCGAGGACGAAGAACACCAGACAGCCGAAGAAGAGCTTGAAGTCGAGCACCGCGAGCGCGGCCGCGGCCAGGAGCGTCGTGGCGAGGGTCGCGACCGAGAGCCAGGCGGCGAGCTGCAGCAGGCCGGCGGCGCCCAGCCCCAGCAGCTTTCCGAACAGCAGCTGGTGCGGCCGCACCGAGGACAGGATGATCTCGATGACGCGGTTCTCCTTCTCCTCCGCGACCCCCTGCAGCAGGTATCCCGAGCTGATCATGACCGACATGAAGAACAGGATCGCGAACACGCCGGGGATGGCGATGCGCGCGAACCGGGCCGCGATGTCGAAGTTCTCGATCGTTCCGTCGCTCTTCATGCTGAACGATTTCGACGCCGTGCTCATGATCGGCTCCTCGATGCGCGGCACGAACTCCGGGGCGACACGGCCGGAGAGCAGCGACCGCGTGAGCAGCCGTTCGAGCGACTCGTGCGCCTGCGAGCGTCCGATGCCGAACGACGCGTCCTCCGGCACGTACGATTCGATGCCCCCGGTCGCCAGGTAGTTCTTGGGAACCACGTACAGCTTCTCGATCTCCTGCGCCTTCAGGGCGGCGATCCCCGCGTCCCGCGTCGCCAGGAACCGGAAGCGCGCCTGCGCCGTGGCGCTCTCCAGGAGCGTCGCCGCCATCTTCCCCCGCGAGGACATCTGCCCGAGCTTTTCGGTGAGCTGGCGCACCTCCCGATCGCCGCCGCGCTCCAGGTTGCCCATTTCCTCGGGACGGACCACCCCCGACTCGTCGACCAGCCCGACGTCCTTCTTGGAAGCGCCGCTCCGGGCCATCATCACCGCGGGCAGGAAGGCCACCAGGCCGAGGTAGAGCGACACGAAAATCGGCATCCCGAACGTGACGATGAGGTACGACCGGCGTTTCACCGTCGACAGGAACTCGCGCGACATCACCACGCCGATCTTGTTCATGCGGCGGCTCCGCGGTTCGCGGCGGCGACGGTCTGGACGAAGATCTCCTCCAGCGGCGCCCGGACCACCTCGAAGTGCTCGACCACCAGACCGCTCTGCTGGATCTGCTGCATCAGGTCGCGTGGCCGCGCGCCCGCGCGCAGGAAGACGCGGCTCAGGGCGCCCTGCGGCTCGACCCGGGAGACGGCCGGAAGGGAGACGAGCGCGCCGTCGGCGTCGACCAGGACCGAGGCGACGCCGTGGCTCCGCCGGATCTCGTCGAGCCCGCCGTACAGCACGAGCCGCCCCTGGTTGATCATCGCGACCCGGTCGCACAACGCCTCGACCATCGGCATCTGATGGGTCGAGAGGATGACGATCGAGCCGGAGCGGCTGCGCTCGCGCAGCATGTCCTTGACGACGGCGGTATTGATCGGGTCGAGACCCGAGAACGGCTCGTCGAGCACCAGGATCGAAGGGTCGTGCAGGAGCGTCCCGGCGATCTGGACCTTCTGCTGCTGGCCCTTCGACATCTGATCGACGCGGCGGATCCCCATCTCGGCGATGCCGAAACGCTCGAGCCAGTCGCGCGCCCGGGTCCGGGCCGTGGCGCGATCGAGCCCTTTCAGCATCCCGAAATAGATCAGGACGTCGATCACCTTCTCCTTCCGGTAGAGTCCCCGCTCCTCGGGCAGGTAGCCGATGCGGTCGCGGTCGGCCTGCGTGACCGGGCGGCCGTCCAGGAGGATCTCCCCGGCGTCCGGCGCGATGATGTCCATCAGCATCCGGATGAGGGTCGATTTGCCGGCCCCGTTCGGGCCGAGGAGGCCGAAGACCTGGCCCGAGGCGACCTCGAACGTGACGTCGTCCGACGCCACCGTGCTCGCGTAGGTCTTCCGTAGATGTGAGAAACTCAGCGTCGGCATCGGAAGTCCGGGCATTATAGCCATCCGACCTTGCGGGGCCCGTCCGGAGCCCGTACAATGAGTCGTTCAGAGAAACCGTATTGCACTATGTGAAACCCGGGGAGCGCCGATCCGCCGGCCCCCGACCGAGAGACGCCACCATGGACGCCACCACCGCGACCCGCGCCGCGCACGTCGTGCGCGCCGCCGAGCAGCCGTTCCGCTACCCCCTCCGGCGCCAGTTCGTCGAGCCCGACTGGAGGCGTCTGCCGGGTTATCGCGACGTGTCGGCCGCGGAGTGGGAGAGCGCGCTCTGGCAGCGCAAGCACACCATCAAGAACCTGCGCGAGCTCAAGGAGGCGCTCGGGAATCTGCTGCCCGACACGCTGATGGAGAGCGTGGCGCGCGACCAGCGCGAGCGCGCGACCATGTCGCTCCTGATCCCGCCCCAGATGATCAACACGATGGACGAGACGGATCTCTGGAACGATCCGGTCCGGCGTTACATGCTCCCCGCGTTCGACGACCGGGATCCCGAGTGGCCCAGCCATCCGAAGGCGCAGCGCGACTCGTTGCACGAGGCCGACATGTGGGCGGTCGAGGGTCTGACGCATCGCTACCCGACCAAGGTCCTCGCCGAGCTGCTCCCCACCTGCCCGCAGTACTGCGGCCACTGCACGCGGATGGATCTGGTCGGCAACGACGTGCCCCAGGTGGAGAAGCACCGCTTCGAGATCCCGCAGAAGGATCGCTACGCGAAGATCCTCGACTACCTGAAGCGGACGCCGTCGGTGCGCGACGTGGTCGTGTCGGGAGGCGACATCGGCAACCTGCCGATCGCGACCCTGGAGAAGTTCGTCTCCGCGCTCATGGATCTGCCGAACATCCGCGACATCCGGCTCGCCACCAAGGGGCTGATGGGCCTGCCGCAGCACTTCCTGCAGGACGACGTGCTGAAGGGGTACGAGCGGATGGCGGCCAAGGCGCACGAGCGGGGTGTCGACCTGGCGGTCCACACTCACGTCAACAACGCGCGGTCGCTCACTCCCCTGGTCGCCCGCGCCGTCGGCAAGCTGCTCGACATGGGGTACCGCGACGTCCGCAACCAGGGAGTCCTGCTGCGCGGGGTGAACACCACGACCGAGGCCCTGCTCGAGCTCTGCTTCACGCTGCTCGATCACGCCCGCATCATGCCGTACTACTTCTACATGTGCGACATGATCCCGAACGCCGAGCACTGGCGGCTGGCGATCCACGAGGCCCAGATCCTGCAGCACGACCTGATGGGCTACCTGCCCGGGTTCGCGACCCCGCGCGTCGTCTGCGACGTGCCGTTCGTGGGCAAGCGGTGGGTCCACCAGATCGCCGGCTACGACAGGGAGAAGGGAATCACCTACTGGACCAAGAACTATCGGACCGGGATCGAAGCGGACGACCCTTCGGCCCTGACGCGGAAGTACGAATACTACGACCCGGTCTACACGCTCCCCGAATCCGGCCGCTCCTGGTGGCGTTCGCAGCAGAAGAGCGCCTGAGCTCCGTCCTCCCCGGGTCCAGGCTCGCCCGCGCTGTGGTAGACTCCGCCCCCCTGATTCAGATCGTGGGAATGTGCGCCCATAGCTCAGTTGGATAGAGCGTCGGACTACGAATCCGAAGGTCGCAAGTTCGAATCTTGCTGGGCGCACCACCTCCCCCCGCTATCTCGCAGGCGCCGCGCGGATTGCGGGTTCCGCGATACATCGCGGTCCCCGACCGCGCTCCCCGGGGCCAGCCCGCCGTGAAGACGTCGCAAGTGTGCGCCCCAGGCTTGTTCATCTCAGGGCTTGGTCGGCTTCGTGCCTTCCTCATGATTGTTTTTAGGTTGCGCCTGCTTTTCGTTTGGGGGCGGGCTAAACGGTCCCTTAAACAGGTCTTGCGCAAATGCGACTGCGAGCCTACTCACGTCCGATGTTGATCCGTTCCGATCCTTGACCTGGAAGTTGAAGTCGACCGCATCCAGCATTGCATCACTGGGATAAGAGAAGCCCTCCTTGCGAACCCGGTCAGGAACGCTCGCGAGATCAACGGGGGGCGTGAGCCGATAGGTACCCGTCTTGAGGTTCTCGGTCGGCACGATCGAAACTACTTGCATGACCGTAAGGCCCGTACCATTCACATACGACCCCTTTTCAACAATGTGATCGACAAACAGATCGACGTTCTTGTTCGGTTCAACGAATCGTGGCGTGCCGAAATCGTCCGTGGCAACTCCCGTCCCGCTGGTGTCAGTGATTTCCAGGACAATGAGAATCTTGGATGTACCCCATGACCCCATGACGAAGCCTGCGCCGGCAGGGGTCAGCACTTTCACAATAGGCTTGGTGGTTTTGGTCTCGGGGTTCTCCTTTTCTGTCCCCGCGGCAAGAACCTTGGAAGTGCAGAGAAGCGCGGTCACCGTGACTAGAGCAGCAAGAGGTCGTCCTCGCATGTTCCTTACCTCCGTCCGCATCGCACGCGTTGTGCGGATGCCATCAGGAGCCGGTCCTTCCAGCCGGAACAGCCGGTGCCGGCATGGGAGGCATGCTCGATCCAACAGATGATTCGTTATCCTCGTGGCCACACAAATCACTCACGGCAATAAGAACGGGATTCAGGTCCGGACCGATCAGCACCGCGACTCCGCAGGGTGGGCCCACCGTACACGGTCCCGAATCATTGGCAAAGCAGGACATGGTCCCTGTCCTTTGTCCGCTCCGGCAGTAGCAGGGGCAGCCTTGAACGCCGGGCGGACAAGATGATCCAGCCTGGTAACAGGGATCGCTAGAACCGCAGGTGTCACATCGCTTGACGGAGTCGGCAAGTGCAATGTCCGCGAGAGCGAGGGCACCGAGAATAGCGCCAATCAGTGCGGACCTACGGGCGAGCATGAGAGCCTCCTTTCAGGTTGGCCGACTTCGAGAGGTTGAATCCGCTGGTACGATTCCTAGAGGAAATGCTAGATCCGCCTTCTTGGAGCGTCAAGTAATACAAGTCGCAGCGTTTATCTTGTCACGTGCGTCTGGCGGCACCGCGACGCTCGATACGAGGCGGACCTTCCACCGGGGGTTCTCCCTGCCCCGTGCACCCAGAGTTTCGCCGCCTCGAACGTCGCCGAGAGCGCCGCGACCTGACGGTTCGTGGGGTACCGGGCGACGTTGTGCTCCATCCTCGCGATGGAGAAATCGAGGATCATCGCAACGGTCACGTCGTCTGGACGAACGTCGTTGTTGAAGCGGTCGAGGAGGATCTTGACGTTTCTCCCAAAGCGCAGGTCATTGTGGGCCACACCGTGACGCTTGAGAAACTCGACGCTGAAGTCTTTCCGGGTCGGGCCGGGATCGGCGACGTGGGCGCCTTGGTCGACGGCAGCCTCCAGCAACTTGACCACCTCGACCAGGGGCGGGAGCGGTACCAGCGTGTCGACATCGGAGCGAATGTCGCACCACTCGGGTCCGTCGCAGTGGTGTCCTGGACGTGTCTGAGAACGGGGGCGCACCACCTCCCCGCTGCTCCGCGACCGCTGACCGTGCGGTGCCGACTCACCGCCCTGCTGCAGATCAACGTTCTCCGGGTCCGGTTATCACTGTACCGTTCGCGCGCAGTCAGGCCGGCCCGGCGGTTTTCACGGCCAAGGCTGCCGGACATTGCCCGCACCGGCCGTCCGGCGGCGATCGCCGGGCCGGCCGCCCTCCAGCACGGAGGCCGGCATGCGCCCCGAACCGACGCTGTTCGCCACCCTCGTCCTGTCGCGTCCTGCGCCACTGCTCCGACATCTGCGCCGCGGCTTCGTCATGGTCCTGGTGGCCACGGGGTACCTGGCGATCATCGGCGCTCTCCTTCTCCTTCAGCTGCTCGTCGTCGAGTCCATGCCCCCTCCGAAAGCGGTCACCGGGCCGGTCATCATCTTTCACCCTCCGCCCCGCGACGCGGCGAGCTCCGGCGGCGAGCGGCGCGGGGGTCCGGCGAGGCCGACGGGGCCGGCGGCCGTCACGGCAGCACCTCCCACACTCCAGCCGCCGGCGCCGCTTCCGATGGTGGTGCCTCTCGCGCCGCCCGCGGACATGCGGACGAGCGAGGCCCGGACCGTTCCGGATACCGGAGTCGATCCGGCAGGGCCGGCCGGGGGCGGCGGGGGTCCTGATGATTCGGAGGCGATCGGTCCGGCCGGGCCGGGCGGTGGAGGCTGTCCCACCTGCCCTCCAGGAGAGACCGGCCCGGGGCCGGGTCCCGGGGTCTATCCCGACGACACGCCCGGCATCATTCCGCCCGTCGTCATTCCGTCCACCCGCGCCCTGCCAAAGTATCCCGACCTGGCGCGCCGGGCTTTCGTCCAGGGAAGCGTGATCCTCCTCATCGTCATCGACGCCGATGGCCGGGTGGGGGAGATCCAGGTGCTCTCATCGCCCGACCCGCGATTCGGGTTCGACCTGGCCGCCATCGAGGCGGTGAAACAGTGGCGCTACCGCCCCGCGATGCTCGGCCGCCGACGCGTCGCGGTGCAGGCCAGCGTGATGGTCGAGTTCTCCCTGAGCCGCTGATCCGGCTCCTTCCACGAGCCGGAACGGCGAAAACGATCCGATCCGCGCAGATCCGACCCACCTGACGGCGCCGCCCACGCCAACGCGCCGACGCAGGGTGAGGCCGCCTTGACCCCGGCGCTCCCCTCTTCATATTCCATGTGAAGGGGGACCTATGTCGAACACCATTCTGAAATCGATCTGCGGGACGCTCGCGATCGCCGCCTTGTGCGCAGTGCCGATTCCGGCTTCCCAGCAGGACGACGCGAGCCACAAGCGCCGCCCGCCCGCGACCAACGCGGCCGCTTCGACCACGGCGCCGGCTCCCGCGGTGGCCGCCTCCGCGTCCTCCGCCTCGGCGGCGGTGATCCGCAAGTACCAGATCACGGCGTCGGAAGGGCGCATCGTGCCGGGACACATCCGCGCCCGGCGCGGCGAGGTGGTGCGCATCACTTTCGTGAGCACCGACGACACCTACGGCATCCGCTTCAAGGATTTCGGCGTGAAGGAGAAGCTGACGCGGGACAAGCCGGTGGTGGTCGAGCTCCATCCCAACGCCCTGGGCACGTTCGAGTTCCGCTGCACCCGCACCTGGGGCGTGAGCCACTGGAGCCACAACGGCGCGATGGTCATCGAGTAACGACCGGCACCCGTACGGCTTGATCCCGCGCCGGCACGTCTCTAGACTCGGCGCGCCGGCTCGCGACTCCGCAGCGTCTGCCGCGGCCGGCGGGAAGGGAGCCGCTTGCGCCGCGCCGACGACTCGGATCTCTGGATGCGGCGGGCGATTCGCCTGGCGCGCGCGGCGGCCCGCCGCGGCGAGGTCCCGATCGGGGCCGTCGTCGTGCGCGACGGCCGGCTCCTCGCGGGAGGCGGGAACCGATCTATCGCGGCCCATGATCCCTCGGCGCACGCCGAGATCGTCGCCCTGCGGCGGGCCGGCCGCCGCGCGGGAAATCATCGCCTGACCGGTTCGACCCTCTACGTCACGCTCGAGCCGTGCCTGATGTGCGTCGGAGCGATGCTCCAGGCGCGCATCGGGTCGCTCGTCTTCGGCGCCGCCGATCCCAAGGTCGGCGTGCTGTCTTCGCTCGCCCGGAAGGGCCGCCTCGGCGGCCTCAACCATCGCTTCACGTCGCGCGGCGGCGTGCGCGCGGCGGAATGCGCCTCGCTCCTGCGCGATTTCTTCCGCGCCCGGCGGGTCCACGACTAGACCCATTTCTCCAACCGGTTTTTTTCCTGGCGGCGATCCGTCCATTACAATATCGGCACGCGACCTCGCCCCCGGCCCCCGGAACGCCGGCGGCATGTTGGCGGAAACACCATGACGGAAACCTATGGCGGATGGGAGACTCCGGGAAGCGGCCCGACGCTGCAGACCGACGAGCTGAGCCGGCGCGACGGGATGCGTCGCGAGCTCGATCGGATGCACGAGGAGATCGCCCGCATCGAGTCGGAGCTGGACGCCACCGGGTCCTACTTTCCGCTGGCGCGCCGGGTCATGCTCGCCGCCGACACGCTCACCGGCCTTGCGCTCGGCTTCGTGGGCGCCGCCGTCAGCCTGCTCTTCCAGGCCGTCCTCTCCCTTCTCGGGGGACACCACCCTCTCGAGGTGGTGCGAGTCTTCCTCACCCTGCCTCTGGGCGGAAGCGCGCTCACGCTCGAGAGCGGACCGGCCCTGGCGATCGGCGTCTGCCTCTACCTGATCGTCGGCGCCCTCTACGGCCTCCTGTTCCACGCCGTGCTGACAAGACAGTTCGCGCTCGCTCCGGGAGTCTGGCGGCTTCTCGCCGCCACGGCGATGGGCATGCTGCTGTTCGTCATCCACGTCTACCTGCTGCTCGGGTGGGCGGGGCCGCTCTGGACCGGGGAGCCGTCGGCCGCCCGTCTCCTGCCGCCCTGGGTGGCCGCACTCACGCATATCGTCTTCGCCTGGTCGATCCTGGCGTTCGAGACCAGCGGGCGCGTCGCGCGCTCGCGGCCGCGTGAGGACGAAGCCTGGCCGTCCGGCTAGTCCGGCGGTCCGGACGCACCGCCGGTCCCCGCGCGCGTCCGCATCGGGACGATCAGGACCGCCTTGAGGAACTCGGTGCCGCGGTTCGTGTCCCCCAGGTAGGCGTTGGAGAAATGCCCGAAGCTCACGCCGATACGCCGTGCCCCTCCGACGCGGCAGGTGAATTCGGCCGCCGTCCGGAACTCGAGATGGAATCCGAGATCCAGGCCGCCGTTCTGCTGGTAGATGGCGGCGCCCGCGGAAGGCGTGAAGCGCCACCGGTGGCCGAGCGGCAGGTCACCGTACATGCCAAACGCGAAGAACTGATCGTGGGCCGTGGTCTCGAGCGCCAGCCAGGGATACGGCACCCGCCGGCCGGTCTGGTAGCGCCACTCGATCGACAGCAGCGTGCGCGGCTCCGGGTCGACGACGTCGATGGCGCCGACGCTCCAGGCGAGCAGCGGGCCGTCGGGCTCCGCGGGGCGCTCCTCCGCCGCGGCCGGGCCGGCGAGCAACACGCCGACCAGCATCGCGCCCAGAACCGGCCACGCAGGACCGCTCGCCGGCATTCAGTCCGGCAGCGCCTCCATCGCCGTCAGGAGGCCGTCGAGGACCTCGTGCGCCCGGGTGAACCGGCCCGGCTCCCAGAGGATGGCCCCGGGCCGCTGCACGAACCGGCCGCCGGCAAGGTCGGCGCCGGCGTGGCGGATCATGTCCTGGGCGCCGTCACCCGTGATCTCGAGGTGGAACTGCAGCCCCAGGACGCGGCCCCCCCAGTCGAACGCCTGGTTGGCGCAGGCCTCGCTCTGCGCCAGGTGAATCGCGCCGCCCGGGAGATCGAATCCTTCGCCATGCCAGTGCAACGCGTCGAGGGACTCCGGCAGGGCCTGTCCGAAGGGCGACGCCGCCGCGGCGCCGGTGCGCCGCACCGGGAACCAGCCGATCTCCATCTCGGCCTGGCGCGTCACCGCCGCGCCGAGGACCCGGGCGACGAGCTGCGCGCCTAGACAGATGCCGAGCACCCGCTTGCCGGCCTCGATCGACCTCCCGATCAATCTCTGCTCCTCGACGAGCCAGGGATACGCGGCCTCGTCGTGGACGCTCATCGGACCGCCCAGGATCACGAGCCAGTCGAAATCCTCCGGCGCGGGAAGCGGCTCGCGATCGCACTGCCGCGTGCGCGCCAGCGCGTGCCCGCGCTTCCGCGCCCAGGCCGGGATGCTGCCCGGCCCCTCGTGGCGGACGTGCTGCAGGACGTGGAGCCTCATCCGGTCCCCCGCGCCGCGGCGACCGCCGCGAGCGACCGGCGATTCTAACCGGTCGGCGTCGCGGCCCGGCCGCGGAGTGGAGGATTTCGCCGGCTCCGGACCGGAAGACGGGTCGCCCGGATTGCTTCGCCGGCGATTTCGGAGACAATGGGCGCTCCTTGGCACCCCGATGAGCTCGACACGCATGGCGAAGAAGACAGTCCTGATCCTGGGAGCGGGCGCCCAGGGCAACGTGGTCGGCACCGTGATGGCGCGCGCCGACGACGTCGGCCGCATCGTCCTGGCCGACGTCGACGCCGGCCGCGCCCGGGAGACCGCCGCCAGCATCGGCGCGGATCGGATCGAGGTGGCGCGCGCCGACGTCACGCGCGTCGACGAGACCGCCGCCCTGATGCGCGGAGGGGAATTCGACCTGGTGATCAATCTCGCTCCTCCCCAGTTCATCCCGCAGGTGATGAAGGCGGCCCTCCTGGCGAATCGCAACTACCTCGACCTGTCGTCGGTCCGCCTGTACGAGATCGACGGCCTGGCGTTCGAGCAGCTGCAGGACGCCGACGCCTGGGCGGCGTCCGGCCGCATCGCTCTCATCAACGCGGGCAGCGCCCCCGGGATCACCAACATCATGGCGCGCGAAGGGTCCGACCTCCTGGACGACGTCGATCGCATCGAGATCAAGGACTACTCCCTGACCACCTGCGACGAGTATGTGCCGCTCTGGATCCTGTCCGTCTACGCGATCGACTGCGCCACCGAGCCGTGGATCTGGGACGAGGACCGGCCGGTTCGCGTGCCGATCTTCAGCGGCGAGGAGGAGTACGACTTTCCGCCCCCGATCGGCCGGAAGGGGAAGGTGTACACGCACGCGCACGAGGAGGCGGTCACCCTGCCGCTGTATCTCGGGAAGCCGGTGCGCCACTGCGACTACAAGATCGGCGACGGCGACATCGACGCCTGGCGTTTCCTGGTCGAGCGCCTGCGTCTGATGGACGAGACGCCGGTCGACGTCGGCGGCGTCATGGTCCGGCCGCGTGACCTGCTGCTGCGGGTGCTCCCGCCCACGCCCTCGCCGCAGCGCGTCATGGAGATGGCTCGTCAGGGCCGGCTCGCGAGCCGTTGCATGCTGACGTGCGACGTCACCGGCACCCGGGAAGGCCGGCGGACGCGTGTCCGGCTCTGGACCGACTCACCGGACCTTGCGGGAGCCAGTCACCTGATTCCCGGCGCCAGCGACATCTCCCTGCTGACCTCGGTGCCGGCGGCGGTCTTCGCCCTGATGATCCTGCGCGGGCAGATCGACCGGACCGGCGTGGTCCTGCCGGAGTCGCTGGCGCGCGCCGAGCGCGACCTGCTGCTCGAGGGGATCGCGGACTACGGCATCGAGATCAAGCGGCGTGCGGAGACGCCCGGCGCATGAACGTCCTCCTCGTCAGACCCGATCCCGGCAACGAGCGCTTCGGTCTGGGGCCTTTCTTCCGCGTCGAGCCGCTCGGGCTCGAGTACGTCGCCGCGGCGGTCCGCGCCCGCGGCGCCGCGGTCACGCTCGTCGACGAGCGCTTCGCCCGGCGCGGCGGCGCCTGGATCGGGCGGGCGCGCGCCGGGCTCGTCGGCCTCGCCTGCATGCACGCCCTCGAGTACGACCGCGTCCGCGAGCTGGCGCGCGCCGTGCGCCGCCGCTCCCCCGGGAGCTTCATCGCCGTCGGTGGCCACGCGGCGGCCGCCTGCCCCGGGCCGCTGGAGTCGCCCGAGATCGACGCCGTCTGCACCGACGACGGCGAGACGGTCTTCCCGATGCTCGCCGACGCGCTCGACGCAGGACGCCCGCTCGCGGGCGTGCCGGGGCTGCGTCTGCGGACCCCGGAGGGCTGGATCGGGACCGCGCCGCTCGCGGATCGCGCCGATCTGGACGACGTCGCCGCCCCGGCGCGCGATCTCGTGGCGCGCTACCAGGCGCGTTACCACTGCCTGCTGTTCAAGCCGGTCTGGTGCGTCGAGACCGCCCGCGGCTGTCCGTTCCGCTGCTCCTTCTGCTCCGTCTGGTCGCTCTACGACCGCTCCTTCCGCGAGCGCTCGATTGGGGCCGTGGTGGACGACCTCGCGTCGGTGGGCGAGAACGTGTTCATCGTCGACGACCTGTTCTGGAACCACACCGAGCGCAGCCTCGAGCTGGCGCGGGCGCTCGCCCGGCGCGGCGTGCGCAAGCGCTGGATCCTGGTGCAGAGCCGCGCCGACCTGGTGCGCCGCCATCCCGAGCTGCTCGAGGCCTGGCGCCCGCTGGCGCGCGACTTCGACGTCTTCATCGGATTCGAGGCGCCGTCCGACGAGGGGCTCGATCACCTGACGAAGGACGCGACCGTGGGCGACACCATCGAGGCGGCCCGGGTGGCGCGCGCGCTCAAGTATGGCGTGACCGGCAACTTCGTCGTCGATCCCGGCTGGGAGGAGGCCGACTTCCTCCGGCTCTGGGAGTTCGTCGCCACGCACCGGCTGGAGCGCTCCGGGTTCACCATCCTCACGCCGCTGCCCGGCACCGACCTGCACCGCGATCACCCGCGGCTGCGGCGCGACGCGCCGTGGCAGCAGTACGACATGCATCACGCCCTCTGGGAGCCGCGTCTGGGCGCGCGCCGCTTCTTTGAGCTGTACGCCGAGACCTGGCGGCGCTCGATCCTCAATCTTCAGGGAAAGAAGCGCTGGACCGACTGGGCCCGACAGGTGCGCCCCGCGCAGATCCCCTACCTGACGCGCGTCCTCCTGCGCACGCAGCGGCTGATGCGGCCGGAGGCGTATCTGGCGGAGCATGGCGCCGCTTGGACCGGCGCGCCGGGATCGACGGGCGGCTTCATGCTGCGGGCGGGCCGCCAGGCCCGCGCGCCGCGCGCGCCTCGAATATGAAGCCGGCCAGGGCGGCGATGCTCCCGAACGCTTTCCGTCCCTGCTCCGCGTCGCCGATCTTCACGCCATAGCGCTCCTCCACCGCAGGGGCGCCGGGTCGTCCTGGATCATCAGCGTCGCTCGCGGCTCACCGGCCAAGGGCCAGGGCCGCGACTCCTCCCGCGAGATCCCGCGCCACCACCAGCACGCCCTCCGCGCCGGCAAGCGCGCTCGCCAACGCCACCGCCGCGGGGGCGCCGGCCGCGCCCAGCTCTCCGGTGCGGTCAGGCAGGTGGAGGACCGGCCGCGGCGCGGCGGCGACCCGGGCCCGCTCCAGAAACTCGGACGGCATCGTATTGGCCACCACGACGAGCCCAAACGGAATCGGCGCAGGCGCATCGAGCAGCATGGCCAATGAGATCCGCTGCTCCGGATCGTGCGCCCGGCCGTAGGCGTGAAGACGCAGAGGGCCGGCTCTCCGCGCGTCGCGGGCGGGCCCCGCATCACGGGCGGGCTCCGTGTCGCGGGCGGGCTCCGTGTCGCGGGCGGTGCCGGCGGCCGACTCCATCATGGCGATGGCGGCACCCTCGGCCAGCAACCCCGAGAACCATCGTCCCGCCGTCTGCGTGTCGCCGCCGGCATGCATGACGCGCAGGTCGGGGCCGGGCGCCTCGACACCACCCGCGAGGACGGCGCGAGCCCGCCCTTCCGCCAGAACCGACGCGGCGGCCATGATCGCCTCCGAGCCGGCGGTCCATCCGCTCGCGAACAGCGCGCCCGGTCCCCCGAGACGCAGCGCGATGCTGAGGTCGCCATTCACAGCGTTGGCGACCGTGCGCACGAAGGTCGCGGGGCTCGCCTGCGTCGCGGCCGGGCCGCGCGACTCGCGATGGTGCCGGACGTTGCTCGCCCAGCAGGCAAGGCTCGAGCCGAGAAGGACGCCGATTCCGGGATCGGCGACACCCGGTCCCGGATCGGCCGTCTCCGCGGCCTCGAGGGGCGGCCGGCCGCCGGCCGGGAGCGCGCGCAGCGCAAGGCGGGCCGCCGCGTAGCCAAGCTCTCCGTATCGATCGAGCCGGCGGAATCGGATCGGCGGCTCGTCGCAGAGCGCCGGGAGAGCGATCGTGACCTCGGCCGGGCGCGGGCCGACCGGTGCGCGCGGTCCGATGGGTGCGTCCGGTCCGATGCGTGCGCTCGGTCCGGCGCCTGCGAGCGGTCCGGTCCCGACGCCCGCGGGCGTCAGAACCCCGAACGCCGTGAAGCGAGGCGCCGCGTCGCGCCCGAAGCGCACCCACCTCATGGCGCGCCCAGAAAAAGCGCCGCGTTGTGCCCGCCGAAGCCGGACGAGGTGGACAGGGCGCGGCGCACCACGACCCGACGCGCCTCGTTCGGGACGTAGTCGAGATCGCATTCCGGGTCGGGCTCGCGATAGTTGATCGTCGGAGGCACGATCCCCTCCGCGAGGACACGCGCGCAGAGAATCGCCTCGAGCGCGCCGGCGGCGCCGAGCGTGTGACCGATGATCGGCTTCACGGAATCGATCGGGATGAGCGCCGCCCGGCCGCCGAACAGCCGCTTGAACGCCACCGTCTCCATCCGGTCGTTGAACGAGGTGCCGGTGCCGTGCGCGCTGATGAAGTCGACGGACTCGGCCGCGGCGCCGGCCTCGGAAAGGGCGGCCGTGATGGCGCGCACCACGCCGGCGCCGTCGGGCGACGGCCCGGTCATGTGGTGCGCGTCGAGCGCGGTTCCGGCGCCCAGGATCTCCGCCAGGATCGGCGCGCCCCGGCGCCGGGCCGACCCGGCCTCCTCGAGCACGACGATCGCCGCGC
>DASRAN010000047.1:0-39672 GCA_035638115.1 Patescibacteria group bacterium | reverse complement strand
TCTCCGGAACGGTGACCGGCGACATCAACGCGACGGTCGAATCGGCCGACCTGAGCGGCAAGATGGGGGACACGGTGCGCGTCTTCTGCAAGGAGGTGACCGTCACCGGCGAAATCGACGGCGACCTCATCGCCGTCTGCGCCAAGGTCCTGGTCGATCGCGACGCCCACGTCACGGGTGACGTCGACGCCAAGGGCGCCAACGTGGAGATCCGCGGTGTCGTCGACGGCAGCGTCGACGCGACGGGCGGGGCGGTGACCTTCTCCGGAAAGGCCGGTGGCGACGCCACGCTCAAGGCCGACGTGGTCGAGATCGATCCCGGCGCCACGATCGAGGGAAGTCTCGAGTACGCGTCGCGCGATCGGCTCGACATCGACACCCACAAGGTCGTGAAGGGGACGGTGACCTACTCGCCCGAGAAGCCGAAGCCGGCGGTGAGCCGGTGGGGCATCACCAAGTGGTTCTTCATGATGGCGACGACGCTGCTGTCGGGGCTCGGGATGCTCGCCCTGTTCCGGCAGAGCGCGCCCGCCATCGTCGGCATCGTGCGCGCCGACGGGCTCAAGAGCGCCGGGATCGGCTTCATCGCCGCCATCGTCGTGCCCGTGGCGGCGGCCATCTCCTGCATCCTGATCATCACCATTCCGGCCGCCGTCCTGGTCCTGCTGGCCTACGCGCTCCTGATCTACCTGAGCCAGGTGCCGGTGGCGGTCCTGCTCGGCGAGACGATCCTCAGGCGGATCGGGCGCTCGGTGTCGTCGCCGTTTCTCGCCCTCACGGTGGGCGTGCCGGTCCTCTACGTCGTGTTCGCCATTCCCGTGCTCGGGAAGATCGCTCTTTTCGCCACGCTGTTCACCGGGTTCGGCGCCATCGTCATCGGCATCTGGGCGGCGCGCCAGGCCCGGCGGTCCGGCCCGGCGGGGGCGGAGCCGCCGCTCGCTCCGATGCCCGCGGTTTGAACCGTATTTCAGCCGGCGCCGCGACGGCGCCGGAGGGGAGGGGCTCATGTGCTGCCACACGCTGCTGATCCTGACCGCGCTGTTCGTCGTGATGGTCCTGCTCTAGGAGGAGCCCGACCGGGATCCCGCACGGGACGCGCGTGACCGGGTGCGGCGCGGCACGCGTATAATCCGCCGCGACCGGCCGGTGGCGCGGGTTGCGAGGCTCGTCCGATGTGCGGCATCTGCGGGATCGTCGATTTCGGCGGGAGCGGGGCGGAGCCCGTCACCCTGGAGCGGATGACCGCGACGCTGCGGCATCGCGGCCCCGACGACACCGGCACCTACCTGGCGCCCCCCGCGGCGCTGGGTCACACCCGCCTCAGCATCATCGATCTCACCAGCCAGGGGCATCAGCCGATGCTCACGGACGACCGTGGACTGGCGCTGGTCTACAACGGCGAGATCTACAACTTCCCCGAGCTGAAGCGCGAGCTGGAAGCGGACGGCGTCGTCTTCCGATCGCAGTCCGACACCGAGCTGGTGCTGCGTGCCTGGCAGCGCTGGGGCGAGGCGGCGCTCGCCCGCCTGAACGGCATGTTCGCCTTCGCCCTCTGGGACGCGGGCCGGCAGGCGCTCCACCTGGCGCGCGATCGATTCGGCATCAAGCCCCTCTATCTTCTGGAAGCGGGCCGGACCCTGGTCTTCGGCTCGGAGGTCAAGGCGATCGCGGCGTCGGGGCGGCTCGACCGCCGGGTCGACCTGCAGGCGCTGCACGAGTACCTGTACTACGGCGCGGCCCTCGGCGAGCGCTCCCTCTACGCCGGGGTGCGCAAGCTCCTGCCGGGACATCGCGCCACCTTCGACCGCGACGGCCTGAGGATCGCGCCCTACGTCTCGCTCCACGACGTGCCGCCGGTCCGCGGCACGGTGCCCGAGATCGCCGAGGAGCTGCGGCAACGCCTCGATCGTTCGGTGCGGCGGCATCTGCTGAGCGACGTGCCGGTCGGCGTCTTCCTCAGCGGCGGGGTCGATTCGTCGGCGCTGACCGCGTTCGCCAGCCGTCACTATGCCGGCCGGCTCAGCACCTTTGCCGTGGCCTACGACTTCGAGGCGGGTGAGGGGGAGCTGCCGAAGGCGCGGACCGTGGCGCGACGGTTCGACACCGACCATCACGAGGTGCGCATCACCGCCACCCACCTGCCGGAGGTGATCGAGCGGCTGGTCACCTGCCACGACGAGCCGTTCGGCGACGCCGCCGACATCCCCCTCTACCTCCTGGCGGAGAAGCTGCGCGGCACCATCAAGGTCGTCCTGCAGGGCGACGGCGGCGACGAGATGTTCGCCGGTTACCGGCGCTACGTCGTGCTGTCGTGGGACCGGTTGTGGCGCGCGGCCGGACTCGTGGCCGGTCCGTTCGCCGGCCTGCTGCCGCGCACGCCGGCGGGCTACCGGCTGCGCAGGTTCCTGGGGGCGCGCTGCAATCCCGATCCCGCCCTGCGCATGGCGCTCCTTCTGACCGACGAGAGCCTGGCGTCGCCGCCGACGCGCGTGCTCGCGCCGGCGGTGCGGGCCGCTCTCCAGCCCCACGATCCGTTCGCGCGCTATCGCGTCATGCAGCAGCGACTCGCCCATCTCGACGCCGTGCAGAGGATGCTCCACGTCGATGCGTCCATCCTGCTGCCGGACATCTACCTGGAAAAGGTCGACAAATCGACCATGGCGCACGGGCTGGAGATCCGGGTGCCGTTCCTCGACAACGAGATCTCGGCGTTCGCGATGGCGCTGCCCTCCTCCCTCAAGGTGCGGCACGGGCAGAAGAAATGGATCCTGCGCCACGCGCTGCGCGGCATCCTCCCGGACGCCATTCTCGACGCCCCGAAGACCGGCTTCAACGTTCCCTACTCGCGCTGGCTGCGGGAAGGGCTGCGGCCGTACATGGAGTCCGTGCTGCTCGATCCCGGCACGCTCGCGGGCGGGTTCTACGACACGGCGGCGCTCAGAGAGAGCCTGGCGGAATTCGTGGACGGCCGGCGCGACAACGGC
Organism: Patescibacteria group bacterium; assembly: GCA_035638115.1. Taxonomy (GTDB): domain Bacteria; phylum Acidobacteriota; class Polarisedimenticolia; order Gp22-AA2; family Gp22-AA2; genus DASRAN01. Next base: position 36,688 of record DASRAN010000047.1, on the reverse strand, counting down.
TTCCTGTTCTGGAAGCTCCTCAATCTGCAAATCTGGTCGCGCCAGAACTCGATTTCGCTGGCCGGCTGACGTCCCGCTCTTGACGCACGCGGGCCGGGTGGTCAAGAGTCTTGCGCATGAGACGCGGCGGGCGCACGGGCCCGGTTTCGGTGCTCGGCGTGGGAATCGCGGCGGTCCTTCTGACGATGACGCCGCCCGGCGCTTTCGACGCCCGGGCCGGCACCGAGGAGGTCGCGGTCGTCACGACCCCCCTGGGCGAGTTCGTCTGGCGCTTCCTGCCGCAGGACGCGCCGGAGCACGTGGCGTACGTCAAGAAGCTGATCGCCGCCGGCTTCTACGACGGCACCACGCTGCATCGCGTCATCCCGCACTTCGTCGTCCAGGGCGGCGATCCGAACACGAAGAACGACGATCGCTCCGACGACGGCGAGGGTGAGGCCGATCGGCGGCTGAAGGCCGAGTTCAGCCGCCGCCTGCACTACCGGCCGGGCACCGTCGGCATGGCGCGCGATGCCGATCCCGATTCCGGCTCGTGCCAGTTCTTCGTGGCGCTCGAGAACCTGCCCCGCCTGGACGGCCGGTACACGATCTTCGCCGAGGTGGTCGAGGGACTCGAGGTGGTGCGGCGGGTCGCGTCGCTGCCGCGCGACCTGAACGACAACCCTCTCTCCCGGGTGGCGATCCGCGTGCGTCTGGAGAAGCGCCCGGTGCGCGGAGCGATCGCCTCGCTCGAGCCGGGGGAGGGGGGATCCGGCGAGGTCGTCACCGGCCCCGACAAGCCCCGCCCGTTCGACGACGGGAACCGTCTCTGGAGCGCGCCGGTTCTCACCCGGTCTTCCTTGAAGCCCGGCGCCGGCGAAAGCGGCGAGCGCCTCGACGTGTCGGTCGGCGCGGACGGCAAGGTGATCGACGTCCGCTTCGTGCGGCCCGATGCGCCCCACCCCGACACGATGCTGGCGTTCGTGTCGGCCTGGAACTTCACGCCGGGCCAGTACGATGGCCGGCCGCAGAAGACGCGTCTTGAGATCGACGCCGACGGCGGTCACCCCGGTCCGCCGAGCGGCGGCGGCGCGCCGATCGATCTCGCCGGCGGCCGTGGCCATGGAGAGGGCGACGTTCTGGCGCCGCCACGACCCGCAATCCGCGTCGCCCTCCCGGCGGGAGCGAAGCCACCGGCGCGTCCGTCCCGCTTCCGCCTGACGGTGGACCCCGCGGGCGCCGTGGCCGACGCCGCGCTGCAGGAATCGTGCGGCGACCCGACCCTCGACGCCGCCGCCGCGACGGCCGCGTCCGCGCTCCTGTTCACCCCCGCGACGCGCCAGCGCCCCGGACACAAGGACCCCGACCCGATCGCCGTCTACCTCGACGTCGAGACCCGCTTCGTTCCCGCCCCGTCGCCCTAGATAGCTCGATCCACCCCCGCGGGACGACGCGCCCTGCGCCCGTCGGGTACGGGTCCGGTGGCGCTGCGCGCCACCTCCCCTCGGCCTCGCTGCGCGCCCGCCCACCGCGCCAGAGCCCGGCGCGGCGGGGCCCCGGGCGCTCCGTCTCGGACGCCCCGACGAACGCAGGGCGCGTCGCCTTCGACGCAAGTGTCTCGCGGCATCATGTCGGGACGCAGACTCGGGTCCGTGGGGCTCTCCGCGACCGGCGCGGTCAGCGAGCGTTCCCTAGCGAGCCCGCGTCGGCGCGGCGAAGGCGAGGCCGAGTGGCGGGCGGACGCGGGCCGGAGACACCATCGTGCGCGTGGAAGCCCGACCGCGAGGCCGGAGCCGGTGCCCCACGGGCCCGAGGCTGCGTCCCGTGGGGGTGGATCGAGCGATCCAGGTCGCTGGCGAGCGTCGAGGCGGGGCGACGCGGCTCGCGTTCGTCGGGGCGTCCGAGACGGAGCGCCCCGGGCCCCGACGCGCTGCTCTTAGGCGCGTTGGGCGGGCGCGCAGCGAGGCCCGAGGGGAGGTGGCGCGCAGCGCCACCGGACCCGTCCCCGACGGGCGCGAGACGCGTCGCCCCGCCGGGGCCGATCTCTAGCGTCCGCCGGCCTGGGGACGCGTGGCGGTGGCGCGGGTGCCGCTCGGACCGGACGGGGGCGCGGCGAAGTAGCGCATCAATCCCTCGACGTACGCTTCGGCCACCTTCTGGCGGTAGGCGGGGTCCCGGATGGCGCGCGCGTCGGCGGGGTTGCTGAGATTGCTCACCTCGATCAGGGTCTCGACCGGGACGACGTTGCACCGCAGGACGGCGGGGACCCAGGCCCGGCCGCGCCGGATGATCCGCTCCCGAACCGGCTCGACCGGCTGCACGCCGACGCCGCGATCGTTGAAGCTGTCGACGAGCATCGCCGCGAACTGGCGCGACAACCCCTCGGATCGCTCGCGCTCGGCGCGCGTGAAGGAGACGTACGGCGCCTGCCGGGCCTCGCGATAACGGGTGTAGACCTCGCCCGCGCTGCCGTAGCGGCCACGCCTGTACTCCTCGCCCGGCACGTAGACCATGGCGCCGCCGAGCGACGGATGGCGCGCGTCGGCGTGCAGGCTGGTGAACACCACCTTGAACGGGTCGATGCCGTCGGCCACGAGCTTCCGGTACCAGGCGTTCGACAGGTACCAGCGCATGTTGACGCTCGAGACGCCGCTGTCGAGACGGAAGGGCGGATCGCTGAGCAGCACCTCGGCCCGGTTCCGGACCAGGTGCTCCGAATCGTGGATGGTCCAGCCCTCCTTGGCGTCGCGGATGGTGGGGAGAACCTTCGCCCGGGTGTGCCGCTCCAGCACGGCCTTCACCCGGCAGAGGATGTCGTAGACGTAGTCGTGCTCGAAGACGCCGTTGTGCGACGCCCCGACGTCACGCCCGCCGTGGCCCGCGTCCAGGATGACCGCGACGCCTTCGAGATCGCGGCTGCGGGCGGCGTTGGTGTAACGCGCCACCTGCGCCTGCTTGCGCTCCCACGCCTGGCGCCGCTCGTCGTCGCGCGGCAGGTACTCCGGCAGCAGGTCGTCGAGCGGGATCTTCACCTTGTAGCCGATGGCGATGTTGGTGACGTCGTCGATGCCGCTGCGGCGCGCGATCTGACCGGCCAGATCGTTCACGTCCTGGACGTCGACGCGGCCGGTGAACCGGACCACGACGGCGGAGTAGAGCGCCTCGCCCTTCTTCAATCGATAGATGGCGTAGCGTCCCTCGGAGTCGCCGCCGTATTTCAGGTCGTTCGCTCCCTCCGCGACCGGGGGCGGCGCGAACGGGCCGGGCGCGCCGATCGACGGCTCCTCCTCCTCGTCCCCGGCGGCGGGCGCCTCGGTGAAGTCGTCCTCGGGGGAACGCGCGGGATCGGTCGACACCTGCGCCGCGTCGTCGCCCGGCTTCGACTGCGGCAGCGGCTGGAGCACGGGGTGGGCCGGCGCCTGCTCGTCCGGAACGGGCGCGCGCTGGGCGAACTCCGGCAGGAGCAGGGCGCGGGGTATGACGATCTCCTGACCGGGGCGGATTCCCTGGCCGCCGAGGTCGTTGCGCTCCGCGAGGACACGGCCGTTCGCGCCGCCGGCGGTGTACCAGGAGGCGATCCGTTCGATCGAGGCGCTCGTCTGGCGGCCGTCTCCGCCCGCCTTGTGGACCCAGTCGCCCTGGCGCGGCCCCGACCCGGGGAAGAGAGCGTGCAGGAGCCGCACGCGCGCGTCCCCCGACAGGCGCGACAGCGTGATCGTGACCGCCTCGCCTGCGGCCGGAAGGGGCGAGCCGAGCATCTTCTTGAACTGGTCGCGCGTCCGATCGTCCGGCATGTAGCCGCGCAGCCAGTTCTCGGTGACCCCGCCGCCGGGAACGCGCGCCTGGAGCGCCGGCTCGCCGTTGCGGCCGAAAATGGCGCGCTCTCCGGGCCGGAGGGCGTCGGGATCGGCGGTCTGGCGGGGCGCCGTCCCGGCGGCGCGCGAAGCGTCGGAGCGCGCCGGGTCGGGGTCGAGCCGCACGGCGGGCTTCGGATCGGAGGCGCTGTGACCCGGCGGGCGCGCGGCCGGTGACGCGGCCGGGATGGCGAGCGACAGGAGCGCCAGCGGCGCGACCAGTCTCCCGGCGATGCGGGAGCGCGAGGCCCGCCGGAGGGACGACCTCACCGTCCCGGCGCCGCCGGGCCCCGCTCCGGCAGGAGCGGCCGCCGGGAGCGGAAGCCGATCGCCGCTTCGAACGCCGCGGCGACCCGCAGGACGGTCTCCTCGTCGAACGGCCGGCCGATCACCTGGAGCCCGATCGGCAGCCCCGCGCCGGTGACGCCGCACGGGAGCGAGAGACCCGGCAGGCCGGCGAGATTCACCGTGACCGTGAAGATGTCCGACAGGTACATCGCCAGCGGGTCGTCGACCTTTTCGCCGATCCGGAACGCGGGCGTCGGGCTGGTCGGGGTCACGATGACGTCGACCTTCTCGAACACGGTGTCGAAGTCGCGGCGGATCAGGGTGCGAACCTTCTGCGCCTTGCGGTAGTAGGCGTCGTAGTAGCCGGAGGACAGCACGTAGGTGCCGAGCATGATGCGGCGCTTGACCTCGGCGCCGAAGCCGCCGCTGCGCGACCGGACGTAGAGCGCCGCGAGATCGCGCGCCGCGTCGTCACGATGCCCGTAGCGCACGCCGTCGTAGCGCGCCAGATTGCTGCTCGCCTCCGCCGTCGCGACGATGTAGTAGGCCGGGATGGCGTACTCGGTGTGCGGCAGCGAGATCTCCTCGACCGTCGCCCCCAGGCGCCCGGCCTCCCCGAGCGCGCGGCGGACCGCCGCGTCCACCTCGGCGTCGAGACCGGCGGGGAAATACTCGCGCGGCACGCCGAGACGCAGGCCGCGCGCGCCGCCTCCGAGCGCGGCGCGGAAATCGGGGACCGGCACGCGGGCGGAGGTGGCGTCGCGCGCGTCGGCGCCCGCGATGACCTGGAGGATCTCCGCCGCGTCGGCGACCGAGTTGGCCAGCGGGCCGACCTGATCCAGCGACGAGGCGAACGCCACCACGCCGTAGCGCGAGACGCGGCCGTAGGTCGGCTTCATGCCGACCACCCCGCACAGCGCGGCCGGCTGGCGGATCGAGCCGCCGGTGTCGGTGCCCAGCGCCGCCGGAACCTCGTCGGCCGCCACCGCGGCCGCCGAGCCGCCGCTCGAGCCGCCGGGCACGCGTTCCGGGTCCCACGGATTGCGGGTCGCCCGATAGGCGGAGTTCTCGGTCGACGACCCCATGGCGAACTCGTCCATGTTCGTCTTGCCGACGACGACCGCACCGGCGGCGCGCAGGCGGGCCACGCAGGTGGCGTCGTACGGCGGCACGAAGCCCTCGAGGATGCGGCTGCCGCACGTGGTCGCCGCGCCGCGCGTGCAGAGGATGTCCTTGACGCCGACTGGCACGCCGGCGAGCGGGCCGAGCGGGCGGCCGGCCTTGCGATCGCGATCGATCGCCGCCGCCGCGGCGCGCGCCCCGTCCTCGTCGACGTGCAGGAAAGCGCCGATGGCGGGCTCGACGCGGGCGATGCGGCCCAGGTGCGCCTCGACCACTTCGGCGGCGCTCAGATCGCCGGCCGCGATCCGGTCGCGCAGCGCACGCACGCCGTCACCCGCATAGTCCCGCGCGTCGCCGCCGCTCATCCGATCACCCGCGGAACCTTGAACAGCCCGTGATCGGCCTCCGGGGCGTTGGCGAGCGCCTCGTCGCGCGGCAGGGTGGGCGCGAGGGTGTCCTCGCGCAGCGCGGCGGGATCGCCCCCGGCGTGCGAGGTCGGCTCGACGGCGCTGGTGTCGAGCCGGTCGAGCTGCTTGACATGATCGAGGATGGCGCTGAGCTGGCGCGTGAATCGATCCTGCTCGTCGTCGCCGAACTCGAGATTCGCCAGCTTCGCGATGTGGCGCACTTCGTCGCGGGTGATCGCCATGGGTCCGGGAATGCCCGGCCAGGCTCCTGGGGCCGGTCGGGCTCGCCAGTATACCCGACGCGTCGTGTGATAGCCTTCGGACGCCGTGCGCCGCATGCCCGCGAGATCGATCCCGCACGTGGCCTGTCTGGGCCTGCTCCTCGCGGGCGCGGCGCCGCCGCAGCCGCCGGTCCCGGCCGCCCCGGCGCCCGCCGACGGCGCTGCGATTCACGTCTCCCTCGAAACCTTCGTCATCGATCGCAAAGGGACCTGGAGCGCGGGCTCCGACGAGGCCGATCTGCTCCCCGGCACGCCCGGCGTCCTGCAAAGGACGATCACGCTCACGGGCCGCGACAAGAGCAGGACGCAGGACAAGGTGACAGTGAAGGCGCGCTTCACTCCCGACGCGGAGCTTCCGCCGGACGGCGCCGTCTGCTCGCTGCACGCCGCATTCGAGACCCGTCGCGACGCGGCCGGGCCGGAGGCCACGCGCGGATCGGCCGCGCCGGGAGGGAAGACGGCGAAGATCGCCGCCGACGGGACGGTCGATCGGCGCGACGCGCTGGTCACGCTCGCGGCGGGAGAGGAGCGGCTGCTCGACGTCTACGCCTCCCCGCTGAACAACGGGAGGGTCGCGATGCGCGTGCGCTGCGCGCCCTCGCGCGCCGAGACGAAGGCGGTCCCCGACATGCTGGCGCTCGATCTGAGCGTTCAGAAGGACGGCGAGGACGAGCCGGCGGAGATCCTGCGCAGCCAGCGTCTGCTCGCGACCCTGGGTCACGAGGCCGGCACGGTGGTCACCGCGAACGCGACCCTCCCCGACGCCGCGGACGGCTCGAAGCGCTATCGGCGGGAGGAGATCGATCTGACGCTGACGCCGCTCATCGTCGTGGCGGGCAAGCTCCAGATCGACATCCACCTGACCGGCGAGATCGCCACGGTCGGCGCGGGGGGGAAGACGGAGTCGTACCCGCTCGAGCGCTCCGAGACCTTCGTCGTGTCGCCCTCGGAGCCGCGCTCGTTCACCGTGGAGATCGCGGCGCGCGGGGCGGACGAAGGCTGGAAGCGGATCACCCTGACCGTCGGCATCATCGCCCGCTTCTGATCGGACATGCCGATCCGGAAAGGGACGCCGCTCGTCGCGTGGTACGCGGCGCTCCGGGCCGGCTACGGAGCGCAGAGCTGGTGGCCGGCCCGCACCCGCTTCGAGGTCGTCCTGGGCGCCATCCTGACCCAGGGGGTTGCCTGGTCGAACGTCGAGCAGGCCCTCCGCGCTCTGCGGCGGGCCGGGTTGTGGAGCCCGGACGCGGTGCGGCGCGCATCCCGGGCCCGGGTCGCCCGCCTGATCCGGCCGGCCGGATATTTCAACCAGAAGGCGCTCGCCATCAAGGGATTCGTCCGCTTCCTCCATGTCAGGCACGGCGGCAGGCTCGACCGGATGTTCAGGACCCCGACGCCCGAGCTGCGCGAGCGGCTTCTGGAGCTGCGCGGCATCGGGCCGGAGACGGCGGACGCTATCCTCTTATATGCGGGTGGCCGGCGGTCGTTCGTCATCGATGCCTACACCCGGCGCGTCCTGTTCCGCCATCGCGCCATCCGGGGGTCGGAGGGGTACGAGGAGCTGCGCCTCGGATTCGAGGCGGCGCTGCCGCGACGAGCGCCCCTGTACAACGAGTACCACGCCCTCATCGTCCGACTGGGCAAGGAGCGCTGCAGGAGGTCGCGGCCGCTCTGCTCCGGGTGCCCGCTCGAGCCGTGGCTTTCTTCGGGAGGCCCGAGGAAGTGACTCGGATCCAGCCGGTCGTACATCGGCGCACCAATTGACACAACGCATTGCTTGAATTAGAGTAAGCGCCCTTCAGACGCGTTTCCCACCGGAGTGCCTGGTCGCACGGTTCGAAAAATTGGACGGAGGGCAGCCGATGAAGAACCGGTCTTGGAAGAACGGCGGGACCTTCGGGTTGATCATGGCCCTGTCCGCATCGATCGGGGCGTTCGCCGCCGCGACTCCCGACAGGACCCTGGTCGGCCGACTGACCGACGCCGAGGGGGTCTCGGTCGCCGGCGCCACCGTCATGGTCTTTCCAGCCGCCGCCAATCCGATGGCCGCCGATTCGCTCCTCGTGCGGACCGATGCCGCCGGCGAGTTCATCGCCCTCCTGCCCCCCGGCCGCTACGTGGTGGCCGCGGTGAAGCGCGGGTTCGACGTCTCGATGACCGAGGTGCACTCGCTCTCCGGCCGGGTGCTGCAGATGCGGCTTCGCGCCAGCCTCCCGGCCGCCCGACGGACGGGCGTCGATCTGGGAGCGGACCTGTTGGTCCCCGGGGAGCGCTCGGACGTGCTGCGCGACGAGGACCCCGTCCTCGCCCCGGCCGTCTTCATCTCGCGCCAGGACGACGACGGTCCGCTCGACCCGCCGCACGCCGGTGCCGGGGCCCCGGATCCCTCCCGGGCGCTTCTCGGCGCGCTCGACGGCGAGGTGATGCAGAGCCTCGGCGCGGGCGAGCTGCTCGGGCTCGAGTCGGGAGCGCCGATGGACGCGGCGCGGGCCACGACCGTGTCGTTGCGGGCGCCGCTCCGGCCGGGGATCGGCTGGCAGTTCGACGGGCTGAGCTTGCGGACGCGCAGCGACATCCCCGAAGAGAGCGAGCATCTCGCCGGCCGCTCCGACCGGATGGCGTTCGCCATCGCGCGCGCGCCGGAGTCGGGAGAAGGGCTGCGCGGGCGGCTGAGCGCCGGTCTGGGCAACGAGAGCGCCGGCGATCTCCTGTCCCGGGACGCCACGCTCCAGGGGAACGGTGAGCTGGAATATGGGAGCCGGGGCTCCGCGATGGCGTTCGCGCTGCAAGCCTGGGGGACCCGCACGGGCGCGGAGCAGCTGACCGACGCGATGGGCCTGGCGCTCTACGCCGGCGACCGGCGCGCCCTCGGCCTGCGCACCCGGATCGACTATGGCCTCGAATACCGTGGCGATTCGATCTCCGGCCAGGGGCGGATCGTGCCCCGGGTCGGCATCACGCACCAGGCGGGATTCGAGAACCCGGTCACGGTCAGCAGCGAGCTCCTTCTCGACGCCACGCAGCCGGGCGTGCGGCTCTCGGTCGAGGGCCGCCCGGGGGACGCGCTGACGGTGGCGGCGGCGATCCTGGTGCTGCCCGCCAACGCCGCGGTGGTCGCCGGGCCGTTCGATTCGGGCGATCAGCCGGCGCGCGCCCTCGAACCGGCCGCGACGCACGCGTCGGACCTGCGGGAGGTCGACCTGTCGCTGTCGCGTGATTTCGGCCCGCTCTCCGGCAGCCTCACCGGCAGTCTCGGACGCACCGGGCCGCGCGCCGTCCCGGTCATCGAGCAGGGGCCGCTGCCGCTCGTGTCGTACGGCGGGGAGCGGTACTACGAGACCCGGATCGGCATCGCCTACCGACCGTGGTCGACCGAGATGCAGCTCGCCTATCGCTCCGTGAGCACCGAGACCGAGCCGGAGCCGACGCCGGCCGGCGCGGCGCTCGATTATCGCCGCATCGATCTGGTCGTCTCGCAGGGCCTGCCCTCGCCCCGCGCCCTGCTCGGCGCGCGCCTGCACGCGCTGCTCGCCTGGCAGGGTCTCGACTACGCCGGCCCGGACGCCGCCGCCGGCGGCGCCACGCTCGCGGGTCTGGCTTCGCGTCTGTCCGGCGGCGTGGGCCTGAGCTTCTAGAGACGACGCGTGCGTTTCCGGCGGACCATCGCGGTTGCGGTCACCTTCCTGCTGCTCGCATGGGGCGTCTATTCCTTCTGTTACCGGGTCGGCCGCCTGGAGCCGGAGATCGGGGTGGAGTGGGATCAGACCCCCTCCGGCGTGATGGTGCAGTACGTCACCCCGCGGGAGCCCGGATGGCGCGGCGGTCTGCGACCGGGCGACCGCCTTCTGGAGATCGACGGCAACGCGGTCTCACGGGCGCGGGAAGTGAGGGCGGCGTTGCGCGGTCTGGCGCCCGGCGCCACCCTGGCGATGCGGGTCGATCGCGACGGTGAGTCTCTCGAGTGTCCGGTGCGCCCGATGTGGGTCGGCGGCGGCGATCCGGTCGACTACTACCTCGCCATCGTCGCGCTCACCTTCCTGATGGTCGGGCTCGCGGTCTGGCTGCGCGCCACGCGGGCGCGCGCCGCGATCCCCTTCGCGCTGCACTGCCAGGCGATGTTCCTCTACCTGGTGCACTCGCCGACCGGCCGCGGAGGGATGCTCGACCTGGCGGCCTTCTGGGGCGACCTGGTCGGCCTGCTCCTGGCCCCCGCCCTGTTCATCCACGTCAACATCGCGCTCACGGACGACGATCGGGGCGCGGCGGGATGGCGCTTCGGGCGCGCGGCGCTCTACCTGGCGCCGCTCGGCCTGTTCCTGTGCAACCTCTATCTCATCCCGCTCGGCGGCGCCTACCGGTTCGCCGATCCGGTCGCGGCCATCCGCTGGAAGGAGCGGCTCGAGCAGCTCTACGTCGCGGTCTATCTGATCTCCGGAATCGTCATGGCGGTGCGCTCGTACCTGTCGGCGGAGAAGCTGCAGACCCGCTGGCAGCTCAAGTGGATGGCCTGGGGGAGCGTCTGCGGCTTCCTGCCGGCGGCGCTGTTCTATCTCGCGCCGCTGTCGCTGGGGATCAGGGTGGGCACCTGGAGCGAGCTGTCGGTCCTGCCGATGGCGCTCGTGCCGCTGACCTTCGCCGCCGCGATCGTCCATTACCGGCTGCTCGATCTCGACGTCTTCGTCAAGCGCGGGACGGTCGTCATCGGGCTTCTGCTGACCGCCGCGGCGACCTACGCGGCCTGCTATGTGGTCATGGACCGGATGACCGGAGGCGAGAAGCGCTCGGGGTTCAACGCGGCGCTCATCCTGTCGACCTTCCTGATGGCGATCTTCTATCCGCGGATCCACCGGCGGCTGAGAGGGGCGGTCGACCAGTTCTTCTACCGGGAGCGCTACGATTACCGCCGCACCCTGATCGAGTTCGGCGAGGCGCTCAACCGGGAGCTCAGCCTGCCGACGCTGGTGCGCAAGTTCACCGGGCGCGTGGAGCGCACCTTCAACCTCGCGTCGGTGCAGGTCTACGTGCGCGACGCCGGCGGCGGGCGCCTGGTGAGCGACGCGGCCGGCGTGATCGCCGTGGACGATCCGGTCCTGGCGATGCTCGGCGGCGTCGACTACCTGTCGCTGCGCGATCATCCGGGCGCGGGAGAGACGGCGACCGGGGCGCGTCTGGCGGGCGAGTCGGGGGCCGAGTACCTCCTGCCCATGACGGTCGAGGGTACGGTGGTGGCCATTCTCGCCGTCGGATCACCGAACGACGGCGGTCCGCTCAACTCGGACGACCTGCAGCTGCTGGTCTCGTTCTGCCGTCACGCCGCGGTGGCGTTCGCGGGAGCCCGCCTCTACAGCGCCCTGGCCGAGAAGATCTCGGAGATCGAGGCGCTGAAGGAGTTCAACGAGAGCATCCTCGAATCGAGCCGCGTCGGTCTGCTGGTCACCGATCCGGGTGGCCGGGTGGTCGGCGTGAATCGCGCCTTCGAGGAGATCTTCGGGGCGTCCCGGCCGGCGCTGCAGGGGAGGCCGGTCGAGGAGATCGTCCCCGACGCGCTGTTCCGCGACGCCCGCCGCCACACGGCGGACCCGGCGGATCCGGCCGAGGCGGGGGCGTCGGGACCGGCCCTGCCGGCGGCCGGCGAGCGCGTCGACCGGACTCCCTGGCACACCCCGGACGGCCGGCGTCACCTGGTCAACCTGACACGCTCCCCGCTCCAGGGGGTCGACGGACAGCCGCTCGGCACCGTCATCACGGTCGATGACGTCACCGAGCAGGTGCGCCGCGAGGAGGACCTCCAGCATCGCGAGCACCTCGCCTCGATCGGGCTTCTGGCCTCGGGCGTCGCGCACGAGGTCAACACGCCGCTGACCGGGATCTCCTCCTACACGCAGATGCTGCTCGAAAAGCGGCCGCCGGACGATCCGGAGTACGGCATCCTCCGCAAGATCCAGCAGCAGACGCTGCGGGCGTCGAGCATCGCGTCGAGCCTGCTCAATTTCGCGCGCCAGGCCGACGGCGATCACCATGCGGTCGACGTCTCGGGCATGGCGGCCGAGACCCTGCAGCTGTTCGAGCCGCACCTCAAGGGCCGGCGCATCACCATGGAGCGGGAGATCGAGGCGCCGTTGCCGCCCATCATGGGAAACCGCGGGCGGCTCCAACAAGTGTTGATGAACCTGCTGCTCAACGCGGTCGACGCCATGCCGGAGGGCGGGACCATCGGCGTGCGGGCTTCGGCCTCGTCGGGTCGGGTCCGGTTGACGGTCTCCGACACCGGCGTCGGGATCCCCGCCGAGCATCTCGAAAAAATCTACGATCCGTTCTTCACCACCAAGCCGCGGGGCCAGGGTACGGGACTCGGGCTGTCCGTCTCTTACGGGATCATCAAGGAGCACGCCGGCACCCTGACCGCCGAGAGCGCCCCGGGTGAGGGCTCCAGGTTCGTCGTCAGCCTGCCGATCTCCGAAAGCAGGTCGAGGAGGGTTTCCGCATGAACGAGGCGATCGCCGAAACGCAAGCCGCCGACCTGGCTCAGACCACGAGCCGGGAGGCGGGGCGCATCCTGATCATCGACGACGAGCCGATTGTCCGCGAGGTCCTGCGCGACGTGCTGGCGCGGGAGACGTACTCCCTGACCTTCGCGGCCGACGCCGAGAGCGGACTTCTGGCGCTCGACCGCCAGGAGTTCGACCTGGTGGTCCTCGACCTGATGCTCCCGGGCATGGGCGGCCTCGAGGCGCTCACGGAGATCCGCCGCCGCGATCCCGACCAGGTGGTGGTGATGCTCACCGCCTTCGGCTCGGTGGAGACGGCGGTGCAGGCCATGCGTATGGGCGCGAACGACTACCTGACCAAGCCGTTCAAAAACGAGGACGTCCTGCGCGCCGTCGGGCGCGGTCTGAGCCATCGCCGGCTCATTCTCGAGAACCGCAGCCTGCGCAGGGCCCTCCAGGGGCGGACCGGCTCGTGGGGCCTGGTGGGGAAGAGCCGGACGATGCAGACGCTCTACAACCTCATCGAGCAGGTCGCCCCGAGCCGCTCGACCGTCCTCATCCAGGGCGAGAGCGGGACCGGCAAGGAGCTGGTCGCCCACGCCATTCACGATCGCTCCGGCCGCCCGGCGGACGCCTTCGTGGTCGTCAATTCGGGCAGCATGCCGGCCGACCTGCTGGAGAGCAACCTCTTCGGCCACATCAAGGGCGCGTTCACGGGCGCCGTGCAGGGCAAGAAGGGCCTGTTCGAAGTGGCAAACGGGGGGTCGATCTTCTTCGACGAGATCAGCAGCGTGAAGCCGGAAGTCCAGGCGAAGCTGTTGCGGGTCATCCAGGAGAAAGAGTTCATCCCCCTGGGGGCGGTGCAGAGCGTCCAGGTGGACGTCCGAATCATCGCCGCAACGAACATCGACCTCATGGAGCTGGTTCGCCGGGGCGAGTTCCGGGAGGACCTCTATTACCGTCTGAACGTGATCACGCTCACCCTCCCCCCCCTCCGCGATCGGCGCGAGGACATCCCCCCCCTGGTCGTGCATTTCATCCGCAAGTACGCGGAGGAGAACAACAAAGAGGTCGGCGGGGTCTCTCCGGAGGCCATGACCCTGCTCATGGATCACCCCTGGCGCGGCAACGTCCGGGAGCTGGAGAACGTCATCGAGCGCGCCGTCGTCCTGTCACGCGGACCCCTGATCGGGGCTGATCTCCTGCCCGAGCCGCTCCACCGGCAGACGGTCCGGGCGCCGGCTGTCCAGGGGTTGATGAACGAAGGCGAGTTCTCGTTCTACCAGACCATGGAGAACTTTGAACGGGAGATCATCACGGAGAGCCTGAAGCGCACCAACGGTGTTCAGCGGAGGGCGGCGGCGCTGCTCGGGCTGAAAGCGACCACGCTCAACGAGAAGATCAAGCGCCTCAAGATAGACCTCAGATAGGACCCCTGCTGCTATTACCCCGCAGGGTGGCCCCCAGGATGTTCTTGACAGGCCTGGGCTTGAACGTAGAATTACCCCGGATTTCCGAACTGTCGCCCTATCGCCGTCCTCGGGTTGGCGGACTCGGTTCCTTGACAGAAATTCGGAGGATTCCCTAGACTGGGCGCGTTCACGACAGTGCGCGCGTTCATTGCTTTCGGCCGGTGCCCAGGCGGGGCCGATCGTGACTTGCGATCAGCCCGGAGGTTGCAACCGATGGTCATGAAAAGTCTGACCCGACTCCTGCTGGCCGCCGTCCTGCTGCTCCTGCCACTCGGCATCGCCTTCGCGCAGACCCCCGGCGGACTGCGAGGGCAGGTGCTCGACAAGGACGGCAATCCGCTCCCCACCGCGCGCGTCATCATCACCAACGAAGCTCTGGGCGTTCAGCAGCAGGCCGTCATCGCCGATGCGAAGGGCGAGTTCCGCGTCGTCCCCCTGCCGCCCGGGAAGGGGTACAGCGTGCGCGTCGAGTTCCCCGAGATGTCGACGGTCACGCTGTCCGACGTCGAGGTGGTCGCCGGCAAGGTGATCTCGATCCCGGTCACGCTGCGGCCGGGCAAGGAAATGCAGGAGAAGGTGCGGGTCACGGCGACGAGCGACGTGGTGAACACCGAATCGACGTCGACACAGACGTCGATCTCCTCGGAATTCATCGACGCCCTGCCGATCCTCGGCCGCAACTATCAGGACGTCCTCACGCTCGCGCCGGGCGTCACGGACGTGGACGGCGACGGCAACCCGAACATCCATGGCGCCCGCGACACCGACACGGTGACCCTCGTCGACGGCGTCTCGACCGTCGATCCGCTCACCGGCAAGCGCGGCCAGGAGCTCAACATCAACTCCATCCAGGAGATTGAAGTCGTCACCTCGGGCGCGTCCGCGGAGTTCAGCCGCGGACAGGGCGGGTTCGTCACCGTCGTGACCAAGTCGGGCGGCAACGATTTCGAAGGGAGCTTCCGGTTCGACTGGCGGGGCAACGCGCTGGACGGTGACGGCGCCGGAATCGACGACCCGAGGCTGCACGGCGGTCTGGGCGAGGTCGGGCTTCGTGACCTGCACTTCAACGATCTCTATCCGCAGCTCACCGTCAGCGGGCCGATCGTGAAGGACAAGGCGTGGTACTTCGTGGCCTTGGAGTACAGACAGGAGCAGACCCCGGTCAACGCGCTGACCCAGGCGTTCGTACGGAGCGTCTATCAGGACCGCCTGTTCGGCAAAGCCACCTGGCAGATGTCGACCAACCACAAGCTGGTGTTCACGGCCACCTTCGATCCGCAGAGGTACGAGAATCTCGGCATCGATTCGTTCACCTCGGTCGAGTCCGGCTACACCCAGCACCTGGGCGGACGCAACCTGGTCCTGAAAGAAACGGCGGTCTTCAGCCCCAACGTCTTCCTCGACTCCACCTTGCAGGATTTCAATTCGTCGCCGTCGGTCTCGCCGACGACCGACCCCGACACGAACGGCAACGGCATCCTGTACATCGATCGGAACCATGACGGCTTCATCGACGCGACCGAGCGCGACCCCGGCGAGGATTACGACCGGGACGGGAAGTTCGACATCTTCGAGGACAGGAATCACAACCAGACCCTCGATGGCGGCGAAGACAAGGATAACGATACCCGGCTGACCACCTCCGGGCGCAACGGCAGCGGTGGCGGGTGCGAAGGGGTGCATCGCGAAGACGTCGATTGCGATGGTCATCTCGACACCACAGTCGAGGATTCGAACCACAATGGATTCTGCGACCCCGGTGACGCTCTCTACCCGAACTGCGACTCCGACCACGACGGCCACCTCGACCTGGGCAACGAGGATCGGAATCACAACATCAGTCTCGATGACCGGCCGATCATCCTGGCGGACGATACGATCCCGGACGAGAACGGCAATATTCACACCCTTTATCCCTACGGCGAGCTCACGCCACAGACCCGGGATCTCGATTACGAGCAGGATCAGCGCACGCTGCGGACCACGGGGCCCTACCTCACGGATTACACGGGAAACCGCGGTCGGCAGTCGATTCGCGAGGATCTGACGATCTTCGTCCCCTCGTGGCATGGCCAGCACGAGCTGCGGACCGGATTCTCGGTGGAGAAGGAACACTACGATCAAACGACCAACACGCGGCCTTTCGGGCTTCCGAACCTGACGCCTGTCTCCGCGGGGCAGCAGTTCCAGCCGACCATCGGAACCGTCCTGCCGTCGCAGAACACGGTCTCCAACACGGCGACCTCGCTGACCGGGGGCCTCTACCTCCACGATATCTACAAGCCGCTGCCGAACCTGACCGTGAACATGGGCGTGCGTTTCGATCGCGAGGCCACCGATTCGTTCGGGTACACCCAGTTCGATCCGAAGGCCGAGCGCGCCCTGTTCGACCGGCTCAACGGCCTGAGCGGCGGCGAGCGCGGCAAGGACGACGCCACCCTCGGCAACAACGACGGAATCTCCCAGCAGGGCTACTGTTCCGACCCGCTCTTCACCGACCTGGGCGGCAACATCTGCGGACAGACCGTGATCGCCAGCCCGGTGATGCAGAACATCAACGCCGAGATGTCGAAGGTGAAGATCTCGCGCCTGACGGAGCATCACATTGCCACGGCCCTGGTGGCGCAGAACCTGTCGTCGCTCTTCCCCGACGCGGTCGTCACCCAGCCCGACGGCACCCAGGTGATCGATCGCGAGCTGCTCCGCGAGCACGGGGCGACCTTCCAGGAAGAGGAGCCGTTCCGGCTGACCAACAACAACCTGTCGCCGCGCCTGGCCGTGTCCTGGGATCCATGGGCCGACTCCAAGACGAGGGTCTTCGCGTCCTGGAGCCGTTTCTACGACAAGGTGTTCCTCGCCGCCGTCATCCCGGAAGAAGGGCCCGATCAGATCACGCGCTACTACCACAAGGACCAGGACGGAGTGACCGCGAGCGGCATCCCCGACAACACCTACGGGGCGCCGATCTCCAAGGCGCCGCCGAGCGCGACCCAGGTCGATCGCGGCCTGCAGACGCCGTTCACGGACGAGTGGACGATCGGGTTCGAGCGCGAGCTGGCCCCGGAGATCTCGATCCGGATGAGCTACATCAACCGGGAGGGCCGGCTGGGACTGCAGGATCGGGACATCAATCACGAGACCCGCTGCTGCATGCCCGACGGAAGCATCATCGACGCGATCGGACGTCTTTCGTTCGGGAGCAACGGGGGCACGGGTTCGCGCCAGCCCGACAACGTCCCCGACCTGTACATCTACAATTTCTTCTTCAACCAGGTCTTCCGCCTGAGCAACTACAACACCTCGACGTACCACGGCATCGAGGTCCAGGTCACCAAGCGGCTGAGCCGCAAGTGGCAGATGGACGCGTCGTATACCTATTCCCGCGCGAAGGGGGACGCCGAGGACTTCCAGTCCTCGCTGGGCGACGATCCCGCGACCCTGCCCTACGAGTACGGCTACCTGAATTTCGACCAGCGGCACATCGTGCGCTTCAACGGCACCACCTTCCTTCCGGGCGACTGGACCCTGGGAGGCGTCATCCAGTGGACGACCGGATTGCCGTACTCGGCGCTGACGAGCGTCTTCGATCTGGACAACTACGACTACCCCCAGATTCGAACCCTGTTCGGGACCATCACGAACAACAACGAGGGCGGCGTGTTCACCGGGGAGAACCGCAACAGCCGCCGCAACGCGTCGGTGCTGAACATCAACGCACAGGCGACCAAGTCGTTCGTCATCGGCCGCTTCAACTCGAAGCTCTTCCTGGCGATCGACAACCTGCTCAATAGGGACGACCTCACGATCAACAATTACTTCCCCTTCGCGCCGAACCGCGGCGGGGCGCTGCAGCTCGACGCGGAGCGCAAGTTCGGCCGGCGTTACTCGATCGGCTTCGAGTTCCAGTTCTAGTTCGGGCGATCGGACGATACGAGGCCCCGCCCCCGGGGAGACCGAGGCGGGGCCTTTTTCATGTTCCGGGTGCGGGTGACCGGTGCCACTCCGCTTCTACAACACGCTGACCCGCGCGGTCGATGAGTTCGTCCCCCTGACCGAGGGGCGCGTCGGCCTCTACACCTGCGGCCCCACCGTCTACGACTATGCGCATATCGGGAATTTCCGGACCTATCTGTGGGAGGACCTCCTCCGCCGGCACCTCGAGTTCCGCGGCTACCAGGTCACCCAGGTCATGAACCTGACCGACGTGGACGACAAGACCATCGCCGGGGCGCTCGCGGCCGGCGTGTCGCTCGACGACTACACGCGCCGCTACATCGACGCCTTCTACGAGGATCTCGACCTGCTCGGCATCCAGCGCGCCTCGATCTACCCGCGCGCCACGCGTCACGTCACCGACATGGTCGATCTGGTGAAGAAGCTGCAGACCGGCGGACACCTCTACGAGAGCAAGGGATCGATCTACTTCCGCATCGACACGTTCAAGCCCTACGGCCGGCTGTCCCGGCTGGATCCCGACTCCGCCACGGCCGGCCAGGCGCGCATCGACGCGGACGAGTACGACAAGGACAACCCGCGCGACTTCGCCGTCTGGAAGATGCGCAAAGGCGACGAGCCGCACTGGGACACCGACATCGGTCAGGGCCGGCCGGGCTGGCACCTGGAGTGCTCGGCGATGTCCATGAAATACCTGGGCGAGACGTTCGACATCCACACGGGCGGGGTGGACAACATCTTCCCGCACCACGAGAACGAGATCGCGCAGAGCGAGGCGGCCACGGGCCGGCCGTTCGTGCGCTACTGGCTGCACGCCGCGCACCTCATCGTGGACAGCGAGAAGATGTCGAAATCGCGCTCCAATTTCTTCACCCTGCGCGACCTGCGCGAGCGCGGACATCAGCCGCGCCCGATCCGCTACCTGCTGCTTTCGGCGCACTACCGCAAGCAGCTCAATTTCACCTTCGAAGGGCTGCAGCAGGCGCAGGCGGCGTTGTCGCGTCTCGACGATCTGGCCGACCGGCTGGCGCGCGAGCCGATCCCCGAAGGCGGGGACGGGGCGCTGGCGGCGGCCGCGGCGCGGGCGCGGAACGGGATGATCGCGGCGCTGGACGACGACCTCAACACCGCCGAGGCCCTCGGCTGCCTTTTCGATCTGGTGCGCGAGACGAACACGGCGCTCGACGCGGGCGCGGCGCACCGCGGCGAAGCGCTCGCCGTGCGAGAGGCGTTGTCGGTGTTCGAGTCGGTCTTCGGAATCCGCCTCGGGGCGGAGACCTCCCCCGACGCCGAGGTCGAGGACCTGATCAGGCGGCGTCAGGAGGCCCGGGCCTCCCGCAACTGGGCCGAGGCCGATCGCATCCGCGAGGACCTGTCGCAGCGCGGCATCGTCCTGGAGGATACCCCCCAGGGCATCCGCTGGAAGCGCCGCAGCGGCTGAGCCGGGCCGTCAGGGAACCGCCGGCGACCGTCCCCGGGTCCGCCCCCTAAACCGTTCGGCCCCCCGGTCCGTCTAATCCGGACGAGGACCAGATGCCAGGGACCCTCGAGGCCGCCGATACCGACGAGAGGCTGGTGGAACGATTCAAGGGCGGCGACGAGTCGGCCTTCGAGGCGCTCGTCCATCGCCATCGGGAGCGGATCTATCGGGCGGCGTGGCGGGTCGCCGGCGATCACGCGGAGGCGGACGACCTGGCGCAGGAGTCGTTCCTGCGGGCCTATCGCTCGCTCTCCGGGTTTCGCGGCGAGTCGCGGTTCCTCACCTGGATGCTGCGCATCGTGATGAACCTCGCCCTCACGCGTCGCGGCAACCGCCGCCCGACGGTGCCGCTCGAGGAGGCGCGGCACGTCGGCACGGGAGAGGCGGCGGGCCGCTCCGCCCTGCGCGGGCAGGTCCGGGAGGCGGTCGCCAGGCTTCCTCCCCGGCAGCGTCAGGTGCTGGTCCTGAAGGTCTACGAGGGGATGAAGTTCACGGAGGTCGCGGAGGTGATGGAGATCTCGGTCGGGACCGCGAAGGCGACGTTCTTCCAGGCGGTCCGCGGATTACGCAAGCGGCTCGCGATTCGGGATGCAGGACCGTGCCGGGAGGAGGAGGTGAAGACGTGATCCCGTGCGATGAGGCGCTCGAAGCGGCGGTGACCCTGGCCGCGGGTGATGTCGATCCCGCGAGGCGGCAGCGACTCGAGGCGCACCTGCTCGGCTGCGCGGCGTGCGCGGGGGAGGCGGGGCGGCTCCGGGAGACGCTCGACGTCCTGGGCGCCGGAGAGACGCCCGATCCGGGCGCCGAGTACTGGCGGACGTTCGACGCGCGCCTGCGCGGCCGGATCGTCCGGGATCGCGCCAACCGGAGATGGCGCGGGATCGCCAGCCTGGCCGCCGCCGTGGTCGCCGTCGCGGGCGTCTCGATCTGGACGGCCGGCCACCGAGGCGCCCAGGCCCCGGCCATTGCCGATGGCGCGCGTCCGGTTCCCACGGCTCCGTCCGCCGGCGCAGGGGAGACACGGCCCGATTCGGGCGAGGCGTCTCTCGAGGCGGGGGACGCCCGGATCGATGCGGCGGAGGCGCGGCTCGACGAAGCGATCAACCGGCTGGCGCGCCAGGAGCAGGGCGAGCGCAGCTTCGAAGCGGTTCTCGACGAAGTGCTGCCGGCGGCCCCGTCGGGATTCGACGGGGGGGAGCCCGAAAAGCAGGAGAACGACGCGCCGAAGTCGCCGGACAACTGCTGACGGTGGGTGCGACGCGAAGGGGGGATGGGGTCATGAGGGTTCGGACGATGAGATTGCTGACGACCGGCCTGGCGCTCGGCCTGGCCTTCCTGACCGGCCTCGCGTCGCCGGCACGGGCACAGGATGGACCGGCGCCCCGGCCGGCGCCGCGGCCGGGGGCCGGGCCCGGCGGGGACGAGGAGATGCGCGCCGCGCTCGAGCAGGTGATGCTCGTCCGCCTCAAGCGCACGCTCGAGCTCTCGGTCGAGCAGGAAGCGCGCGTCATGCCGAAGGTCGAGGGCCTGCTGGCGGCGCGGCGCGGGTACGCCCCGAAGCGGCGGGAAGCGGTGGCTCACCTCAAGGCGGCCATGATCGACCCGGCCTCGAGCGAGGCACAGATCCAGAAGGCCCTGAAGAACGTGCACGACATGGACGACGCCTTCCGTCAACAGGAGGAGGGGCTGCGGCGCGAAGTCGATCGCGAGCTGACGTCGCGACAGCAGGCGCGCCTCTACTTCTTCGAGGAGCATTTCCGCCGCGCCATGCAGCGGCGGATGATGGAGGCGATGCAACGGGGCCGGCCGGGACGGGTCCCTGCTCCCGGCCCCGCGGCCGACCTGGACGACGAGACGCCCGACGACGGCGGCCAGTGAGCGGGGCGGAGCGGCCCGCGACCCGTCTCGGCCGCGACGGGGAGGCGATCGCGGCCGGACATCTCGAGCGCAAGGGCTGGCGTATCCTCGAGCGCGGCTTCCGCACCCGGACGGGCGAGATCGACCTGGTGGCGGCCGAGGGCGACCTCCTGGTGTTCGTCGAGGTCAAGACGCGCTCCGGGCTGGGCTGCGGGCGGCCGGCCGAAGCGGTCGACGCCCGCAAGCGGGGCCGCATCCTCCGCGCCGCCCAGCTCTGGCTGGCGCGGCACGGACGGGCCGAAGCCCCCTGCCGCTTCGACGTCATCGAAATCCTGGCCGAGGCCGGCGCTCCGGCCCGGATCCACCACATCCCCGACGCCTTTCAGGCCGAGTGACGGCGACACGATTGTGTCAGCCGATCGCGCGATGC
This sequence comes from Patescibacteria group bacterium, assembly GCA_035638115.1. Classification (GTDB taxonomy): domain Bacteria; phylum Acidobacteriota; class Polarisedimenticolia; order Gp22-AA2; family Gp22-AA2; genus DASRAN01. The sequence goes on along the minus strand of DASRAN010000047.1, from coordinate 15,076 downwards.
CGCGCCTTGACATGCCCGGGGGGCCTCCGTACAATTTCGCCTCGCGGACACAAGCCATACGAGCGGGAATAACTCAGTGGTAGAGTGCAACCTTGCCAAGGTTGAAGTCGCGGGTTCGACTCCCGTTTCCCGCTCCAAATATCAACGCCGGCCGCATCTGGCCGGCGTTTTCTTGCGTACTCCGCCCCGGTCCCGGCGTTGACAGCCTCAGTCGCCCTCTGTATATTCCGAACATCCTGTGAACGCGGGTTTTACGGTCCGGGCGGCGTAGCCAAGCGGTAAGGCAGAGGTCTGCAAAACCTCGATGCATCGGTTCGATTCCGATCGCCGCCTCCACCGTGACCGGCGTTCCTGTCCCGAGGGCACCCCGGGGACATGACGTTCCGGACCCTCTGCGACATCCCCAGGCGCCTCGAGGCGGAGAACCGTAAGCCGGATCAGCTTCTCCACAAGTCGCAGGGCTCCTGGCGGCCGATCTCCACGGTCGACTTCGTCGCGCGGCTGCGCGACGTAGCGCTCGGTCTGCGCGCCGCGGGGATCCGCCCCGGCGACCGGGTCGCGCTGCTGTCGGAGAACCGGCCGGAGTGGACGACGACCGACTACGCGATCCTCTGCGCCGGCGCCGTGACGGTCCCGATCTACACGACGCTCCTGCCGGATCAGATCGAGTTCATCCTGCGCGACTCGGGGGCGCGCGCCGTGGTCGTGTCGACCGCCGATCAGGTGGCGAAGATCCTGGCGATCCGACCGCGGCTGCCTGAGCTCGCCGAGGTGGTCGTGTTCGACGCGCCGTCGCCGCTCCCGGCCGGCGTGCGCGCCTGGGGCGAGGTGGCGGCGACGGGCGCGGCGGCGCGGGCGCGCGATCCGCGCGCCGCGGACGTCCTGGACGGCGCCGTCCCCGGCGATCTGGCGAGCATCATCTACACCTCCGGCACGACCGGCCGGCCGAAGGGCGTGATGCTGACGCACGCCAATTTCGTGCACAACGTCGCCGCGTCCTGCGATTCGATCCCCTTCCGCGCGGACGACGTCTGCCTGTCGATCCTGCCGCTGTCGCACGTCTACGAGCGGATGGTCGAGTACTGCTATCTGCATCGCGGCGCGACCATCGCCTACGCCGAGTCGATCGACGCGGTGGCGACGGCCCTCGTGGAGGTGCGCCCGACCATCGCCTGCGGCGTCCCACGGCTGATCGAGAAGATGCACCTGCGCATCATCGACGCCGGCTCGGCGCTGCCGGCGCCGCGGCGCCTGATCTTCAACTGGGCGCTGGCGGTGGCCCGCGCCGTCGGCTCCCTTCCCCGTGCGTCGCGGCGGCCGGGGTGGTTTCTCGAGACGCAGCGGCGGCTGGCCGATCGTCTCGTCTACTCCGCCATCCGCGCCCGCCAGGGCGGACGGATCCGGTTCTTCGTCACCGGCAGCGCGCCGGTCGCGCGCGAGGTGCTGGAGCTGCTCTACGGCATGGGGATTATCGTCCTCGAAGGGTACGGTCTGACGGAATCATCGCCGGTTATCGCGGTCAACCGGCTGGAGTCGATCTGCTTCGGCTCGGTCGGACCGCCGATTCCCGGTATGGACGTGCGTATCGCGGAGGACGGGGAGATCCTGGCCAGGGGGCCGTCGGTGATGGCCGGCTACTTCCACGACGAGGCGGCCACGCGGGAGGCGATCGTCGACGGCTGGCTGCTCACGGGCGACATCGGCCGCCTCGACGAGCATGGCTGCCTGGTGATCACCGATCGCAAGAAGGAGGTCCTGAAGACCTCGGGCGGCAAGATGATCGCGCCGCAGCCGATCGAGAACCTCCTGCGCGCCGACCGGTTCGTCAGCCAGGCGGTCGTCATCGGCGAGCGCCGCAACTTCGTGAGCGCGCTCATCGTCCCCAGCGCCGATCAGATCCGCTCCTACTGCGTCCTCAAGGGAATTCCCGGGGACGACCTGCGCGAGCTCCTGCGGCACCCGCGCATCCTCGACCTGTTCGAGCGCCGCATCGCGCGGATCAACGAAGGCCTGGCGCGCTACGAGCAGGTGCGGAGGTTCTGTCTCCTGGAGCGCGAGTTCACGGTGGAGGCGGGGGAGATCACCCCGACGCTCAAGCCGCGCCGCAAGGTGATCGAGGAGCACTACCGGGATCGGATCGAGGGCATGTACGCCCCCGGGCCGCACGGGCCCGCGAGACCCGCGAAAAGCTAGCGCCCGACGTCCGCGAGCGTGGCGTCGAGGATCGCGACCGCCTTGTCGACGTCCGCGGGGGTGCAGATGAGCGGCGGCGAGAGGCGGATGGTCGAGGCGCCGCACGGCAGCATGAGCAGGCCGCGCTCGAACGCCTTGACGATCATCGCGTGGCGCAGGTCCGGCGCCGGCTCGCGCGTCGCGGGGTCACGGACGATCTCGACACCGACCATCAGGCCGAGACCGCGCACGTCGCCGATCGCAGGGTGCTTGCGCTGGAGCACGCGCAGCTTCTCGATGAGGTAGGCGCCGGTCTTGCCGGCGTTCTCCATCAGGCCGCCCTGCAGGCATTTCAAGGTCGCAAGCGCCGCGGCGCACGACACCGGATTGCCGCCGAAGGTCGACCCGTGACCGCCGTCGTTCCAGCGCATGACGTCGTCGCGGGCGATGACGGCCGACAGCGGCATGCCGGAGGCGATCCCCTTGGCCAGGACGATCATGTCGGGGTCGATGCCGTAGTGCTCGAGGGCGAAGAGCTTTCCCGTGCGCCCCATGCCGCTCTGCACCTCGTCGGCGATCAGGAGGATGCCGTGCTCGCGGCAGATCGCCTGGAGGCGGCTGAGGAATCCGGGGTGCGGGGGGATGAAGCCGCCCTCGCCCTGCACCGGCTCGACGATCACCGCCGCGACCTCCTTCGGGTCGATGGTGTGATGGAAGTAGGTCTCGGTCAGGAGATCGAGGCACTCGATCGAGCACGACTCCGGCTTGCGATTGACCGGACAGCGATAGCAATAGGCGTAGTGGGTGTGGTGCACCTCGGGAACGAGCGGCGCGTAGCCGCGGCGCTGCACCGGCTTGCTGGCGGTGAGCGACATCGCCCCGTAGGTGCGGCCGTGAAAGGCGCCGAAGAATCCGACGATCTTCTGCCGGCCGGTGCGCACCCGGGCCAGCTTGATGGCGGTCTCCACCGCCTCGGCGCCCGAGTTGGTCAGGAAGACGCGTTTCGGCCCGCTGATCGGCGCCAGACGCGCCAGCTCCTCGGTCAGCTCGATGTAGACCGGGTAATAGAAGTCGGTGTAGCAGACGTGCAGGAGCTTCTCGGACTGCTCGCGAATCGCCGCGACCACGTCGGGATGGCAGTGTCCGGTGGAGACGGTCGAGATCCCGGCGGCGAAATCCAGGAAGCGGTTGCCATCGACGTCCTCGATCGCCATGCCGCGGCCCCGCGCCACCACGAGCGGCACGTCCTTGCTGAGATTCTGCGACACGGTGCGGCGGTCGCGCTCGATGGCGGCCTGCGCCTTCGGGCCGGGCAGAGGCGTCCTGAGGAGGGGAACCTCGATCGGGTCATCGGGTGGAAAGGGCCAGCGCGACATCCGTTTCTCCATGCAAAACACCGACTCGATATCCGCAACACGGTATTCTCGCCGCCGCGGCTGGCGGGTGTCAAGGCGAGGGCGACCGCGACTTGCTATGCTGCGCCGGTTCGGCGGGGGCGAGATGCGACGGTGGATCCTGGTGCTGGCGCTCGGCCTGTGCGGCTGCGGCGGCGCTGCGCGTCCGAACATCCTGCTCGTCGTCATCGACACCGCGCGCGCCGATCGGTTTCCGTGGGCGGGATACGACCGGCCGACCGCGCCGCGTCTCGCGCAGCTGGCGCGCGAGGGAACGGTCTACACCGAGGCGTTCTCGCCGGCGCCCTGGACGGTGCCGGCCCACGCCAGCCTGTTCACCGGACGCTACCCCTCCCTGCACCGCACCGACTGCGGATCGCTCCGCCTGCCCGACGGCGAGGTCACGCTGGCGGAGATCCTGCGCGACGCGGGCTATCGCACGGTCGGCTACACGGCCAATCCGTGGCTGGGGAAGACCTACAACTTCCAGCAGGGATTCGACACCTGGGGCGAGACCTGGCGCGAGGTGCCGGAGGAGAGCGAGGACACCGGCGCGGCCCTGAGCAACGAGCGGATCGACCGCTTCCTGCGCTGGTACGCGGCGACCCCCGACGCGCGCCGGCAGCCGTTCTTCCTGTTCGTCAACTACTTCGAGCCGCACCTCCCGTACCATCCCCCCGAGCCGGAGCGCGCCCGGCTCCTGCGTCCGGACGACGACCCGGCGCGGGTGGCGCGCCTGGCGCGGCTCGGTCACCCGGACGAGATGCGTTTCATCCTGGGTCGATCGGATCTGACGCCCCGGGACCTCGCGACCCTCAACGACCTCTACGACGGCGAGATCGCCTACGTCGACCGGCGGATCGGCGAGGTCATCGATCTGATGGCCGGTCTCGGGCTGCTCGACCGGACCGTGGTGGCGGTGGTGGGGGACCACGGCGAGAACATCGGCGACCACGGACTGATGGATCACAAGATGAGCGTCCACGCCACGCTCTTGCGCGTGCCGCTCCTTCTGCGCTACCCGCCGCGGGTGCGGGGCGGCGCGCGCGTCGAGACGCCGGTGCAGACGCACGACCTGTTCCCGACGCTCCTGGGGCTGGCGGGCGCGGCGCCCCCGCGCGGCACGATCGTCGAGGCGGTGCCGCTGCCCGGCACCGGCGTCGAGGGCCCGTCGCGCTCGCCGCACGATCCGATGATCGGCGAGGTCGCCGGGCCGCCGGTCGACTTCCTGCAATCGATGCGCGAGGCGTTCCCGGGCGCCGACCTGACACGGTTCGATCGGACCCAGGTCTCCCTGAGCCGCGACGGCTGGACGATCCAGTGGGGATCGGACGGCCGTCACGCGCTCTACCACGTGAAGACCGATCCGGGAGAGACGCGCGATCTCGCGGCCGTCGAGCCGGATCGCGTGCGCGCCCTCGCGGCGGAGGTGGAGGAGTGGCTCCGGAGGCCGGCGCGGCGCGCCGCCGCCTCGGCGGTGACGCGACCGCGCTAGGCCGGAACCGGCGATCCTCCCGCCGGCCCCCTCAGCGCATCGAGATCACGACGTCGTAGTGGCTCCCGTCGCTCAGCTCGGTGCGGACCAGGTAGCTGTTGTTCTTCGCGAGCGTGCCGGTGTCGAGGTTGTAGACGTACTGCCGGCCCGCCGGGTCGTAACGGTACAGATCGTCGGTGTTCGCCTGTCCCGGGGACGTCACGTCCTCGACCTCGGTGCCGACGATGCCGTGCGCGTACAGGAACAGGTGGATGTGCGCGACCGCGTTCGCCACGTTGGCCCCTGAGCAGGTCGTCAGGGCGAACTTGAACGGCACCGTCCGGCCGGTCTTGAAGATGCTGGTGCCGTCGGCGTTCACCGGCTGGCGGTAGCCGCCGAAGACGTAATTCTCGTCGACCTGCCCGTCGCAATCGTTGTCCTTCCCGTCGCACACCTCGGCGCCGGGGAAGTGCGTCTGCTTGCAGACCATCGGACCGTCGGCGCACGAGGTCTCGCCGGCGTTGCAGACGCCGAGGAGGCCGGGGATGGTGCAGGCGTCGCCGCCCGCGGGATGCCCTTCATCGATGGAGCCGTCGCAGTTGTCGTCCAGCCCGTTGCACCGCTCGGCCGCGCCGGGATGGATCGCCGGGTTCTGGTCGTTGCAGTCGCCCACCCCGCCGGGGGCCGGGCAGATCGGATATCCGTCGACGTCGGTGTCGACCGGCGGCAGGCCGACCGGAAGCCCCTCGTCGATCAGCCCGTCGCCGTCGTCGTCGAGGCCGTTGCAGATCTCCGCCTGCAGCGCGCAGGTCACCTTCACCAGCGACCAGGTCCCGGTCCCGGGCACGCGCGTGGGGTCGGGGGTGATGGTCGCGATCTCGTCCACCGACCGGGTGATGTCGGTGAACGGCGGGAACGACGTGCCGTTGAACTCCGAGAACAGGAGCCGGAGACGCGGCTCGAACGGTCCGTCCTTCTTTAGGACCATGTCGGTCGTGCCGTGAATCGGCGAATCGATCGTCATCAACTGGCAGAGGAACGGGTCGCTCTCCGGCGACGGCTCGTATCCGGGCGGGTAGGACGGATCCCCGGCGTCCGGGATGTGCATGCCGCACGCCGACTGTCCGCCCGGCGACGAGGAGGCGTTGCTGACGCTGAAGAGAAGCCCGGGGCCGCTGCAGATCGGCTCCGCCGTGGTCGGGCCGGAGGCGATGGCCCGGAAGGTGACCGGGAGCGAGCAGGTCTTGCCCGACTGATCGATCACCACGACGAGACCCTGTCCGGCGATCGCCGGGTTCGCCGGCGCGGCGCGGAAATTCACTTCGCCGTCGCCGATCTCGAACGCATCGACCGTGAGCGCGACGTTGACCGAGCCCGCGGCCAGCGCGACGCTGGCGATCCCGCTCTGGCTCTCCCCCTCGTCGGTCCCGGTCCCGTCGATTCCCAGCACGCCCGCCAGGGTCGCGGGGGCGCCGGAGCAGAGCGGCGCGCAGCAATCCTCGATCTCGACGGTGCGGATGAGGTCGTCGATGCCGAACTCGTCGAAGTCGCCGGTGTCGGGGTCGACGGCCGCGGTCAGCAGGAGGCCGACGATGTGGCTTGTCGAGGTGACGCCGAAGAACTCGGCCGTGCTCCCGTTGTCGTCGCTGTCACCGACCTGAATCGTCTGGGAGGACTCGTCCGCGAAGTCGAAGCGGAGACTCATGTCGGGGAACGCCGGGTCCAGGCCGAGGAGGGACAGCCCGACGGCGTCGACCCCCGGCGAAAAGAAGATGTGGATGATCTGCGTCGCGCCGGCGGGTGGCGGATCGCCGAACGGAATGCCGCCGTAAAGACCGTTCGGGGCGCTGGTCGCCTCGGTCGACGAGGAGGCCGTGATCGACGAGTACCCCTCCCCGGCGTTGGTGAAAAAGAGGCCCGTGATCTGATCGTTGATCGGGGTGCCGCTGTCGAACTGGTCGAACCCCTCGGTCGCGTGCGGCGAGCCGAGGGCCGCCAGAAACGCATCCTTGCTGGAGTACGTGGTGAGCGTGGCCGCATGGACGCTCACCGATCCGAAGAAGAGCGCGCACGACAGCGCCAGCGCGAATGGGATCACCTTTCTCGTCGCCATGGCAGGTCCTCCACGTTGGACGGGCCGGTCAACTGTCCGGCGGATTGTTCACGAGTTGTGGGGAGATTCTAGGACGCCGCGCGCGAATCTGTCAAAGGCCCGCACCCCGCGGCCGGGCCCACACCCCGGCGGGGTACCCGGGCCTCCACGCGAGGCCCTCCCGGACGGGCTCCTCAGGGGGTGAGAAGCTTCTCGAGCCGCGCCCTCTCGTCCCCGCCCGCGGCCCGGAACGCGGCGTCGGCGTCGCGGCCGAAGGCGGCGGTCTCGGGGCGCGACAGGAACGCTTTCAGCGCGTCGTTCACGAGCCCGGAGCGCATCTCTTCGAGCGGCTGCAGTGCCTGGCGGTACTGCTCCAGGGCCGCGGGACGCTGGCCCTGCTTGTCGAGCGCGGCGCCGGCGAGGTGCCGCGCCTGGAAGAGGAGGTCGCGCTGCTGCAGCGGACCGGCCGCGGCCGCCGCCTTCTGCGCCCGCTGCGCGGCGTCGCCGGGTCTCCCCGTCGCGAGATCGAGACGCGCCAGCTCGAGCAGCGCCGGCGACACGAGCGGCGACAGACCCGCCTTGGTGACGTCGGCGAGGACCGTCTCGAGATCCCGGGAGGAGCGGTCCGCCGTGGCTTGCGCCAGCCGCGCCATCCGGATCAGCCGGAAGTCGCCGACCTGTCCCGCCACCTGAACCGCTTCGCGGAGGGTCGTCGCGGCCTTGTCCGGCTGCCGCGACGCCGCCATCCGCCTGGCTTCGTAGAGAAGCGCCTCCGCCAGGGTGGGATTCTTGTGCAGTTTCCTCGACAGCGCGATCGCCTCGCCCAGGAGCTTTCCCGCCATCTCGAGATTGCCGGCGCGCAGGTGCGCGCCTCCTTCGGACGTGAGGCAGTCCGCCAGGATCCCCTCCGCGGAATGGGTGCGGATCAGCCGCGCGGTCTCGTCGAACAGCGCCAGCGCGGCGCCGTAGTCTCCCTGATCCTGGTGGATGTCCGCCAGGTTCCGCTGGATGGCCTCCTGCGCCGTCTGATCGTCGACCTCTTTCGCGAGCGCCAGGCCCTCCGCGTTGTACGTCAGCGCCTCCTCGTAGCGACCCTGGAGCTGCTCGATGGTGGCGATGTCGGCCAGCGCCCGCACCAGCAGGTTCTTGTCGCCGCCGGAGCGGGTCTTGGCCAGGCCCTCCTTCATGAAGAAGAAGGCTTCCACGTAGTTCCCCAGGACGCCGTTCACGTACCCGAGACTGCGCAGGTTCTCGGCGAGGCGGGAATCGTCGCCGAGCCCGCGCATGATCTTCAGGCTCTCCTGGTACGCCGCGAGCGCCTGTTCGGGCCGCCCCGCGTCCTGATAGGCATCGCCCAGGCCCATCCAGTTCTCCGCGATGCGGGCCTGATCGCCCATGCCGGTGCTGACCTGAAGGGCCTCCTTTCCGTAACGAATCGCCTCGTCGTACCGGCCGCGGGTCCTCTCGACCAGGGAGAGGTTGTGCAGGCAGACGGCTACGCCGCGCTGGTCGCCGATGCGGCGGCGGATCTCCAGCGACTGATTGAAATAGCGTTCGGCGTCGTCGAGCTGGTTGAGTCCCTGCGACGCGTTCCCCAGCCCGTTGAGGGCGGCCGCCCGGCCCTGGTCGTTGCCCAGGTCGCCGTCCAGCGCGAGGGCGCGATTGAACGCGACGATGGCGTCCGTGGGATGGCCCGACTTGAAGAGGACGCGACCGAGGGCGTAGGTCGCGTCGGCGTGCTTGGGATCGAGGACCACGACGCGCTGCAACGAGGCGAGCGCGGCCGGGAGATCGCCCATCCCCTCTTCGACCTGCGCGAGGTCGAGAATCGACTGCGGGTCGTTCGGCGCCGCGGCGACGATGCTCCGGAGCGCCGTCTCCGCGCCCTGGAGATCTCCGGCCAGACGGGCGCGCGTCGCCCGGATGTGCGCCGCCTCCCAGGGTGAGGCGCCGCGCAGGTTCTGGACCGCCTCGTCCGCCGCTTTCTTCGCCTTGTCCGCGTAGCCGAGCGCATCGTAGGTTTCCGCCAGCTCCGCCTGGGCCATGGCGAAGCGCGGGTCCTTGGCGACGGCGGCTTCGAGACGCTTCGCGGCCTCGATCGCGTTCCCCGATCGTCCGAGCGCGAGCCCTTCGCCGTACAGCGACAACGCCTCGACCGAGCTCGTCGAGAGCTGCGCCGCCCCAATCTCCTTCTCGCCCCAGCCGCGCGTCACGCCGAGCTCCTCGCGCACGCGCCGCGTGAGGTCGTCGATCATCTTCAAGATAGCCGCCTCGTTCGCGCCGTCCAGGACGATCGGACGGGCGGCCCCGGCGCCGCTCTCGCCGATCGGCATCAGGCTGGCGTCGATCCGGTAGCCCGATCCGATCCGGACCAGGCTCCCGACCAGCACCTGGTCGACGCCCGCCAGGCGGCCGACCCGCTGCACCGTCGTCGGGCGCGATTCTTCGCCCGGGGCGGGCTTCAGGAGATCGAGGATCTCCTGCACGCGATCGTCGCCGGCGAGACGCAGAGCCTGCGCCTGCAGGAGCCCGGTCCGCACGACGCTCGTGACGCCCGAACGGACCCAGTCGAAGCGCGGGTCGCCGGTCTGGTTCTGGAACGGGAGCACGGCGAGCGACGTCTTCACCGCCGGAGCGGTCCGCGGCCGCGACCCGATCCACCAGGTCGCGCCGTAGCCGACCGCCAGGACGCCGGCGAGGACCGCGGCGGCGGCGCCGGTCCGCTTCCAGAGCAGCCGGCGCGCGGCCCGGGTCGCCTGCTGGCGATCGAGATCCCGCACCAGGTCGCCGAGCGACTGATAGCGATCGTTCGGGTCGCGCTGCATGGCCCGCCCGATGACCGCCGACAGCCAGGGCGGGATCCCGGGACGCACCGCGGTCACCGGCGGGGCGTCTTCGTGCACCCGTTTGACCATCACCGAGAGCGGATTGGCGGCGCGGAACGGCAGCGTTCCGGTGAACATCTCGTACATCATCATGCCGAGCGAATAGATGTCGCTGCGGTGGTCCGGCACGTCGCCGCGCGCCTGCTCCGGCGACATGTAGTCGACCGTCCCGAGGATCGCGCCGGTCTCGGTCATCGTCCCGTCGCTGTCCATCGAGCGCGAGATGCCGAAGTCGCCGATGTACGGCTGGCCCTCCTTGTCGATCAGGACGTTGTGCGGCTTCAGATCGCGATGCACGATGCCGGCGTCGTGGGCCGCCTGCAGCGCGACCGCGATCTGACGCACCAGCGGCACGCCGCGCTCCGCCGCCAGCGGCCCCTCGCGATCCAGCAGCGCCCGCAGGCTCTCTCCCTCGATGAACGACATCGAGATGAAGCGCAGGTCGCCGACCTCGCCGAGGTCGTGGATCCGGACGACGTTCTTGTGTGTGACCCGGCTGGCGAGCTGGATCTCGCGCTTGAAGCGGTCGAGGATCTCGGGACGCGAGGCGAGCTCGGGGCGGATGACCTTGAGCGCGACGGTGCGGTCGAGCTCGAGGTCGCGGGCGCGATAGACCATCCCCATGCCGCCCTCGCCCAGGATCGACTCGATCAGGTAGCGGGTGCCCAGCGGCGTGCCGGGGGTGATCGTCTGCCAGGGAGCGGAGCCGCCGGGCGCGGCGCCGCGCGCCGGGCCGAGAATGCCGGTGACGCCGGTGGCTCCGGGCGCGCCGGTCGCTCCCGAGGCGCCGGTGATCCGCGTGGCCTCCTCGGGCGGCGCCTCGGGCGGCGGACCGGCGCCCGACAGAGGCCTGGCGCACCCGCCGCACCGGGCCGCGCCCGGAGGATTCTCGCGACCGCAGGCGGGGCAATACATGGGCGGCATTGTAGGCGCGCGCGCGGGTGCGCGCTACGGGGGGCGACGGGGCGTCCGTCACCCTCCGCCAGGGTCCGGGCGTGCTCCCGGCGCCGGCCGGAGCTCTACTTCAGCGAGATGACGACGTCGTGCACCGACCCGTCGTCCAGGTGGGTGCGGATGATGTAGCTGGCGCCGGCCGCGAGCGTCCTGGTCCCGAGGTTGAACATGTACTGGGTGCCCTTGACGTCGTAGTAATAGGTGTTGCCGACGTCCGGGTTGACCTTGCTCGGGGAGTTGAGCACCGTGCCGACGATCCGGCTCGCGTACGGCAGGATCTCGAAGGTGGCGACCGCCGTCGTGACGTTGATCCCCCGGCAGTTGGTGAGGCGGAACTTGAGCGGGATGGTGCTCTTCTGCTGGAAGATCCCCGAGCCGTCGGGGCTCACCGGCGGGAGAGGCCCGTAGAAGATGTAGTTCTCGTCCACCCGGCCGTCGCAGTTGTCGTCCAGTCCGTTGCAGACCTCGGCCAAGGGCGCGCCCGGGGCGCAGGTCTGGGGCTGGCCGCCGACGCAGGCCGGCACGACCCTGGCGCAGACGCCGCTGCCGCACGTCAGGCTGCCGAGGTCCTCGTCGGTCTGGCCGTCGCAATCGTCGTCGAGACCGTTGCAGGTCTCCGCCGACGACGCGCCGGGGACGCAGGTCTGGGGCTGGCCGCCGACGCAGTTGTCGACGCTGCGCGCGCAGACGCCGAGACCGCACTGGGTGGAGCCGAGCGCCTCGTCGGTCGACCCGTCACAATCGTCGTCCAGGCCGTTGCAGACCTCGGCCGACGGGAAGGCGGTCTGGGTGCACTGCGGCGAGCCGGTGGCGCAGGAGACGCTGCCGTGGGCGCAGACCCCCAGCAGACCACTCACCGTGCAGGCCGGCCCGGGTGGATTCCCCTCGTCCACCTGGCCGTCGCAGTCGTTGTCGATCCCGTCGCAGACCTCGGCCGTCGGGACGTTCACCTGCTTGCAGACCATCGGCCCGTCGGCGCAGGAAGTGACGCCCTCGGCGCAGGCTCCCTGGAGGCCGGGTATGGTGCAGGCCGCGCCGCCCTCGGGGCTCCCCTCGTCCACCTGGCCGTTGCAGTTGTCGTCCAGGCCGTTGCACGACTCGACCGCGGCGGCGTTGATGCCCGCCACCTGGTCGTTGCAGTCGGCCGGCGCGCCCAGAATGAGCGGCACGACGTTCCCCTGGCAGTCGAGGGCGGTGGTGTTGGTCGTGGGGCAGAGCGGGTAGCCGTCGTGATCGCAGTCGCGCGCCGGACCGTCGAGCGGCAGCCCTTCGTCGATCAGGCCGTCGCCGTCGTCGTCGAGACCGTTGCACACCTCGGCCTGCAGGGCGCAGGCGACCTTCACCTGCGACCAGGTGCCGGTGCCGGGCACCCGCGTCGGGTCGGGCGTGATGGTGGTGACCGGATCGACCGACTCCGTGATGTCGGTGAACGGCGGGAACGAGACGCCGTCGAAGCGCGAGAACAGCAGCCGCAGGCGCGGCTCGAACGGCCCGTCCTTCTTCAGGACCATGTGCGTGGTGCCGGAGATCGGGCTCTTGATGGTGAACACCTTGCAGCCGAACGGGTCGCTCACCGGCGACGGCTCGAAGCCGGGAGGGAAGGGTGGCTCGGACCCTCCGGGCAACGTCGCGCTGCAGATGATCTGTCCGGAGCTCTGCGGCGAAGCGTTGGTCACCGAGAGCACCAGGCCGGTGTCCTGGCAGACGACCAGGTTCTGGACGCCGCCGCCGGCGAACGCGGTGAAGTCGACGTCAAACGTGCAGCTGTTCCCCGCGGCGTCGGTCGCCACGACCGAGCCCGCGCCGTCCTGTCCCGGAACCGCCGGCTGCACGCGCCAGCCGGCGCTCGGTGTCGGGGATCCGATCGTGCCGCACGCGGCCGGGAACGGCGCGGCGCAGGCGAGGCTGACGTTGGTCGCGTTGACGAGCGCGATACGGGTCAGGCCGGTGTCGCCCGGCCCCGAGTCGGTCGAGGTCCCGTCGAACCCGAGGACGCCCTCGACGATCGACTTCGTCGCGGCGCAGATCGGCGGCCGATCGTCGGTCGCCACCCAGGTCAGGTTGTCGAGTCCGAAATTCTTGAATCCGCTCTGCCCGGTGCTCCCCTTGCTCGAGGTCCAGGTCACCTGGGTGATCACGGCGGTCGAGGTGGCGCCGAAGTAGAGCGCGGTGTTGCCGTTCTGCGTCTTCAGGGAGACCGTCTGCGTGGTGTGGTCCGCGAAACCGAACTTGACGTCGACGTTGACCGCGTTGGGCGCGAGCGGGGAGAGGAACGCTCCGAACGCGGTGATCCCCGGCGCGAACGAGAGAACGATGACCTGGGGCACGCCGGGGCTGCCCGGCGAGTAGCCGCCAGCCACGAGGTTCGGGCTGCTGAGGGAGCCCGACGACGAGAAGGCCTGGACCGGGACGAAGCCGGAGAGGGCCGCGTTGGGAGACGAGAAGGTGACGCCGGCGACCTGCGTCGTGAGAACCGTGCCCGAGGAGTAGCCATCGGCGTTGAACCGGGTGTTGTGCGGTCCGACGGCGGCGAGGAACGAAGCCTCGCTCGAGTAGGTGGTCAGAGTGGCGGCGCCGGCGGTCGCGATCCCGCAAACGGAGATCGACGCCGCCATCGCGAGGATGGCTGCGGTGCTGCGATGCATCTGTGGTGTCCCCCCGGACGGCCGGACGGCCGTCTTATGGCCTGTTGGATTGCCGTGCGAGCATGGAGTATGGCGTAAAAGCACTTTTTGTCAAACGGTTTTCCGGCCACGGGCCTCTCCAACCCGGCTTGCGGGCCGGCGTCGCTTCGTTGACAATCCCGTGACGGCATCAACGGAGGGCCCGGGAATGACGGATGACGGGACGTCGAATCGCGGGCCCGGACGGGACGCCCGGTCCTCGCCGGCGCCCCGGCCACGTCTGGAGCGCCGCCCCCTCGACCTGCCGCTGCGTCACGCCTGGACGATCGCCCGCGGCTCTTCCGCCTCGAAGACCAACGTCGTCGTCCGCGTCAGCCAGGGCGGGCTCGCGGGTCTCGGCGAGGCGGCCCCCAACGCGCGGTACGGCGAGGACTGGCGCTCGGTCATGGTCTGTCTCGATCGGATCGAGCCTCTTCTGGGTGACGACCTGTCGGATTGGGCCGGGACCCTCGATCGGATCGAAGCGGCGCTGCCCGACGGTCACGCCGCGCGGGCGGCGGTCGACATCGCCCTGCACGATCTCGCCGCGCAACGCGACGGCGTGCCGCTCTGGCGCCTGATGGGCGCCGACCCGTCTTCCATGCCGTGCACCTCGTTCTCCATCGGTCTCGACGCCATCCCGGTGATGCAGCAGAAAGTCCGCGAGGCGGCGGCGTTCCCGATCCTGAAGGTCAAGCTGGGGAGCGACGACGATCGCGCCGTCGTCGAGGGGATCCGGGCGGTCACCGACAAGCCGCTCTACGTCGACGCGAACGAGGGATGGCGCGACCCGGAGCGCGCCATCGCGATGATCGGCTGGCTCGCGGGGATGGGGGTGACGCTGGTCGAGCAGCCGCTCCCCGCCGCCGATCTGGAGGGCGCGCGGCGCGTGCGCGCCGGCTCGCGGCTGCCGATCTATGCCGACGAGGCGGCGCTGCGCGTCGCCGACGTCGGGCGCATCCACGACGCATACGACGGCATCAACATCAAGGTGCAGAAGTCGGGCGGCCTCCGTCCGGCGCGCCGGATGCTCGAGGCGGCGCGGGAACGGGGGATGCAGGTGATGATCGGCTGCATGATCGAGACCTCGATCGGGATCACGGCGGCGGCGCACCTGGCGCCGCTCTTCGATCGGGCCGACCTGGACGGCAATCTGCTGCTGGCGGCGGATCCGTTCCGCGGCGCCGTGGCGCGCGATGGGCGGCTGCTGCTGACCGATCGGCCCGGGCTGGGCGTCGAGGGTGGCTGGTGAGCGCCGGCGCCGCCGGCCCCGCGCCCGGCCCCGCGCCCGGCCCCGCGGACGCGGCGCGGGCGGGTGTCCCGCTCCTGGCGCGCGCCGGGATGGCGATCGCCGACGCCTGCGAGCGGTACTTCCCCGACGCTTTCGTCTTCGCGCTCGGCGCCGTGATCCTGGCGTTCGCCGCCGGGCTCCTGCTGGGGGA
>DASRAN010000046.1:0-36789 GCA_035638115.1 Patescibacteria group bacterium | reverse complement strand
GGGACAGTAACGGGAGCTACACCTTCACCGGTATCCACATTATTGAGCCCTCCGTTCTCGATGCGATTCCAGCCGGGGCGAAGTTCGAGATCAATCGCCAGGTCTACCCCTCATTGATGCAGCAGGGAGCTGTGATCAGGGGGTATGTCCACCAGGGTCTTTGGTGCGAGATGGGGACTCCGAGTCTCTATCTGGAAGGAAACATGACCCTTCTCGCCCATGGAAAGGATTCAGCCCTGGCTTCTCTGCGGCAGGGCGACGGAATTTACCTTGATCAGGTGAGGCTTCCGAACACGACCGAGGCGGCTCCTCCAGTCTTGATCGGCCGGGGTTCGACCCTTGGACCGCACTGCTCCCTGCAGGGAGGGGTGGTCATCGGACGGCAGTGCCAGGTCGGAAGCGGATGCGCCCTCCGATCGTCCGTGCTCTGGGACGGCGCCCGCCTGGGCGACAGGGTCCTCCTGACCGACTGCATCGTGACCTCCGGGGTCTTCATCCCGCCGATGACGACCCTCTCCCGCCGGATCTTGTTCCGTGTGGATGGCTACCAGGGGAAGAAGGAAAACCTGGACCGGGTGGGGAGCAACTGGGCCGCCAAGCTCCCGTAGGGGATCGATATCCATGTCCCTGGATCGCGAGCTCGCCTTCGCCCGAAAGTGGATGGGTGATGGCGCCACTCTGACCGAGATCGCGGGAGACGCCTCGACCCGGCGCTTTTACAGGGTTCGGAGCGACCCGAAGACCGCCGTCCTGATCGCGCATGGTCAGCCACTGCCGGGTGATGCCCCCTTCTTCAGCAATCACCGGATCCTGGAGTCGATCGGCGCCCCGGTTCCATCCCTTCTGGCCCGCTCGGAGCCGGACGGCCTGGTCCTGGTGGAGGATTTCGGGGACGTCACGCTGCAGCAGCATCTCTCCGGACCCGCTACCCTGTCGCGGGCGGGCGACCTTTACTCCCAGGCCTGCGATCTCATCGGGCTTCTCCAGAGCCGGGCGCCCGAGGCGATCCAAAAAGATGATTTCGCCGCCAGGAACGCGCTCGACCGGGAACGGTTCCTCTTTGAGCTCGACCATTTCCAGCGGCATTTCATCGAAGGGCTCCGCGGCTTGAAGCCTGCCGGATCCGACGCGGCGCTCCTGCGGGCGTTCTACGAAGACCTCGCATCGTCCTGCGATCTCCAGGCTCGCGTTTACTGCCACCGGGACTACCAGTCCCGCAACCTGATGGTGCTGGACGGCCGGATCCGGCTGATCGACTTCCAGGACGCCCGGATGGGGCCCTATACCTACGACTCCGCCTCGCTGCTGCGCGACTCGTCCCTCGATATCGAGAGCGACCTGGTCGAGCGCAGCCTCGACGCGCTGCTCTCGAGGACCGCGGCGCCGCTGGGCATCGGGAGGGAGGAGTTCCGCTCCGATTTCGACGTCATGGCGCTGCAACGCAACGTCAAGGATCTCGGGACGTTCGGGTTCATGGCGACCGTGCGCGGCCGCCGGGAGTACCTGGGCTACATCCCGAGAACCATCGCCTCGATCCGCAGGACGCTGGTGGGCGACCGGCGCTGGCACGACCTGTTCGGGACGATCGATCGGTTCGTGCTCGATTGGACCCCGGACTAGATGCCCGCCCGGGCTTCCCGCCGCCAGGTGGACAATCCGCGCAGCGTCAGACTGGGAGTGCAGATGCTCGGACCGCACTGGTACCAGCGGGGATCGTCCCCCGTCTCGCTGACGGCCTGAATCAGCCGGGCAGGACTTCCTTCCCAGAAGAGACCATCGGCAGGCCCCAGCCGTTTGCCGTCGTTCCAGAAGTCGCCCCTCCGGACCCGCACCGTCCATTCGGCCCCGGGGGCGATGTCGATGATGGCGGCCCGGATCGACAGGCCGCCGCCGGATGCCCCTTCCGGCATCTGGCCTGACACCCTGACTCCGGGCGCGACAACGAGCGCGGCCGGGCCGGAGGCGGGGAGATCGCGATACGACGGGCGCAGGAAGTGGGCCCCGCCCGGCTCGATGCGCCCGGTCGGGCGCCCTCCTTCGACGAGAATCCGCCTGCTGGTGGGCCGCCCCGCGCCGTCGAACGGCGCGCTCGAGGGCCGGCCGGCGACGATGGCGTCGTCGTACAGCGTGAGCGCCGACGGTCGTCGGATCTCCGGAAAGCCGCCCGACAGCGCGGACGGGGCGAGCGCGGCGACCAGCGACGCCGCCGCGCGCGGCTCCAGGACGATCTCGATGGTCTCGGCGGACGGTGCGGCACCGGTCGCGACGACCTCCCCCGCCTCGCGCTCCGGCAACGAGCGCAGGATGGCTTCGCGCGCGCACTCGGCGAGATCGAGATCGGCCAGACGGCAGGAGGTGCGCTCCTCCACCACGGCGCGGGCCTCGGGCGCGGCGGGCACCAGCGCGATCGACAGCATCGCGAGGGTGCGCTCGAACGACTCTCGCATCCCTCCCGATGTTGCGAAGTGGAACCTGGTGGACGCCTCCGCGACCACGATCCGATCGATCTCGACCATCGCCTCGCCCGAGCGGCCCACCTCGGCGACCCCCTCCTGCATCCGCTCGATGACCGCATCGTCCCCCGACCGCAGGCAATCCGGGTCGACCAGGTCCAGCTCCAACGCGCGGACCATCGCGGGCGCGACGCCCGCCGTCGCGGCGTCCGCCGCCGCGAGACCGTCCGCGGGCGCGAGGTCGGGCGCGGCCGCGAGGCCGTCCGGGGCCGGGGCAGGCTCCCGGCCGGGCGCGGGCGAGCGCCGCGCCGCGTCGACGAGATCCGCGGGGGCGATCGGATCGCCCAGCCCCGCCCATGCGAACCCGGCGCGCCCGTCGCGATCCACGACGCGCAACGCCGCGCCGGCCTCCCGGGTGCGCGACACGAGCCGGCAGGGCGGCTCTCCGGCCGAGGACGGCTCGAGCGTGACCTGACGCCCGCGGCCGTCCTTGACGAACACCTCGGCGGCGACGCAACCGGCCTGCCGCGCCGCCGCCAGCACCGCTTCCATCCAGGCGATCCTCGTCTCAGCGGCCATCGGCCACCACGGCGAGACCGTCCACCCGCAGGGTCGGCTGCCCGACGGCGGCCCGGGCCCTCTGGCCCTCCTTGCCGCACTCCCCCGAGCCCGAATCGAAGCGCAGGTCCGATCCGATCATCGCGACGCTCTCGATCGCCCGCACGCCGTTGCCTTCGATCCGGCAGGGAGCCACGGGAGCGACCACCCGGCCGCCGGCGATCAGGTAGCCGCGACGCACCTCGAATGCGAAATCGGCGCTGGCCGTGTCGACCTGTCCCCGTCCCAGCTCGGCGACATAGAGCCCGCGGGGCAGCGCGCGGACGATCTCCTCCGGATCGTGCGGTCCCTCGCGGACGAAGGTGTTGGTCATGCGCGGCAGCGGCAGGTCGCGGTACGACTCGCGCCGCGCGCTGCCGGTCGGGGCGGTCCGCGCCCGCAGCGCCGTGGCCCGATCGTGCATCAGGCCGGCGATCCGCCCCGCGTCGATCAGCACCAGCGGCGCCGAGCGCCAGCCTTCGTCGTCGAAACGACGCGAGCCCGACAATCCGTCGAGCGTCGGGTCGTCGACCAGGGTCAGCGTGTCGGGGCCCACCGCTTCTCCTATGAGATTCGCGAACGCCGAGCGCCCGCGCAACGCCCGATCCCCTTCGAGACCGTGCCCGCAGGCTTCATGGAACAGCAGACCGCCGACCCCCGGGCCGAGCACGACCGGCAGGACGCCGGTCGGGGCGGGCGCCGCGTGCTCCGCCTCCTCGAGCGCCCGCTTCAGGTCGAGGGCGATCGACGCGGGCGGCCGCAACGTCGCGAGCCGCTCCGGATCGCGGGCGCCGCCGCCCGCGGCCGCCTCCAGGATCCGTCCGCCGCGACCCGCGACGACGACCCGCACCGCGCATCGCGCCCAGGCGCGGCGATCCTCGACGACCTCCCCTTCCGAGGAGGCGACGACCACGCGCTGGACGCGCAGCTCGGCGCGCAGCCTCACGATCGATCCGACTTCGCGCGCGATCTGCGGGATCGCGCCGATCGCCTCGCCGAGCTCGCGGACGTAGGCCGCCACCGCCCCGACCGACGCCGGATCGGGGAATGGCCCGCTCGCCGTCGTCCGCGCCGCGGTCGATGCCGGCTCCGGCCCGCCCTGCTCCCGGGCCAGGCGGGGGAGGCTGGCGATCCGTTCGGGGTCGAGACCGTCGACCGCGGTATGCCTCTGGCCGAGAGGGCTCAGGATCCGGACCGCCGCCCCGCCGCCCCCGCCGGCGACCACCACCGCGGGCTCGAGGCCGTCACCGCGCACCTCGGCCTGGCGCACCTCCTCGACGAACAGATCGCCGTAGTCGCCCGCGCGCGCCGCGAGGGCTGCGGCGGCGCGCCTCAGGAGCGCGGGGTCGAGCCGCGACAGCAGGGGAAGGTCCGGCGAGGTGTCGGTCGGCATGCGCTCTTCGTGCGTCGCGGGGCCATTGTAATAGGATCATGGCGATGTCTCCCCTTCCCCTGATGCGCGTCGCCGGAATCCGGATCGTCATCGATCCCACCTGGCTCATCGTGTTCGCGCTCGTGGTGATCAGCCTGGGAGGCGACTACATCCCGCAGGCCGCCCCGCATGTCAGCACCCCCGGCGCCTGGACGCTCGGCGTGATCGCGGCGGTCCTGCTGTTCGGCTCGGTCCTGCTGCACGAGCTGTCGCACGCGCTTCTGGCCAAGCGGGCCGGCATCCATGTCCCGCGCATCCGGTTGTTCCTGTTCGGAGGGGTCTCGGAGATGGCGGCCGAGCCGCACGAGCCGCGCGCCGAGCTGCGCATCGCGGCGGCCGGTCCGGCGACCAGCCTCCTGTTGTCGGCGTTCACGGCGGTGCTGCAGCGCGTCTTCACAGGTCCCGGACCGACCGGCATGCACGTGCTGCTCGGATACCTGGCCACCGCCAACCTCCTCCTCGGGCTGTTCAATCTCCTCCCCGGCCTGCCGCTCGACGGCGGCCGGATCCTCCGGGCGTGGCTCTGGTCGCGTCACGGCAACCTGCTGCGCGCCACGCGCACCGCCGGCCGCGCCGGCACGGCGATCGGCTTCGGCTTCATCGGGCTGGGATTCCTGCTCCTCGTCATGCAGGTCTACGTCAGCGGCCTCTGGCTCGCGGTCCTCGGGTTCTTCCTGACGCGCGCGGCGTCGGCCAGCTACCAGACGGCGCTGCTGCGCGACATGCTGGCGGGCGTGCGCGTGCGGCAGCTCATGGTGCGCGACGCGATCACGGTCCAGGATCACCTCAGCCTCGACGAGATGGTGCAGGAGACCATCCTGCGCCACCCGCACCGCGTCTATCCGGTGATGAACGGCGACCAGCTGATCGGTCTGATCGGCATCGAGCAGGTGCGCCGGGTCCCCCGCCCCGAATGGGTCCGCACCCCCGTCCGCCAGGTGATGACGCCGACCGCCCAGATGCCGCCGGTCGCGCCGGAGGACGAGTCGGTCATCGTCCTCGAGCGGATGATCCGCGAGGACGCGCTGCTCCTCCCGGTGGTGCAGGAGGGGCGGATGGTCGGGATCCTCAGCCGCGGCGACATCCTGCAGCACTTTCAGATCCGATCCACGCTGGCGGCTCCCTGATGACCCGCCGCCGCCTCGCCGGGGCGCTCCTGATCCTCGTCCTGGCGCTGGCCGCCACGGTGATCGTCTGCGCCGGCATCGGCAGCAGCGACGCCGGCCTCGGGGACCTGTTCCGCGGCGGCGACGCGGCCACCACCATCCTGAGACTCCGCCTGCCGCGCCTTCTCCTCGCCGTCGTGGCCGGCGCGGCGCTCGGCGCGGCCGGAGCGGTCTTCCAGGCGGTGCTGCGCAACCCGCTGGCCGATCCGTACGTCCTCGGCATCTCCGGCGGCGCCGCGCTCGGCGCCTTCATGGTCACCGCGCTCGGGCTGCCGGCGATGCTGCCGCTCCTGCCGGTGCGCCAGGCCTGCGCGTTCCTGGGCGCGGCCCTGACGGTGGCGTTCATCTTCGCGTTGTCGCGCGTCGGCGGGCGTGTCGCGTCCTACCCGATGCTCCTCATCGGGGTGGTCACCAACACCGTCTACCTGGCGCTCATCCTTTTCATCGAGACGCTCGTCGAGCTGACGCGGCTGCACGGCCTGCGGATCTGGATGATCGGCAACATCCCGGTCGAGCCGTACGACCTGATCGCCCCCGTCGGTCTGTTCGTCGCCGCCGGCATCCTCGCCATCGCGCTGTACGGCCGCGACCTCAACCTGCTCTCGGCGGGCGAGGATGCGGCGCGCTCCCTCGGCGTCGAGGTGGAGCGATCGCGCGCCCTTCTCGTCCTGCTCGCCTCGATGGTGACCGCGGCCGTGGTCTCGGTCACCGGCCCGATCGGCTTCGTCGGCCTCATCGTGCCGCACGTGGCGCGGATGGTCTTCGGACCAGACCATCGGCTGCTGGTGCCGGCGTCGGCCCTCGGCGGCGGCATCTTTCTAGCCGCCGCCGACACCGCGGCCCGCACGGTGCTGGCGCCGACCGAGCTGCCGGTCGGAGTGATCACCGCGTTGTGCGGCGGCCCGTTCTTCCTCTGGCTCTACCGCCGCCAGCGCGGCAGGACCTACTTCGAATGAGCGCGGCCGGCACGACCGACGCGGGCGCGGCGCATTCCGGCGCTGGCGTCGCGGCCCCGAGGCTCGAGGCGCGCGCGATCCGGTTCCGCCATCCCGGCGCCGGCACGCCGCTGTTCGACGGGCTGTCGATCGCATTCGCGGCAGGCGAGCTGACGGGACTGATCGGACCGAATGGATCGGGGAAGACGACGCTGCTGAAGCTCCTGGCCGGTCTGCTGCGTCCGGACGCTGGTCAAGTGCGTCTCGAAGGGCATTCGCTCGGCGCGATGGCGGCCCGCGACCGCGCCCGGCGGATCACGATCGTCCTGCCCGAGGCGCCGATCCTGTTCAACTTCACCGTGATGGAGGTCGTCCTGATGGGCCGCGCCCCGCATCTCGGCCCGTGGGGACTCGAGCGGCCGGCGGACTATGACGCCGCGCGACGGGCGCTTTTGGACGTCGACCTGGCGGAGTGCGAGACACGGCCGGTGCACGAGCTGAGCAGCGGCGAGCGCCAGCGGGCGCTGATCGCCCGCGCCCTGGCTCAGGAGCCCTCCATCCTGCTTCTCGACGAGCCGACCGCGTTTCTCGACCTCAAGCACGCGCTCGAGATCGACGTCATCCTGCGGCGGCTGAACGCCGAGCGCGGGCTGACGGTCGTGACCGTGAGCCACGATCTGAACCTTGCGGCGCGTCAGGCCCGGCGTCTCGTCCTCTTGCAGCAGGGGCGCATTGTCGCCGACGGCCCACCCGCCGAGGTCCTGACACCGGCGCGGCTGCGCGAAGTCTACGAGGCCGACGCCGAGGTGATGCGCGATCCCGTCACCGGGTCGCCCCTCGTCATTCCGCGATCGTCCTGGCGCGGCCGATAGGACGCGGTCCGGGAAGCACCCAGGGCGGCGTCCACCGCCCGGCGCAACCGCGCGATCGGCAGGCGGCGCGCATCCCGGACCCAGGCGCGCTCGGTTTCGGGCCGCGCGGCGCGCGCCGCCTGCAGGGCCCTCGTCCAGGTGAGCCGGCCACGGCGGAAGGCATCTTCGATGCAGGGATGCGACCTCAGGATCCGCTCCATTCCGAGGATCTCGCCCACCCCGGCCGGCGACAGTCCGGCGACGGCCACGGCCCAGTCGTCGAGAGAGGCGAATCCGAGCTCCTTATATAGATGATGGCGGGCGGCGGCCGCGAGAAGCCGGGCTCGTCTCCAGGCCAGGGCCTGGGCCCGCCGGACGCGGTCGCCGATCGCGGCGTCGAGTCCGAGGTCGTCCTCGCGCGCCGTCTCGAAGAGCCCCGGTCCGGAGTCCGCCTCGTCAATCCGCGACGGATACGCTCCGCCGCGCGTCGCGGCCGGAGGCGACGGTGGCAGCGGCGTGTCCACTCCGGTCCCCGGACCGAGCGGCTGCAGCGCCTCGCGCACGGTGCGCGTGACCTCCATCCAGACGTCGAATTCGGCCGTCCCGTTGCGAGACGAGGCGGGCACCGCGGCAGCCGGAGCGGCCGGCGGAGCGGTCCCAGGCGCTCTCGCGTCTTCCGGCGGCGCCGGGAAGAGCGCCGTCCCGGCCGTCGTGCCGCGCGGCGATCGATCGCGATGGACGAGCCGCCGGCAGGCGGCGAGCGGCAACCCGGGTCGATCCTCCAGGTAGTCCGCCAGCCGCCGGTAGCCCAGCCGGCGATGAACGCGCCGCGCCACGAGCCGATGGACGAGAGCGGCCAGATCGTTTTCGACCGCGTGCGCGGCCCGGCCGATCCGCAAGAGCTGGTCCTGGATCAGCCGGGCCGCGAGGAGGCGGAGCGGTCCGCCGGACAGGGAGGGACGGAGGGCGCCCGCGGCCTCGGTGGTGTGGGTGCTTGGAACGAGGGGTGGGTTGACGATTCGGCCGGCGGGCGCCGGGGTTCGCGTGAAGGCCTCCTGGACTCGGGTCGATCGAGCGCTCATGACGCGAGCAGTATGGTGTAAGTTCAGCGACGCGTCAATCACTTTTTGTGGAAACTTATACCGTGACGATCCCGCCTCCGGCAGCCTTATGATGGGACTTCCGAACGATGAGGTCTCCGACACCCGGGCGGAACGAGGCGGCGGGAGAGAATGGGGTGAAGATCGCCAGCTGGAACGTGAACTCGGTGCGCGCCCGCCGCGAAAGGGTGTTCCGCTGGCTGGCGGAGCGCCAACCCGACGTCGCCTGCCTTCAGGAGCTGAAGACCACGGACGCCGACTTCCCGTTCGACGCCCTGCGCGAGGCCGGCTATCACGCCGTGATTCACGGACAGAGGACCTACAACGGCGTGGCGATCCTGTCGCGCTCCCCCGCCGACGAGGTCGAGCGCGGCTTCGGTGACGGCGCCGATGACGCGCAGTCGCGCCTGATCGCGGCCCGTCTCGCCGGCGTGCGCGTGGTGTCGGTCTACGTGCCGAACGGCCGGGAGGTCGGCTCGGACAAGTGGAGCTACAAGCTCGCCTGGCTCGCCCGTCTGCGCTCCTGGCTCGAGCGGCGCTGCAGCCCGGGCGAGCCATTGGTCCTGTGCGGCGACTTCAACGTGGCGCCCGAGGCACGCGACGTCCACGACCCCGCCGCCTGGGAGCCGACGGTCCTCTTCCATCCCGAAGCGCGCGGCGCCCTCGAGCGCGTGCTCTCCTGGGGTCTCACCGACACCTTCCGCCTGCACCATCAGGAGGCCGGCCTCTACTCCTGGTGGGATTACAGGATGCTCGCCTTCCCGAAGGACAACGGCCTGCGCATCGACCACATCTTCGCCACCGATCCGATGGCGCGCCGCTGCACCGCCGCGTCGATCGATCGTCAGGAGCGCAAGGGCCAGCTGCCCTCCGACCACGCCCCGGTCCTCGCCGAGTTCCGCGACACATGAGGCGGGAGTAGACTCGCGTCATGCCCGCAGCGCCCGCCGGCCGCGTCATCCTGCACCTCGACATGGACGCGTTCTACGCCGCCATCGAGGTCCTCGACGACCCGGGTCTCGCGGGGAAGCCGATCATCGTCGGACATCGCGGGCGGCGCGGGGTCGTCTCCACCTGCTCGTACGAGGCGCGGCGTTACGGGGTCCACTCGGCGATGCCGTCGGTGACCGCCGAGCGACTCTGCCCGCAGGCGACCTGGCTGCCGGTCCGGATGGATCGCTACGTGGAGGTGTCGCGCCGCCTGCGCCTCGTCTTCGAGGAGGCGACGCCGATCGTCGAGCCGCTCTCCATCGACGAGGCGTTCCTCGACCTGACCGGCGTGGCGCGCGAGGGCCGGCCGGTCGCCACGCTCGAGGACGGACGCCGCGTGGCGCGCTGGCTGAAGGATCGAATCCGCGAGCGGGAGGGTTTGTCGGCGTCGGTCGGCGTGGCGCCCAACAAGTACCTGGCCAAGGTCGCCTCCGATCTCGAGAAGCCGGACGGACTCGTGGTGCTGCCGCTCGAGGCGATCCCGTCGCGGCTCTGGCCGCTGCCGGTGACCCGGCTCTGGGGGGTCGGGCCGAAGACGGCGGCGCGCCTGGTGGCGGCGGGGCTGCGCACCATCGGCGACGTGGCCCGCCAGCCGCTCGGGCGGCTGGTCGAGCTCGCGGGCGAATCGTGGGGCGGGCACCTGCGCGAGCTGGCGCACGGACGCGACGACCGTCCGGTCGACGTGTCGCGGGCCGCGAAGTCGATCTCGGAGGAGCGCACCTACGCCGAGGATCTCGTCGATCCCGACCAGATCGACCGGGCCCTCCTGGCGCGCGCCGAGGGCGTGGCGCGCGAGCTGCGGCGCGAGAAGCTCGTGGCGCGCACCGTGCACCTGAAGGTGCGGACCGGCGACTTCACCACCTGGACGCGCGCCCGCACGCTGCCGGCGCCGACCGACCTCACCGAGGCGATCGTCGGGGCCGCGCGCGATCTGCTCCGCGAGCGCATCCGTCTCGGGCGGCGCGGGGTGCGGCTGCTCGGCGTCGGCGTCGACGGGCTGCTTCCGGCCGCGGCGCGCGGCGGCGCGGCGTTCACGGCGGCGCAGGGCGGCCTGTTCTCCGATCCGGCCGACGAGCGCGCCAGGCGATCGGCGCGCGTCGCCGACGCGGTGCGCGAGCGCATGGGCGAGGAATCGATCACGCGCGCGCGCCTGCTGCGGCCCGGCGCGTCGGGCAGCGCCCGCGTCAGAACCCGGAGCCCCACACCAGCCAAGCCCACGCGATAAGACAGGTCAGAAGCGTCAGCGGCACACCGATCCTGAGATACTCCGTGAATCCGACCTCGACGTCGTCGCGCCGCGCCGTCTCGAAGACGATGACGTTGGCGACCGATCCGATGAGGGTCAGGTTTCCGGCCAGCGTGGAGAACGCCGCCAGGGCGAGCCAGAGCGATCGCGCCGTCGCCGCCGGCGCCGCCTGGAGCGGCGGCACGAAGAGCATCACCGCAGGGACGTTGCTGACCGCCTGCGAGAGCAGCGCCACAGCGGCGCCCAGCCGGGCGACGACGAAGCCCGTGACCGCTCCGGCGGCGGCCGGACTTCCGGCGCCGGCGACGACGAGCTGCGCCAGACCGGCCTGCTCGACGGCGCGCATGACGACGAACAGGCCGCCGAAGAAGAGCAGCAGGCTCCAGTCGACCTTCCTCAGGGCCTCGCGCGGCCGCGCCGCGCCGGCCAGGATGACCGCGGCGGCCGCCGTCATCGCCGCGGCCGCCGGACGGATGCCGAACAGGAGCGCCACGACCATCCCGGCGGCCGACGACAGGCTCGCCGCCAGGAGGTAGCCCTGCACCGGAGGGCCGCCCGGCGCGTCCGCCAGCGCGATCGAATCCCGGGTGATCGGGTCCCGGGTGATCGTCGCGCGATACACCCAGCCCAGGAGGCATCCGTCGACCAGGAGCCCGGCGGCCGCGATCGGCCAGAGGGCCCCGAGAAACGGCAGGAAGCCGATCCCGGAGCGCACCGCGATCAGCGCGTTCTGCGGATTTCCGAGGATGGTGCACGACGAGCCGATGTTGGCCGCGGTCACCAGCGCGATGAGGTAGGGCGCGGCCGGCAGCCGCAACCGTCTCGTCACCCGGACCACGATCGGGGTCAGCATCAGGCAGATGGTGTCGTTCATGAAGAGCGCCGACAGGACCCCGGCCGACCCGACGACCAGCCACAGCAACGCGCGCGCGCTGCGCGCCAGCGCCAGGACGCGGCGCTCGACCAGCTCGAAGAAGCCCGACAGCTCGAGATAGCCGAGCACGATCATCATCCCGAGCAGGAAGAGGATCGTGTCGAGGTCGATGGCGCCCCGCGCGGCGTCGAAGTCGATCACGCCGCAGGCGACCATGCCGACGGCGCCGAGCAGGGCTCCCGCGGGCCGGCCGATGTGCAGGCGCGGCAGACGCTGCAACCCGATGATCAGGTAGGTGAGCGCGAAGACGACGGCGGCGGTGGTCACGAACGTCGCATTGTCTCACGGGCGGGCGGCGCGGCGGGCGGAGCCTGCGGCGGCGGGCTGAGCTTGCGGAAGGACGGCGGCTACTTCACCGGGATCATGCCGTTCACGACCAGGCGCTCGCCGACCCAGACCACGTCCTGCGATCCCTGCAGGCGGATGGAGTAGGCGGCCGACGGGTTGCCGGTGTCCCACCTGTGCTGCGGGTCGAATCCGGTCACCTCGCCGTACGGCTGGCCCTGACCCTTGAGCCGGAGCACCGCGCCCGGCTCGTAGTGCGTCATGCTCAGCTTGATGGCGCCCCAGTTGAACGCCACGAGCGTGCCCAGCGCCACGACGATCAACAACGACATGAACGGGATCAGCAGCCGCTTGCTCAGGACGATCTTGATCGCCTTTTTCCTGGGCGGCACGTGGGCGCGTTTGAGCATCTCGTACGCGCGCTTGATCTCCTGGAGCTGGGCTTCGTCCTCTTCGGTCGGGTTCTCGGGGAATCGCTTGACCAGCATGTAATACGCGGTGTTGATCGCGTCGAGGGTCGCGCCGCTCTTCAGGCCGAGCACCTCGAAATACCGCTGCAGGTGCAGGGTGGAAGGCTTGCCCGCGCCCGGTCGTGCCGCGCCCGTCCTGCCGGCGGGGCGCCGCGCGACCGGCGCGCTCGCCTGCTCCGGCTCCTCTTCGAGAATCGCTCCCGTGTTTCCCATCGCCGTCACCACTTGGTCTGGATGAAGGAGCCACCCTCCACCACGATGTCCGTGGTGAAGTCGGCCCACACGCCGGTGACCACGCCGTCGTTGGCGCCGTCCTTGCCGTACGAGAAGACGCGGAAGGTCGAGACGCCGCCCGCGGTCGTGAACGGGGTGTAGTAGAGCGGATTGTCCCAGCCGTCCAGGGTCGCGACCCGGCCGTTCGAGGGGCTCAGAGCCGGGGCGATGGCGCTCACCGTCTGCAGTCCTCCGGCCGGGAGGGCGCTGTTGTCGGACTGATATTTGACGATGGCATCCGCGACGCCGCGCATGTTGGCGACCGTCCGTCCCAGACGCGACACGTCGAACGCGTACATTCCGGTCGAAAGCGCGATGCCGGCGATGATCGAGATGAACACCAGGACGATCATCAGCTCGACCATCGAGAATCCGGCCTCGCCGCGTCGGGCCGGCGCGTCCACCCGGGACTCCGGCCTCGGTGTCATCCTTTGCGTCGTCATGGTTCTCCCCCTGTGGTGCGCAACTCTCGCCCCGCGATGCAGCAAACCGCGTTCCAGTGATGGGAGGATGCCGGCAGGTCGGATCGGGCCCGCCACGTCGGACGGCTGACGCCGGACGGAGTCCGCCAGGGACGCGGGTTGCGGACGAACGGCCCCGCTCGGAACGAACCGCGGGCGCGGCGTGCCGTGCGGAATTCGAGCACCCCGCGGGGCAGTGCGGATGACGAAAAATGGCAGCGGCCGGCGCGCCGCCCGACGCGCAGGGTCAGCGCGCGTCGGGTGCGTTCGGCGCCTTGAGCACCCGGACCGTCTTCTCGTCCTTCACCGGAGCGACTCCGGGAGCCGCGCCCTCGAGGGTCGCGGTGACCTTGTACTCCCCCTCCGGCACGAACTGCGTCTGATCGAGACGCTGCGCGTCGATGGTGGGGATGCGGTGCTTCGTGTCGACCTGCAGGTCCCAGATGACGCGGTTGAGCCCGGGCCGACCCGGCCCGGTCAGCTCGCGGATCACCGCTCCTTTCGGATCGGCGATGGCGATCTTCACGCCGTCCGGGTTCGCGTCCTTGAGCCAGTAGGTGATCCGCGCGCCCATCGGCGGGTTGGCGGCGCGGAAGATGGCCGCCCCGCCTCCATAGCCGCGGCCGGCGTAGAGCCGCGGCTGCGCCGGCAGGACGTCGAACAGCGCCAGAGGCCTGGTGCGCGTCTCCGCTGTGAGCCGGGCGATCGGCGTCACGTCGTCGAGGATGTAGATCGACCGGCCGTGCGTGGCGACCACCAGGTCGCGCTTGCGCGGATGGATCAGGATGTCGTCCACCGGCACCGGCGGCAGCGACTTGCCGTTCAGACGCACCCAGTGCCCGCCGCGATCGACGGTGACGTAGAGACCGAGCTCGGTGCCGCAGTAGAGCGTGTCGGCGCTGAGGATCGCCTCGCGCACCACCTGCGCCGGCTCCCTGGGCGGCAGGTCGCCGGTGATCGAGCGCCAGCTCTTTCCGGCGTCCTCGGTCATCAGGACGAGGGTGCGGAAGTCGTCGCTGCGATGACCGTCCACCGTCACGTAGGCGGCGTCGGCCTGGTGCAGCGACGGGGTGATGCGCGACACGTAGAGACCGCCGACCTCCTTGGGCGTCACGTCGGTCCAGGCCTGCCCGTCGTTCCGGGTCACGTGCACGCGGCCGTCGTCGGTGCCGGCCCAGAGCATCCCCTTCACCAGGGGCGACTCGGCCAGCGACACGACGGTGCCGTAGGTCTCGGCAGCGGAGCCGACGGTCGCGGTCTTCACCGGATCGTTGCGCGTCAGATCGGGACTGATGGCGGACCAGCGGTCGCCGCGCCCGGTCAGCTTGAAGACCCGGTTGCCGCCGAGATAGAGGACCGACGGATCGTGCGGCGACACGAAGAACGGCGCGTTCCAGTTGAAGCGGAAGCGCTCCTGCCCCTCGCGCGGCGACGGGCGGATGAGCGTCATGACGTTGTTGTCCAGCCGGATGCGCGCCAGCTCGGCTCCCTGTCCCGTGGCGTAGACCACGTTCGGGTCGGACGGGTCGAACTGCACGCCGAACCCGTCGCTCCCGAAAATCGTGCGCCAGTCGGAGTTCAGGATGCCGTCGGCGAACTCGTCACCGCCGCCCCCGTCGGTCTCCGACTTGAAGAGCGTCTCCGACGGCCCCATCCACGAACCGTTGTCCTGCAGGCCGCCCGCGATGCGGTAGGGGTCGGAATCGTCCACCGCGATGCGGTAGAACTGCCCGACCGCCATCCGGTCGATGAAGTCCCAGGTCTTCGCGCGGTCGTGGGAGATGTAGAAGCCGCCGTCGTTGCCGACCAGGACCTGGCTCGGGTCGAGCGGGTTCACGACGATGGCGTGGAAGTCGACGTGCACCTTCGGGCTGCCGGAGTTGCGGAAGGTTTTTCCGCCGTCGTCGGAGATCGCGACGTTCCATCCGGGGAGGTAGACCCGCTGGTCGTCTTCCGGATCGACCGCCACGCGCGAGAAGTAGAACGGACGGAAATTCAGGCGGCTGGTGCGGGTCCAGGTGTCGCCCCGATCGTCGGAGCGGAACAGCCCGCCGCTCACCGAGTAGTTGTCGATGATGTCGCGGCCGGTGCCGCCGAGGTCGCTCTCCACCGTCGCGTAGATCGTGGACGGGTTCTTGGGATAGAGGGCGAGGCCGATCCGCCCGGTGCGCTCCGGCAGGCCGCCCCCCAGCTTCTTCCAGGTCGCGCCGCCGTCGAGCGAGCGATAGATGCCGCCCTTGTCGCTGTAGCCGCTGTACGACCAGGGCGTGCGGCGCCGGGCGTACATCGCGGCGTAGACGGTGTCGGGGCTCTTCGGATCGAGCACCACGTCGCAGGCGCCGGTGTCGGAGTCGATCTTGAGGACCTGCTTCCAGCTCTTGCCGCCGTCGGCCGTCTTGTAGACGCCGCGCTCCGGGTTGGCGCCCCACAAGTGCCCGAGAGCGGCGACATAGCAGACGTCGGCATTGCGCGGGTCGACCGCGAGCCGCGGGATGTCGTGCGTCTCCTCGAGGCCCAGGTGGGTCCAGGTGGCGCCCGCATCGGTCGAGCGATAGACGCCGTTTCCCCACGACGACGAGTTGCGGTTGTTCCCCTCGCCGGTCCCGACCCAGACCACCTTCCCGTCCTCGCCGCCGACCGCGATCGAGCCGATCGACGCGACCCCTTGATCGTCGAACACGGGGCTCCAGGTCGTCCCGAGATTCTCGGTCTTGAAGACGCCGCCGATCCCGAAGCCGACGTAGAAGGCGGTGCGGCTGCCCGGGACGATCGCGATCGACGAGACCCGGCCGCCCATGTTCGCCGGGCCGATGCTCCGGAACGACAGCCCCTTGAAGTCGTCCGCGGTGAGCGGGCGCGCGGACGCCGTCCCGGCGGCCTTCGCATCCGGCCTGGCGGCCGGTCGGGCGCTCTTCGCGCCGGCGGCCGCCGGCGCCACGAGCACGAGACATGTGAGCAGGACGACAAGGCGCGAAAAAACGGCGTCGTGACGCGGCATGAGATCCCCCCCGGACAAAGGTCTGGCCGAAGGCGGGATTCTACTCCGCGCAGGCCTCCATCGGGGCTCCGCCCGCCGGAGCCGGCGCGGACCCTGGCGCGGCCGGCGGCGTCGCGGGCGGGATCGGCGCGCTCGGCTGCGGTGCCGCGGCCGGCGCTCCGCCCTTCGGGGGGAAGCGGTACGAGTAGCCGGCCAGGACGATGTAGTCGGGGAAGGTCGCGTCCCCCTCGTTGCCGGTATACGGGTTCGGGCGGCGGTTGCGGACCAGGGCGAGCGGGACGTAGAACGAGAAGCTGTTCCCGCCCGAGGTCAGGATGAAGCCGGGCTCGAAGAACGTCTCGTACCCCGGACGGCGAAACCCGTCACTGCGGCCGACGAGGTCGTAGCGCGGCAGCCCTTCCATCCGGAACCCGGCGCTGGCGGCGTACTTGCCGCCGCGGAACGGGAAGATCGTTCCGGCGCGCAACAGATAGTTGTCGGGCACCGAGTTGACGGCGATGTCGGCGAACGCCGGGTTCGATCCGAATCCGAGACCGTCGACGATCGACGGCGTGCCGTTGGTGTCGCGCGGATTGGCGAGGTAGCTGCCCGAAGCGTAGAACGAGACGTGCGTCCAGACGTAGTAACCCTGCAGGTCGAGCACCCCTCCCCAGCCTCCGTCGCCCGGCTGCACCGACTGGTCGACCGCCTTCTCGGAAGGATTGGTCCCGTTGAACAGCGGGTACTCGTCGGTGACGTCGTACTTCCCCGTGGGCGCCTTGACGCCCAGCCCGACGGAGAAGTTCCCGTGCCGGTGCACGGCGGGATCGAGCGTCCAGTAACGGGCGCCGATGATGACGTCGCCGATGCCGCGGCCGTTCTGCTCGCTGCGCGGCCCGGTCCCGGTCGGGCCCGCGGTCGGCAGTGGAATCGACCACGAGGCGTCGACGTACGGGACGCTCAGCCAGGCGCTGAGCTGCGGCGTGAACGAGTAGGCCGCGCCGAGATCGACGGCCGCCTGGTTATTGATGACGTAGGTGCCGAGGTCCTTGCGCTGGAACTGGTACTGGGTGCCGCTGTAGTGGCTGTACGAGTGCAGATAGCGGGTGTTGAAGTTGATCTGCCATTCCTTCCCCTGGAAGGGAAGCGTGTTGGACGCGCCGAACACGGGCGCGTTGGCTCTGATGAGCACTCACCCCTGGGCCCAGGCGTTCCCCGCAGGCTGCAGCACCGCCATCCCGGCCAGAGTCAGAATGGCGAGGATGGGCGCAAGACGATTGACTCTCTTCATCGACGATTCCCCCGGCCCGGCGATGAGATGGGCTGCGGGCCGTAGAGCAAGGGGCGTTCCAGCGGGTGGCCGCTCGTCGTGCCGCCGCGGCGCGCGCCGTAAGCGCATTGACCTTCAATGGGTTGCCCGCATGGCGCCGGGGAGAGGTCAAACAGCGGCGCGGCCCCGGAAGCCATCATCTTTATGGGGGCCGCCGGCGCCCGCCATACACCGTATGCAGGGCATCCGGCGGGGCGCCTCGCCTTGACGCCTCGGGATCGCGCGCGTAGTCTATCGCCACGATGCTGAGCCTGCAGCGAAGTCTCCGGCCGCGCGCGTGGCTGCGCGTCATGGTGCTCGCCGCCTTCTGCTTCGCTCTCTGGGCTGCGTCCGGTCATCACACCGACGACGGATGCCAGGTCGAGCTGCACTGCTGGGCCTGTCAGTGGGCGCTGGCCGGGAAGGTCGATCTCGCCCTGCCACTCCCCGAAGCGCCCGTCCTCCAGGTCACCGCCCATCTCCGCACGGTCGAGGCGCCCGGACCGATCGAAGGGGTCGCCCCTCACCTCGCGTCGCGCGGACCACCCACCGTCTAGCCGTCGATCCGGATCGAAAGCGGACCACAGCACCGGGCTTTTCCGCTCGTCCGTCTTCGATCCTGTCCCGGTTCATGGTGCCCCCTGCGAAACGGGGGCGGCCGGCCCGCGGGCCGGCGAGGTGGGAGAAACGTATGAAGCGTTGGCTCGTCCTGTTCATCGTGTTGATCGGTCTCCAGACCCTGGCGCGCGCCGAGACGTCGCCGCCGCCGGACGCCTCCCCGCCGGCCGCTTCGCCGCCGGCCGCCGGCGCGAGCGCGGCGACGGCGGCGCCCGCCAGCGCGCCCGCCGCGGACGACCGCGTCGGCGCGCTCGAGAAGCTGCTCAAGGAGATGCAGGCGCAGTACGAGGCGCGCATCGCGGCGCTGGAGCGCGAGGTGGCGGCGCTCAAGGGCGCACCGGCCCCCGGAGCGCCCGCCACCGAGGCGGCGCCGGCCACCGCGGCCGCGCCGGCACCGCCGCCGGTGACCGAGGTGGCGCAGACGCCGCCGGCCGCGCCGCCCCTCGCCGCGGCGCCGTCGCAGAGCTCGAACTACTTCAACCCGAGCATCTCGGCGATCGGCAACTTCCTCGGTGTGGCCGGCTCGAACCACACCGAGGATCTTCCCGCCGCCAGCCTGCGCGAGTCGGAGGTGTCGCTGCAGGCGATCGTCGATCCGTACATGCGCGCCGACTTCTTCCTGTCGTTCGGCGAGGAAGGGGTCGAGGTCGAGGAGGGGTTCGCCACCTTCACGTCGCTGCCGTGGGGCCTCTTGGCCAAGGTCGGCCGGATGCGCACCTCGTTCGGCAAGATCAACACGCTGCACCTGCACGTCCTTCCCTGGCCCGACGAGCCGCTCACCACGGTCAACCTGCTCGGCGGCGAGGAAGGCTGGATCGGCACCGGGCTCTCGGTCGGGAAGCTGATCCCGATGGGCGACGTCTACTCCGAGCTGACGATGCAGTTGTTCGACGGCGAGGCGGGCGACCTGTTCTCCTCGCCCGGCAGCCGCGACCTGTCGTACAACGGCCACTACCGGATCTTCAGCGACCTGACCGAGTCGACCAACCTCGACTTCGGCCTGTCGTACGGCGCGGGGCCGAACGGCCTGACCGACACCTCCGACACCCGGCTCGAGGGGATCGACACGACGTTCCGGTGGAAGCCGCTCCGGACCGCCACCTACCGGTCGATGAACATCCGGGGCGAATACATCCGCAGCCGCAAGGGGGGCGAGCTCGACGGCACCGTGAACGCGTCGGGCTGGTTCCTCTCCGCGGAGTACCAGCTCGCGAAGCGCTGGTTCGCCGGCGCCCGTTACGAGTGGGCCGAGAACGCGGACGACCCGACGCTCCACGACGACGGCGTCGCCGCGCTTCTGACCTTCTGGCCGAGCGAGTTCTCGCAGCTCCGCGGCGAGCTGCGGCGACGGAACTATTCCAACGGCGAGACCGCCGACGAATTGCTCATGCAGCTTCAGTTCGCCATCGGCGCCCACGGGGCGCATCCCTTTTGATGAGGTCACGATGAAAAGGCACGTCCTGCTGTTGTGCGCCCTGGTCCTTCTCGCCGCCCCCGCGTCGCAGGCGTGGGCGAAAGTGAAGATCGTCTCCACGCTCGATGATTTCTCCTCGATCGCCGCGTCGATCGGCGGCGGCCTGGTCGAGACCGAGGCGCTGGCCAAGGGCTACCAGGATCCCCACTTCGTCGACGCCAAGCCGTCGTTCATCCTCAAGCTGTCGCGCGCCGATCTGCTGATCGTCGCCGGGCTGGAGCTCGAGATCGGATACCTCCCGCCGCTCATCGACCAGTCGCGCAACGCGAAGATCCATCCCGGCAACCAGGGGTACCTCGACGTCTCGAGCGGCTGCGATATTCTTCAACGCCCGACCGCCCAGGTGACGCGGGCGATGGGCGACGTCCACCCGTTCGGCAATCCGCACTACTGGCTCGACCCCGACAACGGCCGGGTGATCGCCCGCTCCATCGCGGCGAAGCTCACCGAGCTGGATCCCGGCAACCGCGCCGCCTACGAGAAGGGGCTGGCTGACTTCGAAACGCGGCTCACCACGAAGGACAAGGAATGGAAGGCGAAGCTGGCACCCTATTCCGGCGCGAAGATCGTCACCTTCCACAACTCGTGGCCGAACTTCGCCAAGCACTTCAACCTGGACGTCGCGGGGCAGATCGAGCCGAAGCCCGGCATCCCGCCGACGCCGAGCCACACTCTCGAGATCATCAACCTGATCACCACCGACAAGATCAAGGCAATCCTGGTCGAGCCGTACTTCGACATGAAGACACCGAAGTACATCGCCGACAAGACGGGCGCCACACTCCTGACGTTCTACCCGTCGGTCGGGGGTACGGAAGCGATCAAGGACTACTTCGCGCTCTTCGACGCCGACATCGACGCGCTCGCAAAGGCGCTGGGGACGAGCGCGTCATGAGCATCGCCGACCTGCTCCTCCCGGCCTTCGTAGCCAGCCTGATCCTGACCGGGATCCACGCTTATCTCGGGGTGCACGTCGTCGAGCGCGGCGTGATCTTCGTCGACCTGTCGCTGGCGCAGATCGCGGCGCTCGGCACCACAGTCGCGTATCTCATGGGCAACGACCTGCACTCGACCGTCGCCTACTTCTATTCCCTCGGCTTCACCTTCCTGGGCGCGGCGATCTTCGCATTCTCGCGCGTGCACCACCGGACCCGCATCCCGCAGGAGGCGGTGATCGGCATCGTCTACGCCGTGTCGGCGGCGATCGCCATCCTGGTGATGTCGAAGGCGACGCAGGAGACCGAGCACCTCAAGGAGATGCTGGTCGGCAACATTCTGTCGGTGACCTGGCCCGAGCTGCTCAAGACCGCGGTGCTCTACTCACTGGTCGGCGTCTTTCACTTCGTCTTCCGGCACCGCTTCCTGCTGATGTCGCTCAACGAGGCCGAAGCCGAGCGGCGCGGCTGGAACCTGCGCTTCTGGGACTTCCTGTTCTACGTCTCGTTCGGCTTCGTCGTCACCTCGTCGGTCGCCATCGCGGGGGTGCTCCTGGTCTTCTGCTTCCTGATCGTCCCGTCGGTGACGGCGATGCTCTTCTCGGAGCGGCTGGGGCCGCGCCTGGCGATCGGCTGGTCGATGGGGGCGCTGGTGTCGGCCGGCGGCGTGGCGCTGTCGTACGCGCTCGATCTCCCGACCGGCGCCACGATCGTCGGCACGTTCGGCATCACGCTCTTGATCGTGGCGGCGTTGCGCCGCGCTTTCCGTGGCTATTCCGGGACGCCCCAGGCGACCAGCTTGTAGAACCGCTCGCCCGGCTCCGCCTGCCAGTCGGCCACCGCCTCGAGGGTGATGCCGAAGCCGCCGTCGCGCCCGACGGCGAGCAGGTGGCTGCCGTCCTGGATCACCAGCTCCATCGCCCAGGGCAGCAGCTCGGCGCTCGAGGTGCAGACCGCGCCGTGCTCGCGGCTGCCCTCGCGGAACAGGACCAGGGCCCGCGACGGGAAGCGGACCGCGAGCCAGCGCAGCAGCCCGTCGATGACCGCCGGATCGCGCGCCGTCATCGCGAACGACCGCGCGCCGGCGGGCCGGCCGCCGGTCGCCTTCATCCGCACCTCGTGGCGCTCGAGCAGGTCGGCGGTCTCCTGCGGCGCCAGAAGCTCGATCGAGTCGGCCGGACGGCGCAGGACGCGGGCGATCCCGTCGCGATAGACGCGCCTTGGATCGAGCTGTCGCGCGCGTCCCTCCTCGTCGCCGCGTCCCAGGCTCACCAGAATCGCCCTCCGGACGCGTTCATTGCACCCGCGGTGCCAGCGCGCGCGGCGCCGGGCCGCGGCGCCGGATCGGCCGCAAAGTCTCTTGGGACGGGCGCTTTGCGGGAATCGACGCACCCCCTCGGCGCGCCGCGGCGGCGGTCGACCCGGCCGCGTGAGCCGGCCCGTGAGACGGGCCTGAGACGCGGGGCGGCCGAAAGGCCGGTCCTGGCGCGCCTTTGCGCCCGGGTCTCACGCGCGTCGCCGGTCCCGGCGGCGCAACCCGCCGAAGGGCGCGCCGGCGCGGGGCGAGCGGGCGTCCGGGTCTCAGCTCCGTCTCACGGCGCGCGATAGACCGCGGCCCGGCCGCGGCGCCCCGGCGGTGCGAAGGCGCGCGCAGGCGCCGCGTGGGCGGGATCCGGCCGGCGCGACTTGCCATATCATGCCTTCACCCTCCGGAGGCCACGATGCCCCGCTACACGCTGAAGGTGAACGGCCAGGATCGGGTCGTCGACGTGGACGCCGACATGCCCCTTCTCTGGGCGCTGCGCGACACGCTCGGCCTCACCGGCACCAAGTTCGGATGCGGGATGTCCCTCTGCGGCGCCTGCACGGTCCATCTCGACGGCGAGGCGATCCGCTCCTGCGTCACGTCGGTGTCGGAGGCCGCCCGCGGCGCCATCACCACCATCGAAGGGCTGTCCGCCACTCAAAAACATCCGGTCCAGGAGGCCTGGCTGGGCGAGGAAGTACCGCAGTGCGGCTACTGCCAGCCCGGCATGATCATGAGCACGGCGGCGATGCTGGCGAAGAACCCGAAGGCGACCGACAAGGAGATCGACGCGACCCTCGGCGCGCACATCTGCCGCTGCGGCACCTACCAGCGGATCAGGCGCGCGGTGCACCGCGCCGCCCGCGCCATGACCGGCGGCCCGGGAGGAGCGGGCGGCGCGGGCGGGGGCGGCGGCGCGAACGGAGCCGGCGGCCCGGGCGGCGGCCGATGATCCCTCTCGTCAAGGTCAGCCGCCGCGACTTCCTGCGCGTCGTGCCGGCCGCCGGCGCGGGCCTCGTGATCGGCCTGCGCCTCGACGGCCGCCGCGCGGCCGCGGCGGAGCGGACGGCCGCCGGCGCGGACGCCGGCGCAACCGGCGCCGTCACGAGCGGCGCCGCCGCCCCGTTCTCGCCCAACGCCTGGATCCAGATCGCCCCGGACGGGGTGGTGACGCTCTGGGTCGCGAAGTCGGAGATGGGCCAGGGGGTACGCACCTCGCTGCCGATGATCCTCGCCGAGGAGATCGGCGCCGACTTCTCGCACGTCAAGATCGAGCAGGCGCCGCTCGACCCGCGTTTCGGCGATCAGTCGACCGGCGGCAGCAGCAGCGTGAAGGATTCGTGGGGGCCGCTGCGCCAGGCCGGTGCTGCGGCGCGCGCCATGCTGATCGCGGCGGCCGCCGCGCGGCTCAAGGTGCCGGAGGGGACACTCTCGACCCGCGGCGGAGAAGTGGTCCAGTCAAAGGGCGGCAAGAGCCTGCCGTTCTCCGCCCTGGTCGGCGACGCCGCCGCGCTGCCGCTGCCGAAGAACCCGCCGCTCAAGGACCCGCGCGACTTCACCCTCGTCGGCAAGACCCCGCCGCGCACCGACACGCCGCTGAAGATCGCCGGCGCGGCGACCTACGGCATCGACGTGCGCGTGCCCGGCATGCTGTTCGCCGCGGTGGCGCGCTCCCCGGTGTTCGGCGGCACGCTGGCGCGCGTCGACGATCGGAAGGTGAAGCAGATGCCGGGCGTGCGCGGCGTGGTGACCATCGGCCGCGGCGTCGCGGTGGTGGCCGACACGACCTGGGCCGCGTTTCGTGGACGCGACGCGCTCGAGGTCTCCTGGAACGAGGGGGCCGGCGCCTCCGAGAGC
Organism: Patescibacteria group bacterium; assembly: GCA_035638115.1. Classification (GTDB taxonomy): domain Bacteria; phylum Acidobacteriota; class Polarisedimenticolia; order Gp22-AA2; family Gp22-AA2; genus DASRAN01. The sequence goes on along the minus strand of DASRAN010000046.1, from coordinate 13,120 downwards.
AGCGCCGGCCTGCGCGAACGCTGCGACGCGCTGTCCCGCACCCCCGGCAAGGCGGTGCGCTCGGACGGCGACGTCGAGGCGGCGCTGGCGAAGGCGGCGAAGCGGGTCGAGGCGGTCTACGAGGCGCCGTTCCAGGCGCACGCGCCGATGGAGCCGGTCAACGCCACGGCGCACGTGGAGAAGGACCGCTGCACCATCTGGGCCCCGACCCAGGACCCCGGCGATCCGCTGAAGCAGATCATGACGATCACCGGGCTTCCGAAGGAGGCGATCCGGATCAATGTCACCTTCCTCGGCGGCGGCTTCGGGCGGCGGCTCAACAACGACTACATCGTCGACGCGGTCGAGATCTCGAAGGCGATCGGCAAGCCGGTGCAGATGATCTACTCGCGGGAGGAGGACCTTCGGCACGACTTCTACCGGCCTTTCTCCCTGCACCGCCTCACCGGGGGCCTGGACAAGGAAGGCCGCGTCGTCGCGTGGCGCCACCGCCTGGTCACGACCTCGATTGCCGCCTGGGACAATCCCTCCATCGCCAACCCCGAGCGGGACGAGATCGGCGGCGCGTTCGACGTCCCGTTCGCCATCCCGAACGTGCAGGTCGAGTATCACGCCGCCGACTCGCGCGTGCCGCGCGGCTACTGGCGCTCGGTCGAGGCCTCGTTCAACGCCTTCGCGGTCCAGTCGTTCATCGACGAGCTGGCCGCGGCGGCGGGCCGCGATCCTTTGCGCGTGCGGCTCGACCTCCTGAAGGAGGACCGCCGCATCCCCTACCCCGACCCCACGCTCGTGCAGGACACGGCGCGGCTGCGCGCGGTGCTGGAGAGCGCCGCGAAGCAGGGTTCCTGGGGCGCGCCGCTGCCGGCGCGGCGGGGCCGCGGGCTGGCTGCGCATTTCTCCTTCGCCACCTACTGCGCGCAGACCGCCGAGGTCGAGGTCTCCCCCGAAGGCGCCGTCCGGGTGGCTCGCGTGTCCTGCGCCGTCGACTGCGGCCGCGTCGTCCATCCCGGGCTGGTCGAGGCGCAGCTCCAGAGCGCCATCGTCTTCGGCCTGACGGCGGCGCTCAAGGGCGGCATCACCATCGAGAAGGGCCGCGTGCGCGAGAGCAACTTCAACGACTACGAGGTGCTGCGGATCGACGAGATGCCGGTGGTCGACGTCCGGATCGTCCCGAGCGACGCGCCGCCCACCGGCATCGGCGAGCCCGGCGTGCCGCCGATCGCACCGGCGGTGATGAACGCCGTCTTCGCGGCGACCGGGAAGCGCGTCCGGCGCCTGCCGCTCGACGCGGGCGATCTCAAGGTTTCCTGATCCCGGAGAGCAGGCTGACGATGTGCCGCCCGATGGCGATCGACGCGGTCGCTGCGGGCGACGGCACGTTGAGAACGTGGATCCGCCCGGGCGATTCCGCGAACCGGAAGTCGTCGACCATCGCCCCGTCGGGATCGACCGCCATCGCCCGCACCCCCGACCCGCCCGGCCGCAGGTCGTCAAGCTCGAGGGTCGGCATCAGGCGCCGCAGCGCCGCGAGGAAGGCGCGCTTCGAGAGCGACCGGCGCATCTCCATGAGCCCGGTCCGCCAGTGACGGCGCAGCAGGCGGCGGAATCCCGGGAAGGCGAGGCTGCGCGCCAGTCCGGCCGGGTCGACGTCGGCCCAGCGATACCCCTCGCGGGCGAGCGCCAGGACCGCGTTCGGCCCCGCCTCCACGCCGCCCGTCACGCGCGGCGTGAAGTGCACGCCGAGGAACGGGAAGCGCGGATCGGGGACCGGATAGATGAGGCCCCGCACCAGGGCCGCCGTACGCGGCGACAGCGCGTAGTACTCGCCGCGGAACGGGACGATCCGCACCCTGGGGTCGACGCCGTCCATCCGGGCCACCACGTCGCTGAAGAGCCCGGCGCAGTTGACCACGAGGCGCGCGCCGAAAGCGCCCGCGGTCGTCTCCACGACGCTGCCGTCGCCGCCGCTGCCGTCGCCGCCGCCATCCCGGCGCAGGGCGACGACGCGCGCGCCGGTGCGCACCTCGCCGCCACGCTGACGCACGACGTCGGCGTAACGCTGTGCGACGCGCGCGTAGTCGGTGATCGCCGCGTGTGGGACGAGAAGCGCGGCGACCCCCGCGGCGTGCGGCTCGCGCGCTCGCAGGCCGGCCGCGTCGAGACGCTCCAGCCCCGGAACCCCGTTGGCGCGGCCGCGCGCGAGCAGCCCATCGAGGGCGGCGGCCTCCTCCGGCGTGGTGGCGACGACCACCTTGCCGCGCTCCTCGTACGGCAGGCCGTGCTCGCGGCAGAAATCGCGCAAGAGCCGTCCGCCCTCGACGCACAGGCGTGCTTTGAGCGACCCCGGCCGGTAGTAGAGGCCGGAATGGACCACGCCGCTGTTCCGCCCGCTCTGGTGGGCGGCCACCCGATCTTCCTTCTCGAGCACCAGGATGCGGTGGCCGGGGAAGCGGGCGCCGGCCTCCATCGCCACCGCCAGGCCGACGAGGCCGCCGCCGATCACCACGATTCCGGCTCGATCGTCCACGGCGACCTTATAATGCGGTCATGAGCGCCCTGTCGACCCAGCAGACGATCGAGACGCGCCTCAAGGAGCGTCTCGCCCCCATCCACCTCGAAGTCATCGACGACAGCCCGATGCACGCCGGGCACGCCGGCGCCGCCTCGGGCGGCGGACACTTCAGCGTTCTCGTCGTGTCGCCGTCGTTCGAGGGGATCGGCCGCGTCGCCCGGCACCGTCTGGTCTACGACGTCCTGCAGGACATGATGCAGGGGGCCATCCACGCCCTGGCGCTGCGGACGATCGCACCGTCCGAGTGGAGCCGGTGAGTCCTCGTCCCGCCCAGATGGACCTGCGGTATCGCCGGCGTCTCGAAGTGCACTACGCCGCCCGGGGGCACGCCCCCCAGATCGGGTTCTCGGGGAACATCTCGAACACCGGGATGATGATCCGCACGCCGAACGTCCTCGCGCCGGGCACCGACGTCGAGATGGAGCTGCGCCTGCCCGACGGGACGATCGCCGTGAACGGCTACGTGGTCTGGGCGCGCACCGGCCCGATGTCCTGGCTCGCCACCGGCCGGATCGGGATGGGAATCCGCTTCGTCGATCCCCCGGCCGACCTGGTCAGCCGGCTGCGCAGCCGCACGGCGGCGCGCGGCGGCTGATCGGCGCCTCCTGCGACGGCCCGATCAGACGGCAGCCGCCAGGTTTTCCTTGAGCACCCGGGGGTGCCGGGCCGCGATTCGCAGCAAAGCGAGCGCCGGTCCTTCCGGGCTCCGGCGGTTCTGCTCCCAGTTGCGCAGCGTGTGGACGCTGATCCCGAGAGCGTCCGCGAACTCCTGCTGGGTCAACCCCGTGAAGCGTCGGAGCTCGATGACATCTTCACCCCCCGCGAGCTGTCCGCGGAGGATGCGTTCACGCTGCTTTCTTGGCATCGCTCGAGCGAAGTCTCGCTCGGTCAACTCACGAATCTCGTCTTTCATGTCGCCGGACTAGGTTCGAGAACGTTTCACGACACTACGGACACGCCGAGTTGTTCGGCCGCGGCGTCCCGTCGGAGCGGAAGCCGAGGATCCCCTCGATGCCGTCCTTCTTGCCGGTCACCAGGTAGAAGAACCCGGCGTTGACGATCGGCGTCGCGGAGTCGCTGAAGCTCGGGCTCGGCAGCGCGCTCTGCAGGCAGGAGCCATAGTAGGTGGCGCTCTTGAGACTGAGGTCGCCACGGTAGACGTTGTAGGTCGTGGCGGTCGGGATGGCGGTCCAGGAGAAGACCCCGAGCAGGTTCGACTTGACGTCGGGGATCGCCTTCACGACCCTGTCGGCCATCGCCAGGGCGTCGATCTTCCCGTATCCCCAGTCGCCGTTTGGGACAGGCGACACATTCACGTCGACCCTCCCGGTGCTGGTCGCGAGCGAGCGCAACTGAATCGCGTCGAGCTTCGGATTCAGGCCCAGGAGCTGCGCGAAAATACCGGCCACGTGCGGCGACGAGAAGCTCGTCCCTGCGCCCACGATGTGCACCCCGTCCTCGACGACGAAGGGCTGGTTCCCGGAGGCCGGGCTGACGTCGACGTCGTGCGACAGGGCGGACGCGACGCCCCACGCCGGAGCGGCGATCTCCGGCTTGAGCCGGTTGTCACGCGTCGGGCCCGGGGTACTGAACGGGGCGAGCGTGCCGACGTCGGCCAGCGTGGTTCCCTGCCAGTGGTAGGTGTTCGTGTCAACGCTGAGCCACTGCTCCTTGGTCATGTATCCGCCGACCGAGATCACGTTGAAGCTGGTGCCGGGAATGGAAATCAGCTTCGTGAGATCGGGCGAGATCCAGCTGGCCTCGAGCTGGCTGACGCCGAAGGTCGATGACCAGATCCAGGCGTCGTAGTGCCCGCCCTGCGGCACCGTGTTGCCGTGCACCCGGACCGTCCAGGTGCCCGCGCAGGGCGCCTTGTTGGCCTGGTCGTCCACCTCCATGTGGAAGGAGCGCGCGCCACCGGGAATCACCGGCGAGTCGGTGTCGTCGATCAGCATGAAGCCGCTGTTGGAGTTGTTGAAGACCTGCCCCTGGCCGGTGGTGGCGCTCACCGTCAGCATCGTGGATCCGCAGGCCGTGGTCGTGGGGTCGCCGATCGTCACGGTGAGGTTGTCGCCGGCGTTGTACCAGAGCCACCAGGCGGCATAGTCGTTGAACGTCCCGGCAAGCGGGGTGTACGAAGGAATGGTGAAGGTGTGCGTGTTGGTCCCGCCGGCCGCCACCGTGCCGCTGATATGGATCGGCAGCCCTCGATCGTTACCCACCGACTTGGTGATCGCCTTGCCGGGAATGCCCGGGCCGATCAACGAGTCGATCGTCTGCTCGTCGAGGTCGCTGCCGTCGTGGCCGCCATACTGCGATCCGAGGCTGAGGTTGATGGCGTACGGCTTTCCCAGGCTGGCCGCCATGGCGTCGATGAAATCGAGACCGGCGCTGATCTGGAAGCAGTTCGCGCCGCACGCGGCTCCCGGCTCGGGGAACGTCTTGACCATGATGATGTCGGCGTCGGGCGACATGCCGACATAGCGCCCGTTGGGGTATCCGTGACCGGTCGCGAACCCGTTTCCGGCCGCGATGCCGGTCGTTTGCGTGCCGTGCCCCTCCGCATCGGGTGCTGGCACCGCCGGTCCGCCGGTGAGCGAAGCGTTGATATCGGCCTCGGTGTAGAGGCAACCGAAGTCGAACGGCGGCGCGGGGGGCGTGCCGACGCACGCATCATCCTGCCGCCAAAGGTACTTGATGCGCGTCGTGCCGTCCGCCTTGCGGAAATCGGGATGGGTGATGTCGATCCCGGTGTCGACGTTGCCGAGGATCACTCCCTTGCCGGTCGCGCTGTAGGTGGTCGCGGTCTGAAAGGACCGGACTTCAGAGCGGCTGACGTCGACCTCCAGCTTCGGCTTGACCACCGCCTGCATCGCCTGGATGCCGGTCAGCTTCGAGACCTCGGCGAGGCTCGACATCGGGATCACGGCCGACGCGAACCCTTCCATCCGGCCGTAGGTCCTGATCCCGAGCATCTCGATGGCGTGGCGGGCGGCATCGTCGAGCTTCAAGCGCACCCCGACTGTGGGGACCGCTCCATCCACGCCGACCGAAGCCACGTTCTTGAAGAACCGGCGCTCGCCCTCCGAGATGGCGTCGGGGCGGCCGTGGTCCTTCATCGCCTTCTCCGAGGCGCGCATCATCCGGCGCAGGAGGGGGTCGATGGAGGGGCCATTCCGGGCGGCTCGGCCCGAGACCGTGCCGAGGAGAGCAAGAGCGAGCAGCAGGGCGACACCACGGACGACAGGCGCGTATCGGCGCATCAACGGCTCCATTTCTCGAGAGTCTAATCTCTGTCCCCGGATACCCGGGAACACCCTTCCGGATTGGGCTCCACGGGCTAGAGCCAACCGGCCAATACCTATCGGAGCCTACTAGTTACGACGGTTTCGGGGCCTTTTCAACTACCAATTACGCGACCAAGCGACGCTTGGATGACACCCCGCGCCCGGGCCAGGGCCCCGGGATCGACCCCGGTCGGCTCCCCGGCGGCCGCCAGGACCCCGATCACGCTCTCCATGGAGACGTTGCCGGAGGCTCCCGGGGCGTAGGGGCACCCCCCGATCCCGCCGGTGCTGGCGTCGAAGGTCGTGATCCCGCGCTTCAGCGACGCCAGGACGTTATCGAGGGCATGGTGGTAGGTGTCGTGGAAGTGCATCGCCAGCCGGCTGGCCGGCACCACCGGGAGGAGCAGGTCGAGGAGGTGGTCGACCTCGACCGGGACCGCCTTGCCAATGGTGTCGCCGATCGAGACCTCGTCGACGCCCAGGTCGACCAGGGTGCGGGCCACGTCGACCGTTTTGCCCGGATCGACCTTCCCCTCGTACGGGCACCAGAAGGCCGTCGAGACGTAGCCGCGCACCGGCAATCCGGCGGCGCGGGCGCCGGCGATCACCGGCCGGAAGCGCTCGATCGACTGGGCGATCGAGGCGTTGATGTTGTGCCGATTGAAGGTCTCGCTGGCGGCGGTGAAGACGGCGACCTTGCCGACCTTCGACCGCAGGGCGCGCTCGAGACCGCGCTCGTTGGGGACCAGCGCCGAGTAGACCACCCCGGGAGCCCGCGCGATCGCCCCGAACACCGCCTCGGCGTCGTTGAGCTGCGGGATGGCGGCGGGCGACACGAAAGCGCTCGCCTCGATCTCCTTCAGGCCGCTTTGCGACAGGGCGTCGATGAAGGCGACCTTCACCGCGGTGGGAACGGGCCGCGGCTCGTTCTGCAAGCCGTCGCGCGCCGCCATCTCGATCAGCCGGATCATGGTCGGCTCCAGCCTACGCCGCGTCCGGGGCGGGGGCGAGCGAGACCAGCGTGCTGCCGAGATCGACCATCTGGCCTTCGGCGCAGAGCACGCGCTCCACCGTTCCCGGGTGCGGGGCGGTCAGCCGGTACTCCATCTTCATGGCCTGGAGGATCACCAGGAGGTCGTCGGCCCGGACGGTCGCGCCCGGCGTGACCGCCACCTGCACGACCCGGCCGGTCATCGGGGCGCGCACCTCGGCCGAGCCGGCGCTCCCGCCCGCCGCGTCCCGCCTCTCGGCGCCGAAGAATTTCGCCCCGCCCGGCCAGCCGACCCAGACGCCGCGCGCCGTGCGCACCACCCGCAGCCGCGCGCTCACACCCGGGCCCAGGGCGAATATCGATCGGCGGGCCCCGCGTCCCCTTCGCCCGTCCCGGCGGGTGAAGCCAGGGCGCGGCGCGCCGCGGCCGCCGCCTCGGGCGGTACCGGCGGCTCGGGCCAGCGCGTCGTCTCGAGCGTCGTCGTGAAGGTCCTGGCGGCGCGGAAGTCGTCGCTCTCGAGCACCTGGATCAGGAACGCCTGGTTGGTGACCACGCCGAGAAGCGTCAGATCGCGCAGCCCCTCGATCAGCCGGCGGCGCGCCTGCTCGCGATCGGCGCCCCAGGCGATCATCTTGGCGAGCAGCGGATCGAAATCGGGCCGCACTTCGCTCCCCGCGCGGATGCCGGCGTCGATCCGCAGGCCCGGGTGCTGCGGCCACTCGAGCGCGACGATCGGCCCGCTCGAAGGCAGGTAGCCGTGGTGCGGGTCCTCGGCGTACAGCCGCGTCTCGATGGCGTGGCCGCGCGGGGCGGGAGGCGCGGGAAGGGCGCCGCCCTGCGCCAGCAGCACCTGCGCGGCGACGATGTCGAGGCCGGTCAGCCATTCGGTCACCGGGTGCTCGACCTGGAGCCGCGTGTTCACCTCGAGGAAGAAGTGGGTGCCGTCCGGGCCGACCAGGAACTCGACCGTGCCGGCGCTCTTGTACCCGGCGTGCCGCGCCAGACGCGCCGCGTCCGAGAGCAGCGCCTGCCGCGTCGTCTCGCCGATGCCGGGCGAGGGCGCCTCCTCGACGACCTTCTGGTAGCGCCGCTGCAGGGAGCACTCGCGTTCGCCGAGCGCCACGGCGTCCTTGCCGTCGCCCAGGATCTGCACCTCGACGTGGCGCGCGGGCGCGATGCACTTCTCGACCAGAAGGCGCGCGTCGGCGAAGGCCGCGGCCGCCTCGCGCCCGGCGGCGGCGAACGCGGCGGCGAGGTCGCCCTCCGCGTCGACGCGCCGCATCCCCTTCCCGCCCCCGCCGCCGGCCGCCTTGATCAGGATCGGGTAGCCGACCTGCGCCGCGGCGCGCCGCGCGTCGTCGAGGCTGTCGCAGGCGGAGGCGCCCGGGATGACCGGGACGCCGCAGGCCTCCGCGGCGCCGCGCGCGCTGCGCTTGTCGCCGAGCAGGCGCATCGCCTCCGGGGAGGGGCCGATGAAGACAAGGCCCGCCTTGGCGCAGGCCTCGGCGAACGCCGGGCTCTGCGACAGGAAGCCGTAGCCGGGATGGATCGCCGTCGCTTTGCGGGCCCGCGCCGCCGCGACCAGGGCCGCGGCGTCGAGATAGCCGTCGGCGCCCGGCAGCGCCACCGACTCGTCGGCCCGCTCGACGTGCGGCGCGCCGCTTTCGGCCTGGGTGTGGACGGCGACCGACGGGATTCCCATCTCGCGGAGCGTCGTCACGATGCGCAGGGCGATCTCGCCGCGGTTGGCGATCAGGACCTTCACCAGCGCGGCTTCCGCTTCTCCAGGAAGGCCGACAGCCCCTCCTGGCCCTCGGGCGACACCCGCGCCCGCGCGATGGTGCGCACGGTGTAGTCGATCGCGGCGTCGCGCGGCAGGCGCGACACCTCGCGGACGATCTCCTTGGCGGTGGCGACCGCCGCCGGCCCGCACTTCAGCAGCTCGCCCACGATCGTCTCGACCCGCGCGTCGAGATCCGCCGGCGCCGCGACCTCGTGCACCAGGCCGATGTGCCGCGCCTCCGCGGCGTCGAAGCGCTCGCCGGTCAGGAAGTAGCGCCGCGCGGCGCGGGCGCCGATCTTCGGCAGGACGAAGGTGGAGATGTTCGCCGGCACGATGCCGAGACGGACCTCGGTGAAGCCGAACGTCGTCCCCTCGGCGGCGACCACCACGTCGCAGCAGGCGACGAGCCCCGAGCCGCCACCGAGCGCCGCCCCCTGCACCCGGCCCACCAGCGGTCTCGGGCACTCGTCGATGAGGCGGTACATCCGCGCCATGGCGCGGGCGTCGGCCGCGTTCTGCTCTTCCGTGTAGTCCTTCGACTTCTTCATCCACTGCACGTCGGCCCCGGCGCAGAAGATCGGCCCCGCGCCGGTCAGCACCACGACGCGGGCGTCCGGCGGCGGCGCGGCGAAGACCCGCGACAGCTCGTCGATCATGATCTCGTTGAAGGCGTTGCGGACGTCGGGCCGGTTGAGCGTGACGGTGAGGACCCCCTCCCGGGTCGCGGTCTCGATGGTCTGCATGGTCACATCCGGAACACGGGGGCGGGGCCGCGCTCGATCGGCGCGTTGAGGCAGGCCGACAGCGCCAGCGCCAGCACGCGCCGCGTGTCGGCCGGATCGATGAGCCCGTCGTCCCAGAGCCGGGCGGTGCCGTAGTACGGATCCCCCTCGACCTCGTACTTTTCCAGCACCGGGCGGGCGATCGCCTCCGCCTCGGCGGCCGACAGGGTCTTCTTCTCGCGCAGGAGCTGGTCGCGCTTGATCTGCACCAGGACGCTCGCCGCCTGCTCTTTCCCCATCACCGAGACGCGCGCGTTCGGCCAGGTGAACAGGAATCGCGGCCGGTAGCCGCGGCCGCACATGGCGTAGTTGCCGGCGCCGTGCGACGCCCCGATGATCACGGTCAGCCGCGGCACGGTGGCGGTGGCCACCGCCTGCACCATCTTGGCGCCGTCGCGCGTGATCCCCCCCTGCTCGTAGCGCTTGCCGACCATGAAGCCGGTGATGTTCTGCAGGAACAGCAGCGGGATGCCGCGCTGCTGGCAGAGCTCGACGAAGTGCGCCCCCTTGACCGCGCTCTCGCCGAACAGCACGCCGTTGTTCGCCACCACGCCGATCGGATATCCCCACAGGCGCGCGAACCCGGTCACCAGCGTGGCGCCGTAGTTCGCCTTGAACTCGTGCAGCCGGCTGCCGTCGACTAACCGCGCGATCACCTCGCGCACGTCATAGGGGTGCTTGTTGTCCTGAGGCAGGACGCCGCCGATCTCCTCGGGCGGATAGAGCGGGTCCTCGGGGGCGGCGAGGTCGAGCCCGACGCGCTTGACGGTGTTCAGGTTCGCCACCACGTCGCGCGCGATCGACAGGGCGTGCTCCTCGCTGTCGGCGAGATGGTCGGTGACGCCGGAGACCCGCGAGTGCATCTCGCCGCCGCCGAGCTCCTCGGCGCTGACCTCCTCGCCGGTGGCCGCCTTCACCAGCGGCGGGCCGGCCAGATAGATCGTCCCGGCGCCCTTGACGATGATGTTCTCGTCCGACATCGCCGGCACGTAGGCGCCGCCGGCCGTGCACATCCCGAGGACGACGGCAACCTGGGGCACCGCGGCGGCCGACAGGATCGCCTGGTTGTAGAAGATCCGCCCGAAGTGCTGCGCGTCGGGGAAGACCTCCGCCTGCAGCGGCAGGAAGACGCCGCCCGAATCGACCAGGTAGACGCACGGCAGCCGGTTGTCGAGGGCGATCTCCTGCGCCCGGACGTGCTTGCGGATGGTCTCGGGGAAATAGCTCCCGCCCTTGACGCTCGGGTCGTTGGCGATCACCAGGCATTCGCGGCCGCTCACCCGGCCCACGCCGGTGACGATCCCCGCCGACGGCGCCTCGCCGCCGTGCAGTCCCCACGCGGCGAGCGCCGACAGCTCGAGAAACGGCGTGTCAGGGTCGAGGAGCTTCGCGATCCGCTCGCGCGCCGGCAGCTTGCCGCGCTTCTTCTGCGTGGCGGCGGCCGCGTCGGGACCGCCATGACGCGCGGCCTCCAGCCGGGCGCGCAGATCGTCGGCCAGCTTCCTGTGGTGGCGCGCGTTCGCCTGGAATCCGGCGGAGCGCGGATCGGCCTTGCTCTTCAGCGTGTCCATCGGAATCGGAGCCTAACGCGCTGCCTGATCGGCGTCAAGACGAAGCGCTGCGCAGCTCGTGGGCCAGCATCAGCGCGCAGATGCTCTTGGCGTCGACGATGCCGCCCTCGCGCACCAGCTCGAGCGCGCGCAGGAGCGGCAGCTGCTCGACGGTGAGCACCTCGTCGTGGTCGAGCCGCTGCGCCACCGGTGTCAGGTCGTAGGCCGCGTAGAGATGGATGATCTCGTCGGTGAAACCGGGCGTGGTGCGGATCGCGGCCAGCGGCACCAGCCGGCCGGCGCGATGACCCGACTCCTCCTCCACTTCGCGCCGCGCGCAGGCCTCCGGTTCTTCTCCCGGCTGCAGGGTGCCGGCCGGCACCTCGAGGATGAACCCCCCGGCCGCGTAGCGGAACTGCCGCACCAGCAGGATGTCGTCCGGGGTGACGAACGGCACGATCGCCGAGGCGCCGGGGTGGCGCACCATCTCGAGCTCCGTGGTGCGCCCGTTCGGCAGCAGGACCTGATCGAGATCGATCTTCAGCAGGCGGCCGGAATAGACACGTTGGCTCGAGAGGCGCTTGAATTCGGGCGGCATGGGGCGAGCGTAGACCAACCCGGCCCGGGCACGCAACGCGACGCCTTCAGTCCCCCGTCGGGGTCCAGACGTGGCCGGTGAGCGCCCGGTAGCGGGCGTCGAGGCCGGCGGCGCGATCGCTCTGGCCGGCGGCCCCTTCGAGCTGGCCGAGGAAGCCGACCGCCCAGGGTCGGTCGTAGCGCGCCAGCAGCGACTGCTCGAGGACGTCGATGGCGGCGTCGCGCGCGCCCTGGCGGACCCGCGTGCGCGCCAGCAGATAAAGGACCGCGTCGTCGTCCGGCGCCCAGGTGCGCGCCTCCTCGATCGCGGCGCGCGCCTCGGGCAGCCGGCCGGCGTCGAACGCGGTCGCCGCGGCGTTCAGGGAGGCCTGGGCGCGCGACGCCGCGTCGAGCTGGAGCGGCCGGAGCATCTGCGCCGCCTCGTCACCCGAGCCCGAGTCGCGCAGAGTCCCCGCCAGAAGCCGCCGCACCTCGGCGTCGTCGGGGTGGCGCGCCAGATGATCGCGCAGCAGCGGGACGGCCTCGGCGGCGTGCCCGGTGTCGAGCCGCAGGCGCGCCAGGAGCAGCGCCGCCCCTTCGGGCGCCGAGCCGATCGAGGACGCCAGCGGCTCGAGGGCGCGCAGCGCGGCCGCCAGGTCCCCCTCCTTGCGCAGCTCCTGCGCCAGGAGCATCCGGACCGTCCGGTCGTCCGGCTCGAGCGCCAGCACCGCCTCGCCGTAGCGCCGCACCGCCGCGCCGTCCTGCGCGTCGCGCGCCGCGGCCAGCAGCATGCGGCGCACGCCGAGATTGTCCGGGAAGAGGCGCTCGGCCTCGTCGCGCGCCGCGCGCGCCTCGTCGGTCCGGCCGAGCGCGCCGAGCGCCCCGGCGCGCACCGCGGCCGCCTCGGGCGAGGGCGCCAGCGCCAGGGCGGCGCGCGCGTACCCTTCCGCCTCGCCGGGACGCAGCCGCTCCATCGTGGCGGTGGCCAGACGCGCCAGGAACTCGGACTTCTGCGCCGGGGTCGTCTCGGGGAAGGCGAGGTACGGCAGCGCGCCGGTGGTCTTCCCGGCGAACATCGCCCCCAGCTCGCGCTTCTGCTCCTCGAGACGCGAGGCATCGCGGCTGAGCATGCGCAGCGGCGCCGCGAACTCGATCAGCATGTTGTCGTCGGTGTTGATCGGCCCCGGCGGGACGGCGGCACGCAGCTCCTCGCCGCCGATCCAGAAATACGACAGCAGGTCGACCGGGCCGCGAATGCCGGTGCGGTCGAGATCGGCGCGCACCCGGCCGCCGGCGCGCGCCGCGATCTGCCCGATCGGCAGCGGCAGGTCGTCGGGCCCGGCCACCATCACCGCGTCCAGCCCCACCTGCCACAACTGCACCGACGGGAAGACTTCCATGAACGAGCGCAGGACCGCCAGGAAGTCCTGGGGCCAGAGCTCGTACAACTGCATCCACTGGCAGATGACGCCGCCCGGCCGCAGCCGCTTGCGCGCGATGCGGAAGTAGTCGCGGGTGAACAGGCTGGCGGCGCCCGGGATCCAGGGGTTGGACGGCTCCGAGACGATGACGTCGTAGG
>DASRAN010000045.1:0-71629 GCA_035638115.1 Patescibacteria group bacterium | reverse complement strand
CATTTTTCCGCCGGCCTTTACGGTCGACCCTCGGCGTCTCACGGTCGACTATGAGTTCCGGGACCCGGAGCAGGCTGCGGAATTTGCGCGTGTGAACGGTGCAGTCCAAGTGTCACCAGGGTAGACTCGCCGCGTGCGAGGAACCCTGGTTGCTCTTGCGCTGATCAGTCTGGCGCCCGTGATCATCGTCGCGACGCCTCGTCCCGGAGACGAGGTCGCGTACCTCGTACCGTTCATATGCAGTCCGATCCCCCTGCTGCTGGCGGAGAAGTGGCCCAGCGTATGGTCCATCTTGACCGTCGGATCATTCGCCGCGGTGCTGAGCTTGGCGTGGATGTTCCTCCGGGGTCCCTTGTCACAGGGTGATCGGCGGAGGATGCCGTCCGTGGCGCTCCTTTCGCTTGTGAGTCCCGTGCTTGTGGTTGGGTCACTGGTGCTCCTGGGTTCCAAGTTGATTGCCCTCATCTGGTCAGGAGTGGCAGCGGCTGCCTGGGCGATTGTGCTATTCCGACAGACGCGTGGGCCTGGCGCCGGCGCCTCGGCGATGGTGTGGCTGCTGCGCCTCTGGCTCGTTACGAATGCTCTACTGGGCGGGGGCGTCGCTGCCTTCGGTTTCATGACTGGCCTGTGCTGCTAGCGCCGACGACCGGCGTACTAGGCTACTGATGGAGACGCCATGACGATGCCGCGGATCTTCGCCACCTCCTCGAGGTTGACTGCCTGCGGTGTCGTTCTCCTCGCCCTGACACAGGTCGCGATTGCTCGGACGCGGCCGGCCGATGTCCCCGCTCCTGCGGCGCGACAGCGCATCCTGGAGATGTTCGCTCGGGCCTACTTCCCCGGGCGAACCGGGCAGCTCATGATCGTGCCGCGTGAAGGCGACTTCATCACGCGGCCCGACCCGGACGTGGCGTACATGCACGGCTCCCCGTGGGCCTATGACGTCGACATTCCACTGATGTTCGTGGGTCCCGCGGTCAAGACGGGGGTGTACTCGACGCCGGCCGTGCAACAGGACGTCGCGCCGACGCTTGCGGCGGCGCTGGGTGTGTCGATGCCCCCGACCGCGACCGGCCGCGCATTGCCGATCTTCCTCCCCGATTTCGCTCGACCGCGCGTCGTCTTTGTCATCGCTCTGGACGGGATGCGGCGTGACTACTTCGATCGGTACGCCGATCTGATGCCGACCCTTTCCGCGCTGCGCCGGCGCGCCGCGTGGTTCAGCCAGGCGCAAGTCAATTACCTGCCTACGAACACCCCCGTCGGACACTCGACCATCGCGACGGGCACCGACCCTCGCATCCACGGCGTCACGGGCGTCAACTTCTATGACCGCATCCACCGGAAGCGTCAGGAGCTCTTCGCCGGCGTGAATCCCCAGGTGCTGATGGCACTGACGCTCGCCGACGTCTGGCAGCTCGATACGTCGGGCCGCGCGATCGTCCTGGCGCAGGGCAGCATCGACCGGGCGGCGACGCCGCTCGGCGGCCATGGTGCGTGTCAGCCGAACGGCGCGCCGGTCGTGCTCGCCAGTTACGACGAGTCAACCGGTGCCTGGCACTCGAACCCCGATTGTTTCCGGCTGCCCGACTATCTGAAGGATCGCAATGCGGGCACGCTGTGGTCGGCGCAGAGCGAGTGGCTGCATCACAAGATCGATTCGCCCGCGGCGGTGCGTCGTTCGTCGCTCTTCCCCGCCTTCGAAGCCGATGCGATGATCGCCATGATCGAGCACGAGCCGCTGGGCGAAGACAAGGTCGCAGACCTTCTTCTGCTGAACTACAAGGGCGCGGATTTCGTCGCCCACCGCGACGGGCCGGATTCGGACGAGCTGCGCCTGACGCTCGGCGAAATGGACCGCAATCTGGCGCGCATCATCAGCGCGCTCGAGGCCAAGGTTGGAAAGGAATATCTCCTGGCGGTGACTGCCGACCACGGCATGCCCTCCGCACCGCCGGAGCGGCGGCACCTCGCCCCCGAGCTGGTCGACCTGCTGCACCAGAAGTTCGATCCGGAGGCGAAGCAGCTCGTGACCTCCTACGAGCCGGAAAACGCGCAGATGTTCGTCGATGAGGACCGGTTGTCGCATCTCGGCCTGACCCTCGACGACCTGGCACGCTTCCTCGAAGCTCAGCCGTACGTGTTTGCGGTTTTCACCCAGGATGAAGCGCGCCGCGCGGCGGACGTGCTAAGACGGTGACACCGTCGCTGAGGGCGGACCCTCCCTAGACGAGCGACCTTGAGTCACGGGCCGTTGTCACTGAGTCCCCTCGGGCATCTTGCAGTCCCTGGTCATAGTGGGGCAGGATGAAGCACCGGAGGGAACGAACGTGAGATTCGCCTCCTCGCTCACGATCCTGCTCCTGGCCATCGGCTTCACCGCGACTGCGTCCCGCGCCGACACGGCGTTCGTGCACCGTGTCCCGCGGGGAGGCACGAACTCCAGCCCCATCGACCACCCCTCGACCTCGGGGCACCCGGAAGCGCTCGTCTTCGTGACCGCCTTGGTGGGCGGCGCGTCGCCCGCGGGTCCGTTCGGTGTCTGGTACACCTCGGGCCACTGGTCGATCGTCACGGAAAACTTCCTCGGCCTCACGGGGGGCGCCGGCTTCAACGTGCTCGTCGTGCCGAGCAACATCGTCGGCATCGGCGGCGGCGGGATCGGGTTCCGCTGGTTCGCGGACGCCTCGAACATCGTCGGGGAGCGCACCTATCTCGAGGTCCCGCGCATCAATGGTGATCCGGAGGCGCACCTGCTCGTCACGCAGGTGCTGCATGCCTCGAACCCGGCGCGTCCAGGCAGCGACTCGCCAGCCAATCCGAACGAGATCGGCGTCTGGTACGACCCGGCGCGCGCGCGCTGGGCCATCGTCAACGAGACGCGCGCGCCGATGCCGCCCGGCGCCGCGTTCAATGTGCTGATCGCGCCCTCCGCCCACCAGCTCACCTCCGCGGGCGCTGCGGTGGCGGTGACCGGCGATTCGGGCACGTTCATCTTCGCGACGCACTCGACCGCGAACCACGCGGCGCTCGAGACCCGTGACTACTGGTCCGCGACACCCGGAGTCTCTCGAAGAGCATTTGGCGCCGGCTGGCAGATCACCGGCCTCGACGGCTTGGACCCGCCGCGCGGCGCCGCGTTCACGGTTCTGTCCGTCTCGGGCGCACTGGGCTCCATTCCCGCCACGGCGCTCTTCGGTTTCGCCGACCTGCACACGCATCCGGCGAGCTTCCTGGGCAACGGCGGGAATCCGAACGGCCACAGCGGCATCATGTGGGGCGCGCCGCGCGTCGGCCCCTACAGGGACGCGAGCTACGCCGAACGGTTCCGCGACTGCGCGGAGGACACCCACTTTCTCGCCAGCGACCCGGACCCGGTGCGCCACTGGCTGCGGAGCACCATCGTCGGTCAGACCGATGACCAGACGCGTCTGCCGCACGCGAAGTACGGCAGCCCGCGGTATCAGAACTGGCCGGGCGCGCTCTCGCTCGACCATCAGCAGATCGACCAACCCTGGCTGTTCAACGCGTGGCGCGGAGGCTTGCGGCTCTGGGTCGCGTCGGCGATGGACAACGAAGCCATCACCAATTTCTACAACTGGGACCTTGGCAAGACGTACGAGGCGGCGCGCGCGTTCCTGCGCGGCGAAAGCCTGCGCCCATACCTGCACATGCCCGAACGGCGCTTTTCATACGACAAGGCGCGCGAGCAGATCGCGCTCATCCACGAAATGGTGAACGAGAACCTCGGCTGGATGCAGATCGCGCACGACGGGGCGGAGGCGCGCGCGATCATCGCGGGCGGCAAGCTCGCGGTCGTCATCGGCGTCGAGATGGACACGCTCACGTCCCGCGAAATGGAGTCGCTCATCGTGGACGACGACGTGCGTCTCATCACCCCGATTCATTTCGTCGACAACGAGATCGGCGGTGCCGCGGCGTACGAGTCGATGTTCGCCATCCTTTCGGGCGTGCTCGGCACGGATCCCGATGGCCATCCGGCATCACCGTACGATACCCGGGACGATCCTGATCTGTACTTCCGCATCGTACGGCCGTTCGGCCCCGATCTGGACGGCACGCTCGGACCGCTTCTCGGTTCGGCAATGGGCTGGTCGCGACCGATCGACGCCCCCTGCGGGTCGGATGCGCAGCTGGAGGCCGGCACCGCCTCGCGCCGCGGGTGCGCCGGACGGCGCAATACCGAGGGCCTCACACCGGCCGGCCGCACCGCCATCGAGCATTTGATCGGGCAGGGGGTGATCGTCGATCTCGCGCACATGTCGCAGCAGTCGCAGCAGGACACGCTCGACATCGCCGAAAGCCTGCAGTGTCCGGTCGTCGACACGCACACCGGATTTCGACCCGATCACTACGTCTCGTCGGCGAACGAGCGCGACCAGCACTATTCCGAGCGCGACCTGAGGGCGACCGATGCCGCGCGCTTGTTCGCTCTGGGCGGCGTCGTCGGCCTGGGGACGACGCCTGGGGCCCGGCGCGGCGAGTTCGACGATCCATTTCGCGTCTATTACAACGCCGGCGACCCTCTCATGGTCCTGAACCCCACGCGGCCGACCTGGCAGCTCGACCTGCGCCAGCCCGAGACACAGCGCGATTTTCAGGACGCGAGCTTCGACAGCATCCGGGTCACGGTCCGCGTCGGCAACGACAACCTGTCCTCGGATAACAACCTTCGAATCTATCTGGTCGGCGATGACGACTCCCCGGAGCTGTTCACGTGCAACCTCAACGCGTCGCGTCACGGGATGGATTCGCACTCGAGCTCCACAATCCCGTGCTCCCTTCCGTCCGCGCTCAAAGTCAGTGCCGTCAAGGGGGTGGCACTCGGTCATGATGGCCGTAGCGACAACGTCGATGTCGACGAGCTGCGCGTCGAGGTCCACATGGTCGACGACCGCAGCTGGCTGACGCTCGTGCAGCGGACCGGCGGACCCGAGGGCGAAGTCGTCCGTCTGAAAGATTTTTCGCGCCCGGCTTTCACGTCACGCGACTTCGGTGCCACGTGGTGGGTGACCCGGCTCCTGCCGCACCTCGACCCGTCCACTCCCATCGATGGATTTCGCGTCCGCACGTTCACCAACGAAGACGACCTGGGCGACAGCAAGCCGGCCGCCTTCGTGATGGGCCTCTCCCAGCATCGGCAGGAGATGCGCCGCACTTTCGCGCCCCGCGGTCTGTCCAACGGCAGCACCAGCGATGATTCCTTCAACCTGGCGAACGCCGGCGAGCCGATCAGCGGGATCACCAGCCTCAAGCTCGGAGCCGGGAGCCTCGACGTCAACGTTGAACTCGCCGGGCTCGCCGCCTGGCGCAAGCGCACCGACGACGGGAGGCTGACGCGCGACGATGTCAACCAGTTCCTCACGGCCGCCGGACCGATCTTCGTCGCCGAAACTCTCAATGCGATTGCGTGGGGCGTTATTTGGATTCCCGTCGTGGCGATCGCCGAGCAGCAGCACGATAACTGGAGCACGCTCGTTTCGGTGCGGGCGATCTCGGGGAGGAACGAGATCCCGCTCCTCATCAACTACAACCCGACGCAGCGCCTGAAGAAGGACCAGGCGGACTCCGAGCTCTTTCGCGGCCTGCCCGACGGCGTGGAAGCGAATCGCCTGTATGGCGGCGTGGTCGTCAATTACCGCACGGTGCGCGAATGGGACGACGGCACCTACCTCCACTTCAAGATGCAATTCACCGATGGCACCAGCGTCTCCAGCCTCGCGGCGCCGGGCGCCAAGATCGCCGAAGGGAAGGAATACCGGGGATTCGTGCCGTTCGATCATCGCCGCCTCGGCAGCGAGCTCGTGAGTTTCGAGATCGGCGTCGACAGCACGGGACGGCGCTCGAACGAGCTCTGGCTGCGCTCGCTCGACGTCGGGCTGGTCACCGATCCGGTCGAAAGCTGGGTCAACAAGTACGTGGCGGCGAAGACCATGGCCGCCGGAGCGCCGAATCCAGGCCAGATCGCCCTCGGCACCGACTTGAGCGGCTACGCGGCCCAGATTCCGTTCACCAGCGCGCCGATCGTCTATCCCTTCAACGTCGATGCCATCGCGGGACGAACGGATCCCGGGAGATCCCGCGCCATCGCGGCGCTCGCCGAGACCGGGAGAACCGACGCCATTACCGCCCTCGCGGATCCCGCGCGACCCGCCGGGAACATCGATGACACCGACGCGACGCGGCGCACGATCACCGCGAACGGCATCGCGACCATCGGCCAGTTGCCTGATTTCGTGGCGGCCGCGTCGGCGATCGATCGCACGCGCCACGACGGCGGCTGGGTGGCGCCTGAGCTGTACACCAGCGCCGACGCGTTCGTGCGCGCCTGGGAGCGGCTCGACACGATTGGTAATCCGGCGCATGGGAGCTCTGCGAGTCAGTGCAGCAACCTCGTCGCGGTCACGACCATGCGCACGGGTGTCTCGACGGCTCCGGCCTCGGCCGGCACAGCGCGCTCGGCGCCGGCGCCGCTCCCGCCCCCACCCCCGCCCCCGACTCCCGGCGCGCCGGCAGGCACGTCGGCCGGCGCGGTCCCCGACGTGACGCGTCTGACCTTCAAGATTGCGGCCAGCACGCTCGAGAAGGCTGGCTACTATGTCGGCACCATCGAGAAACGCTACGAGCCGAATCTTCCCCCGGAGAGCGTCATCGAGCAGTCGCCTGCAGGCGGCACGCCCCTGGCGCGCGGCGCGAAGGTCGCCATCGTCATCGCAGTCAACGGCGCCGCGCCCCGCAAGACCGTGAACGAGGAATCGCAGAAGCCGCCGACTCCGCCACCGGTCTCCAAGCAATCGGCGCCACAGGCGCCGCCGCCATCGCAGGTCCCAAAGAAGGTGGAACCGGAGCGCAAGGCCCCCCCTCCGGCGCAAGTCAAGGTCCCCAACCTGGTGAAGCTCGACCAGAAGAAGGCGACCGATGTCCTCCTCAAGGCGGGTTTCACGGTCGGCAAGATCGAGCGGCGTTACCTGCCGAACTTTGCAGTGGGCATGGTCGTCGAGCAGCACCCGGCCGCCGGCACCATGGCATCCGCCGGCACTCGCATCGATCTGGCGATCGCCTCCCAGTCGAAGCCGTAGGGTGCGGCTCTCGCAGCGTCGCGATAAGAGTTACGACTGCGTCGTGGGCGCCCGCGGGTCCAGATGAGAGCTCCCGAGGCGGTCCCGCTGAATTGGAGCACGGTCGCGCGGTCTCTGACCCGGCCGTACAGGATCACCATCCCGATGGTCGTCCTCGTACTGCTCGCACCGACCTACATCTTTATTGGCGAGCTTTTGATGCGTGGGCGGACGCTGCACGCGCCGGAGCTGGCCCTCGACCGGGCCGTGCCCGTGCTGCCGGCCTGGGCGCTGGTCTACGGTTCGCTCTATCTGTTCCTCATCGTGCTGCCGGTGTTCGTCGTGCAGCAGGAAGAGCAGATCCGCCGCACCGTGTTCGCCTACCTGATGGTCTGGACGACGGCGTACGTCTTCTTCCTGGCGTATCCGACCGTGGCGCCGCGGCCGGTCACTGTCGCCGGAGAAGGGTTCGCGGCGTGGGGCCTCCGGTTTCTCTACTCGGCCGACCCGCCGTACAACTGCTTTCCGTCCATCCACGTCGCGCATTCCTTCGTGTCGGCGCTGACCTGCTATCGCGTGCACCGCAGAGTGGGAATCGTCGCACTCCTGTGCGCGCTGCTCGTCGCGGTCTCCACCCTGTACACCAAGCAGCACTACGTTCTCGACGTCATCGCCGGGGTGTTGCTGGCCTGCGTGTCCTATGCCCTGTTCCTGCGCGGCTATCCGCGCGAGAGAATCCCCGAGCTCGACCGGCGCCTCGCGCCGGTGTTCGCGTTCGGCATCATCGGGATTCTCGGCGTCGGCATCGCCTGCTTCTGGGTGGCCTACAAGCTGATCGGAGAGGGCTGAGGGGCGCGCCTGTCCGACCGCCTGCCCGCCTGGGGAAAATAAATGCAATTCTCCGGTTGCATTTAGCGCGGACCGGGGTATTATGCAACCAGGAGGTAGCACATGCCATCGTCCACGGATCGCATCGAGAGGGAGATTTTCCTCAAGGCCTCGCGCTCGCGCGTCTGGCGCGCGCTGGTGAACGCCGAGGAGTTCGGCACCTGGTTCGGCGTGGCGCTCAAGGGCACGCAATTCGTGGCCGGCCAGCGCGTCAAGGGGCAAATCACCTATCCCGGCTACGAGCACCTGACCTTCGACGTGCTGGTCGAGCGGATCGAGCCGGGGCGATTGATTTCCTTCCGCTGGCATCCCGCCGCGGTCGACGCCGCCTTTGACTACTCGAAGGAGCCGTCCACGCTGGTCGTGTTCGAGCTGAAGGAAGCCAAGGGCGGCATCCTGCTGACCGTCGTCGAATCGGGCTTCGACCAGATCCCGCCGTCGCGCCGCGAGGAAGCGTTCCGCATGAACAGCGGCGGCTGGACCATCCAGATGGAGAACATCGAGAAGCATGTCGCCAAGCCGTAGGACGGCCGCGAAGGAGCCTCCCTCGAAGCCGGCGCCCGCCAGGTCGGCGCCGCTGAAGAGCTCGTCGCTGCGGAGCTCGTCGCTGCGAGGCGCGGCTCCGATCTTCGCGGCGCTCGGGGACGAGACACGCCTGCGGCTCGTCGCCGTCCTGTGCGCCGGCTCCGCCCTGTCGATAGCGCAGCTCACCTCCGGCACGGAGATCACCCGGCAGGCGGTCACCAAGCACCTGCACGTGCTGGCGCAGGCCGGCCTGGTGCGCCACGTCAAGGTGGGACGCGAGCGGCGCTGGGAGTTCGAGCCGTCGCAGGTGGAAGAAGCGCGCCGCTCGCTGGACCTGATCGCGCGACAGTGGGATAGTGCGTTGGGCCGGCTGAAGCTGGCGGTGGAGCGTTGATGAGCAGCGCCATGATCGAGATCCGCACTCGGCTCCTCCGGCTTCCTCTGCTCCTCGCGCTTCTCCTGCTCCCCCTGTCCAGCGCCCTGCTCCCGGCGGCGACGCATGCGACCGAGCTGTCGTCGTCGGCCAGAATCGAGATAGACGGGCTGCTGAGCCGCCTTGGAACGTCGGAGTGCCGGTTCTATCGCAACGGAACCTGGTACCCCGCCTCCAAGGCTCGCGACCACATGCAGGTGAAGCTCGATTACCTGGTTAAGAAGGGCGACATCGCCAGCGCCGAAGACTTCATCGAGAAAGCGGGCACGAAGAGCCTGCTCAGCAACAAGCCGTACAAGGTGTCGTGCCCGAGCCAGGACGAACAGCCCAGTGCGGTGTGGTTCAGCACCGAGCTGCGGAAAATCCGGGAGAATCCCATCCCATGAGCACGAACGACGACCGGCGGGGCAACGGACGTGGCGGTTCCGGAGCGCGGGGCGGTTCCGGGGCGCGAAGCGATCCCGGAGCGCGGGCCGTCACCCGGCGCCTCTTCCTGGCGGGCGGCCTGAAGGCGACGATCGCCGCCGGTGTGGCCGGCCGCATGTCGATCCGGGACGTGCTCGCGGCCGCGAACACGCCGGCGCCCGCTCCCGGGCGCACGCCGGCGACGCGCACTCCGGCGGCGCGGCGGTTCGACGGCGAGCTGATCACCGAGAGCTACGGCGTCGCCCACCGTCTGCGCGACGGGTCGCTCGAGATCCCCGCGCTGGCGCCCGAGGGGCCGCTGCACGACGCCATCGTCCTGGGCGGCGGCGTCTCGGGCCTGATGGCGGCATGGGACCTGGTGCGCGGCGGCCTCGGCGACGTGGTCCTCTACGAGAAAGAGGACTACATCGGCGGCAACGCGCGGAAGGGGCACGCCAATGGCACCGACTACACCTGCGCGACCTGGTCGATGGTCCGGCCGAAGGACGCCTTCCTGAAGCGCCTGTACGCCGACCTCGACATGATCACGGGCTACGAGCCGGACGGCACGCCGAAGATCCGCAAGGAGCTGCTGGGCACGGGGCCGGAATACAACATGCAGATCGACGGGACCTGGCATCCCTTCCTGGACGAAAACGCCGCCGACCAGCTTCGCTCGCTGCCGCTGGCGGAACGGGACCGCCACGACTTCGTCGAGTTCTACCGCGAGATGCGCGACTGGGGCACGCACAAGGGAAGTGACGGCAAGCCGGCGTTCGCGATGCCGGTCGAGGAAGGCAGCCGCGACCCGGAGATCCTGGCGCTCGACCGCATCACCATGAAGGAGTACGCCACGCGCAAGGGATGGAGCGCCCGCACGCTGCGCGAGGTGAACGACTGGAGCAGCAGCGACATCGGCGGCGGGTCGGACGAGGTCTCCGCCTACGCCTTCTGGGCGTTCAACGGGCTTGGCCAGGGGGGCGAGGACATCACGCTGCCGGGCGGCAACGCGTGGGCGGCGCAGCGCATGGCCGACAAGGTCGGCCGCGACCGCATCCGCACGGGGCTGTTCGCGGTGCGCGTCGTCAACGACGGCAAGGAAGCGCGCGTCACCTTCGTCGATCCGATGACCGAGCGCTTCTCGGTGCGGCGCGCGCGCGCCGTCGTCATCGCCTGCCCGAAGCACATCACCGGCCGCATGGTTCCCGAGATGAGCACGCCGGACAGGCTGGGATACCAGGAGTACCGCTACGCGGCGCTCCTGATGGGGGCGGCCTCGGTGCGGCGGACTCCGGTGCTCAAGGGGGCGCCGCTCGCCTGGTACAACACCGGCGACGGCCGCCTGGCGCAGGGCTTCCTGACCGCGGACTACAACTCCGATCGCTGGCGGCAGGGGGACCCGGCGCGGCCCAACGTGCTGTGCCTCTGGGCGCCGCTCGCCGGCCGCGCGACGCGCGCCGAGCTGATCTCGGAGCCGTGGTCGCACTGGGCCGACCTGCTGGCCGACGACCTCGAGTCGATGGTGCCGGGCGTCGGCGCCGATCTCACGCGCCTCGACGTTTACGCCTGGGGCCACCACATGGTGATCCCGTATCCGGGCTTCCTGACCGGCGACCTGCGCCGCAAGCTGACCCGGCCGCTCGGCCGGATCACCTTCGCACACTCCGATCGCAACGGCATGCCGTCGTTCGAGCTGGCCACCCGCTCCGGTCACGACGCGGCGCAGGAGGCGCTGGCGATCGTCCGCGGGGCGTGAATCGGAAGATAATGCCTCCCTGTCGCGAGCGAGGTCTTCGTGAGCCGGAAGCGGTGGCCACCCTGGTGGGACTGGGAACTCGAACTGAGCCCCCATCTGCTGAAGCGCATGCTGGACCGAAGGTTTACAGAAGTCGATGTTCGCCGTATGCTTCACACAGCCACTCGTCTCCGTAGAGATATCGAACCTGGTCGTTGGGTTGCCTTGACGCGGCACCGGCGTGACCGGTGGGAAGTCATCGTGGAACCGGACGGAGATGCAGAGATGTTGGTGGTCATTACAGCGTACCCCGCAGAGCGGGTGTCGTCATGAATGAATCCTACCTGGAAGTGACATTCCGACACGGGCGGCCTGTTGCTGCCTATTACTACCTGCCGCGCAAGCCGGGCGAGAAGAGCCATCGAGCCAGGCGGATCGAGCCGGGGCTGGTTATCGATCTTGGTCGGAGTGGTCAGCCGATCGGCATCGAGATCACGGCCCCAAGCAGAATCACCGTTGCGGCCTTGAACCGTGTCCTCACGAAACTAGGGTTGTCGCGCGTCACCCGAAACGAACTCGCGCCGCTCCTGGCCGCCTGATTCGCGGGAGCTGACGAGTCTCCAGTCGGTTCAGATCCTCTCCAATGCCAGGATGGACTGGTTGATCATCGACACAGAACGTTCGCCGATCGATCGTCTTTCGGCGCACGCCGTGCGCGTGCTGGTGGCCGTGACCGCGCTGGCGGCGCTGCTGCTTTCGCCGGCCGCGCGCGCGGCGACTTTCGACGACGTCTACGACGCAGCCCTGGGCGGCGACATGACCCAGGCGTTCTCGATCCTCGACTCGCTCGACGCCACGCGCTGGAGCACCGAGGATTCGAAAGCCGCCGAGTGCCTGCGACGCACGTTCGCGTCGCCGCCCGGCGACGAGGAGCTTCCTCCCGTTTCCAGACGCCTCCTGACGGCGTATCGCCGCTACTGGCAGACGGCGATGCTGCGACGCCCCTCGGCGGAGGCGGCCGAGGCGGGACTGCGCGCCGACCTGGGCGCGATCCTCGGCCCCGCGGACGACCTCGGCGCGGCCAGCGCGCGGGCGAAGGCGGCGATCGAGGGTGAAGGGCTGTTCGCGCTGACCGGCGTCACCTCTCCTTATTACGAGCTGATGATCTGGAAGACGCAGACACCCACCGACTACCACGTGAAGCTCCCCGAGCGCTCGATCGACGTCCATGTCGTCTTCCTCGACGATTTCGTCTCGCTCGGCTGGGCCGGCTACGCCACGTGCGGGCGGGCGCACTCGGGCGGGTGGACCACGCACGATGCGCTCTACGCGCTCCGCTCGTCGTACGACGTCACGTCGGAGGAGTTCCGTGTGAGCTACCTCGCCCACGAAGGCCGGCACTTCTCCGACGACAAGGAGTTTCCGAAGCTCGAGCAGCCCGAGCTGGAGTATCGCGCCAAGCTCACCGAGATCGCGGTCTCGAAGTCGACGACGTACGACTTGACCGTCGAATTCGCGCGCCGGACGGGAGCGGATCGCTCCGTGCCCCACTCATTCGCGGACTACTGCGTGGCGCGGGATCTGAGCCGCGAGGTTTTCGATTCGCCCACGCTCGTCACGGACGAGGCGCGCTGGAAAGCCGTCCCGGCCCGGCGCCTTCGCGCCGCCGCCAGGCGGCTTCTCGAACAGAGCCACGCGCTCCTCGAGCGGAAAGGCGCCACGACGACCGAACGCTTCCTGGAGACGCCCCAGGGCTGAGAGGTTTCGAGACATGAATCCATTGCCCTTTGTCTGGCCCTGGTGCCTTCTGTTCTGGAGCGTCTACGTCTGGGCGTTCTGGCCCGAGTTCCGGATCCTCCGCAACTCGCACAAGCCCGCGGCGGGAACGGGGTCGCCGGATTCGGGCTCGCTGCGCGTCATTCTTCTTGGCATGTCGGTCTCCATGTTCACGGCCTTCCCGCTCGCCTGGGTGCCGGCGCTCCGGTTCCCGCCGGCGCTGGACATCCCGGTCTTTCTCGCCGGCGTCGCGACCATCATCGCCGGCAGCCTGCTGCGCCGTCATTGCTGGCGCCTCCTCGGAGCGTCGTTCACCGGCGACGTCCGCGTCCGTCCCGACCAGCGCATCGTCACCGAGGGCGCGTACCGGTTTCTCCGGCATCCGTCGTACACCGCGGGCATCCTCATGAACGTCGGCATCGGCCTGGGCCTGGGCAGCTGGGGCAGCACCGCTCTGCTCGTGGTCGTCTCCTTCCTGGTCTACGGCTACCGGATGGCCGTCGAGGAGCGCGCGTTGCTGGCGGGCCTCGGCGAGCCGTATCGCGAGTTTCTGCGAAGCCGCAAGCGGATCATCCCCTTCGTGTACTAGAGGTCGGGGCGGACAAATTCCTTCCCATAACCATCGCCTCAAGCCGTAGACTGCGCACGGGAGGGTGCCCATGAAGCGATATCTCGCGGAGTGCGTCGGAACCTTCTGGCTCGTCCTTGGCGGCTGCGGCAGTGCCGTGCTGGCCGCGGCGTTCCCCAAGGTGGGCATCGGCCTGCTGGGGGTCGCTCTCGCGTTCGGCCTCACGGTCGTGACGATGGCCTACGCCATCGGACACATCTCCGGCTGTCACCTGAATCCCGCCGTCTCGGTCGGCCTGTGGGCGGGCGGACGATTCCCCGCCAAGGACCTGATGCCGTACATCGTGGCGCAGGTCGTCGGCGCGACGGTCGGGGCGGGAATCCTCTACGTCATCGCGTCGGGGAACCCGGAGTTCCAGCTGGCGGCGGGCTTCGCGTCGAACGGGTACGGGGCGCATTCGCCGGGCGGCTACTCGCTTCTCGCGGCGCTGGTGTGCGAAGTGGTCATGACCGCCATGTTCCTGGTGATCATCCTGGGCGCGACCGACAAGAGGGCGCCCGCCGGTCTCGCGCCGCTGGCCATCGGGCTGGGGCTGACCCTGATCCACCTGATCAGCATCCCGGTCACCAACACGTCGGTGAATCCCGCCCGTAGCACGGGTGTCGCCTTGTTCGTGGGCGACTGGGCCCTCTCGCAGCTGTGGGCCTTCTGGGTCGCTCCGATCGCCGGCGCGGTTCTTGGCTCACTGGTGTATCGCGTCATCGGCTCGGAAGATTAGCGCCTCGTCGCTTCAGCCGAGCGGTACCGGAGGGACAGCATGGCGCTCTTCGTTGGTGTGGCGCTGGCGCTCTTGATCGGCCTGTTCGCCAGTGTCGTCGGCCTCGACCGTGATCGGGCGTTCTACCCCACGCTGATGATCGTCATCGCCTTCTACTATGCGTTGTTCGCGCTCATGGGCGGGTCGCTCAAGGCGCTGGCGGCGGAGTCGGTGCCCATCGCCGTGTTCGTGGGTGCGTCGATCGCGGGATTCAAGGGTTCGCTCTGGCTGGTCGCCGCGGCGCTCGCGGCGCATGGCGTCTTCGATCTCGTCCACGCCCGGATGATCACCAACCCGGGGGTGCCTGCGTGGTGGCCACCCTTCTGTTTTGCGTACGATGTCGTGGCGGCCGGATACCTCGCGTGGCTTCTGCGGCGCTCGAGAATTCGCGCGCAGGAGGCGTCGTCGTGAGCGAGCGGTGCACACCCTGATCCAGCGGGCGCAGCGGGAGGCGCGATGATCCTCATGACAGGCGCGTGCGTTCGAAAGACCCTCGGCCTCACGTTGATGCTCCTGACGACAAGCGGAGCGATCGGTTGGGCCCAATGGCGGGAAGAGGGGAAGGTCGTGCCGGACACGGCATGGATGAAGTCGTCCGGAAACTTCGGGGCCATGCTGTTTCTCACGGACAAGGCCGAGGACTTCTTCAAGGAATGGAACCACGAGCCCTCGCCGGACTACAGGCCCAGGATCGGCACGGTGACGGAAGCGCGCCGTGGCGGCCAGGTCGCATCCATCGTGCTCTTCATGGGCTGCCAGCCTGACAAGGACGGGAAATGCGACTTGGAAGCCGACTTCCGCCTGCTCCGTCCCGATAAGACAGTCTATGCCGAGGAGAAGGGGGTGGAGGTCTGGAAAAACAAGCCCGCCCCACCCGAGCCAAATCTCCAATTGGGGCAGGGCGTGTTCGCTCTGAAGGTGGAGACGGACGATCCGCTCGGTACTTACACGTTCGAGGCGAAGGTCCGGGACCGAGTCTCCAAGATCGAGCTGGTCCTCCAGCGGGACCTCAGAGTGTTGAACAACGGAAAGTAGACCCTGTCCATGCCGCTGCTCTTTTCCTACGGAACTCTCCAGGAAGAAAGCGTGCAGCGATCCGTCTTTGGAAGGCCGCTCCAGGGACAGAAGGATGAGCTTCCGGGATTCGAGCCTTCTTCAGTGAAGATCGAGGACCCGCAGATCGCGGCTGCCATTGGCAGGACGCATCATGCAAATGTCACGTTCAACGGCAAAGGTGACAGTCGCGTCAGCGGCACCGTCCTCGAGATCACCGAAGCCGAGCTGGCTTCAGCCGACCAATACGAATCGCATGCCGGGTATGTTCGGATCGCCGCAGCGCTCGCGTCGGGACGGCAGGCATGGGTTTACGCGGCGCCAGCCGCGCCGGCCGGGTAGCCCGTCAGGGCGGCGCCCTTGGAGAATTCCTGCCGGCCGTTGTAGAGTGGGCGCTCCTGTTGGAAGCAAGGATCCACGCCGGATGGACAGGCTCGCCGAAGCGATCGGGGACGAGGCTCGACTCGAAGCGCTGCGACGAACGTCGCTCCTCGATACGCCGCCCGAGGAAACGTTCGACCGGCTGACGCGCCTGGCGACGGCCGTGCTGCACGTGCCGGTCGCGCTGGTGTCGCTCGTCGACGGCAAGCGCTCGTTCATCAAGAGCTTCTGCGGACTGACGGGACCTCTGGCGTCGTCGCGACAGACTCCCCTGAGCCATTCGTTCTGCAAGCACGCGGTCGCTTCGAGCGAGCCTCTCCTGGTCTCGGATGCCCGGCTGGATCCGCTCGTCAAGGACAACCCGTCGGTCTCCGAGTTCGGCGTGATCGCGTACGCCGGCATCCCGCTCATCACCTCCGAAGGGCACGCCCTCGGGACGTTCTGCGTCGTGCACGGGGAGCCGCACGAGTGGACCGAGGAGGAGATCGGCATCCTCCGCGTCCTCGCGACGTCCACCATCGCGGAGATCGAGCTGCGGCGCCTGGTGGGCGAGCTGCACGGCCTGACCGACAAGCTGCACGACGTCGTGGAGACACGCACGTCCGAGCTGCGCGCCTCCGAGGAGCGCCTGCGCCTGCTGCTCGAGGTCAACAACGCCATCGTCACCTGTCTCGACCGGGATTCGCTGTTCGCGGCGACCGCGGCGGCGCTGCGTCCCCTCATCCCGTTCGATCGCGCCGCGCTCGTCCTCCACGATCGCGCCAGGGACGTTTTCCGGGTGCTGGGCGTGGTCGACGCGGAGAGCGCCTCGGCCCCCATCCAGATCGGGACCGAGTGGCCCCGCCAGGGAAGCCGCGCCGGCTGGATTCTCGAGCATCGCCAGCCGATCTCGACCCCCGATCTCGAGACCGCGCCGTCGTACCTCGAGCACGCCCCGCTGATCAAGCAGGGCATTCGCGCCGCCGTCTCGGTGCCGATGATCGTCAAGGGAAGGGTCATCGGAACGCTGAATGTCGGCAGCCGGACGCCCGCTCTTTACGGCGACGCGGAGGTCGAGCTCCTCGCGGCGATCGCCGAGCAGGTGGCGCTGGCCATCGAGAACCTGCTGGCCTACGAGCAGATCGCCGCCCTCAAGGCGCGTCTGGAGGAGGAGAACCTTTATCTTCAGGAGGAGGCGCGCGCCGAGGCCGCGTCGGGCGACGTCGTCGGCGAGTCGCCGGCCATCCTCGGCGTCCTGGCGAACGTGCGCAAGGTGGCGAAGACCGACTCGACCGTGCTGGTCACCGGCGAGACCGGCACCGGCAAGGAGCTGGTCGTGCGCGCGATTCACGGCGCCAGCGCGCGCAAGGACAAGCTGCTGGTGAAGGTCAACTGCGCCGCCCTTCCGGCCGGCGTCATCGAGAGCGAGCTGTTCGGCCACGAGAAGGGCGCCTTCACGGGCGCGCTGACGCGCAAGGCCGGCCGGTTCGAGCTGGCCAACCGAGGCACGCTCTTCCTCGACGAGATCGGCGACCTGCCGCTGGAGCTGCAGGCGAAGCTGCTGCGCGTGCTGCAGGACGGCGAGTTCGAGCGGGTCGGCGGCACGCAGACGATCAAGGTGGACGTCCGGCTGGTCGCCGCCACCAACCGCGACCTCGAGCGGGCGGTCGCCGCGGAGCGCTTCCGCGCCGATCTCTTCTACCGCCTCAACGTCTTCCCGATCGTCATCCCCCCGCTGCGCAAGCGCCTTCAGGACGTGCCGCGTCTGGCGCGGCACTTCGCGATGCTCTACGCGTCGAAGATGGGGAAGCACGTCGGCCCGCTGGGTGCGGACGTCCTGGATCGCCTGTGCGCCTATTCCTGGCCGGGGAACGTCCGCGAGCTGCAGAACGTCATCGAGCGGGCGGTCATCCTGTCGCCCAAGGGCCGGTTCGAGGTCGGTGATCTCGCGGCCTCGGCGCCGGCGGGCGGCGGCCCGTCCAGGACGTCGCGCGTCCTCGAGGACGTCGAGCGCGAGCACATCGTCGCGGTCCTCGAAGAGACCGGCTGGCGGGTGAGCGGCGATCGCGGCGCCGCGAAGGTCCTCGGCCTCAAGCGCACGACCCTCGAATCCCGCATGAAGAAGCTCGGCATCGCCCGTCGCGCCTGATCGCCGCCGCGCCTGAGTGTGCCTGAAGTCACCGTCCAGAGCGGCTTTCCGGCGGCCCGCGTGACGGCGTGACTGCCATCCCTTCGTCAATCTCCCGATAGGCCGTC
Organism: Patescibacteria group bacterium; assembly: GCA_035638115.1. Classification (GTDB taxonomy): domain Bacteria; phylum Acidobacteriota; class Polarisedimenticolia; order Gp22-AA2; family Gp22-AA2; genus DASRAN01. The sequence goes on along the minus strand of DASRAN010000045.1, from coordinate 53,734 downwards.
ATCGAACGCGGCCGCGCCCCGCGGCCGCCGCGCCGGGCCGTTCCTCCAAACTCCGCGCCGGGCATGCGTTTGCGCCCGTCCGTGACGGAGCGCGCGGCGCTGGCACGTCCCATGCGTTTGACACCGCGCGATGTTCACGGAACGAGGAGGCCGCGGCCATGTTGCGAATCACACGCGATGACGAGTCCCGCTCACGGGTGACGCTGAGGCTCGAGGGGACCATCGCCGGCGAGTGGACCTGGCTCCTGGAGCGCGAATGCGCCCTGCTTCTCGAAACGCGCAGTGTCGTGAGTCTCGACCTGGCGGGCGTCAGCTACGTCGATCGCGGCGGGGTCGAGGTCCTCGAACGGTTGAGCCGCGCCGGCGTCGAGATCTGGTGCCGCTGGGAGCCGGTCGCCAGCGTGCTCGAAGGTGAAGGCGTTCACGTCCGGCGGAACCACGGCTCGCCGGCCCGCGGCGACGGCATGGGGGACGACTGGACCTGACGAACGGAGTCGCGAAGAACCGGGCGTCTTTGCAATCCCGCAGGGCCGCTCCTTGGAACAACGTCCGAGAGGGAAAGAGGGAGGTCAGCATGTCATCTGCACCGAGACGATTCGCGAGCCCGCTGCTGCTGTCCGTGGCGATCACCGGCGCCCTGCTGCTGGGAGGCGCCCGGGCCGCCACCCAATCCTCCGGGGAGTCGAGAGGGTTCAGACCGGTGGCGCCGGCGGCGGTCAAGCTGACGACCGACACGGTCAGCGCCCCCTGCCATCCGAATCCGCACTCGCAGAGCGACATGGCGGCCATCGCGACCCGGGGAGACGTCCGGAGCCTTCCGCTGCCGCTGCGCGAGCAGCTCATCCGCCTCGCCGGCCGGCCGCACACCGTGCCGCCGGTGCAGGCGTTCGCGGAGGCGGACAAGGCGAGCCAGCTGTTCCAGTACTACCTGCTCGACACGCACAACTTCGAGCGCAACGTCTTCACCACCATCTTCCCGGGCATCAACGACGCGGTGGAGCTGACGGTCACTGGGGCCGATTGCGGCCTGCCGACCATCGGCGCGGTCCGCATGGTCGTCGAGCCGAAGCCGGATCTGCCGACCGATCCGAACGACGTGCGCGCGTTCATCGACGTGTTCACCGACTTGCACCCGCTCTTCGTCATCAACAACGAGAGCGGCTGGTACGAGGGCTGGATGATCCACGATCTCCGGGTCGCGCCGGTCGCCCCGCCGCGCCCGGACGGCAAGGCTCAGTTCGGGACGATCCTCCAGGTCGACGCCGACGCCCTGCGGACTATGGGCGCCGGCAACAACGTGTTCGATCACCTGTTCACGACCGACGGCAACGCGGTGCGGTTTCCGTCCGAGTCGGACCACTTCCCCGGCGTCCACGCCAACCTCGTGCCGATCTACCTGAGCATGGGCGCCTACAACGCGTTGCAGCAGAGCGACGTGCACTCCTACTGGGAGTTCAACTACACGACCAACTGGACCTTTCCGCTCTACGAGCTGCCGTTCACCGGCGGATTCGCGGGCACCTTCGAGGCCGGGAAGATCGGCGCAGAGACCAGCCTCATCCCAGGCTCGGGACCGTCGGGCTTCCAGAACGATCCGGTGCAGTACGGCGACAGCCCATTCCTGCCGCGCGACCCGGACAAGTTCGACGGCGACGACGACAATCAGCGCGAGTTCCGCGACCGCTTCATCCCCAGCGGTCTGACGCATGAGATCTACCTCGACGTGTTCGAGCGGCCGATGTCGTTCGAGCCGGGCCTGACCGACGTCCTGCAGCGCATCAACGACGCCTACGCCAAGGAGGTCGCGCGGGTCGATCAGAACCGCGACGGCGTCATCTCCTCGGTCGAGGGCGACGTGGACAGCGCGTCGGACGGGTTCGAGGACAACGCGAGGCTCTTCCTGCCGGCGACCTCCTACGATCGGTTCGCCGTCACGCGCGAGATCAACGACGGCATGCTGGCGCCCCGGTTCGCCAACAGCCAGCGCGCGTGGATCCTCACCGGCTTCGCCACGGCGGTTTCCCCGGCCGTGCCGGCGTCGGAAGGCCGGGACTCGGACGACCGCTAGCTCCTCGCCCCAGGCCGATCGGCCGGCCGAAGGCGGCGTTCGTTCGAGACCCGTCGCTCGTTGGAGGGCGGCGCGGGGCCCGTTGCGCGAGAGCAGCCGCGCAACGGGTTTCGCCGCGTCGCGTCATCGCTTCATCGGCACACCGCGCCACGATGTCCCACTTTGATCACGAGAACGACGAGCGCCTCGTCCTCGATCGAATAGAGGACGCGATAGTTCCCCTGGCGAACCCGGTAGAGATCGTGCCCGGACAGCTTCTCGCACCCGGGCGGGCGTGGGTCGGAGGGCAGCCTGCGGATCCGCGACACCAGACGGAGGCGGTCCCTGGCCGGAACCGCCTCGAGCTCCTTGACGGCCGAGGGCTTGATGAGGAGTCTATAGCTTGCCACGGCGCCGAAGGTCCTTCAGCACGCTCTCGAAATCCAGGTTGGGCTCCTTGGCCCTCCCTCGATGGGCTGCGAGATCTTCGGCGTCCTCGGCCAGGACCTGGCGGATCGCGTCATTGACGAGCTCGGAGATGCTCCGGTCGGAGACCGCGGCCTTGACCCGCAGAGCCCGGTGAAGCTCGGGGTCGAGATAGACGGTGGCACGTCGTGGGCCGCTCATGCTGGTACTATAGCGTTATGACGTCACAACGGCAAGCCGTCATCGGGAGCACGGGCGCCGTCCTCGCCGCCGCCCTGCTGGGAACGCTCGCCGCGGCGACCCCGCCGGCGAAACCGGCTCCTCCGGCGCGGCCGGTCCCGACCGCGGCGGCCACTCAGCCGGCCGACCCGCTCGACGCGCGCGTCGACGCCTATCTCAAGCCGTTCGTGGACGGCGGCAACTTCAGCGGCGCGATCCTGCTGGCGCGCGAGGGGAAGCCGCTCGTGAGCCGGGCGTACGGCATGGCGAGCTACGAGCTGGACGTCGCCAACACGCCGCGGACGCGGTTCCACATCGCCTCGGTCTCCAAGCCGTTCACCGCGGCGGCGATCCTGATGCTGGAGGCGCAGGGGCGGCTCAAGGTGTCGGACCCGGTGGCGCGCTTTATCCCCGACTTCCCGCGCGGCCAGGACACGACGCTGCTGCACCTGCTCACCCATACCTCGGGGATCGCCGACATCAACGGCGCGCCGTTCTACACCGCCGAATCGATGAAGCCGCACACACCGCTCGACCTGGTCAACCTGATCCGCGGGCTCGATCCGGCCGCCGCGCCCGGCGAGAAGTACGCCTACAGCAACTCGAACTACAACCTCCTCGCCTACGTGATCGAGCGTGCGTCGGGGCGGCCGTACGGCGAGTTCCTGCGCGACGCCATCTTCGCGCCGCTGGGGATGGCCGACACGGGACACGACGGCAGCGCGCAGGCGCTGGTCGCCGGCCGGGCGTCCGGGTACGTGCCCGAGGGGCTCAAGGGGTTCGGCAACGCGCCGTGGTTCGACTGGTCGATGAAGACGGGCAACGGCTCGCTCTACTCGACGACCGCGGACCTGCTGAAGTTCGACCAGGCGCTCTACGCCGACCGGCTGCTGCCGAAGGGCACGATCGACCGGATCCTCGGCGCGGGCCAGGGCAACGTCTTCGGCTGGTTCGTCAACGAAAGGCTGGGCCGCCGGTGCATGGCGGCCAACGGGCGCAGCCCGGGGTTCACCGCCACGCTGCAGCGCTACATCGACGACCGGGTCACCGTCATAGTCCTGGCCAACACCTACTCGACCTCGACGCAGGCTCCGATCGCCGCCGACCTCGCCGCCCTGGCGCTGGGCGACACGGTCGCGCCGCCTTCCGGCGTCGTGCCGATCGCCATGGGCGAGCCGGCCCTCGCGGCATTCGAAGGCACCTACGCCGGTGGCGACGATTTCTTCTTTCCGGGCACGACGCTGACCGTGACGCGGCAGGCCGGTTACCTGATGATGCACTGGAGCACGCAGGCCGATTCCACGCTCGTCCCGGTGGCGCCGAACGAGTTCCTCGACCGGTCGTTCTGGGCCCGCGTCCGGTTCGTGCGCGACACCGGCGGCAAGGTGTCGCGCCTCGTATGGATCTACTCCGACAAAGAGTACCCCGCCGCAAGGAGGTCCCCATGAAATCCGTCGTCATCAGCGGCCGGGCGGTCCTTGTCATGATCTGATTCAGACAGCGTCAGATCATCGGTCGAAGGCAACCGCGAATCACTTCCGGACGCTGGTGACCTGGCCCGAGCCGGCCGCTGGCGCCGCGTCGGGACAGCCGCCCTCGCACCTCGACGCCACCCGCGGCCACGGACTGGTCTCGGTGCCATAGCCGGCGCCGCGTTCCGCCGTGCGCTGCTCGATCAGGTAGAAGAGCGCGTGTCCCACGGCCGGGTTGGCGGCGCCCGCCGGCTCGGTCAATGACGTCGCCGTGGCCGACCGCGCCAGGACCTGCACCGGGCCGACGTCGAGGACTTCGCCGACGGCGCGCCATGCCTGCAGGTCGCCGGTGATGACGTCGTAACCGGTCGCGCCGGCGACCGCGGGCCAGAAGATCCGCGCGCTGGTCGAGCCCTGGCTCGCCGGCTCCAGTCGCATCAGGAGCGGCTCCGGGCCCTGCCCCAGGTCGTGCGGCACGATCACCGTCGCCAGGGCGGTCGTCGCGTTGCCGCTCGAGTCCCGTGCGCCGTAAGTCAGCGTGTAGATGCGGCCCGACCCCTTGCCGTCGCGCTCGGCGCGCAGCAGGAACGTCGTGTCGGCGGTGCCGGCGACGGCGCCCTCGATGTCCTGGGTCGTCGCGCCGTCGGAGCCGCCGGCGGCGTCGTCCGGCTCGCTGCTGGTCAGTGAGATGAGCTGCACTCCGACGCCCGCCGGGTCGCACGCGTCGCCCGTCTCCCAGGTGACGTTCACGGTGACCAGGCCATGGTTCGGCGGCCACAGGGTCGACGAATCGACATGCAGCACGAGAGTCGGCGGCTGCGTGTCGCGCACCGTCACCGTCGTGGTCGCGGCGCCGGTCTGGCCGGCATGGTCGGTCACGACCAGCGTGATGGCGTGGGCGCCGAGCGGCAGGCCGACGCTGAGTGTCCTGCCGGACCCGAGCAGGTGCTGGCCCGGCGTGCCGTAACCGTCGTACCAGTCGAACGACGCGATGTCGTCGTTGGTGCCCGGGGTCGAGTCGGCGTCGGTCGAGGCCGAGCCGTCGAGGCTGACCACGGCGCCGCCGGCGGTGCACTCGGCCGTCGCGGGCGCGGTGATCGCCGCCTGCGGCGGCACCGAGCCGGTGACCAAGATGCTGGACGAGAGGACCAGATCGACCCGTCCCGCAAGGAGCGCGCCGCCGCTGTTGAAGCTGGGAGCGCCGATGACGAGATCATCCAGCCCGTCGCCATCGAAATCGCCGGCCCCGGACACCGCCGCGCCGAACCGGGCGCCCTCCTGGTTCGTGATCGAACCGACCCAGGACGGAACGGTATCCGGTCCGCCGGGGCCGCCGAGGTAGAGGAAGGCCCCACCCCCGGCAAAGGCGTTGCTCGCGCCGAGGATTACGTCCGCGAACCCGTCGCCATCGACGTCGCCCGCCGACGCCACCACCTGCCCGGCGCTGGTGGACCAGATCGGCGCGGTCGAGACACCCGCCGCCGACCCGACATAGAGAGAAGCCGCTTCGTCCCCACCGGCCAGGACGTCGCCGAACCCGTCGCGGTTGACGTCCCCGGCTCCGGCGAGCGACCTCCCCAGGCCGGGCACCCCATGAAGAGTCTGCATTGCGTAGGTCATCAGGCCGGAATGGCCGAAGTAGACCTGGACCTGGGAGTCGCCGGGCACCCCCACCAGCAGGTCATCGAACCCGTCGCCGTTCAGGTCGTGAGCGATCGCGATCGATGCTCCGTAGCTGGGGCTGACGCTGGCGACGGAGGTGCGACTGGCCCCTCCCTGCGTGAAGATCGTGACGGTCGGAGTGTTAGGAAGGATGAACGGGGCGCCCCGGTCGGCGACGACGAAATCAGCGACTCCATCGCCGTCGATGTCACCCCCGCCGCCGACGGCGCTGCCGAACTGGACGGGGAGGCCGATGGTCGACCCGAGCTGCGTCGCCAGCGAGGGACCACCCGGACCGCCGAGGAACAGGTAAGCGGCGCCATACGTTCCGGTGAGCACCTGGTTGTTATAAAAGTCCACGTAAAAACCGTAGCCGGGGGCGCCGACGATGAAATCGTCGTACCCATCGTGGTTCAGGTCGCCGATCCCCGCCACGGCGGCTCCGAAGCGCGCGGTGACGTTCGGGGGCGCGTTCGCGGTCTGTGTGCCGGCATGGGTCCAGTCGGGCAGATGGAATTTGCCCGAGGCCGAGCCGTAATAGAGGTTGATGCGCCCCTGACCGTCGCCCGGCGCGCCCGCCAGGACGTCGTCGAACCCGTCGCCGTTGACGTCGCCGACGCGCGCAACGCTCCAGCCAAGCTCGGCTCCGGCCTGGCTCGTGGACGAGATGTGGCAGGAGTCGGGGTCGGCCAGGCCGTCGTCGACGACGCCGTCGCAATCGTTGTCGACCCCGTCGCAGATCTCGGGCGCCGGAAGACCCGGCGGCGGAGTATCGCAGAAGGACGTGCCGTCGGCGGCGCATGTCACGTGCCCCGAGGCCGCGCAGGGGCCGAGACCCACGGCGCACACCGTTCCGACTCCCAGGCCTTCGTCGATCTGGCCGTTGCAGTTGTCGTCCACCGCGTTGCAGATCTCGACGGCATTGGGATGGATCGCCGGGTCGCCATCGTCGCAGTCGGCGCCGGGACCGGTCGCGCAGTAACCGTCGGCATCGAGGTCGATCCCGCAGGACACGACGACCGGACCGAAGAAGAGGAAGGCCGCGCCGACGTTGACCTGGTTGCTGTCGTAGGTGGGAGCCCCGACGAGCACGTTCGCAAGACCGTCGCCGTCGGTGTCACCCGCGCCCGCGACGACGGACCCAAACCCTGCCGTCTGATTCACGGTCACGGTCCAGACCGGCGACGCGGCAAGCCCGGAGGGTCCGCCGAGGTAGATCGACGCGGCGCCCCCGGAAGCGGGGAGCGCGAAGGGAGGACCCGTGATCAGGTCGTCGAAGTGATCGCCGTTCACGTCGCCGGCGCTCCGCGCGACATTCTCCCCGTGCGACGTCCAGTCGGGGCTGCTGCCCGGCCCCCCGGGCGATCCCCGGAAGAGCATGGCGCCAGTGTTGGCGGCGCCCAGCACGATGTCGCTGTACTGGTCGCCGTCGAAGTGTCCCGAGGCCAGCGAGGAGCCAAGACCCAGGTGATGAGTGGGATCGCAATTGCTTCCCTCTCTGGTCCAGGCGGCATCCGGGTAAAGACCGGACGCCGACCCGATATAGAGGTACACCCTGCCGATGGTGCATCCGCCGCGGTCGTGCCCGGGCTCCCCTACGAGGACATCGCCGTAGCCGTCGCCATTCACGTCGCCCGCGCTCGCGACCTGAGCACCGAACCCGGCGTCGGAAAAATTGGGTTGCGGGCCAATCACGGACCAGGCAGGGGTCTGGGAGAGGCCCGACGGAGAACCGAGGTAGACATAGGCTGCGGCCGAGGCAGGGTAGTCGGCGGGCGCGCCCACGATCACGTCGGCGTAGCCGTCACCGTTGACGTCCCCTGCCGAGGCGACCGAGAAGCCGAACAGGGAGAGCTGTCCCGCGTGCCCGATCCATGCAGGCATGCTGGCCGGCCCCGAAGCGGAGCCGAGGTAAAGATAGGCTTGGCCCGTCCACCTCACGTGAATCCCATCCGCCTGATACATGACGAAGCGGGGCTCCCCCACGATGATGTCGTCGAATCCGTCGCCGTTCACGTCGCCCGCCGAGGCGACCGACGTCCCGAACCCGCTCTGACCCCCGCTGGCGGTCCAGACGGGCACGGTGGAAGGTCCCAGGGGCGAGCCGAGGTACACGTAGGCTTGGCCTTCCGGACCTCCGGCCGACGGAGTGTCGTAGCTCGGCGCGCCGACGATGATGTCGGAGATCCCGTCGCCGTTGACGTCGCCGGCCGAGGCGAGGGTGCCACCAAACCCGGCGTTCACCTGCGTGCCGGCGACCTGCCAGGTCGGCCCGCCGCTCGGCGGGAGGACCGCCGGGACCGGAGCCTTCGGAACATCGCTCGACAGGGCGAGCCCGCCGATCACGAGGCAAACGGGCACGAAGAAGATCCATGAGGACGCTGCGAGCCGGTTCACCATGTTGGCCTCCCCTTCCGCGACCCGGGCGGGACGGACGAGAACCGAGCCGAAGACCCAGGCCCATGCGTGACCCTGATTGACGATCAGATACCTCGGACGACATGCCCCGTCAACTAGTTATTTGAACGCGGTCACGAAGAAACCGGGAACCGCCCGAGTGTGATAGACAAGGGGCCGAAATCGGCGCTGGAGGAACCGGCCGTCATCGACCCCCGCCTGGAACCCGAGTCGGAGCCCGCGCGCCCGTGCTCCCCCGCCGCGACCTTCTGGATACGCGCCATCGCGCTGCTCGAGGGGGCCAAGGGGCTGCTCGTCCTCGCCGCGGGCACGGGGCTGCTGTACCTGGTCGACAAGGATGTGCAGTCGCTGGCGGCGCGGCTCATCGCCCACCTCCACCTCGACCCGGCCCACCACTACCCGGGCATCTTCCTCAAGGCGGCGGACAACGCGACGCCGGAGCGGCTGCGCATCCTGGCGTTCGGCGCGTTCCTCTATGCCGCGTTCCGGCTGGTCGAGGGGGTGGGTCTCTGGTACCGCCGGCGCTGGGCGGAGTGGCTCGCGGTCCTGACGGGACTCTTCTACGTCCCGTTCGAGATTGCGGCGTTCATCCATCACCCGCGCTACGAGCCGGTCCTCGCGCTGGTGGTGAACCTGGCGGTGGTGCTGTTCCTCGCCTTCCGGCTGGAGGCGGGAGACTGGACGAAGCGAAAGAAGTAGGATGACCTCCATGTCCCGATACATGAAGGTCGCGACGACGCAGGACGTCGCCCCCGGCCGCGCCAAAATGGTCGAGGCGGACGGGAAGTGCATCGCGTTGTTCAACGTCGACGGCGCGTTCCACGCCATCGACGGCGTCTGCCCGCACCGCGGAGCGCCGCTCTCGGACGGGGAGATCGCCGGCACGCAGGTGACCTGCCCCTGGCACGGCGCCACGTTCGACGTGACGACGGGCGCCGTCCTCGGCCCCCCGGCGTCGCGGGACGTGGCGCGTTACAACGTCCGGGTCACCGGCGCCGACGTCGAGGTCGAGATCTAGCCCCGCCTCACCACAGCTTCGGCAGCGGCTTCCCCGACTCCAGGAGAGACTTCAGGCTCGACAGCACCTTCGGCCAGCCGTTGGTGATCCCGGTCAGCATCTCGGAGCCGGCCTCGAGCTGGTCGTGGGTCACGGTCAGGCAGGTCACGCCTTTCGTCTCCTGGATGTCGAAGGTGACGCGCGTGTGCTTGGCCTCGTTCTTCTCGTCGGCCGGGAAGGCCCAGGTGATGACCAGGCGGTGCGGCGGCTTGCTCTCGATCACCTTGCCGACCAGGCGCAGGGCGCGCTCCTTGTCGCTGCTGCGGTGCTCCCAGCGCGACCCGGGCTTCCAGTCGGAGACGTTGTCGTTCTGCCAGTACTGCGCGGTCATCTTCGCGTCGATGAGCGCGTTCCAGACCTTCTCCGGGGTCGAGGCGATGTAGGTCACGTAGACGAACTTGGGTTTCTCCATGTCAGTCCTCTTCCGCTCTCTTCTTGAGCGCACGCAATGCGTCCAGGTGCCGCCGCTCGTACTTCACGATCCATCGGTCGTGGATCTCGTGGATGGGCACCGGGTTGAGGTAGTGCAGCTTCTCCCGCCCGCGCCGGACGGTCGCGACCAGGTTGGCGGCCTCGAGCGAGTCGAGGTGCTGCGTCACCGCCTGCCGCGTCATGTCGAGATGCCGGCACAGCTCTCCCAGCGTCTGCCCGTTGTGCGCCCGCAACGAGTCCAGAAGCCTCCTCCGGGCCGGACTCGCGAGCGCCTTGAAGACCTTGTCCACGCCACACCCGTCAGTATATGCAAGTAATTACTTGCATGTCAAGCGGCCGCCCAACCGGCGTATCGTATCCGCACTGGCGGCCGCGGTGAATCGCCTGGCGGCCAAGGAGGCCTCATGGAAGGCGGCTGCTTCTGCGGCGCGATCCGCTATCGGCTCGACGGCCCCCCGAACCGGACGACGCATTGTCATTGCATCCATTGCCGGCGTCTGGGCGGCGCGCCGTTCGTGACCTGGGTCGAGACGACCCGCTCCGGATTCCACGTGGTGTCGGGGACCATGGCGGCGGTCGAGTCGCGCCCCGGGATCACGCGGCGCTTCTGCGCCTCGTGCGGCACGCAGATCACCTACGAAAACGCCGACACACCCGGGGCGGTCGACGTCACGGCGTGCAGCCTGGACGATCCGTCGCTCGTCGTCCCCGGCGACCACGTCTGGGCCGACCGGATGCTGCCGTGGGTGAAGCTGGCCGACGGCCTGCCGCGCTATCGCAAGTCACGCAAGGACGGGTGACGCTCCGAGAGGGAGGGACGGTCCTCGTGATCGAAAACGCGCCGCCGCGGATACGCCCTGGATGGGTCACGGCGATCGTGCTGCTGACGTGGCTCGCGCTCGGCTACGCGCTCCTGTCGCAGTCCCTGATCCGGGCCGGCCTGATCGAGATGCCCCTCGCCACGCAGCAGTACCTGGCGCGGCTCACTCCCGCCGACTGGGCGATCACCGCCGCCGTGAGCCTGATGCAGGTGGTGGCCATGACACTGCTCTGGCTCATGCGGCGCCAGGCGCTCTGGTGGCTCGTCGCCTCCTACTTCATCGGCTCCGCCAACTTCGCCCGGCAGGTCGTGACGCGCGGATTCATGGACCAGATCGGGATCGGCGGGCCCGTCGGCATGATCCTCGGCTGCCTGGTCCTCGCGATGAGCACGCTGATCTCGGCCGCCATCCTGGCGTACGTCGCGTCGCTGTACCGGCGCGGCGCGCTCGGCTAGGGTCGCGCCGCGTCAGGCGCCACGGGGTCAGGCGCTGCGGGGCCGAGCGCTCCGGGGTCAGGCGGTCCGGCAGAGCTTCCCGAGAGTGGCGATGGCCCGCTCGATCCGATCGGACCAGACGTGGCCGCACGACACGCGCAGGTGGTTCCGGAAGCGGCCGGTGGCGGAGAAGATCGGCCCCGGCAGGACGGCGATGCCAGAGGCGAGCGCGCGCCGCGCCAGGAGCTCCGCGTCGATGCGCTTCGGCAGCTCGACCCACAGGACGTAGCCGCCGGCGGGCCGCGTGATCCGCGTTCCCTCGGGGAGATGCTCCGCGAGGGCGCGGCCGGTCAGGCGCACCTGGTCGCGGAACGCCGCGCGCAGATGTTTAAGGCTGCGGTCGTAGGCGCCCGACGCCAGGAACGCGGCCACCGCGTGCTGCGGCAGGGACGACGCGGCGACGGTGTGGATGAACAGGAGACGCTCGACCTCGGCCTGGAACCGGCCGGCGTGGATCCAGCCGACGCGGAACCCGGGCGCGAGGGTCTTGCTGAACGACGAGCAGAGCAGGACGAGCCCCTCGCGGTCGAACGACTTGGCGGTGCGCGGCCGCGGCGCGTCGAACGCCAGGTCGCCGTAGATGTCGTCCTCGATGAGCGGCACGCGATGACGGGTCGCGAGATCGACGAGCGCCTTCTTGGCGTCGTCCTCGACGATCGTGCCGAGCGGGTTGTGGCAGTTGGTCATCGTCACGATGGCGCGCGCCTTGTGCCGCCGGAGGACGCTCTCGAGGCGGTCGAGGTCGAGACCGGTGCGCGGGTGGGTCGAGATCTCCGCCGCCTTCATCCCCATCGACTCGACCGCCTGCAGGATGCCGAAGTAGGTCGGGCTCTCGAGCGCCACGACGTCGCCCGGGCTCGCCACCGCGCGCAGGGCGACGTTCATCGCCTCCATGGCGCCGGCGGTGACGACGATCTCGCCCGGCGGCAGGTTGCAGCCGAGCAGGAGCGAGCGCCGGGCGATCTGCCGTCGCAGCGCCGGCAGCCCGGGCGGGAAGGCGTAGGCGGTGCTGTGCAGCGGCGCGTCGCGCAGGGCTCTGCGCAGGGCGCGGTTGAGCGCCGCCGCCGGCAGCAGGCGCGGGTCGGGGCAGGCGGCGGCCAGCGGCACCTTGGCGGGGTCCGAGGAGGCGGCGATCGCCTCGGCGATGATCGCCCCGACCCCCACCCGCCGCGGGCGCGATCCCGAGGGGCCCGCGGCCGGCTCAGCCACGAGATCGGCGAACGGCGTGCGGACGTAGTACCCGGAGCGCGGCCGCGCCTCGACGAACCCCTGGCTCTCCAGTCGCGCGATCGCCTGCAGGACCGTCGCGACGCTCACCCCCTGGTCGCGGCTGAGGACGCGCACCGATCCGACCCGGTCGCCGATCTGCAAAGCGCCGCTGCGGATCTGGGTCTCGAGCGCGCCCGCGAGCCGGGCATAGAGCGGCTCGCCCGCCGCCCCGGCGGTGCGCGCGGCCGTCATCTGTGCTGGTCGATCTTTCACTAATCTGAATCTGTTCATGTCGGCCCCGATTCTATATCCTTGCGCCACGATCATGACCATGAAAGCGGTCCCGCCGATCACGCTGCGCCCGACGACCGAGGCCGACCTCGAGTCCGTCCTGGCGGCGGAGCGCGCCGCCGAGAACTCGCCGTTCATCCGGCAGTGGAGCCTCGAGGAGCACCGCGCGGCGGTGCTCGACCCGGACGTCGCGCACCGCGTCGTCGAGTCGACGGCCGCGGGAGCCCCGGCCGTCGCCGGGGCGTGGCCTGCGGCGGCGCCCTGGCGTCCCGCGTCGGCGCGTCTCGAGCCGGTCGGATACGTCATCCTCCTCGGTCTGTCGAGTCCCCACCTCGGCGTCGAGTTCAAGCGCCTGGTCGTGACCCGCAAGGGCGCCGGGTTCGGGCGCGCCACGGTGCGCGAGGTCACCCGCTGGGCGTTCGAGACACACGGCGCGCATCGGCTGTGGCTGGAGGTCAAGCCGTTCAACGAGCGCGCCCGCGCGATTTACGCCGGCGAAGGGTTCCGCGAGGAAGGGACGCTGCGGGACGTGATCAAGGGGGCCTCGGGATACGAATCGCTCATCGTGATGTCGATCCTGGAACAGGAGTACCTCGCCGTCCGCGACGCCGGCGCGCCGCGATCAAGGTGAGGTCAAAGGAGGTCCGCATGGAGCTGCCGATCTATCAAGTTGACGCATTCACCGGGAAGCTGTTCGGCGGCAACCCCGCCGCCGTCGTGGTGCTCGACGAGCCGCTGCCCGCAAAGACGATGCAGTCGATCGCCGCCGAGAACAACCTGGCCGAGACGGCGTTCGTCGTGAAGGGCGAGCCCGAGTTCGGGCTGCGCTGGTTCACCCCGGCGGTCGAGATGGATCTCTGCGGCCACGCGACCCTCGCGAGCGCCCACGTCCTGTTCCGTCACGGCCACGCGCGCCGCTCGCCGGTCACCTTCCGTTACAGCGGCGGCACGCTGAGCGTCGCGCAGGAGGGCGACCGGCTGGCGATGGACTTCCCGTCGCGGCCCGCCGAGCCGGATGTCCCGGGCTCGCCGCTCGCCGCGGCGCTCACCGCGGCCCTCGGCGCCGCGCCGCAGCAGGTGCTTCGCGCGCGCGACCTGATGGCCGTGTTCGAGACGCAGCATCAGATTGAATCGCTGCGCCCCGACTTCGCGGCGATCGCGCGCCTCGAGTCCGTCGGCGTCATCGTGACCGCGCCGGGGAAGGAGGTCGACTTCGTGTCGCGCTTCTTCGCGCCGCGCGTCGGCGTGCCGGAGGACCCGGTCACCGGCTCGGCGCACTGCACGCTGGTCCCCTACTGGAGCCGTCGCCTGGGGCGCAAGACGCTGCACGCTCTCCAGGTCTCGGCGCGCGGCGGCGAGCTGTTCCTCGCAGACCAGGGGGAGCGCGTCTCGATCGCCGGCCGCGCCGTCGAGTACCTGCGCGGCACGATTACGGTCTGAGACGCGCGCCCGCGGCAGCGTCCCGGGGCGCACCCGCGCCCGAGGCGCGCCCTCGCCTGACGCTCACCCCGGCCTAGTGGCGCGAGGCCGGTCCGAAGACCTGACTTCCGCCGTCGAAGTGGATCATTTCGACGAAGATGTTGCGGCCGCTCTTGTGCTTGGCGATCGTGAAGAAGTACGAAGCGCCGAGACCGCCCGAGCACTGCAGGCATGGCACGGGCGCGTCGTTGAGCCGCGTCGGTCGTCCCGCGGAGTCGTAGACCAGGATATTGAAGCTGCGGATGTCGCGTTCGGCGCTCGTCCGCCAGGACAGAAGGCCCGCCCCGCGGGCGGGCGCCACGGCCGTGCCGATGACGATGTCGGTCACCTCCTGCGGGCGGCAGCCGCATGGGTCGGGGCCACCCGGCGGCGGGACGACGCAGTTGTCGCACACATCGCCAAACCCGTCCCCATCGCAATCGGCCTGGTTCGGATTCGGGACGAGGGCGCAGTTGTCGCAGGCGTCGCCGAGTCCATCCTGGTCGGTGTCGACCTGGCTCGGGTTGGCCACGATGGGGCAGTTGTCGCATACGTCGCCGATTCCGTCGCCGTCCGAATCGGTCTGGTCGGGGTTGCCCGGGTTCGAGCAGCCGCAGTTGTCGCACACGTCGCCGACCCTGTCCCCATCGCAATCGGCCTGATTCGCGTTCGCGAAGTTGACGCAGTTGTCGCACACGTCGCCGAAGCCGTCGCCATCGCTGTCGCGCTGATCCGGGTTGGCCGCGAAGGGGCAGTTGTCGCACGCGTCGCCCCGGCCGTCGTTGTCTGAGTCGCGCTGGTCGGGGTTGCTGACGTTCGGGCAGTTGTCGAGCGGGCAGCTGACGTCGCAGTGGTCACTCTCGCAGTCGTTCGGACCGCCCGGATAACGGGTCGGGTCGTTGTCGTCGCAGTCCACTTTGCAGTAGAGCGCGTCGCAGTCCCGCGCGCAGGTCCAGGAGGGATCGCCGTCCCGGTTGAGGCAGTCGGCGCCCGAGACGAAGGCGGTGATCGCCGCGCTCTCGACGCCGTCGACGAGCGACGTCGCCCCGAGGAGCCGGCATTGCCCGACCGGTGGCTGCGGCACCGGGACGAGGGCCCGCCCCGTCGCGTCCGGGGAGACGCCCGTGGGGGTCCACAGAGCGCGGCTCAGGTCGACGGGATCTCCGCAAGGCTGGAGACGCGTGTAGACCGGCCCGGTCGTCACGGCCGGCGCGAACGGGGTCGTGCAGAGGCCGGCGGCTTCGCCCAGGCTCCCGGCGTCGCAATCGGTGCGCGCCTGGAGGGGCAGGAACCGCAGAATGATGTACCCCGGCTGCGCGTCGACCACCTGCACCGAGGAGTCGCAGCCCAGCGGCTGGATCACTCCTGCGATCGCGTCGTACGGCTGGGCCGCCTCGACGGGATAGCTGTACCCGTAGCCGGGGTAGGAGCCGGTCAGCGAGATCAGCAGCGACCGTCCCCAGACCCGATCCCCGCTCGCCACGACCAGGGCGATGCGGTGAGGGTAGCCGTCGACGATCGGGCAGCCCGGCATCCGGTCGTCCAGCCAGTCTCCCTCGATCGCCACGCGGCCGTCCCCGGCGGCGCCGGCGCCGGGCTGCCCCAGGCAGCCCGGGGCGCTCTGCGATTCGCACAGGATGTCGGCTCCGTCCGTGTTGACCCCGATCGGATCCTCGAGCAGCCAGGCGGCGGCCCCCGTCGCCCCCGAATCGGAGCAGAACAGGAAGGACTCGAGCTCGTGATGGACGGGAACGGAGACCGCGCAGGACGCCATGGCGTTCCCCGGCACGAGCACGACGCCGGCCGCGATGACGAGCGCCGCGGCCAGGAGCGACGGGGCGGAGAGCCGGCCGGCGCGGGACGGAAGGAGGAAGGGTCGGCTCATGACACGCCTCCACGGATTCGGGTTCGGGTTCGCGAGACCACCAGCACGGCGATTGATTGTCCCCAATGTACGCCGAAGAGCGCCCGCCCGCACCTATAATGTCGATGGCATGACCCCGCTCTCCCCCGGCGAACTGTCGCCCCGGAACCTCGAGATTCGCGCCACCTTCGACGCGATCGCACCCCGCTACGACCTGACCAACCGCGTGCTGTCGTGCGGCGTCGACGTCTACTGGAGGCGGGCCGCGATCCGGACCTTCCGCGACCTGCCGCGCGGGGGAAGCGTCCTCGATCTGGCGTGCGGCACCTGCGATCTCACGCTGGAGATGATGCGCCGGCGCCCCGACGCGCGCGTCGTCGGCGTCGACCTGAGCCGCGCGATGCTCGTCCGCGCCGCGGGGAAGCTCGGCGCCGGGTCCGGACGCGCGCCCGGCGCGGCGGCGGGCCTGGTGAACGCGCCGGCCGAGGCGCTGCCGTTCGCCGACGGCCGGTTCGACGGCGCGATGATCGGCTTCGGCATCCGCAACGTCCCCGACTTCCGCGCCGGGCTCCGGGAGATGCGCCGCGTGCTGCGCCCCGGGGGTCGGATCGTCGTGCTGGAGTTCTCGACGCCGCCGTCGCGCTCGCTCTGGCGGCTGTACAACTGGTACTTCTACAACGTGCTGCCGCGCGTCGGCGGGCTCCTCACGGGCCAGGAGCGCGCCTACCGCTACCTCACCGACACGGTGAGCGAATTCCCGGACGCCGCGACCTTCGCCGCCGTCATGGAGGAGTGCGGCTTCGCCTCGGTGAGCTGGCGCGCCCTGACCGGCGGCATCGTCTGCGTCCACACGGGCGTGCGGGGCGCCGGTGAGGCGCGAGGCCGCGAGGAGACGACCCATGGCTGAGAGCGGCATCGCCGAACAGGATTTCGTCCTGCGGCAGGACAGGGACGGCGCCGCGTGGCTGACGCTCAACCGGCCGCGCAGCCTCAACGCGCTGTCGAAGGGGATGATCGAGGCGCTGCAGAAGCATCTCGACGCCATCGAGCACGACCCCGCGGTGCGCGTCGTCGTCCTGACCGGAGCGGGCCACGCGTTCAGCGCCGGGCACGATCTCAAGGAGATGCGCGCCATCAACGACCGCGAGGCGCTGCGCGCCCTCTTCCGGGACTGCAGCCGGATGATGATGACGCTGCGACGCCTGCCGCAGCCGGTCGTCGCGCGCGTGCACGGCATCGCCACCGCCGCCGGCTGCCAGCTCGTGGCGATGTGCGACCTGGTGGTGGCGTCCGAGGCGGCGCGGTTCGCGGTGTCGGGGATCAACGTCGGCCTCTTCTGCTCGACGCCGGGGGTGGCGCTGTCGCGGCAGGTCGGGCGCAAGCCGGCGCTCGAGATGCTGTTCACCGGCGAGTTCATCGACGCGCGCACCGCCCTGGAGCGCGGGCTGGTCAATCGCGTCGTCCCGGTCGCGGCGCTCGACGACGAGGTCGGCCGTCTGGTCGCGTCGATCGCCGCCAAGAGCCCGGCCGCGGTGGCGAGCGGCAAGCGCCTCTTCTACGAGCAGGCCGAGATGGGGATCGAAGAAGCGTACGAGCGTGCCGCCGACGTGCAGGCCGGCGACATGATGAAACCTGACGCCGCCGAGGGGATCGACGCCTTCATCCAGAAGCGGCCGCCGCGCTGGCAGGGCCTCTGAGGCCGGGGGTGGCCGTGGGTCAGGTCACGGGGCAAGCCGGCCTCCCCGCCCCGCCCGCGGTTGGCGTATGATCCGGGGCGTCCAACAAATCGAGAGAGGTGCCCCCATGCCCGTGAAGCCGATTCCGGACGGATACCACACCGCCACGCCCTTCCTCATCATCCGGGGAGCGGCCGCAGCGCTGGAGTTCTACAAGAAGGCGCTGGGCGCGAAGGAAATCAGCCGCTACCCGATGCCCGACGGGACCATCGCGCACGCCGAAATCCAGATCGGCAACTCGCGCATCATGCTGGGCGAGGAGTCCCCGCAGCAGGGATTCAGGAGCCCCGCGACCCTCGGCGGCTCGGGCACCGGCATCTGTCTTTACGTCGAAGACGTCGATATGTGGTTCAAGCGCGCCGTCGACGCCGGCGGCAAGGTCTCCCGCCCGGTGGTCGACCAGTTCTACGGCGACCGCTCCGGCACTCTCACCGATCCGTACGGGCACGTCTGGACCATCTCGACGCACGTCGAGGACGTCAGCGAAGAGGAGATGGCCCGCCGCATGAAAGCGCACGACAAGGCGTGAGGGCAAAGCCAAGGTGAAGAAGCGATTCGCAGGGCGCATCGAGGGGCTGGTCCAGTCCGAAATCCGGCGCATGTCGATCGAGTGCACCCGGGCCGGCGGCATCAACCTGGGCCAGGGGATCTGCGACCAGCCGGTCGAGCCGGTCATCAAGGACGCCACCATCGCCGCGGTGCGCGCCGACCACTCGATCTACACCCGGCTCGACGGCATCGACGAGCTGCGCCGCCGGATCGCCGCCAAGATGCGCGACTTCAACGGCGTGGCCTGCGACCCCGACGGCGAGGTCGTCGTCTCGGTCGGCTCCACCGGCGCCTTCGTCACCGCCTGCATGGCGTTCGTCGACCCGGGCGACGAGGTGGTCATCTTCTCGCCCTTCTACTCGTACCACGTCAACATCCTGAAGGTCTGCGGGGCGACGCTGCGGTTCGTCGGCATGCGCCCGCCCGACTGGTCGTTCGATCCCGACGAGCTGCGGCGCGCCTTCTCGGACCGCACCAAGATGATCGTCGTCAACACCCCGTCGAACCCGAGCGGCAAGGTGTTCACGCGCGACGACCTGGAGCTGATCGCCGGGCTCTGCCGGAAGCACGACGCGCTGGCGCTGACCGACGAGATCTACGAGTACATCCTGTACGACGGCCTGAGGCACGTGAGCCTGGCGACGCTTCCCGGGATGGCCGATCGCACCATCACCTTGAGCGGCTTTTCGAAGACCTACGCCATGACCGGATGGCGGCTGGGGTACGCCGTGGCGCGGCGCGAGCTGGCGGCGAAGATGGCGCTCCTGAACGATCTCCTCTCCATCTGCGCGCCGGCGCCCCTGCAGTACGGCGTGGTGGCGGCGTTCGACCTGCCGCCGTCGTACTACGCGAAGATGCAGGCCGATTACCAGGTGAAGCGCGACATGACGGTCGCCGCCTGCCGCGAGGCGGGGATGGAGCCGTTCGTGCCGCAGGGCGCCTACTACATGCTGGTCGACGTCGCGCGTCTCGGCTTCGCCGACGACCAGGAGGCGGCGCGCGTCATCCTCGAGCGCGCCGGCGTCGCGGTGGTGCCCGGCTCGTCGTTCTACGCCGAGCCCGCCGACGGCCGGACGCAGGTCCGCCTCTGCTGGGCGAAGAAGATGCCCGATCTCGAGGAAGCCTGCCGGCGCCTCCGCGCCCTGCGCCCCGTCGGCACGGCCCGCTCCTCGCCCTAATCCGCGTCCCATCGTGCGATAATCCGCCGGCGCGCACGTCCGGGGCGCCTGGAGGGGACCGCATGGCGAGCCAGCTGTTCGCGAAAAAGCCGCTCAAGCTGCTCCTGGAAGAGATGGCGGGCGAGCATCGCCTGCGTCGCGTGCTCGGTCCGGTCTCCCTCACGGCGATGGGGATCGGCGCCATCATCGGCACGGGCATCTTCGTCCTGACCGGCGTGGCGGCGCACGACAAGACCGGCCCGGCGCTGGTCCTCTCGTACATCGTCTCCGGCATGGCCTGCATCTTCGCGGCGCTGTGCTATTCCGAGTTCGCCGCCATGGTGCCGGTCGCGGGGTCGGCCTACACCTACGCCTATGCCACCCTGGGCGAGCTGTTCGCCTGGATCATCGGGTGGGACCTGATCCTCGAATACGCCGTCGCCTCGTCGACGGTGGCGCACGGCTGGTCGCACTACTTCCAGGATCTGATCGGCCTGGCGGGGATTCACGTCCCGGCGCTGTTCTCGAAAGCGCCGTTCGACTATGACCCGGTCGCGGGTCACCTGGTCTCGACCGGCGCGCTGTTCGACCTCCCGGCCATCGTCATCGCCCTCGCGGTGACCGTCATCCTGGTCATCGGCATCAAGGAGAGCGCCCGGTTCAACGCCGCCATGGTGGCGGTGAAGCTGTCGGTGGTCCTGTTCGTGATCGGGGTCGGGGTCTTCTACATCGATCCGAAGAACTGGATCCCGTTCGCGCCGTACGGTCTCACCGGCGTGTCGTTCTTCGGCCATACCCTGTTCGGACAGGTCGGCGCGGGCGGCGAGCCTCTCGGCATGCTGGCGGGCGCGGCGGTGATCTTCTTCGCCTACATCGGATTCGACGCGGTCTCGACCCAGGCCGAGGAGGCCAAGAACCCGAAGCGCGACGTGCCTATCGGCATCATCGCGTCGCTGATCATCTGCACCATTCTCTACATCGCGGTCTCCGGCGTGATCACCGGCATGGTGCCGTACGACAAGATCAACATCGACGCGCCGGTGTCGTCGGCCTTCGGGCAGGTCGGCCTGCCGTGGGCGCACCTGCTGATCTCGATCGGGGCGCTGACCGGCATCACGTCGGTGCTGCTGGTCATGATGCTCAGCCAGCCGCGCATCTTCCTGGCGATGGCGCGCGACGGCCTGCTGCCGCGCGGCTTCTTCGCCGCCATCCATCCGAAGTTCCGGACGCCGTGGAAGGCGACCATCCTGACCGGAGTCTTCGTGGCCACGGTCGCCGCCCTGGTGCCCCTGCGCGTCCTCGCCGAGCTGGTCAACATCGGGACGCTCCTGGCGTTCGTCATCGTCTGCGGGGCGGTCCTGATCATGCGCCGGAGCGACCCGAACGCCGAACGCCCCTTCCGCGCCCCCTGGGTGCCGTTCACCCCGATCGCGGGGATCGTCCTGTGTCTCCTGCTGATGTTCTCGCTGCCGGCGGAGAACTGGGTCCGCCTGGCGGTCTGGCTGCTGATCGGGTTCCTGATCTATTTCGGCTACAGCCGGCACCACAGCGTCATGAAGCACCACCTGGAGCACATGATCGCGAAGCACGGCCTGTCGCCGGCGGGAATGCCGTCGACCCACGAGGACGATCCGAACCGGCGCGATTGAACATCCCGGCCGTTTTCCTTAAAGTACTTGCCTGACCGGCGGCCGGGCATCATGTTTTGGCCGTCGAACCTCGTCCCGCTGGAGGTCGCCCGAGCATGACCTGGCACGTCGATCTCGCCTACATCGATCCCGTCTCCGGCTCGATCCTGATCCAGGCGATCGTGGCGGCGGCGGCCGGGACGGTGGCCTTCTTCCGGAGATCGATCTGGGCCGTCGTGCGCCGCTTCTCGGGGCGCAAGGACGAGCCGACGCCGCCTTCCTCGGGCAGCGGGGACACGCGGAGCGAATAGCGGTGACCACGGAGACCGGGTCCGGCCCCACCCGGGACGCCGGATCGTTCCGTGACCCCTCCGGATACGTCTTCCAGCAGGACGGCCGCGTCTTCCGCGCCGTCGACGCGCCGTGCGCGGCGATCCTGCGCGGCCTCTCCGGGAAGGGGGCGCTCGCGCGGTTGGTCGCCGACGGCCTCGTCGTCCCGACCGAGATCCTGCCGCCGTCGCCGCTGACCGAGCGGCTCGTCCGCGAGCATCCGGGATACGACCAGTTCCTCGAGCACGAGCGGATCCAGCCGGTCACCTATCCTTATTGTTGGACCGTGTCGATGCTGGCCGACGCCGGCCTCCACACGCTCGATCTCCAGATCCGCCTGCTCGAGTCGGGTCATTCGCTCAAGGACGCCACCGCGTACAACATCCAGTTCGTGAACGGGCGGCCGCTGTTCATCGATCTGTCGTCGATCGAGAAGCCGGCGCGGCTGGACATCTGGGTCGCGCTCGGTCAGTTCCAGCAGATGTTCACCTTCCCGCTCCTCCTGGTGCGGTATCGCGGCTGGGATCTGCGCTCCTATTTCCTCGGCAGCCTGGGCGGCCGGACGGTGGAGCAGGTGGCGCGCGCGTTCCCGGGGCCGTCGCGGCTGCGGCCGCGGCTGCTGCTCGATCTCACCCTGCCGCTCTGGCTCAACCGCCGCGGCGACACCGGCAAGACGGGCGGCCGCGAGATCTTGACCCGGCCGAATCCCGACAGCGGCGCCCAGGTGCTCAACCTGCGCCGCCTGCGGCGGAAGATCGCCCGGCTCGCGGACGGCTACCGGCCGCACGGCACCTGGTCGCGCTACACCGGCGAGTGCTCCTACACCGACGCCGCCGAGGACGCCAAGAAAGCGCTGGTGCGCTCGCTTCTCGAGCCGCTGCGGCCCGCGACGGTGCTCGACCTCGGCTGCAACACCGGCGACTACTCGTACCTGGCGGCGGGTCTCGGCGCGGCGGTCGTCGCGGCGGACGGCGACCACGACGCGGTGGAGCTGCTCTACCGCCGTCTCAGGAAGACGCCGGCGCGGATCACGCCGATGGTCATCGACATCGGCAACCCGAGCCCGGCGATCGGCTTCCGCAACCTGGAGCGCGCCTCGTTCCACGACCGCGTGCGGGCCGATTGCGTGCTCGCGCTGGCGGTGATCCACCACCTGCACGTCTCCGGGAACCTGCCGCTCGAGTTGATCGGAGCGCTGTTCGCCGACCTGACGCGCGACGCGCTCATCCTGGAGTTCGTCCCGCCGGACGACCCGCAGTTCCAGCGCCTGACCCGCTTCCGGCTCGACAGCTACGCCGGCATGACGATCGAGAACTGTCTGGCGGCCTTCGCGAGCCGCTTCGAGCTGGTCCGCCGCGAGCCGGTGCCGGGCTCGCCGCGCACCCTGCTGCTGCTGCGCAGGCGGGGCGGGCCGACGACATGATCGCGGCCACCCCGGAGCGCCGGGCCGGCGAGCGGTTCCTCCCGTCCTTCGTCATCGTCTTTCTCCTGTTCGCGCCGCAGCTCGCCGCCCTGGCGTCGGAGCGCAACCGCTACTTCCTGTTCTGGGATCGGCTCGACACGCTGGCGGCCTGCGCCTCGGTGGCTCTCCTGTCGCTTCTGGGGGTGGCGATCGGCGCGCTCGTGAACCGGTCGGGCTCCGAGTGGCTTCGCGATCTGCGCGATCAGGTCCTCGTCGGGCTGTTCGCCCTCGGGGTGCTGGCGAACCTTCTCCCGCTGCTGCACGTGCGGCACGCCTTCGACTTCCTGAAGGAGCACCGCGGGCCGGCGACGGCCTTCCTGCGTCTCGGGCTCGTGCTGGTGCTGGTCGCGTGGGTGCTCCTCCTGATCTACCGGCGCGCCCTGCTGCCGCGCCTGGTGCGCACGACCTGTCTGGTCCTGTCGCCGATCATCCCGATCGTCGTCCTGCCGGCCCTGTTCTGGAGCAGCTGGTGGGTGCGGCCCGACCCGCTGCCCCGCGTGCCGGCCGCGCCGCGATCCGGGACTCCGGTCTACGTCCTGGTGTTCGACGAATGGTCCTTCCTGCGCGGCACGCAGGGCGACGGCTTCCCGGACGATCTGCCGCATCTGCGCGAGCTGCGCGCCCGGTCGTTCTTCTTCAAGCAGTCGCGCTCGCCATCCCGCACGACCTACCTGTCGCTGCCGGAGCTGCTCTTCCAGAGCCACGATTTTCCGTCGCTGCCGAGCGTCTTTCTGATGCGGTCCGATTTCCCCGACCGGACGAAGCCGGGCGACCCGGACGAGCGGATCACTCCGGCCGCGGCGGCCGGCCACGTCCCGGCCGGCCTGTTCTCGATGGCCCGGGACGAGAATTACGCGACCTACATGCTCGGGTATTACCTTCCCTACCGGACGATCCTCGGCGGCGACGTCGATCTGGTGCGCTCCTACTGCGACTATCCGCGGGGCGACTCGTTCAGCCACAAGATGCTCGAGGTGACGATCCAGAACCCGCACTTCTGGCGGCTGCCCGGCGTCAGCCGGATGTGGAAGGTGATGTACTCCGGCGTCTTCAGCCGCAACTGGGTGGGGCTGAACGAGCGGCTTGCCGACGACTTCGACGCGGTGGTCCGCAACGCGCCGGATCGATCCTTCGTCTTCATGCACTACCCGGCGCCGCACGCGCCCTTCGTCTACGACGCCGACGGCTCGTATCGCGGTCCCTTCCCGATCCGCTCCTCGATGACCGAGGACATCGACGCCGACGTGATGGGCGGCAGCCCCGACGACTACCATCTCAACCTGCGCCACCTCGATCGCGTCGTCGGGCGACTGCTCGACTCGCTGCGCGCCGCCGGCCGGTTCGACGACGCGCTCGTCATCGTCACCTCGGATCATTCGTGGCGTTACGAGCCGACGCTGCCCACCCCGGCCCCCGCGGACCTGATTCGCCACGTGCCGTTGCTGATCAAGGCGCCCGGCCAGACGGAGGCGCGCACCATCGACGCGCCGTTCGACGGCCGCAGCCTGGGTCCGATCATCGACCGCGCCATGAAGGGGCAGCTCGACACCGCCACGGCCGCGGCCCTCATCCCCACGCTCACCGATTCCGGCCCGTCCTGTCCGGCGCCATCCTGTCCGCCGGCCGCGGCACCCGGCACGCCGCCACCCGACACCGGCGGGCCGACGCCGGACTGAGGAGCGCCGGCGTCATCGCGCGCCGCAGGGCGTCTGGCACATCGATCTGGACTCACAAGATTCAGTTGTTATCGTCGGGTGTGCGTCGTGATTCAGTTGTGTTATAAGTCTGACCTCTCGTCCGAGGGGCCATGTCCGACGCCACCGAGGCACACTGGCTCGTCCTCATCCACCAGATCCCGCCGAAGCCGGACTACTTCCGTGTGAAGGTCGGACGGCGCCTGCAGCGTCTGGGCGCCGTCGCCATCAAGAATTCCGTTTACGTCCTGCCGAAGAGCGCCGGGACCCTCGAGGATTTTCAGTGGCTGCTCCGGGAGATCGACGAGGAGGGAGGTGACGCCTCGATCTGCGAGGCGCGCTTCGTAGACGGTCTCTCGGACGAGCAGATACACGCCCTGTTCCACGAGGTTCGAAGGGCCGACTACGCCGAGATTTCGGAGGCGGCGCGACGCATCAGCAAGACGCTCCCGGTTTCCGGCGTCATCGAAGAGAGCCTCCGCGGGCAGGCCGAGAGCGACCTCGCGCGACTCGGGAGGCGCTTCACCGAGGTGAGCGCGATCGATTTCTTCAACGCCCCGGGGCGCGAATCGGCCGCGGGGCTGATCGCCGGCCTCCAGTCGAGGCTGCGTCCCGCCCCTGCTGCCGATGGCCCGGCGCGGCGCCCACGCCCGGCTGAACGGTACAGCGGCCGAACCTGGGTCACGCGCAAGGGCATTCACGTCGACCGCATGGCCAGCGGCTGGCTCATCCGTCGTTTCATCGACAAGGACGCGCGGTTCAAGTTCGTGGCCGGCAGGGACTACTCCCCCAGGCCGGGCGAGCTCCGGTTCGATATGTTCGACGCGGAATTCACCCACGAGGGCGACCACTGCACCTTCGAAGTGCTCCTCGCACGCTTCTCGATCAAGGACCCCGGGTTGAGCGCCATCGCCGAGATCGTGCACGACGTCGATCTCAAGGACGCGAAATTCAGCCGTCCCGAGGCACCCGGATTCGAGCGACTCGTGGCCGGGATCTCCCTGGCGCGCAAGGACGACACCGCCCGGCTCGAGCGGGCGTGCGCGATGCTCGACGACCTGTACGAATACTACCGGCGCAAGCCGGAGACGAGGAGGACTCCGTGAATCACGGACGCATCCGTCGGCTGATGCGTGTGCTCGCAGCCATCGTGCCGCTTTCCGGCGTGCCGGCGGTCTTCGCGGCGCCACCGGCGCACGCCCTCGACACGGCACGCATCGAGCAGCTGACCGGCGCGAAAGGAAGCTTCAGCGCGTCGGAAGGCGTTTTCAAGGTGTCGGTTCCGCGCAGCGACCTGACGGTGCAGGCCGCCGGAGTCAGGCTGACTCCCCCGATGGGCCTCACCTCCTGGGCCGCGTTCAAGATGGCCGGCAAGGGCACGGTCGTCATGGGCGACATGGTCCTGCTCGAGGACCAGGTGAATCCGGTCATGAGCACGGCACTCGACAACGGACTCGAAGTCACGGCGCTCCACAACCATTTCTTCCGGGAGAGCCCCCGCGTCATGTTCATGCACATCGGCGGGATGGGCGACGAGGCGGCGCTCGCCGCGGCCGTCGGCAAGGTGTTCGCGAAGATCAAGGAGACCGCCGGCGGGATGGGCGACGCGACGCGCGCCGACATCGACCCGGTCAGGACCGCCCTCGACACGAAGGCGATCGACGCGGCCCTCGGCTGGAACGGCGAGCTCAAGGACGGCGTCTACAAGGTCGTCATGGGACGCGAGACGGCGATGCATGGCGACACCATGGGCGGCGCGATGGGCGTCAACACCTGGGCCGCGTTCGCCGGCACTGACGACAGCTCGGTCGTGGACGGGGATTTCGCCATGCTGGAGACGGAGATGCAGGGTGTTCTCAAGGCGCTCCGCGGCGCGAACATCGACGTCGTGGCGATCCACCAGCACATGACCGGCGAGTCGCCACGCGTGATGTTCCTGCACTACTGGGGCATCGGACGCGCGGCCGACCTGGCAAAGGGTCTGCGCGCCGCGCTCGATCGCACCGCCACGCCCCGGAAGACGCCGCGGTGACCCTCGCGCCGGAAGCGGATCGGAGAGCGCGGGTCCCGATCCGCGAGCTGGTGCGCTACTTCCTGCGGCTCGGCGCCCTCGGCTTCGGCGGTCCGGTCGCCCTTTGCGGACAGATGGAGCGGGAGCTGGTGCGGGAGAAGAAGTGGGTCTCCAACGAGGAGATGCTCGAGGGGATCGCGGTCTGCCAGTCGCTTCCCGGGCCGCTCGCCATCCAGGTCGGTATCTTCATCAGTTACCTGAGGGGCGGATTCTGGGGCGCATGGGCGGGAGGGTGGGCGTTCATCTTCCCCAATTTCGTCATCGTCGCCGCGCTCGGCGCGCTCTACGTAAGGCTCGGCGGGCTGCCGGCGGTGACGGCGATCTTCTACGGCGTCAGTCCGGCCGTCATCGCCCTGATCCTCCATTCGTGCTATCGCCTCGCGCGGATCGGAATGAAAGATCGGCTGCAATGGGCGATCGCGTCCGCCTGCCTCGTGGTGACGGTCGCACTTCACGCCGAGGTCGCCCTTCTGTTCCTGGGCTCGGGCATCCTGGGCGCCATCGTCTACGGGACGTTCCACGCCCGGCGACCCGCGGTCGCCTCGGGAACCCCGCTGATGGCCGTCGCGCCGGCGGGCGCGGCCGTCGTCGCTTCGGCGGCGCCGGCCGCTGCTTTGGCCGTGCCCGCGACCGGGTCGATCCTGGGCAAGCTCCTGTTGTTCTTCCTGAAGGCCGGGTCGCTGACGTTCGGCAGCGGACTTGTCATCGTCCCGTTCCTGCAGAACGGCCTGGTGCGGCAGACGGGGTGGCTGCAGGAGCGCGAGTTTCTGATCGCCGTCGCCATCGGCATGATCAGCCCCGGGCCGGTTGTCATCACGGCAACGTTCGTGGGCTACCTCATCGCCGGGCTCCGGGGCTCGGTCGTGGCGACCGTCGGCATCTTCCTCCCGTCATTTCTTCTCGTGCTCATCGCGGCCCCCATCCTCGTCCGTCACCGGGGCAATCCCCACGTCCAGGGTTTCATCCGGGGCGCCTACGCCGCCGCGATCGGCACGATTCTCGGCGCCTGCATCCTTCTTGGGAGGATCGCGATCGGGGACTGGCTCACGGCGTCGATCTCGATCGTCTATCTGGGCCTCCTGCTGCGGACCAAGGTGAGCAATGTCGTCCTGGTGGCCGCCGCGGCGGCTGTCGGGCTGGTGGCCTTTCCGCTTCTGCAACCGACATGGGTATTTCTCAAATAAGGAGGATTCCACGATGACGAAGCAACTGCTCCTGACCCTGGCCCTCGGCGCGACGTTCCTCATGCTGGCCGCGCCCGCCGTCCGGGCCGATGACGACGATGACGAAGGCGATCAAGCCGCCGTCGTCAAGGCGCTTCCGCAGGCCAAGGTCTCGCTCGGCCAGGCGCTCCTCGCCAGCGCGCGCGAAGGGACGCCGATCTCCGCCAAGTTCGAGGTGGAGGACGGCAAGCTCCAGCTTTCGGTCTACACGATGAAGGCGGACAAGTACTCCGAGGTCATCGTCGACCACATGAGCGGCAAGGTCGCGAAGTCCGAGGCGATCACCGAAGGCGAGGATCTCGAAGCCTCCAAGGCCCAGAGCGCCGCGATGAAGGGGGCGAAGAAGTCGCTCGCAGCGGCGCTGGAAGCGGCCCTCAAGGCGAACCCCGGCTACAAGGCGATCAGCGTCGTCCCGTCTCTCAAGGAGGGGCACGCCATGGCGGAGGTCACGCTGGCCAAGGGCACGGAGATCAAGACCGTGGACGAGAAGCTGGACTGAATCCTCGTGCGCGCCCCGACCTTGAGCACCGCGCCCGTCGCGCTCGTCGTCGCGGCGCTTCTCGTGGGAGTGCCGCCCGGGCCGTCGCCCGGCGCGGCATCCCCGGAACCGATCCTGACCAAGGTGATCGATCTCCCGCTTCCCGGTCAGCCGAGCCGCTTCGACTACCAGAGCCTCGATGCGGATGCGAAACGGCTCTACTTCTCCCACATGGGCGACGGCGAGCTCCTGGTCCTGAACACCGAAACCAGGCAGCTCATCGCCCATCTCCCGGGATTTCCACGCGTCACGGGAGTCCTGGTCGTCCCGGCACTCCAGAAGGTGTTCGTCAGCGTCTCGGGAAACCACGAAGTCGCCGTCGTCGACACCCGGACGTTGAAAGTCCTGGCCCGGATCCCGGACGGCGAGTTCCCGGACGGATTGGCGTACGCGCCGGAAGTCCAGAGGGTCTTCGTCTCGGACGAGCGCGGCGGCAAGGAGACCGTCATCGACGCCCGCACCAACCAGCGCGTCGGGACGATCGATCTGGGGGGCGAGATCGGCAACACGCAGTACGACCCCGCCTCGCGCCTCATCTTCGCCAACGTGCAGACCCGGGGCGAGATGGTCGCCATCGACCCGAAGACGGAACGCGTCGTCGCCCGGCACCCGCTGAAGGGCGGCGACTCGCCGCATGGCCTTCTGATCGACGCACCGAAGCGTCTCGCCTTCGCCGCGTGCGAGGGCGACGCAAGGCTGCTCGTGATCGACATGGACGATTTCGAGGTGAAGCAGGCGTTTTCCACGGGCGAGGCCCCTGACGTTCTGGCGTTCGATACGGCCCTGGAGCGCCTCTACGTGGCCACCGAATCGGGCATCGTATCGATCTTTCAGCTCGACGGCCGGGCGCTCAGGAAGCTCGAGGACCTCCGGGTCGCGCCGAATTCACATACCGTGTCGGTCGACTCCGTGACCCACGAGGTCTATCTGCCGCTGAAGAACGTGGACGGACGTCCCGTGCTGCGCATCATGACACCTCATATCGACAGGTGACCGGCGCCAGCATGCGCTTCGCGTTCAATCCATTCCTTCGCCGGGGCGGCGTCGCGCCCGAGTCATCGCGCGCCGTGTCCGACTTTCACCGGTCGCTTCCAGGCTACGCGCCGACTCCGCTCGTCGCGCTGCCGGGGCTCGCGGCGCGTCTCGGGCTCGGGCGGATTCTCCTCAAGGACGAGTCGCACCGGTTCGGTCTCAAGGCCTTCAAAGGGCTGGGCGCCTCGTGGGCGCTTCGCTGTCTTCTCGAAGCGCGGCGCCGCGACGGCGCGGCCCCCCTGACGACCATCGCGACCGCGACCGACGGGAACCACGGCCGCGCCGTCGCCTGGGCGGCGCGCACGCACGGCCTCGACGCCGTCGTCTTCATCCCGGCCCATTCGGCCCCGGCGCGGGTCGCGGCGATCCGTGGCGAGGGGGCGACCGTCGTGCCGGTCGAGGGCTCGTACGACGATGCCGTGGCGCGTTGCGCCTCCGAGTCGGCCGCGAGCGGCTGGCAGGTGATCGCCGACACGGGGTACGAGGGGTACATGGAGATCCCGCGGCTGGTGGCGCAGGGCTACGAGACGCTCTTCCTCGAGACCGACGCGCAGATCGAGGAGCGCCTGCTGCCGCAGCCCGATCTCGTCCTGATTCAAGGCGGCGTCGGCGCGCTCGCGGCCGCCGCGGTCGACCACTATCGCCCGCGGCGCCAGCCGCCGCTTCTGGTCGTCGTCGAGCCCGACGACGCCGATTGCCTGCTCGAGTCGATTCTCTCGGACGACGGCCAGCCGCGCGCGTCTCGCGGCCGCCAGGGGTCGATCATGGCCGGTCTCAACTGCGGTCTGCCGTCGCTCGCCGCCTGGCCGACCCTGCGACGCGGCGTCGACCTGTTCGTGAGCGTCGAGGACCGGTTCGCCGAGGAGGCGGTGCGGCTTCTCTGGCGGCCCGCGCCCGGCGACCCGCGCGTCGAATCGGGCGAGTCGGGCGCGGCGGGTCTCGCCGGGCTTCTGGCTCTCCTGACCGACGACGCGTTCCAGTCCGCGCGCGAGCGGCTGGCGCCATCCGGCGCCGCGACCGCCCTGGTGATCAACACCGAGGGCGCCACCGACCCGGAAGGATTTCAGCGGATCACGGGCGAGCGACCCTGAACCGCCCGCATCCGATTGGGCGGCGCGCCCGGTCGGGCGACGTACCCGATCAGGCCGCCCGGCCGACGACGACCGTGTGCGGCCCCGCGGTGAGCGCGTGCCCCTGCACGCCGGTGAAGCCGGCGGCGCGGTAGATCGCCTCGTATTCACGCAGCGTGTAGGCGTCGCCGGCCTCGGTGGTCGCGAGCATCGTCAGGCTGAAACCGGCCGGCATCGGCGGCGAGACGCGATCGTCGTTCGGCACGAACTCGAGCGCCGCGACGATGCCGTCGCGCTTGAGCGCCGCCCGCGCCTTCTTGAGGAGCGCGGTGCAGGTCTTGGTGTCGAAGTGGTGCAGGAAGTTCGTCAGCAGCACGACGTCGTGCGGTCCGCCGAACTCGACGTCGAAAGCGCTGCCCGGCCGCGTCACGTAGCGATCCTCGACACCGGCCTGACGCGCGTTGGCGCGCGCCACCTCGAGGACGGCGGCCCAGTCGATGGCGGTGATGTGCGCGGCGCGGTTCTGCTTCGCCACCTCGATGCCGAACAGGCCGTGGCCGGCGGCGACGTCGAGCACCGAGATCGATCCCCGCTTGCCGGCCAGGACGATCGGGGCGAGCTGCGCGGCGACCGGCGCCATCCGCGGCGCCATGCTGTGGGCGAAATCGACCCAGGCCGGATTGTCCGGCTCGACCGAGCCCTGCCCGGGAAGGGTGGTCCGCCCGGCGCGCACGATCTTCGCGAGCTGCATGAACGGCTCGCGCAGCATCGGGTTGCCCATGAACCCGGCGGTCGCCGCGATCGACGTCGGGGATCGCGGGTCGAGGAACTTCGCGCTCACCTCGCTGTTCGAATACCTTCCATCGCTCTTCACGAGGAAGCCGCCGATGGTGAGGTAGTCGCAGAGGATGCGGATCCCGCGCTCGGAGGCCTTGCAGCGCTTCGCGATCGACGCGACGTCGCCCGGACCTTCGCCTATGGCGCGGAAGAGGTCGAGCTCGATGCCGGCGCGCAGCGCCTCGGTGCGCTGGTAGGCCACGAGCGTATCGAAAATCAGCTCGGGCGTGGGGCTGCTGTCCGACGGCGCTTGCGATGACATGATGTCTCTCCCTGGTCGAGTACGGATCGGGCGGATCGGGCCGCCCCGCTTCCGGCCTTCGTCACGTGTTCGTTTCAGAATGGCGAGCTCAGCCCTTTCTCCCTCTGACGTCTTCCTTGATCCTCTGGATGTGGCCCCGGCCGAGACCCTTCACCTCGCACCCGAGCTCGAAATAGCGGCGGATCCGGGCGTCGTCGAGGATGCCGAAGCAGTCGACGACGGCGACCGGCCGGCCGGTCATCTTGACCACGTCCTCGGGACGGAGATCCAGGTACTCCTTGTGACGCACGGCGAGGATGAGCGCGTCGGCGCGCTGCAGGGCCTTGCCGAGGTCCTGGTGCATCCGGAGCCCCTTGAGACCGTCCTGGTTGCGGAAGAAGCGCGACCAGGAGTAGCCGGCGCGCGGATAGGTCTCCTGCTCCTCGAACTCCCACCAGTGCAGGACGTACGGGTCGTGCACCGCCATGTCGCCGCCCATCTCCGCCAACTTCCTGATGAGGAGCTCCGAGCCGGAATAGCGTGTGTCACCGACGTCCTCGCGATACGCGGCGCCGAGGACCACCAGGCGCGAGCCGGCGACCACCTTCCCCATGTTGCGCAGCGCGTCGCGCGTCAGGTCGGCGACATGCAGCGACCGCGTGTCGTTGATGTTGATCGCGAGCGGCGTGATCTTGAACAGGTCCTCCTCGAACCCCATCAGGTGCCGGTAGGACCAGATCCCCAGGCCCCCGTCCTTCGGCAGGCAGTAGCCGCCGATGCCGGGTCCGGGGAAGATGATGTTGCTGTGGGTCGGTCTCATCTTGATCGCCTGGATCACCTTGACGAGGTCGACGCCGTTCTGCTCGGAGAAGCGGCTCCACTCGTCGAGGAACGCGAGGATGGTCGCGCGGTAGGAGTTCTCGACGATCTTGCAGGTCTCGCTCTCGAGCGGCCGGTCGAGGACGGTGAGCGGGAACTTCTCGACGTTGAGCACCTCGGAGAGGAACTTCACGACGCGCTCGCGGCTCTCCAGGTTGACGCCGGCGCAGACGCGCCAGAAGTCGCGGATCGAGCGCACGTAGTCGCGGCCCGGCATGACCCGCTCGTAGGAGTGGGCCAAAAGCGGCGCGGTCGCGATGTCGCGCTTCTCGAATTCCTTCTTGAGGATCGGGTAGGCGATGAACTCGGTCGTTCCGGGCGCCACCGTCGTCTCGATCAGCACCAGGCACGACGGCTGGATGAGGCGGCCGATCGACACGAACGACTTCTCCAGCGCCTCCATGTCGGCATGACCGGTCTTGAGATCGCCCAGGCTCTCCTTGAGGTAGTCGCACTGCACGTCGACCACCACGCAGTCGGCGAGACGCAGGACCTCCTCCGTGTAGGTGCAGACGAGGTTCTTCTTCTCCTTCACGCAGCGCGCGATCAGGACGTCGACCTCGGGGTCCTCGGACTTGACCGGCGAGACGCCGCGGTTGAGGAGGGGAATCTTCCAATACGACCGCGGGCTCGGCCGCTGCATGCCGATGACGAACTTGCCCGGCTGGCCGGTCTTCCGGTCGGCGCTGTCGGCGACCACGGCGGCCATCACCGCGCCGACGAAGCCGACGCCGACCACCACCACGATCTCGCGCCCGCGGGCGCGCTCGGCGCCGACCATGGTCTCCAGGCGGGCGAATTCCTGGGAATAATCCTCCCGCTCGGGAAGGGGGAACTTCTCCCCCTGCGGACTGATCGAATACTCCATGACTCCCTCCGGACGGCCCTGCGCCAGGCGGCCCCGAATATGATGGCGGAAGCCCCGAAAGTAAGGGTTCCGGGCGGAACTGTCAACCAGGGGACCCCTGTCGCCCAGTCCCTTCGTACCCCGTACCGCTGGCCGCAAACCCTCCCGGGTGATAGATTTCGGCACGGTCCAGCCGGACCTGGATGAGAACCCTGCTCACGGCCATCCTGTTGACCCTGCCGCCTGCCATGGCGACCTCGACCACCGCGCAGACGCAGGAGGCGGCGCCCGCACCGGAGAAACCCGCACCGGAGAAGCCACCGGCCGAGGCGCGCGGCGGCGTGGGGCTGTCGATCCCGGCGGGCGCCGTGGTCCTGCCGGCCGGCCTCGTGTCGGCCACCGCGAGCACGCCCTGCTACCTCCTGGTGCCCGCGGGGCGAGCGGAAATCGAGAACCCCACCGGCCTGGAGCCGATTCTCGCGCAGGCCCGCGAGCGCGGCCTGCGGGTCGTCATCCGCCTCCAGGACACCGAATGGGAACCGGTCGCCGCATGGTCCGCGCGGCTTCTTGCTTTCGCCCGCACTCTGGGGGACCAGGTGGTCGCATATCAGTTCCTCGGTCCCGGCGCCGACCTGATTCCGGCGCAGGACTATGCCTTCCTCCTCAAGAACGCGCGCGTGTCGATTCGCGCCGGCGGGTCGTGGGCGCCGATCGTCAGCGCTCCCTTCGGGGCGGCGGACGAGGCCTGGGCCGGGCAGATCTTCGCGGCCGACGCAGGTCCTTATCTCGACGCCCTGGCCGGCCGGAGCGTGGCCGATTTCGCCGCGGTGGAAAGCGTCCGCGAGCGTCTCCTGCCGCGGGCCTCGGTCTGGGTGACCGACCAGCTGCTCCCGGAGGAAGGAGCCGCCACCGAGGCGGTGCGCCACTATCTCGAGGCGCACGAAGCCGGCGCGGACGTGGTGATCTTCGTCGCGCCCCCGGAAGCCCCGGCCCCGGAAGCTTCGCCCCAGGAAGCTTCGCCCCCGGTAGCCCCGGCACCGGAAGCCGTGCCTCGGGAAGCCGCCACACCTGGGGCCGCAACACCGGAGTCCGCGGCCCGCCGGCCGACGCTGGCGCCTCTCGGCGAAGTCCTGTCGTTCGTGCGGGCGCAGTTCCCGCCCGAGCTCCGCCCTGCGACCCAGGCCGTGCTTCCGTTCAATCGGGACGCGGTCGTGGAGGGGGGCGGCGTTCCGGAGCCGCGGCCGATGACGATCAAGGTTCTCGCCTTCTTCGAGGCGGGGACGCGCGCCGGGATCGCCGCCTACCGGGCCATACCGAGCGCCGGATCGGCGACGACCCCCGAGGGCGCGCCGCCGGCGCCGCTGCCCGATCGGGTGCGCATCGTCCTCCGGTCGCCGCTCGCCGGGCTCGATCTCCTCGATCCCGATCGCGCCGCGAGCCGCGCTCTCGCCTCCACGGCGGCCGCGGGCACCGTCGTGGAGCTGCCCCTGCGATCCGGATACATGATGCTGCGCTACCGCCTGGCGGCGAGCGCGCTGCCGGTCAAGGAGCAGGCGCAGGTCGGCGCGGTCTCCGAGCTGACGGCGGAGGAGATCGTCGCGCGCGAGCGCGAGATGCGCGGCGTGCAGGCGACGCGCTACAGCCATTACGAGGCGAACGCGACGATCCGGATCCACTTCCGCCTGGCCGTCCTCAACGAGACCATAGACCTGACGACGGACAACCGCCTCTACTACAAGGATGGCCGTCAGGACTACGAGCAGACGGCGCTGTACGTCAACGGCGCCCGCTGGCGCGGCAAGTCGCCTCCCTATCTTCCCTACCTGCAGCCGGCCAAGGTGAACGAGGTGCCGCTCGACATCTCCCTCGACGAGCGATACCGCTACGCGCTCGAGGGGCGCCAGCGGACCGACGACCGCGAGTGCTACGTGTTGTCGTTCGAGCCGCTCGACCCGACGCAGAGCCTGTACCACGGCCGCGTGTACATCGACACGTCGCTGTTCACGCGCGTGCGGATGGAAGCGGTGCAGACCGGGATCGTCGCGCCGCTGCGCTCGAACGAGGTGGTGTTCCGCTACGGGCCGGTGAAGACGCCGGCGGGCGACGTCTGGCTGCCGCAGACGATGACCGGGCAGATGAGCTTCGAGGTCCTCGGGTACAACCTGGCGATCG
Source organism: Patescibacteria group bacterium (assembly GCA_035638115.1). Classification (GTDB taxonomy): domain Bacteria; phylum Acidobacteriota; class Polarisedimenticolia; order Gp22-AA2; family Gp22-AA2; genus DASRAN01. The sequence continues at coordinate 18,398 of DASRAN010000045.1, read as the reverse complement.
AGCGCGGCGTCGACTACACCGACTACCAGATGGACACCGCGGAGTTCGACGACCGGCGCACCGAGGCCTACCAGTCGGGGCGGCCGATGTTCCGCGACACCGACGAGGGACTGTCGCGCGTCCAGACGGACAAGAACGGCCAGGAGACACTCGCGCCCCTCAACTATCCGCGCAACACGCTCCTGGTGATGGGCGTCAACTTTGGCGACAACGCGCTTCCCTCGTTCCCGTTCGCGGGTGTCAATTTCTTCGACTTCAACTTCCACAACACCGGGACGCAGTTCAATCTCGCCTGGGCCGGTCCGTTCGTCGACATCGCCTGGACCGATCCGCGCATCGTCGACCTGGGGGCCGGCCGCCGGCCCTGGGCGCTGGCGCTGCAGGGCACCTTCAACGCGATCAAGATCAGCGACAAGAACGCCACCGCCGCCGGGACGCCGGAGGAGGATCGCGCCGACATCCTGGCCGAGTCGGTGCTCACGACGCTGGCCATCCCCACCGGCAGCTTCCTGCGCTGGAGCCTCATGGCGCGGCTCCTGTTCCAGGACTTCTTCCCTCAGACCGGCACGAGCGACGCGTTCGTCCTGCCGGTGCACAACGTGGAATCCACGCTCGGTGGCCGCCTGGAGTTCTCCCGCCTGGGATGGATCGCCACCGGCTGGGGAGAGTGGGGATTCAGGAGCCGCTGGGAGCCTTGGGGTCTTCCCGGGCAGAAATTCAGCGAGGACGATCGGGACTTCACCCGTCTCGGCACCGAGCTCCGCAAGGCGTTCTACTACGGCACCTACAACAAGCTGAGCCTCGGGGCGGTCGGATTCCTCGGGCGCAGCCTCGACCGCTTCTCCCGTTTCGAGCTCGGCGACTTCCGCTCGGCGAGCGTGCGCGGGTTCAACGGCTCCGGGATCCATTTCGACCGGGGCGTCGTGGCGGAGGCGACCTACTCGCTGCCGCTCGGCCACGACGTGCGCGCCGATTTCGGCCTGCAGCAGGGTTGGATCCAGAGCGTCGACGACTTCGGCCCGGGGTACGAGCGGGTCACCGGCACCGGGTTGAGCTTCGAGTTCTCCGGTCCTTGGAGCACTCTCGTGAGCGTGCGCGCCAGCGCCGGCCTGGCGACCACGATCCCCGACAAGGACACCAGCATCGGCGACGTGCGCGTGCTGTTCTACCGGACGTTCAACAAGTGGAGCAAGAAGGGCCCCACCGGCGCACCGCCGCCGCGGCCGGCCACCCCGCCGCCGATGCCGAACGCGCCGGTGCCGGGAGCCACCCCGCAGCTCGAGGAGGAGCATCCGCCGGCCGCGCCGCCGCCCGCCGCGACGGCACCGCCGCCCGCCGCACCGACGGTGCCCCCTGCTTCACCGCCCACGGACGCGGGCGGCGGCACGAGCGACGACTCCGGCACGAGGAGGTAGCGCGACGCGGGCGACCGCTCGCCGCACGGCGCCCGCGAATCAGTTCTTCGTCGCCGGACCGTAGGTGTAGACCAGCCCCGTCGTCTCCAGCACCTCGACGAAGATGTTGCGCCCGCTGCGGTGCTTCGGTACGGGGAAGACGTAATGCGCCCCGAGCCCCGACGTGCATTCGACGCATGGGATGGGCGCGTCGTTCAACTGAACCCGATGACCCTGGTTGTCGATCTCGATCACGTTGAAGCCGCGCATCGCCTTCTCCGAGTCCGTCGTCCAGGCGACCGTCCCCGAGCCCTTGATCGAATTGCCGACGCCGACCGGGAAGGGCGTCCAGTCATCGCAGGCGTCCCCGAATCCGTTCGCGTTGCCGTCGGCCTGATCGTTGTTCGGGACCAGACGACAGTTGTCGCACGCGTCGCCAAAGTGGTCGTCGTCGGTGTCCTTCTGGGCGGGGTCGGCGGCGCTCGAACAGTCGTCGCACACATCGCCGACGCCGTCATGGTCGAAGTCTTCCTGGGAAGGATTGAAGACCTTCAAACAATTGTCGCAGGCGTCGCCGCGGTTGTCGGCGTCGAAGTCGGTCTGCGCGGGGTTCGCGACGGTCGGGCAGTTGTCACAGAGGTCCGTGATGCCGTCCCCATCGGCGTCCGGCTGGGCCTGCAAGGGGGCATGGACGCACCCGATCGCGGGATCGCAGGAATCCACGGTGCAGGGGTTGCCGTCGTCGCAATTGGCCGGCGGTCCGCCCACGCATGCGCCGGAGGAGCAGGCGTCGTTCGCGGTGCAGGAGTTGTTGTCGCTGCAGGCGGCGCCGTCGGAATTCGTATGGCCGCACCCGAGCGACGGCGAGAGGCAGACGTCGTTGGTGCAGGGGTTGTTGTCGTTGCACAGGAACAACTGCTGCTGGCAGCCGCCGCGGACGCAGATCGAGACGAAACACTGATTGTTCACGTCGCAGCGAATCGGGCCTGGGTTGATCGCAGTACATCCACCCGTCTCCGGAATGCAGATCCAGTTCGTGCACTCCGTATCCTGGGGACACAACGTGTCGTCGGCAGTGTGCCTGCAGAACAGGCCGACGACGCACTGGTCCACGGTGCAGCTGATTCCATCCGAGCAGTTCACGGGGCCGGGCAGGCAGTTGCCGCCGCTGCACGTGTCGTTCTTGGTGCAGCCGCTGCCATCCTGGCACGGACCCGTGACGAACGCGCGCTGGCAGCCGAGAGCGGGATCGCACGTGTCGGTCGTGCACGCATTGCCGTCGTCGCAGGACAGCGGACTGTGCGCGCACTGCCCCGTGGACGAATCGCACGCGTCGACGGTGCAGGCGTCAGCGTCGCTGCAATCGAGCGCCGAGCCCCTGCAGACGACCGCCTGTCCTTCCACGAGGCAGGCGTCGTCGCGCGTGCAGGGATTCCCGTCGTCGCACGCCGACCCAGCCTCGAGCGAGGTGCCGGCGCAGGCGCCCGACGCGTCGCAGGCGTCGTTCAGCGTGCAGGCGTTTCCGTCGTCGCAGGTCGAGCCGGGCACCTGCACGATGCCGCCCGTACACGCTCCCGCGTTGCATGCCTCGCCTGTGGTGCAGGGGTTTCCGTCGTCACAGGACCCGATCGCCGGTGAGTGGAAGCACTGGTAGACCGGAGTGTTGCTGCCGGGCGGCGAACCGAGCTGGCAAACGTCGCTCGTGCACGGATTGTTGTCATCGCAACCGCCCGGGTCGTGACGGCAGGTCCCCGTCGTCGTGTCGCAGGAATCGACGGTGCAGGGGCTGAAATCGTTGCAATCGGGACATGTGAGGTCCGCCGTCGAGGCGCGCGCCGGCAGGACCGCGGCCCCCGCGATCAGCCCGATCGTGAGCCACCAGAGCCACTGATTGCGACGCGCAAGTACGGCGGTGAGGTTGATCATGGGCCCCTCCCTCAGGGAATGGCTTCGGATTGCCATTTGTTGGAGCGGAGCGAGTTCTGAGGGACTAAATACCGCCGGACGGTTTCCCTGTCAACCGGTTTGACGGCGTGGCGGGCTGGTCCGACTCGAGCAGACGGCGCAGGGCGGGAGACCAGTCGCCGAAGGCTTGATCGATTCTCCGGCGCGCCGGTGGAGGCAGGAGCGTGGCCGCGGCCCATGCGAGGCCCGTTGCCATCAGCACGAGACCGGCGCCGCGGGTGAGACCGGAGACGCGCGCCACGCTCTCCTCGCCGAGCAGGCCGAACTGGTAGAAAAGTGTGTTCCAGTCGTGCTCCCCGCCGCCGACGAGATCGAGCCGGAGGGTGCGCGCGTCGGCCATGTAGATGGAAATGTTGACCAGGTTCTCGCCCGCCCACCAGGAACAGACCGCGGCGGCGAACGGCTGGCGCCGCGAGACCAGAAAATAAGCGGCGAGACCCGAGGGGACGGCCAGCTGGCCGAGGCTGCCGCCGAGGAAATGGGCCGTCTCCCCGAACGGCGCCAGGAACAGGTGGCCGGCCTCGTGGAAGGCGAGGTTGACGAGGTCGAGCGCACACCCTGACTGCGCCGCCACGCCGAGGCGGATGGTCCAGTACGCGAGAAGCGCCGCAAGGGCCGCGCGCAGCCAGTCCATCGTGTGATCCCCCGGCCGAAAGATGCGGCCGCCTGGCGCGCCGGTCAAGCCGCGCGCGTGGCCGGCGCGGCCGTCATGTCGTAACCTTGAGCCCTCACGTCGCATCGAATCGATCGGAGTCTTGCCCTTCGGGGAGGAGGATGGCGGTGCCGCAGGAAGCCGTGGGACGTCAGCAGAACGAAACGGGCGCGGAGCGCGACATGGCGCTGCTCGACGCCTATTCGAGGACCGTGGCCGATGCCGTCGAGCGGGTCGCGCCGGCCGTGGTGAACGTCGAGGCGCTCGGGCCGCGGCGCGGCGCGGGGAACGCGGATCGGCAGCCGCGCGGCACCGGCTCGGGGTTCATCTTCACGCACGATGGCTTCATCCTGACCAACAGCCACGTGGTTCACGGGTCGCCGGGTCTGGCGGTCACGCTGCGTGACGGCACGCGGCTCGCGGCCGACCTGGTGGGCGACGATCCCGGCACCGACCTGGCGGTCGTGCGGGTGCAGGCGCCCGCGGTGACGCCCGTCGCGCTCGGCGACTCGGCGTCGATCCGGCCGGGGCAGATCGCCATCGCCATCGGCAACCCGTACGGCTTTCAGTGCACGGTGACGGCCGGAGTCATCAGCGCCCTCGGCCGGTCGCTGCGCGGCGCGGGCGGGCGGCTGATCGACGACGTCATCCAGACCGACGCCGCGCTCAACCCCGGCAACTCGGGCGGGCCGCTGGTGAGCTCGAGCGGCGAGGTGATTGGCGTCAACACCGCGACCATCATGCCGGCCCAGGGACTCTGCTTCGCGATCGCGGTCAACACGGTGCGGCTGGTCGCCGGGCTGCTCCTCAAGGACGGCCGCATTAGGCGCGCCTGGCTCGGCATCGGCGGCCAGACGGCGCCGGTCCACCGCCGCATCGTGCGGCACTACGACCTCGGTCAGGGCAGCGGGGTGCTGGTGCTCACGGTCGAGAAGAACGGCCCCGCGGCGCGCGCCGGCGTGCGCGAGGGGGACGTCGTCCTCGCCGTGGGGGACGCGCCCGTGCGCGGCATCGACGATCTGCAGCGGCTCCTGACCGAGGGGCGCATCGGGCGCCCGTCCTCCGTGACGGTCCTGCGCGGCACGGAGCGGCTGGCGCTCGAGGTGGGTTTCGAGGAGCCGCCGGTGCCGGCCGGGCGCTGAAAAAAAGGGCGGGGCCGAGGCCCCGCCCTTCGCTTTGATTCCAGTCTTCAGCGCTTCTCGTCCTCGCGCGGCTTCCTGTTCGGAGGCCGCCCGCGGCCGCCGCTCTTATCCTCCGGTTCCGTCGAGAAAGGCCCGGAGGCGCTGGCTGCGGGAGGGGTGCCGCAGCTTGCGGAGCGCCTTGGATTCGATCTGCCGGATCCGCTCGCGGGTCACCGCGAACGACTGTCCGACCTCCTCGAGAGTGTGCTCACTTCCGTCGCCGACTCCGAATCTCATTTTGAGAACCATCTCTTCGCGAGGAGAGAGGGTTTTGAGCACCTTCTGCGTCTGCTCCTTGAGATTCAGCTGAATGACCGCGTCGACCGGCGATGTCACGCCGCGGTCCTCGATAAAATCCCCGAGGTGGGAGTCTTCTTCCTCGCCGATCGGCGTTTCGAGGGAGATCGGCTCCTGCGCGATCTTGAGCACCTTGCGCACCTTGGCCACGGGGATCCCCATCTTCTTGGCGATCTCCTCGGGGGTCGGCTCGCGACCGATCTCCTGCACCAGGGCCCGCGACGTGCGGATCAGCTTGTTGATGGTCTCGATCATGTGGACCGGAATCCGGATGGTGCGCGCCTGGTCCGCGATGGCGCGGGTGATCGCCTGGCGGATCCACCAGGTCGCGTAGGTCGAGAACTTGTACCCGCGCTTGTATTCGAACTTGTCCACCGCCTTCATCAGGCCGATGTTCCCCTCCTGGATCAGGTCGAGGAACTGCAGCCCGCGGTTGGTGTACTTCTTTGCGATCGAGACCACGAGGCGGAGGTTGGCCTCCACCAGCTCGGTCTTGGCCTTGCCGGCCATCGCCTCGCCGGCGCGGATGCCGTCGGCGGTCTGGCGGATCTCTTCGGGCGTGGTGTCCATCTCGCGCCCGACACGCGCGATCCCGTCGTGCGCCGCCTGGATCTTGTCGCGCAGATCGCGGCGGTGCTTGGCGTCCTTGGTGACCTTGAGCCGTTTCTCGTAGTGCCGGATGTCGCGGTCGTGGTCCTCGAGGTGGCGCGCCGTGTCCTTGACCTTCTTGGCGAGCTCCTTGATCTTGCCGGTGACCAGACCCATGTCCAGGATGACGCGGCCGATGTTGACCCGCGTCCGCGCCGCCTGGAAGCGGACCTCGCGCCAGCGCTTCGAGCCCTCGGTCAGGCGTGACAGGTGCTTCTCCTGCTCCTCGAGCTTGCGGGTGTGGCGCGCGATCTTGTTCATCGCGTCGAGGACCTGGCGGCGCTTGCGATCGCCGCCGTCCTCCTCGTCCTCGTCGACCGTGATCAGGCTTTCGACGTCGATCTGCTTCGTGCGGATGCGCTGCGCGTAGTCGAGCATCTGGCTGACGACGTACTTGCTGCGCGCCAGCGCCTTGACCACGTTCTTCTCGCCGCGCTCGATGCGCCGCGCGATCTCGACCTCACCCTCGCGCGTCAGGAGCGGCACGGTGCCCATCTCCCGCAGGTACATGCGCACCGGGTCGTTGGTCTTCTCGAGCGCGCCCGGGGTGAGATCGACCTTCTGCTCCTCCGGCTCCTCCTTCTCGGTGGTCTTCTCCTCGACCTTCTGCTTGTACTTCTCTTCGGAGTCGACCATCTCGATGCCGAGCGAGTCGAACAGGAGGAACATGTCGTCCAGATCCTCGGGAGAGTGCATCTCCTCCGGCAGGACGTCATTGACCTCGTCGTACAGCAGGTAGCCGCGCTCCCGACCGAGATTGATCAGGTGCCGGACCTCTTCGTATTTCTCTTCGATGCCCAAGGGGATCTCCTTATCAGGCCGAGATGCCGCGCAAGGCCTCGATCTGTTTTTTCAGGACCAGCTTGCGGCGCATCAGATCGTCCTGCTCCGCAGCACCGCAATGCTCCAACTGCTTCTGGATGTCCGACATCTGTCGCGTGAAACCTGCCGCGCGCAGCGTGTTCAGGCATCCACGCCCCCCCTCCAGCGTCGGCCGGGGGAGGGCCAGCGCCGCGATCCGCGTCAGCGTCTCGCGCGCGTCCTCACCGACTTCGTTGCCAATCCGCGGATACGTCACCTCGCCGCCGGACGCGGCCAGACGGCGCACCGCCTGCACGATCTCCCTCACCCACCCCGACGCCAGGTCGCCGTCCTCGAGCTCGGGAAGCAGCGCCTCCCGCACCCCGGCATCGTCCAGAAGCGCCCGGACGAGACCGGCCTCCGCCTCGCTCTCCGGACGGCGCGACTCGAGCGACGAAGCGGCTCTTCCGCCGATATTCTTGCGTCGCTCACGCACCGCCGTTTTCAATTCCTGAAGGACCAGTTTGTCCTCGATGTCCAGAACCGTCGCCAGCATCTCCACGTACGCCGCCCGCCGGACCGGGTTGTCCATCCGCGCCAGGAACGGCAGGACCTCGTTGAGGGCCTGCACTTTCCCGCGCGGGCGCCCCAGGTCGACCCGGCCGGCCGCCTCGCGCGCCAGGTACTCCACGTACGGGAGGGCCTGCGTCAGGCGCTCCCGATAACGCGCCGCGCCCTCCTCCCTCACGTACAGGTCGGGATCCTTGCCCGCCGGCAGAGCCACCACCCGCACCTCGAATCCATTCTCGAGCAGCGTCTCGAGCGAACGGCGCGTCGCCTGCCGACCCGCCGCGTCGGGATCGAAATTCACCACCACCTGCTCGGTGAACCGCTTCAGCAACCGCACGTGGCCGGAGGTGAATCCGGTTCCGAGCGTCGCCACCGCCTGGCCGATCCCCGCCGTCTGAAGCGCGATCGCGTCCATGTATCCTTCGACCAGGACCGCGAACCCATCCTTGCGAATCGCCTCGCGGGCCACGGGGAGCGCGTACAGGTTCTCCCCTTTATTGAACGCGGCCGAGTCCGGCGAGTTCAGATATTTCGGCTCGCCCGTCCCGATGATCCGGCCGCCGAACCCGACCACTTCGTCCGACAGGTTGAGGATCGGGAAGATCACCCGATCCCGGAACCGGTCGTACGTCCTGCCCGTCTCTTCCTTGCGGCCCATAAGGCCGGCCGCGATCGCCAAGGATTCGCACGCGGCGCCGCTTTTCGCGGCGCCGCGCACCAGGTGATCTTTCAAACCGCTCCAGCCCTCGGGGGCGTACCCCACGAGGAACCGCTCCGCCACCTCCCGATTGATGCCCCGGGAAGCGAGGTAGCGGCGGGCCTTCTCGCCCGCCGGCTTCATCAACTGTTCCCGGAAGAAGCTCGTCGCCTGGCGATTGAGGCCGATGATCTTCTTCCGCTCGCTCGTCTCGCTGTCGCGTGACTGCGGCAACGGGACGTTGTAGCGCGCCGCCAGCGAGCGCAGCGCCTCGGGGAACTCCAGCTTCTCGTAGAGCATGAGAAACTTGAAGACATCCCCTCCGGACGAGCAACCGAAGCAGTAGTACAACTGCTTGTCCGGGTCGACGTAGAACGACGGGGTCTTCTCCGTGTGAAACGGACAAAGCCCTCGCCACCGCGCGCCGCTCTTCTTGAGAGCGACGTACTCGGAGACGACCTCGAAAAGGTCGGCCGCCGTCCTGACTGCTTCGACGGCGTCGGAACGATCTCCCCCAGCCACGCTCCGCCCCGCGGTCACATTGACCTCTAGTCGTTGAAGCGACGCTCCTGGGCCAGACGCTTCAGGGCCTTCTTCCTGGCCGCCAGAGCCTTGATTTTTCTCTTCTGGCTTGGCTTCAGAAAGTGCTGCCGCTTCTTCAGTTCCGAGAGGACACCCGACTTCTCGCACTTCCTCTTGAAGCGGCGGAGTGCGTTCTCCAGTGATTCGTCCTCGCGCACTCGCACGAGGGGCATTCAACATCCCTCCCTTCAAAACCGCGTTACTCCGGTTGACACACCGGCCCTCGACCCCGAGGAGGCCCGGAACTGCCGCCCCCTGCGACGCCGTGGTAACCGGGCTACGATCTCTGATAAACGCCGCTGGCCGTGGGTAAAACGTGGCTCAGCAATGAATTACCAATGACCCGCAGACCTACGCGAACGTAATATACGGGCCCCCCCGCCTGATGTCAAGGAAAGGGGATTCAAAAGATAGCAGGGCCAAGGTGGATCAGACCCAGGGTCGAAAGACCCTTCCAGAGTGTTTTGTTGTATGTGAAGAATTATAAGGACTTATTTATCGATCTGGAGTTAATGACCGCGGCGGCGTACCCCGCGCCGAACCCGTTGTCGATATTCACCACCAGAAGCCCGGTCGCGCAGGAGTTGAGCATCCCCATCAGGGCGGCGACCCCCTTCAGCCCGGTCCCATACCCAACACTGGTCGGAACCCCTATCACCGGGACCGCCACCAGGCCGGCCACGACGCTCGGAAGGGCCCCCTCCATGCCGGCGACCGCGATGATCACCCTGGCCCTGGACAGCTTGTCCTTCTGATCGAGGAGCCGGTGCAGGCCGGCGATGCCGACGTCGTAGGCCCTGACCACCTCGCTCCCCATCAGCTCGGCGGTGAGGGCCGCCTCTTCGGCGACCCCGACGTCCGAGGTCCCAGCCGCCAGGACCAGGATCCCCGGCATGCGCGCCGCCGCTTTAGGAGCGTTGAGGGTCACGGCCCGGGCCTGGGCGTGATAGCGCGCCCCGGCGACCCTGGACCGCACCTTGCGGTAGACCGCCGGCGTGACCCGCGTGACCAGGACGACCTGTCCGTGGCGCGCCATGCGCCGCATGATGGCGACGATCTGCGGCACGCTCTTCCCCTCGCCGTAGATCACCTCCGGAAAGCCGCGGCGGAGGCTCCTGTGGCTGTCGAGCTTGGCGAACCCGAGATCCTCGTACGGGAGATGTTTGAGGCGGTCGAGCGCGGTGGCGGTCGAGATCGTCCCGCGGCGCAGGCGGTCGAGCAGCTTTCGGATCTGCCGGGCTTGCATCCGAGTCTCCGCGTGGCGCCGGGCGCGGCCGGCGAGGCGCGATTATAGGTCAACCTTGACAGGTCCTCCGGCGCTTGCATACCATCCCGCCGCCGGCCCTGAAAGCGGCGCGGGCCGGCGAATCCATCGGATCGCCCCGGCCGCGACCTGCGCCGCCACCACAAAGGAACCCGATGAAATCATCCGACGAGAAGCGGCGCGATCCGCGCATCAGCGACCGCGTGATTGTCCGTTCGGCTCAAGGGGCCGGCAACCTCGAGACGATCAACCTGAGCGCCGGCGGACTGCTCTGCACCTCGCCCGCCTGGGTCGCCCCGATGACGCGGATGGCTCTGTCGCTCGAGCTTCCGGGTCCGGAGCGCGACGGACCGACTCTGGTCGAGGGGGAGGCGGTCGTGGTGCGCACCGATCCGCCGGCTCCGACGACCAACCTCGGCGGCGGCTATCGCGTCGCCCTCTTCTTTTCCCGCATGGACGACGAGCACCGCCTGGCGCTGAATCAGTTCCTCAAACTCCGGTCGCAGTGAAACGCTTCGTCGTCGGCGTCACCGGCGCGAGCGGCTCGCTCTGCGCCCGCTCCGTGCTGCGCGAGATGATCCGCCACCCCGAAATCGGGGAGGTGCACGCCGTCCTGAGCCCCTACTCGGTCCGCACCCTGAACGCCGAGCTGGGGCTGGCGGCGCATGACGTGGAGTCGGGGCTCAAGGCGCTGCTCGGCGATCTCGCCGGCGATCGGAAGCTCACGCACCATACGCCCGACGCGATGGAGGCGTCGATCAGCAGCGGCTCGTTCCCGGTCGACGGGATGGTGATCGTCCCGTGCAGCGGCGGGACGCTCGCCGCGGTCGCCAACGGCACCTCGACGAACCTGGTGCAGCGCGCCGCGGAGGTGACGCTCAAGGAGCATCGGCCGCTGGTGCTGGCGCTGCGGGAGACGCCGCTGAGCCTGGTGCACATCGAGAACATGCGGCGCGCGGCGCGGGCCGGAGCCATCCTCTATCCGCTGATGCCGGCCTTCTATACCGGCCCCCAGTCGATCGACGACATCGTCGTGCAGTTCACCGCCCGGATCTTCGACCTCCTGCATCTCCCGCACACCCTGGGCCGGCGGTGGGGCGTCCGGCGCTGAACGACGCGGGCGTGCCCGGCGACGGGCGCACGCGCCGTCCTCTGGGACGTCTCGGCGCGACGTTGTCGATGATCAAGTTCCAGCACACGCTGTTCGCGCTGCCGTTCGCCTTCACCGGCGCCGTCCTGGCCGCCGGCGGCCGGCCGCGCTGGCCGGTCATCGGGTGGATCCTCGGCGCGATGGTCGGCGCGCGCAGCGCGGCGATGGTCTGGAACCGGATCGCCGATCTGCGCTTCGATGCGCGCAACCCGCGCACCGCGGACCGGCCGCTGGTGACGGGGGAGCTGCGGCTGCCGTTCGCCTGGGGATTCCTCCTGGCGAGCCTCCTGCTGTTCTACCTGAGCGCCGCGATGCTCAATCCGCTGGCGCTCGCGCTCGCCACCCCGGCCGTCCTGATCATCCTGTCGTACTCCTGGGCCAAGCGGTTCACCTGGCTGACCCACCTGCACCTCGGCGTGTCTCTCGGCATCGCGCCGGTCGGGGGATGGATCGCGGTGGCCGGGCGCTCGCACGCGGCGCCGCTCCTGCTCGGCGCGGCGGTGGCCTCCTGGGTCGCAGGATTCGACGTGCTCTACTCCTGCCAGGACGTCGAGTTCGACCGGCGCGAGGCTCTGCACTCGATCCCGGCCCGTTTCGGGATCCCGCGCGCCCTCCTCCTGGCGCGGGTCTTCCACGTCGTGACCGTGGGGTTGCTCGCCTCGGTGGCGCTCGTGCTGCCCCTCGGCGCCGCCTGGCTCGCCGGGGTCGCCATCACGGCGGCCCTGCTGATCTACGAGCACTCCCTGGTGCGCGCCGACGACCTGAGCCGCGTGAACCAGGCCTTCTTCACCATCAACGGGATCGTCGGGTTCGTGGTGCTGGCGTCGGCCTGCGCCGACGCGGCTCTGCGCCCCTAGCGCGGCGAGCCTCCGCCGGCGCGCCGGCGCCGACGCCCCCCGCTACGGGTGGCGCGGCAGACCGGTGAGCAGCATGTAGAGATCGCGCACGTTGGTGCCGGTGGGACCGGTGACGAAGGTGTCTCCGAGGCGATGGAAGAAGCGCCAGGTCTCGCCGCGGGCGAGCGCTTTCTCGGCATCGAGCCGCAGCGCCAGGGCGCGATCGAGCGTCGTTGCGTCGACGTAGGCGCCCGCGGCCGGCGAGTTGCCGTCCAGCCCGTCGCTGCCGGCGGAGAGGAACGCCCAGCCGCGCACCGACAGGTTGCGCATCCGCATCGCCAGCCGCAGCGAGAACTCCTGCGCCCGGCCGCCCGCGCCCGGCGCCGCCGGCGCGGTGAGCACCTCGCCCCCCAGCACCAGGAGCCGCAGCCCGGTCGGCGCGCCCTCGATGGCGCGCGCCACCGTCTCGACCGCGCTCTCGGCCGTCCCGGTCACCTCCGTCGGCATCGCCTCGGCGGCGAGCCCGCGCGTCAGACCGGCGCGCACCGCCGCCTGGCGCAGGTCGGCGTTTCGGAGCAGCACTTCGGTCGCGGCGCGGCGCAGGGCCGGATCCTTTTTCTTCGGGGTCTCGGGCAGGCGGCCCGTCCGCAGCCCCTCGAGCACCTTCACCGGCAGCGAGGGGGCCAGCCCGTAGTGGTCCACGAGCGCCACGAAGTCGTCGGTCGTCGACCGATCGGCCACCGTCGGTCCGGACGCGACGTCGTCGTCCTGCCCGGCGTCGACGTCCGACACCAGAAGCGTCGTCAGCGTGCGGGCGCGGCGGGCCGCGACCGCCAGGCGTCCGCCCTTCACGGCGGAGAGATGCTTGCGCACCGTGTTGACGGCGCCGATCGGCGCGCCCGACACCACCAGGATCCGGTGCAGCGCGCTCTTCTCCGCCGCGGTCACGAACGGCGTCAGGGGCGCCGCCATGAGCGCCGAGCCGCCGCCCGAGACCAGCGCGACGACGTCGCTGCCGGGGCGCGCAGCGGCCATGAACCGCAGGGCGGTCTTGCCGGCGCGGAACGATCCGCTTCCCGGGACCGGATGCTCGGCGGCGATGAAGGAGGTCACGACGCGCAGGCGGGCCGGCGGGCGCGCCGCGACGCGCGCGGACCGGCCGCCGCGGGCCGCCTCCGGCTTTCCCGATGCGGCGGCCGCCGTTCCCGGCCCCGCGGGAATCGGGACGGCCGGCGCAGGATGGACGGGGCGCGCGGCCCCCTTGGGAGCGATGACCAGACCCGCGACCGGTCGCCGCGTGCCGGTCTCCGCGAGGCGCGCGAGGAACGCCTCGTACATCGGCACCGCGGCCTTGCCGACCGCGAGGACCTGGATGCGCGCCGACGACGTGGTGCGCAGCGGCCGCCCGGCGATCAGGACGACGCCGGCCTTGATGGAGACGGCGCGGCGCACGGCGCGACCCGCGTCGCAGGCCGCGACCGCGTCGCGCGCGATGGCGCGCAACAGGCCCCCCGGCGTCTTCTCCGACGTGTCCGCCTGCGAACCCTTGTCCTTCAACATGTCTGGGTGACTCTTCTGGAAGCGCCGCGCAGCGCGGCTTGCGCCATCACGTTCCGCCGGACCGCTTGTCCCGTGCGTCTTGACAGCCGATCGGGTCCCGGTCTATAAGGCAATCGCCTTGCAGCGCTCTCTACGGGAAGTCCCGTCAACCCAACCTCAGGAGGTGGCTCGATGAACAAGGCCGATCTGATCGACAAAATCGCCAAGGATGCGCGCATCAGCAAGACCGCGTCCGCAAAGGCCCTCGACTCCCTCGTGGACGGCGTCACCAAGGCCCTCAAGAAGGGTGACCGCGTCGCCCTCGTCGGCTTCGGGACGTTCACGGTGTCGAAGCGCAAGGCTCGCGTCGGCCGCAATCCGCAGACCGGCGAGCAGATCGAGATCAAGGCGCGGAAGGTGGCGCGCTTCCGTCCGGGCAAGGAGCTGGCGGCGGCCATTCGCTGAGGCTCCGTCGCGGCGCGCGCCAGCCGGCGCGCGCCCGACCGGATGACAGAACGGGGGGCGGTGCCCGGGGGTGCCGCCCCCTTCGTGTTTTCGTCCCACGATCCGCATCGCGTCACGCCGGCCTCCGCCCCGTCCGTCCCCACTGCGCCCGCTTCCATCCCGTCCAGCGCTATCCCGTCCAGCGCTACTCCAGGGTCAGCAGCACGGCGCCCGAGTCGACCGGCTCGCCCTGCTTAACCTGGATCGCCGTCACGCGCCCCGCGCGGGGCGCCGTGATCTCGTTTTCCATCTTCATCGCCTCGACGACCAGCAGCCCCTGGCCGGTCTCGACCTCCTGACCCACGGCGGCGAGCACCGCCACCACCTTCCCCGGCATGACCGCGCGCACCTCGGTCGGGCCGCCGGCATGATCCGCGTCCTCGCCGCGACGACCGGCGCGCAGCGGATCGACCAGGCGCACCTCCTGGAGCCGCCCTCCGGCCACGACGTCCCAGGCGGTCTCGCCGCGCGTTCCGTCGCCGGCGGCCGCGACCGGCCAGGCCGCGGTCTCGACCGTGAGCTGGTCGAGCGTGACGGTGCGGATGGCGCCATGACCTTCGACGTGCGCCTTCGCCTCGCGTCCCTCGATGCTCACCTGGTACGCGGCGCCGTCGCGCGACACCTCGAGCGCGAACTCGCGATCGCCGACGCGCGCCAGCACCTTCATGGCCGCGCCCAGCCGCGGCGCGGCGCCGGACCCTGCATCTGCGCGCGCCGGCCGGCCAGCGCCCAGGCGTCGGGTGTCGCGCCGCGCGACGCGTCGGCGGCCGAACGGCTGCGCTCCTCGAACGACGCCACCGCGGCGGCGACCGCGGCGCGCTCCGCTTCCTGATCGTCAGATTCCAGGAGCCGGGCGCGGATCGCGTCCATCCGGCTGTCGACCCAGGCGATGTCGAAGCGGCCGGATCGGAACGCCTCCCCCGCGATCACCTCGCGATCGAACGGGATCGTGGTGCGGATGCCGGCGACCTGGAACTCGCCGAGCGCGCGCAGCATCCGGCGCACCGCCTCGTCCCGGTCCGCGCCCCAGGCGCAGAGCTTGGCGATCAGGGCGTCATAGTGCAGGGAGACCACGTCCCCCTCCTGCAGCGCGGTGTCGACCCGGATCCCCGGCCCGGCCGGCAGCCGCAGCGCGCGGATCCGCCCGGGCTGCGGCCGGAAGCCGTGGACCGGATCCTCCGCCAGGATGCGGCACTCGATCGCCCAGCCGCGCGGCGCCAGGTCCTCCTGCCGTATCGCCAGCGGCTCGCCGGCCGCGATCGCGATCTGAGCCCGCACCAGGTCGAGCCCGGTGACCATCTCCGTGACCGGGTGCTCGACCTGGAGCCGCGCGTTCACTTCCATGAAGTAGGGACGCCCCTCGCGGTCGAGCAGGAACTCGACCGTGCCGGCGTTGCGGTACCCGGAGACGCGCGCCACCTGCACCGCCAGGTCGCCCATCCGCCGCCGCAGCTCGGGGGTGACCGCGAGCGAAGGCGCCTCCTCGACCAGCTTCTGGTGCCGCCGCTGCAGCGAGCACTCCCGCTCGCCGAGGTGGACGGCGTGGCCGTGCGCGTCGGCGAGGATCTGGATCTCGACGTGGCGCACGTCCTCGAGCAGCTTCTCGGCGTAGATGCCGTCGTCGCCGAACGAGGCGCCCGCCTCCGAGCGCGCCATGCGCAGCGCGCCGGCGAGATCGGCCTCGGCACGCACGACGCGCATCCCCTTGCCGCCGCCGCCAGCCGCCGCCTTGAGGACGATCGGGTAGCCGGCCTGGCGCGCGAACGCGGCGATCGACGTGGTGTCGGCGGCGCGATCGGTCAGACCGGGGATGATCGGCACGCCGTGCTTCGACATGAGGCGCCGGGCCTCGACCTTGTCGCCGACCGCCTGCATCGCCTCCGGCGGCGGGCCGATGAAGACGAGGCCCGCCTCGGCCGTCGCGCGGGCGAACGCGGCGTTCTCGGCCAGGAAGCCGTAGCCCGGATGGATGGCGTCGGCGCCGGCGCGAATCGCCGCCTCGATGATGACGTCGGACCGGAGATACGACTTCGCCGCCGGCGCCTCGCCGATCGGCAGCGCCTGGTCGGCCAGCCGCACGGGCAGCGAATCGCGGTCGGCCTCGGAGTAGACCATGACCGGGGAGATCCCGAGGTCGCGGCAGGCGCGCACGACCCGGAGGGCGATTTCGCCCCGGTTCGCGATCAGGATCCGGCGGAGGGGTGGCACCTGGGGAGCTCCGGGTTAAAGAGGGATGTTGCCGTGTTTGCGCGGCGGGTTCTGATCCCGCTTGTGACGCAGCACCCGCAGGGCGCGCACCAGGCGCGGGCGCGTGGTGTGCGGCTCGATGACGGCGTCGATGAAGCCGCGTTCCGCCGCGACGTAGGGGTTGGCGAACTTGTCGCGGAACTCCTCCACCTTGGCGCGGCGCAGCGCCTCGGGATCCTTGGCCGCCTGCAGCTCGCGCCGGTAGAGGATGTTCACCGCGCCCTCGGGGCCCATGACGGCGATCTCGGCCGTCGGCCAGGCGAAGTTGAAGTCGGTGCGGATCTGCTTGCTGCCCATGACGCAATAGGCGCCGCCGTACGACTTGCGGGTGATCAGCGTGATCTTCGGGACGGTCGCCTCGGCGTAGGCGTACAGCAGCTTGGCGCCGTGCTTGATGATGCCGCGATGCTCCTGGTCGGTGCCGGGCAAAAACCCCGGCACGTCCTCGATCGTCAGCACCGGAATGTTGAACGCGTCACAGAAGCGCACGAAGCGGGCGCCTTTCAGGCTGGCATCGATGTCGAGGGTGCCGGCCAGCACCATCGGCTGGTTCGCCACCACGCCGACCGGCTGCCCGTCCAGCCGCCCCAGGCCGACGACCATGTTGCGCGCGTAGCGCTCGTGCACCTCGAGAAAGCTGCCGGCGTCGAACACGCTCTTGATCACCGTCTTGACGTCGTACGGCCGGTTAGGCTCGGCCGGTATGACGGTGTCGAGCGCCGGGTCCTCGCGCTCCGGGCTGTCGCCGCTGTCGCGGCGCGGCGGGTCCTCCATGTTGTTCGAAGGCAGGTACGACAGCAGGTCGCGGATGAGGGCCAGCGCCGCCTTGTCGTCGTGAGCCGTGAAGTGCGCCACGCCGCTGACCGTGGCGTGCGCCGTCGCGCCGCCCAGCTCCTCCTTGGTCACCTCCTCGTGGGTGACCGACTTGATGACGTCGGGCCCGGTGATGAACATGTAGGAGGACTTCTCCACCATGATGTTGAAGTCGGTGATCGCCGGCGAGTAGACGGCTCCGCCGGCGCACGGCCCCATGATGGCGGAGATCTGCGGCACCACCCCGGAAGCCAGGGTGTTGCGCAGGAAGATGTCGGCGTACCCCGCGAGCGAGACGACACCCTCCTGGATGCGCGCCCCGCCCGAGTCGTTGAGCCCGACGAGCGGCGCGCCCACCTTCATCGCCAGGTCCATGATCTTGCAGATCTTCTGCGCGTACGTCTCGGACAGCGATCCGCCGAAGACCGTGAAGTCCTGCGCGAAGAGGAAGACGGGACGGCCGTCGATGGTGCCGTGACCGGTGATGACGCCGTCGCCGGGGATGCGGCTCTGCTCCATCCCGAAGTCGTCGCAGCGATGCACGACGAACTTGTCCATCTCCTGGAAGGAGCCGGGGTCGAGCAGGAGGGTGACGCGCTCGCGGGCGGTCAGCCGGCCGTCGGCGCCCTGCCGCTTGCGGCGCTCCTCGCCGCCCCCCGCCTCGGCTTCGCGGTCGCGTCTTCGGAGCTCCCCGAGGAGATCGTGGCTCAAACGGTCCCTTCCGGCTCGCCCGCGCCCGGTCCGGCCGGTCCGCCCGCGTCGGCGGGCACGCCGGTCGCCGCGGGACCGCCCGCCTCGCGGCCGTTGCCGCCCGAGGGGACGCCGCCTTCCGGATCCTCCTCGCCTTCGGCCACGCGTGCCACGGCGACGACCGTGTCGCCCTCCTCGAGGTTGATCAGACGCACGCCCTGGGTGGGCCGCCCGAGGACCGAGATGCCGCGCACGGCGGTGCGGATGATCTTGCCGAACGAGGTGATCACCATGACCTGATCCTTTTCGGTGACCTGCATCACCTGCACGACCGGGCCCGTCTTGTCGCTGACCTTCAGGTTGATGATCCCCGAGCCGCCGCGCCCCTGCAGGCGGTATTCCTCGATCTCGGTGCGCTTGGCGTAGCCGCGCCCCGTGACCGTGAGCATGCGGCCGCCATCCGGCTTCAGGCAGTCCATCTCGACGACCGCGTCCTCGCCCTCGAGACGCATGCCGATGACGCCCCGGGCATTGCGTCCCATCGCCCGGACGTCGTCCTCGGTGAAGC
>DASRAN010000044.1:0-37416 GCA_035638115.1 Patescibacteria group bacterium | reverse complement strand
CCCCCCCCCCCCCGCCCCGAGCGACCGTGGGTGATCAATCGTGAAACCACGAACCACTCTCCGGTCCACCAAGGCGTTCGAGAAGGCCCTGGCGGCCAGGCCCGGCGGCAAGTATGTCCTGAGGCTCTACATCGCAGGGGCGACGGAAAGGTCGCGACGCGCCCTGGCGCGCGCCCGCCACCTGTGCGATGTGGAGCTCAAGGGGCTCTGCCGGCTGGAAGTGATCGACGTCTATCAGCAGCCGATCCTGGCGCGCGACGGGCAGATTGTCGCGACCCCCACATTGGTCAAGGAGTTTCCCCTGCCGGTTCGACGCTTCATCGGCGCCCTCGAAGACACCACTCGTATCGTGGTCGGTCTGGACCTCCAGACCCGCCCTGACAGCCGTCCGTGAAGACCACCGCGCTCCGGGGTCTGGCCCAACCCTCCGTCTCCAGCCTCGTCACCGAGCTCCGCGCCCGCCTGGAGGAGTCCGAAGCGACCCTGCGCGCCATTCGCACCGGCGGAGTGGATGCGCTCGTGGTCGGCTGTCGGGGCGGTCCGCGGGTCTTCACGCTCAAGGGCGCCGAGCACTCCTACAGGGTCCTCATCGAGTCGATGAACGAAGGCGCGCTGATGCTTTCGCCAGGCGCGCTGATCCTGTATGCGAACAGGCGCTTCTCCGGGATGATCGGCCGGCCGCTGCGACGCGTCCTGGGCTGCTCCTTTCACCACTTCCTCTCGGAGGCCGACCAGAAGGCGCTGACACGAATCCTGAAGCGCACGGCCAAGCCCGAATCGACCATCCAGGTCGTCCTGCACGCCAAGGACGGTTCGCAGGTGCCGGCGCAGGTTTCCGTTCAGCGGCTGGCCGGGACGGGCTCCGGCAGCGCGGCCTTCAGCATGGTGGTGACCGACATGACCGAGGTCGGGCTGAGCGAGAGAGTGCTGCGCCGCCTGTCCCACAGTCTGTTCCAGGGACAGGAAACCGACCGCAGGCGTCTGGCCAACGAGCTGCACGATCGCGCCACCCAGGGTCTCAGCGCCCTCCTGATCCGCCTCCACCTGCTGGCCGGGGACCTTCCTGCGAACGCCACGTCACTGCGCGAAGAGGTGGCCAACATCAGCAAGCTGGTCGGCGAGACGGCTGGCGTCGTGGAGAACATTTCGAGGAACCTGCGTCCCAGCGTCCTGGAGATCCTGGGCCTGGTCCCCGCGCTGCGGGCCGCCTCAGCCGGGTTCGCGAAACGGACGGGCATCGCCGCCAAGCTCATCTGCGGCGAATTGCCCGTGCGGCTGCCCCACGAAGCCGAGCTGGTGCTCTACCGGGTGCATGAGGAGGCCTTGCAGAACGTGCGGCAGCATGCCAACGCCCGCAACGTGGTCACGCGCCTGAGGCGACAGGGCGCGGCGATCGTCCTGTCGATCAGGGACGACGGCATCGGCCTCAAGTCGGAGCGCGACCCGACCCGACGCGCGACGAGCAAGGGCCTGGGCCTGATCGGACTGCGCGAGCGTGCCGCTTACCTGGGCGGCACTCTCGAGGTCAAATCCTTTCGTGGCGCCGGGATCGAGGTGGCCGCGCGCATTCCGCTGCCGCCGGGCGTCGGTCGCAGACCGCGCGCGCGCTAGAAACCTGTCCGCCGTCCTGCCCGCCGCCCCCCTCCCCCCTCTCACTCCCCCAGCAACTCCCCGATCGTCTTCAGATCCTCGACGCGGTCGCAGATCGACTTGATCATCACGATGATCGGCACCGCGAGCAGCAGCCCCCAGATTCCCCACATCCATCCCCAGAACATCAGTCCCAGGAACAGCGCCGGCCCGTTCATGCGCATCGCCCGTCCCATGAGCCACGGCTTCAGCAGGGATCCCTCCAGAACCGTGATGATCAGGAACAGGCCCGCTAGGTAAAGGCCCGTCAGCATCGTGCCGAACTGGAGGAAGCTGATCGTGAAGATGCCGCCCATGACGATGGCGGGACCGAAGTAGGGGATCGTGACGAACAGCCCCGCCGCGATCGCCCAGACGGGCGCCTGCTCGAGGCCCGCCCACCAGAAGACGATGCCCGAGATCACGCCGACAAGAATGGACATCAGTATTTGGACGAGCAGGTAGCGGGCGATCTGCGTGTCGATTTCATTGAGGATCTGCGTCGTGATCCTCCGCCTGAAGACGGTGGGGCCGGCGATCTTCACGAGCTTCCGCTTGAACAGGTCCCCCGCGATGAGCAGGAAGTAGACGAGAAAGAGGACAAGAATCGCCTGACTGAGGACCGCCACGGCCCCCGTGCCGCCCCACCAGAGATAGTCACCCACGTTGACCGGCTTGTCCTCGACCGTGACCCGCGTGACTCCGTCCCTCGCCGCATCGGGCCCGAACGCCTCCGTCGTGGTCTTCTCCACCTCGGTGGCGGCGGCCTGCACCTTGTCCATCAGGCCCCGGCCATCGCGCCGGGTCACCCGCATCGATTCCCGCAGCTTGATCGCGGCGGGGGGCAGTTTTTCGATGACCTGAACGGCGTCGTCGCGCAGCGTGTAGATGCCGAACCCGAGCCCACCGACCAGCGCGGCGAGCAGGATGCCCGCCCCGAGGGCGCGGGGGATCGACCACTTCTGGAGCCGGGAGACGATCGGATCGAGCGTGTAGCTGATCAGGACTCCCAGAACGAGAGGGATGAAGAACTCCTGCGCAAACTTGAGGAACACGAGGATCGCGACGCCCGCAAGGACCACCACGGACGCGGAGCGGACGTTGATCGGGACCCGCGAGATCGTCTCGGGCTCGACCGCAGGCGAAACTTCAGCCATGGGGCCTTTCCTACGGCATGTCTCGGTGTGGGTTCTGCTCGGCGAGCCCCCAGGCGGACTGCCGCAGCCAGGGAGCCAGGTCGGACGCGACAAGGGGGGGGCAGATGTGGAATCCCTGCGCCGAGTCGCAGCCGAGACCCGGCAGACGGTCCAGGGTGTCCTGGTCCTCGACGCCCTTGGCGACCATCTTGAGGCCCATCCGGTGACCCAGATCGACGATGGGGCGGATGGCGCTGTCCCCGCCGTGATCCGGCATCGCGGCGATACGGGACGCGTCGATCTTGAGCTCCCGGACGGGCAGACGCGAGAGATGCTCCAGCGACGAGACGCCGGCGCCGAAGTCGTCCACGGCGAGACCGATCCCCATCGCACCGAGCTGCGTCGCCGTCTTGATCATCGGCGCCGCGACGACGCTGCTCTCCGGGATATCGACCATCAACCTGGCGGGATGGAGCCCCCAGATCTTCAGCAGCTTTCTGGTCATGCCCGGCAGATCAGAATCCAGCAGGCTCCGTGACGAGAGATTCACCGCGACATCGATGTCGAGCCCGGCCCCCGCCCAGGTCCGGGACTGCTTCAGGGCGCGATTGATCACCCACTGAGTGAGAGGCTTGATGAGCCCCATCTCCTCGGCGGCGGGGATGAAGCTCCTCGGAGGCATCAGGCCGCGTTCCGGGTGCTGCCAGCGCACCAGCGCCTCCACGCCTATCGTCTTGCCGAGGTGGAGGTCGATCGTGGGCTGGAAATGGAGCACCATCTGGTCGTGCGTGATGGCATGTCTCAGCTCGCCGGCCAGCAGACGATCTCCAGGTCTCCCGCCGTCCTGCTGGGGAGCGTACAAGGCGAAGCCGCTGCGCGCGCGCTTGGCCACGTACATCGCCTCATCGGCGTGACGCAACAGGCTCGCCGCGTCCCGTCCGTGCATCGGGAAGAGCGCGATCCCGATGCTGGCGGTGATGCGCAGGGCTTGACCGTCAATCGAGAACGGCTGCTCCAGCACGCGGAGGACCTTCTGCGCGGTCGTGGCCCCGTCCTCTCCCCCCATACCGAGGCCGGGGAGGATGGCGAACTCGTCACCGCCGAGCCGGGCGACCGTGTCGGAGCTCCTCAGGAGGCCTTCCAGGCGGATGGCGATCTGCTGCAACAGCCGATCGCCGACGTAATGCCCGTGGGTGTCGTTCACCTCTTTAAAATCGTTCACGTCCATGATGAGCACGGCCGCCATCTTGCGTTGCCGGCTCCCCGTCAGAATGGCCTGATTCAGCCGGTCGTTCAGCAGGGTCCGATTCGGCAGGCTGGTCAGGGCATCGTGAAGGGTCTTGTATTCGAGGGCCTCGGTCTGGGCCCTCTGCTCGGAAATGTCACGCAGGATGGCGACCAGACAGGACTCGCCGCCCAGAACCATCCGGGTGACCCGCAGCTCGATCGGAAAGTTGGATCCATCCTTGCGCCGGGCCCACAGCTCACGCGAGCCTGATGGCGGGACGGTTTCCCGGTCGGGCGTCGCCCAGGCGGCGAGGTACGTCGTGAACTCCTCCTGGCTGGGTCCCGCGATGAGCAGGCTGGCCTCGCGGCCCAGGACCGCGCCCGATTCGTACCCGAACAGCCTTTGCGCCGCCTGATTGAACGACACGATACGGCCGATCTCATCGGTCGCGATGACTCCATCCAGGAACTCGTCCAGGACGGCATCGAGCTCGTTGACGAACCCCTCGGCCCGTGTTGCCCCCCGCTCGCCCGGTTCGTCGATCTCGACAACGCAGGAAAGCGAGCGATTCCCGTCGCCGTTCGTCACCTTCGCGCTGAACCGCCCCAGAGCTTGCCGGCCGTCGGCGCGAAGAAAGTGCGGCTCCAACTGGAACTCGTCGATCTCGCCGGCCACGAGCCGGCGGGAATTCAGCTCCATGAGCTGCTTGTCGCGCGGATCGGTGACCGCCCCCAGCGTCGTGTGGAGCAGCTGTTGTCTCGTGTAGCCCAGGAGCGCGCAGAGCTTCGGGTTGACCTGCAGGAATCGCCCCTCGGCGCTGACCAGCGCGAGGCCGATCGGGGCGTCGTCGTAGGCGCGTCCGTTTTCCTCACGCTTCGATCGGGGCTTCATCCGGGGGTGTGCTTTCACAATGTCCTCGCGGCCAGGCGACGAGACGCTCCATGCCGGAGGTAACTTATAGCCCGCCTCCGACGGCCCGACAATTCGGCAAATCCATGAATTCCCGGTCCGGACGTTCCTGACAGGGTCAGGGCGTCAATTCGGGCCAGAGAGGCCGGGGCCCCAACGTTCCCCGCCATTTCAGGAAATTCCTGATGAGGCGACCCGTTCCCCTTGTGCTTGAATAACCGGCGACTCACGACGGATGTCCGTCCCATTCACACGAGGAGGCGATTTCATGATGCGTCGGTTGATGATGGCGTTCGGCTTGCTGGTGCTGTGCTCCACCGCCGCGATGGCGGGGCCCTTTTACATCGGCGCCAGCGCCGCCAAGACGAACCTCAAGGTCGATGAGCTGGGCGATTCGTTCGACTCCAGCGATACGACCTACAAGGCGTTCGCCGGCTTCCGCTTCTTCAAGTTCTTTGGCCTCGAGGGCGGCTACGTCGACTTCGGAAACCAGAACGACACGACCTCCGGGATCGATCTCAGCGTCGACGCCACGGCCTGGGACCTGTTCGCGGTCGGCGTGCTGCCGCTCGGCAAGCACTTCGAGCTGTTCGGCAAGTTCGGCTATTTCCGCTGGGACAGGAACGCCGAGGCCAGCGGCGCCGTGACCGACAGCGACAGCTCGTCCGGCAACAACCCCGTCTACGGGGCCGGCATGGCGTTCGTGTTCGGCAAGCACTTCGCGGTCAGGCTGGAATACGAGAAGTACCAGATGAGCGACGTCGACGACCTGAACCAGGAGAGCGCCGGCCTCGAGCTCCGCTTCTGAGGTCTCCGTCCCCGACCCGGGACGATCCTGCTTGAAAGGTCTTGGCATCTTGACAGCGTGACGGGAGGCTCGGCATACTACCGACCGGTCGGTAGGTAGTCTGCCGAGCCCGCTCCCACGCCGGCTCGTCGGCTCACCTCCGACCGGAGGAATCCGATGACCCGCGCGGCCCGGCTCGACCATCCCACCCGCCAGGCGCAGATCTACGAGACCGCGGCGCGCGTCTTCTGCGAGAACGGGTACGAGAAGGCCTCGATGATCGACGTCGCCCTGGCGATGAAGATGACCAAGGCCGGCATCTACCACCACATCTCCAGCAAAGAGGAGCTGCTGGCGGCGATCATCGCGTACGGGATGGAGGTCTTCGAGAGGCAGGTGCTCGACCGCGTCGTGACCATCCGCGACCCCCTCGAGCGGTTGCGCGCCACGCTGCGCGGCCACCTGCTCCTGGTGCTGCGCGATCGCCCGAAGGAAGTCACGGTCATCCTGCACGAGAGTCGCGCCTTGCCCGCGTCCGCGCGCGCCCGGGTGAACGCCCGCAAGAAGCGCTACATCCGGTTCCTCGAGAAGACCATCCGCGAGCTGGTAATGCGCAAGATCGCCCGGCCCGTCGACCCGTCGGTGGCCGCCTTCGCGCTGCTCGGCATGGTCAACTGGACCTACCAGTGGTACCGCCCCGGCGGCCGGATGAGCGAGGTCGCCCTGGCCGACGCGATGACCGACTTCTATCTCAACGGCCTGCTGGCCGCCCCCGCCAGGTCCGGGGCGCGCGCGCGCGACGCGGCGCGGACGAAACCCGGCGCGCCAGGCCCGGGGCGGGCGGCATGAAGACGGCGCGGCCGGTCGGCATCGCGGGGTACGGCGCCTACGTGCCAAGGCCGCGCGTCCGGACGGCGGCCATCGCGGCCGCCTGGGGCCGGGCCGCCGACGGCCGGCTGCCGGTGCGCGAGAAATCGGTCCCCGCGCTCGACGAGGACACCGCGACGATGGCGATCGAGGCGGCGCGCCACGCCCTGGCGCGCGCCGCCGTCCCGTTCGCGGTCGACAAGCTCCGCGCCGTCTGGGTGGGGACCGAGTCGAAGCCGTACGCCGTCAAGCCGACCAGCACGATCGTCGCCGAGGCGATCGGCGCCGTGCCGTGGGTCAGCGCCGCCGATTTCGAGTTCGCCTGCAAGGCCGGCTCGGAGGCGATGCAGGCCGCCTGCGCCTATGTCGGGTCGGGGATGGCCGAGTACGCCCTGGCGATCGGCATGGACGCGGCGCAGGGCAAGCCGGGCGATCACCTCGAGATGACCGCGGCGGCGGGCGGCGCGGCGTTCCTGTTCGGCCCGGCGGAGACGGCGGTGGCGCGGATCGAGGCGTCGATCTCCTACGTCACCGACACCCCCGACTTCTTCCGCCGCCAGCACATGCACTACCCGGAGCACGGTCACCGCTTCACGGGCGAGCCGTCGTATTTCGCGCACACGCGGGCCGCTTCGCAGGCGCTTTTCGACTCGCTCGGGCGGCGGGCCGCCGACTACCGTTACGCGGTGTTCCACCAGCCCAACCCGAAATTCATGCGCCGTGTCGCCGCCGACCTCGGCTTCGGCGAGGAACAGGTGGCCGCCGCCGCGATCGTCGATCGGATCGGCAACACCTATTCCGGCGCCTCGCTCATCGGCCTGGCGGCGGTGCTCGACGTGGCGCGACCGGGCGATCGGATCTTCTTCTGCTCCTACGGGTCGGGCGCCGGGAGCGACGCGTTCTCCCTCGAGGCGACGCCGCTTCTGGCCGCGGCGCGCGACGCCGCGCCGGCGGTGCGCGACTTCGTGGCCCGGAGGCACGAGATCGCCGACTACGGCCAGTACCTGCGCCTCGCGGACGGCGTGCGCCGTCTCTGAGGCCTGCGCCATCTCT
The DNA here is from genome assembly GCA_035638115.1 of Patescibacteria group bacterium. Lineage (GTDB taxonomy): Bacteria > Acidobacteriota > Polarisedimenticolia > Gp22-AA2 > Gp22-AA2 > DASRAN01. The sequence continues at coordinate 29,807 of DASRAN010000044.1, read as the reverse complement.
GGGGCGTCCGCCGTCTTCGAGGCGGGACGCCAGGGTGACACCATGCGGGACGTCGTGATCATCGGCATCGGGCAGACGGCGGTCGGCGAGCACTGGGACCGATCGATCCGCGACCTCGCGGCGGAGGCGATCGCGAAGGCGCGCGCCGACGCGGGCGTGGAGCGCGCCGACGTTCTGTACGTCGGCAACATGGCGTCGGGCGCCCTGTGCGGTCAGGAGAACCTCGGGACGCTGGTGGGCGATGCCGCCGGTCTCCTGCCGATCGAGGCGGTCAAGATCGAGGCCGCCTGCGCGTCGGGCGGCGCGGCGGTGCGCGCCGCCTGGCTGGCCGTGGCCGGCGGGACGCACGACTACGCCCTCGCGGTCGGGGTGGAGAAGATGACCGATCTCCTGACCGACGGCGTCACCTCGGCGCTCGCCACGGCGGCCGACGCCGACTACGAGGCCGGACACGGCGTGTCGTTCGTGGCGCTCAACGCTATGCTGATGCGGCGCTACATGCACGAGCACGGCGCGCGCCGCGAGGAGTTCGCGCCGCTGGCGGTGCTGGCCCACGCCAACGCCGCGCACAATCCCCACGCCCTCTACCGCCAGCCGATCACGGCGGCGGAGTTCGCCGCCTCGCCCCTGGTGGCCGATCCGATCGGCATCCTCGACTCCGCGGCGATCTGTGACGGCGCGGCGGCGGTGCTCCTGGCCCCGGCGTCCGAGGCGCGGCGCACGCGCCGCCCGGCGGTCCGGATCGCCGCCTCGACCTGCGTCACCGACACGGTCGGCCTGGCGCAGCGCCGCGACCCGCTCGTCTGGGAGGCCGTCGGCGCCGGCGCGCGCCGGGCCTACACCGAAGCGAAGGTGGGCCCGCGCGACATCGATCTGTTCGAGCTGCACGACGCGTTCACCATCGTGTCGGCGCTCGCGCTCGAGGCGTGCGGGTTCGCGGACCGCGGGCACGCGCTGAAACTGGCGGCGGAGGGCCGCCTGGCCCGGGACGGCGACCTGCCGATCTGCACCCTGGGCGGGCTGAAGGGCCGCGGACACCCTGTCGGCGCGAGCGGCGCGTATCAGATCGTCGAGGTGGCGCAGCAGCTCCGCGGCGAGGCGGGCGCGGCGCAGGTGAAAGGCGCCCGCACCGGCATGGCTCAGAGCGTCGGCGGCTCGGGCTCGGTGGCCGTGACCCACATCCTCCAGGTCTAGGGCGAGGACGAACGCAGGAGCAGGACGAACGCAGGAGAGAGGACGAACATGGAGCTCCCCCGCTATCACCGGTTGCGCGGCGCGTTGTACCGCCTGGAAGGCAGCGCCTGCCACGCCTGCGACGCGCGCGCCTTCCCGGCCCGCGCCACCTGCGCCGCGTGCGGCGCGCGCGACGCCGCCCCGTTCGCCTTCTCCGGGCGCGGCACTCTCTGGTCGTTCGCGCGCGTCGCCCAGGCGCCGCGCGGGTTCGCCTCGGTCGCGCCGTACGCGGTCGGCATGGTGCGTCTCGCGGAGGGACCTCTGGTGACCGCGCAGCTCGCCGACGTCGAGGGCGTCGACCTCGCGATCGGCATGGAGATGGAGATGACGACCCGCAAGATCCGCGACGCGCAGGAGAACGGCTTCATCGTCTACGGGTACAAGTTCCGTCCGTCGCTGCGCCCCGCGGCGCAGGCCGGCCCGATGCCGCAGACCAGCGCGGCGCCGGTCTCGGGTCCCGCGCCGCGCGGGGGCGGCGCGTGAGCCGCGTCACGACCCTGGACGACGCCGCGGCGGCGGTCCCGAACGGGGCGCTCGTCACCTTCGGCGGGTTCGATCTCAACCGGGCGCCGATGGCGCTGGCGCGCGCCATCCTGCGCCAGCGGCGCACCGGCCTGCGGCTGGTCAGCCCGCCGAACCCGCTGCCGCTCGATCTCCTGGTCGGCGGCGGGGCCGCCGCGAGCATCGAGTTCGGCTATCTCGGGTTCCAGTACGAGCGCGGCTTCGTCGTCGCCCCGAACGTGCGGCGCGCCGTCGAGCGCGGAACGATCGCGTGGCGCGAGCGCGACGTGTTCGAGATCGTCCAGGGGATGCGCGCCGCCGCCACCGGGGTCCCGTTCCTGCCGATCCCGGGCGGTGAGGGCAGCGACTACGCGACGCAGGACCCTCCCCTCCAGGCGAGCCTCGAGCCGGGCCAGCAACACGCCGTGGCGCGGGCGCTGCGGCCCGACGTCGCGCTGCTCCACGCCCAGGAGGCGGACCGCGACGGCAATCTCCTGATCACCGACCCGTACGCCGACGAGCTCCTGTCACGCGCCGCGCGCCTGGTCATCGCCACCGCCGAGCGGATCGTCGGGCGCGTGGCGCGGCCGACCATCCCCGGGGTGCGCGTCCATGCCGTGGTCGAGGCGCCGGGCGGCGCTTTCCCGACATCCTGCCACGGCCACTACCGCCACTCGGCGGCGCACCTCGAGACCTGGCTCGACCATGCCGCCAAAGATCGGTTCGCGGCGTTCATCGAGGCGTTCGTCACCGGACCGACCGACGAGAGCGCGCTTCTCGCGGCCGCCGGCGGGCTTCCGGCGTGGGACGCGCACGACGTCGTGGACGACGCCGCGGCCGACGCCGCGGCCCACGCGGCGGCCATCGCGGGCGGCGCGCCTGAAGGGGTCGGCACCGCCGATCGGCTGGTGGTCGGGATGGCGCGCCGGATCGCGGACGGCGACCTGGTGGTCACCGGGCTGGCCTCGGCGCTGCCGATGCTGGCGGTGGGCGTGGCGCGCGCCACGCACGCTCCGAACATGACCTACATCAACTGCGTCGGCGCCGTCGACCCCGAGATCGGGACGATCGGACCGACCTCGGTCGACGTCAGGCTGCTCGATCGCTGCCGCGGCCGGGTGATCCTGACCGACCTGTTCGACCTGGCTCGGCTGGGACGGATCGACGTCATGTTCTTCGGAGCGGCGCAGACCGACGCGGCGGCGCGGATGAACCTGACCTGCATCGGCGACTATGCGCGGCCCAAGGTCAAGCTGCCGGGGCCCGCCGGCTCCACCTCGATCCGGCCCTGCGTCCGCAAGGTGGTCATCCTGGCGCCGCGGCACTCGCCGCGCACGCTCGTCGAGCGGGTCGATTTCGCCAGCTCGGTGTCCTCGCCGATGAACCGCGAGACCTGGGTCGTGAGCGACCTCGCCCTGCTGCGGCTCGAGGGCGGCCTGCTGCACGTGGCGTCGCGGCACGCCGGTGTCTCGCCGGACGAGCTGCGCGCCAAAACCGGGTTCGCCGTCGACGGCCGCGGCACCGCGACCACGCCGGAGCCGACCCGCGAGGAGATGGCGGCGATCGTCCGGCATGATCCGTCCGGACTGCGGCATCGGCTGATTTGAGGGAGGACGCATGGGAAACCGGATGATGAAGGCGGTGGTGCTGCACGAGTTCGGCGGCGCGGAGAAGCTCGTGGTCGAGGAGGTCGAGGCCCCGGCCGCGGAGCGCCTGCGGGAGCGCGAGGTGCTGATCCGCGTGCGCGCCGTCGGCGTCTGCTACCACGATCTCATCAATCGCGGCGGCAACCTGCCGCGCACCAAGCTGCCGTCCGTCATGGGCCACGAGATCGCGGGCGAGGTGATGGCGGCCGGCGCCGGCGTCCGCTGGTTCCGTCCCGGCGACCGGGTCGCCACCATCCAGCGCGTGCCGTGCGGCCGCTGCGACCTCTGCCGGCGCGATCGCGTCTCGCTCTGCAAGGAGGGCGTCTTCTTCGGCGAGGAGATCCCGGGCGGCTACGCCGAGTACGTCGTCGCCGAGGAGCAGGGTCTGTCACGCGTTCCGGAAGGGATCCCGATGGAGGAGGCGGCGATCTGCGCCTGCACCATCGGCACCGCCCTGCACGTGGTGCGCGCGCGGGGCCAGGTCGCCGCGGGCGAGACCGTGCTGATCACCGGCGCCTCGGGCGGCGTCGGCCTGCATGCCATCCAGGTGTGCAAGATGATCGGGGCGGATGTGGTGGCGGTGACCTCCTCGCCGCGCAAGGAGGCGCGCCTGCGCGAGGCGGGCGCCGACGAGGTGCTGGTGGCGCCGAGCCTGGAGTTCGCGCGCGACGCGCGGCGCCGCACCGGCGGGCGCGGCGTCGACGTCGTCCTGGAGATCACCGGGGCGCTCACCTTCGATCAGGCGCTGCGCTCCCTCGCTCCCGCCGGCCGCCTCATCATGGTCGGCAACCTGGAGACCCGGCCGGTCTCGGTGATGCCGGGGCTGCTCATCCTGAAGGAGCTGGAGATCCGCGGCTCCTTCGCCACCAGCGTCCAGGAGCTGCAGGAAGCGTTCAACCTGGTCATCGAGAAGAAGATCAAGCCGGTGGTGTCGGAGATCCTGCCCCTGGCGCGCGCCGCCGACGCGCACCGGATGCTGCACGACCGCGCCGTCGTCGGCCGGGTCGTCCTGCAGGTCTGACCCGGGCGGGGGCCGCGCCCCCGTCGTGACTCAGACCCTTGTACGACGGCTCCTGACCGTCTGTCCGGTCAAGCCATCCGCGCCTATTCAGGCCCTTCCTGATTGTCCGGGTCGAACGGACACGGTACAACCGTCCTCGTACTCGGCGCCCGTCCGCAGGGTCGTTCGAATCCGAGGAGAGAACCGATGAGAGTCCCTCCGGCAGTCCTGGTCGCCATCTCGGTCGCGTGTCTCACCATGGGATGCGGCGCCGGGCTGGGACACAACAGCGATCGTCTCGCGGGCAACGAACCGCCCCACCACCTGCGAAAGGCCTCTATTCCGGTCCCCGCCGACAACGCGGCCGTGCAGGCCCGGGACGCGAAGAGCGGCGATCCCGCGACTATGGATCATCCGGAAGCCCCGGTGGATCGCGACCTGACGCGGCGCGTTCGCCAGGCCGTCATGGCGGACGGCTCGCTGTCTTTGATCGCGTACAACGTGAAGATCCTCAGCAGCAAAGGCCGCGTCACGCTGCGCGGCCCCGTCGCCACCCAGAGCGAGAGGCTGTCGATCCAGGAGAAAGCCACCGGTATCGCCGGGGCGAACAACGTGGACGACCAGCTCGTGGTCAGGCGCTGATCAGCGCGGCGAACTTCTCCAGATCGATGTTGCCGCCGGAGACGATCGCGACGATCGGTCCGCGGCCTGCCTTGCCGGTCAGCGCGGCGGCGAGCGGCAATGCCCCCGCCCCTTCCGAGATGATGCGCGTCTTCTCGGCCATCAGCCGCATGGCGCGCCGGGTCTCCTCGAGGGTGACCACGATCGAGCCGTCGACGAGCGGCTTCATCCGCTCCCACATGCGCGGGAAGACACTCTGTCCCCCCGCGCCGTCGACGAACGACGCCTTCCAGTCGGGGAACGTCTGCGGCGACCCCGCGGCGAGCGACCGCGACAGCGGCGCGGCGGTCTCCGGCTCGGCGCCCCAGAGCTTGATCTCCGGCTTGAGCGCCTTGACGGCGCTGCCCACCCCCGTGATCAACCCGCCGCCGCCGATGCCCGCGATGACCGCCACGGTATCGGGCGCGTCCTCGAGAATCTCCAGCCCCATCGTCGCGTGACCCGCGATGAACTGGTGATCGTCGAACGGGTGCACGAACGTCCCTTCCGCCCCGGGATAGGCGCGATCGTCGAGCGCCTTCCAGGCGGTGGCGTACGGCACCAGGATCAGCTTCGCGCCCAGCGCCTTCATGCGCTCGAGCTTGGCGGCCGGCGCCGTCTCGATGGCGACCACGGTGCAGGGCACGCCCGCCAGCCGCGCCGCGTAGGCAACCCCCTGCCCCGCGTTGCCGGCGCTGATCGTCCAGACACCGCGCCGGCGTTCGGCCTCGGAGAGCATCGCGACGGCGTTCGCGGCCCCGCGCAGCTTGTAGGCGTTGATCGGCTGGAGGTTCTCCAGCTTGAGGCGGATCTCCGGATAGTCCGGCCCCAGCTCCAGCCGGACGAGCGGCGTGCGCACGATGGTCTTCGCGATGCGCTGCCGCGCCTCGCGGATCTCGGCCAGCGTGATCGGGCGGACAGGATCGGGTGTCGTCGACATGGTGAAAAGCCTAGCACAGGCCGGGCGCGGGATTGGACTGCGGCCGCGTCCTCCGGGCGGCGATTGACGCCGCTCGAACGCCCCACATAGAATCGCGTTCTTCCGAAGGCGGTGCGACGCCGATGCCCACGCTCATCCTGTCCGCCGACGACGTCCACGCGGCGCTCGACATGCCGTCGTGCATCGAGGCGATGCGCGGCGCGCTTCTGGGCCTGCACCGCGGCGAGCTGTCGATGCCGCTGCGCACCCTTCTCAGGCCTCCCGGCGGCGGCCGCTCCGCATCCGGCGGCCCGCCGGCCGGGTCCGGCGCGCTGCTCGGGCTGATGCCGGCGCACCGCGGCGGGGAGCGCCCGCTCTTCTCGCTCAAGGAGATCGTCTTCGCGCCGGGAAACTCCGAGCGCGGGCTCGACACGCATCAGGGCGCCGTGCTCCTGCACGACGGGATCGACGGGCGGCTGCTGGCGATGGTCAACGCCTCGGCGATCACCGCCATCCGCACCGCGGCGGTCTCCGGGCTCGCGACGACGCTTCTGGCGCGCCGCGGCGCGCGGCGGGTCGCCATCCTCGGCTCGGGCGTCCAGGGGCGCTCGCATGCCATCGCGATGCGCGCCGTGCTGCCCGACGCCGAGCTGCGCGTCTGGAGTCTCAGCCTGCCGCACGCCGAGGCGCTGGCGCGGGACGCGCATGGGACCGCCGCGCGCTCGATCGGCGAGGCGCTCGACGGCGCCGACGTCGTCTGCACCTGCACCTCGGCGCGCGAGCCGATCGTGGCGCTGTCGATGCTGGCGAAGGGGGCGCACGTCAACGCGGTCGGCTCGTCGGTCAAGACGGCGCGCGAGCTGGAGTCCGGCGTCGTCGCGGCCGCGTCGCTCTTCGTCGACCGGCGCGAATCGACCCTGAACGAGTCGGGCGACTACCTGCGCGCGGTCGAGGAGCGCGGCATCGGCCCGGACCATATCCGCGCCGAGATCGGCGAGCTCCTCGCCCAGGCGCATCCTGGCCGCAAGTCGGACGGCGAGCTGACCGTCTTCAAGTCGCTCGGCCTGGCGGTGGAGGATCTCGCGGCCGCCGAGCTGGCCGTGGCTCGCGCGCGGGAGCGGGGCATCGGGACCGAGGTCGAATTCTGACGTCCGACACGAATACCGACACTAATAGATGATACGGGCCCGAGGGGTATTTCCCTGACCCGGAAAGATTACATCTTCGTCAGCCTGCTCGGCCTGGCGCTTCTCATCGCGCCGGCGGCCACGCCCGCGCCCGCCGCCGGAGCGCGGCCCGCGCGCCGGGTGCAGGGCGTGGTGTTCGACGACGCCAATCGCGACGGGCGGCGCGAATCCGGCGAGCGCGGCCTTCCGGGCGTCGTGGTGTCCGACCTGCGCGACGTCGCCGTGACCGGCCCCGACGGACGCTATTCCCTGACCGCCGCTCCGGATGCGGCGGTCGTGTTCGTCAGCCTGCCGGACGGCTGGTCACCTGCCGGCCGGTTCTGGGAGCCGCTGGGACGCGAGGACAGCGGCGCGTCCGCCGGCGCGCCGATCGATTTCGCGCTCCGGCGGCGCGACACGGCCGGGTCGTTCACGTTTCTGCACGCCTCCGACACGCACCTGAGCGAGCAGAGCCTGCCGCGCATCCGCCTGCTGCGCGCGCTGGTCGAGTCGAAGCGACCCGCTTTCGTGCTGATCACCGGCGACCTGGTGCGCGACGCCCTGCGCGTCGGCGAGGCCGAGGCGCGCGGCGAGTACGAGCTCCTGGCGGCGGAGCTGGCGCGATTCCCCGTGCCGGTCTTCGTCGTGCCGGGGAACCACGACATCTTCGGCATCGAGCGGCAGCAGTCGCTCGTCGGTCGCGACAACCCGCTCTACGGCCGCGCCCTGTGCCGGCGCTACACGGGGCCGGAGTACTACTCGTTCAACTGGGGAGGGATTCACTTCCTGGGGCTCGACAGCGTCGATTACGACGATCTCTGGTACTACGGCCACCTCGATCAGGCGCAGCTCGACTGGGTGGCGCGCGACCTGAAGCAGGTGCCCGACACGGTCCCGGTCGTGACCTTCAACCACATCCCGTTCGCGTCGGCGGTCGAGCGGCTCTCCCCTTACACCGAGGATCCGCCGGCGCCGACACTCATCCGGGTCGGCGGGCGGATGCAGTTCCGTCACGTCGTCTCGAACTTCTCCGACCTGCTCGAGCGTCTCGGCGGGCACCGGCTGGAGATCGCCCTCGGCGGCCACCTGCACGCCAGCGAGTCGCTCTCCCTCGTCACGACGGCCGGCCGCATCCGTTTCCACCAGACCGCCGCCGTCGTCGGCCCGTCGGACGCGCCGGGCGTGCAGTTCGTTTCCGGCGTCACGCTCTACTCTGCGCGCGACGGCCGCGTCGACGACGGCACCTTCCTGCCGCTCGAGCCCGCCTCGCCGTAACGCCCGAACCGGCATCGACCAGACGGCGGCGCCCGCGCGGCGTCACTGGAAGAGCAGCGCCGCCTTCCCGATGGTCTGCAGCACACCCCAGAGGAGCGGGACCCCGACCAGCGTCCAGGCCGCGGCGACGGTCAGCCATGGGCGCGCGTGGACGGCCGCCGGCGACGCGTCGCCGGATCGTCGAGCCTCGCCCGACCGCGAGCCATCTCGAGCCACGGCGGCTGCATCCGCCGGCCCGGCGTCACGCATGAAGCGGCTCTCGCTCACCGGGCGCATCAGCCAGTTGCAGACGAGACCGGCGACCAGGAGCCCCGCCAGGATGTACATCGTGGTGTTGTAGGCCGCGGCGGGGGGCACGCCGGCATCGACCTGGCGCTGCCGGATGGAGTTCACGAGCAGCGGCCCGACGACACCCGCGGTCGACCACGCGGTCAGGAGGCGCCCGTGGATGGCGCCGACGAACCGGGTCCCGAACATGTCGGCCAGATAAGCCGGGATGGTCGCGAATCCGCCGCCGTACATGGTCAGGATGAGGCAGAAGATGCCGACGAACAGCGCGACGCTCCCCGACCGGCCGGCGTACGGCACCGACGCGTAGAGCAGGATGCCGAGAGCGAAGAAGATGAAGTAGGTCGCCCGGCGGCCGATCCGGTCGGAGAGGCTGGCCCACGCGATCCGACCCGCGATGTTGAACAGCGACAGCAGGCCGACGAACCCGGCGGCCGCCGAGGCGGTCACGCGTCCCTTGAAGACCTCCTGGATCATCGGCGACGCCTGCTCGAGAACGCCGATGCCGGCGCTGACGTTGGCGCAGAGCACGACCCAGAGCAGCACGAACTGCGGAGTCGTCCAGGCGTCGCGGACGTGCACGTCGCGGCCGGTGACCATCGCGTCGGCGCCGGCCGGGGCCGTCCAACCCGCCGGCTTCCAGCCCGGCGGCGGCAGGCGATAGCCGAAGGCGCCGCAGATCATTGCCATGAAATAGATCAACCCCATCGCGACGAAGGTCTCCTGGACCCCGGTCGACGCCGGCGTCGCGAACCGCTTCATCAGAAAATCGGCCAGCGGCGCGCCGATCAGCGCCCCGCCGCCGAACCCCATGATCGCCATCCCCGTCGCCATGCCACGGCGGTCGGGGAACCAGCGGATGAGGGTGGAGACCGGCGAGATGTAGCCGAGCCCCAGCCCGCATCCGCCGATGACGCCGTTGCCGAGATAGAGCAGCCAGAGCTGGTGCGTCTGAACCGCCAGGGCCGACACCAGGTAGCCGCCGCCCCAGCAGAAGGCCGCGACCACGCCCGCCTTGCGCGGCCCGACCATCTCGAGCCAGCGGCCGAACACCGCCGCCGACAGCCCCAGGAAGACGATGAAGGTCGTGAAGACGAGCGCGATCTGCGTCTGCGACCAGTCCCCCGGCGCCGGCGCCGTGACGCCGAGGACGCGCGTCAGCGGCAGCTTGAAGACGCTGTAGGCGTAGGCCTGCCCAATCGACAGGTGGATCGCGAGCGCCGCGGGAGGCACCAGCCAGCGATTGAATCCCGGCCCGGCGATGATGCGCTCGCGATCGAGCAGGCCGTCCATCGTCGTCTCCCGGGAGCGGCCCCTCTTACTTCCGCCCCGTGTACAGCGCGATGCCGATCGCGATGCCGTCGAAGTTCTCGTTCTGGCCGGTTGTATTCTTCCTGGAGCCCAGCCGCTGGAAAAAGAACTGGGCGGTCACGGCCGCCGAGTTGCCGACGAAACACTTCACTCCGAGGGCGGCGTCAAGGGCGAAGTCGAACGACTTGTCCAGGTCGCCGCCGATTCCGCCGACGCCCGCTTGCAGGAAGCCGGTGGCCGTGCCGCTGTGGGGCGTCCAGTTCCAGGCGAAAAACGGGCCCGCGATGGTGGCGTCGACGGTGTTGCCGCCCGAGGTCTTGTCGTCGAGCCGCTGGTACGTGCCGCTCAGCCCTGCCTCGGTATAGCCCTGGCCGATCAGGTGTCCCCAGGAGAAGTTCACATTGGTCGACGAGGCGTTGCTGCTCTGGTTCGTGTAGTTGAGGTCGAACGCCCATTCGTTGTTGCTGTTGTCGAGCATCCCCGCGGACGCGGACGGGACCGCGAGCATGCCGAGAATGGCCCACAGCAGGCAGACAGGAACGATGCGCATGATCGAATCCTCCCGCAGGAACCGGCGCGGCGCGCCCAGTTTTTTCAGACGCTTCTAGCACACGGAAGCGGGGACCACAAGCAGCGAGTCCGACGCCGGCCGCCGGCCCGAGAGCAAGTCGCCGGCTCAATCCGCCCCGCATCCGTGGTAAGGTCCGCCCGAGGAGGTCACACCATGCGCGGTCTGAAGCGAATCATCTTCGGGATGGCGGCGATCGTGGTGCTCGCGGTGTCGCCGGTCATGGCGCAGGACAACAGCTTCAAGGTGTTCGTGACGGCCAACTGGATCTCCCCGCTGTCGTCGGAAGACGTGACCTTCGGGTCGGTCTCGGACTCCATCTCGGCCGCCAACGCCCTCGGCTACGAAGGCGGCGTCGAGTGGCGCCTGAACAAGATCATCGGCCTCGAAGGAAGCTACCTCATCGGCAGCAACGACGTCGATTTCGGCAGCACCAACATCGGCACGCTCGATTCTTCGGCCATCACGGCCGCGATCAATATCCACTTCCTGCCCACCAAGTACTTCGATTTCTGGGCGGCCCCGGTCGCCTCGTGGTACCACTTCGACGATTTCGAGCTCGACTCGAGCGTCGGCGGCGGCTCGACCACCATCGACTCGCAGTGGGGATACGGCGCCGCCGTCGGCTTCGACATCGGCTTCGGCAAGACCTTCGCCATCACCGCCGGCGTGCGCTACGTCAAGCTGTCGGTGTCGGGCGATTCCTCGAGCGTCGACAGCGTCGACATCAACCCCCTGATCTCGCGCGTCGGACTCGCCTTCCGCTTCGGCACGCGCTGACGGCAGCGGACGCGGAGTACTACGCCGCCAAGGTACGCCATCCCGATCGCCAGGGACGCGCCGGGTCGTCTGTGCCGGCCCCTAGATGACTTCGACGAACAGCGTTTTGGGCGCGACGTGGATGGTGATGTCGGCCTTCTTGTCGCCGGGGAGGAGAGACAGACGACCGAGACCGCCATGAAGAGGCGCCCCGCGCCGCGCTCTACCACGCCTGCCGGACCTCGAATTCCAGCAAGGAGATTGGTCTGTAGCCCGAGTTCCTGATCTTGTGATCGGGGGGGCCGCTGGTGAAACAAAGAAACCCGGCCGCCTCGGCGTGATCATGCATGTCCGGCCTGCAGGCGTCGGCGACCTGGCCTGGCCCGAGGGCGACGATGAAGACCGGGAAATTATGGACGTGGTCCGGAACAGATTGCCCCGGGTCGAGGGTGTATCGAACGACACGGACCCTTTCGTTTTCCAGCTCGACCGACCCGACCGCGGGCGAGAACGGACGCTGCCCGGGCAGGAACTCGATTGTCTTGACGACCTCGATCGCGACCATGTGAAGCGGCCGTCGCGAGGGGTTGGTGATGCGGTGGGTGTATGGCTTGGCCTGGGACTCGAACCAGACCTCGTACTCCTTGATGGGGCGTTCTTCCTCGGCCTCCGGCTCGGCCTCCTCCCCTGGCGCCGCTGCCTTCTCTTCCGCTTCAGCCTTGTCCTTGGGAGGCACGGCGATCGTGACGCCCATGAAGTCATGGAGGTGCGTGTGGTACAGAGTGTTCTTGTGCGGCGGGACGACGATGTCGTAGACGCGAAGCTGCTCGACCTCCCACACGATTCTGTGCATCGGTTCCTTCTCGACGGGCACGGCGGTCCCCGGAGTCGTGCCACCCGAGCCGGGATCTGCGTCCTGACTCGACGATGTCGCGACGCTCTCAGCGGCGTCACTCAGGGCCACGGCGCCGCCGGCGATGGCGACGGCGATCGAGAAAACCGATGGCAGAACGACCAACCGCCCGGCGCGTGTCATGAATCGGCTCACCGTCGACCCTCCTTGCAGACCCCCATCAGCCACTCCGAGCGGCTCCATCCCTTCGCGCAGAGTCCTGAGATCACAATCGTAGCCGAAGATGCGATTGCGGCGCGCCAGAAGCGCTCGCCGGCAACCAGCCTGAGGGCGAGCTAGACTGGTGAGCACCTCAGAACGCGAGGCAGAGCCCGTTCGGATAGTCGGGGGACGGCATCCCCGGGAGGCCGCCACACTCCGACACGGGATCGGGACTCGCCAGCAGGCAGCAGCCGCAGAGGTCGCCTGTGCACGACGTGGTCGCGCCCGATGGCATGACGGTCGCCGTGGTGCTGGTGACTCGCCGGTCGCGGGATCGCCTTCCCCTTCAGCTCCAGCACCACGACGACGCCGTTCTCGAGGACGATGGCGTCCGGTCGCCGCGGCTCGCGCTGCAGCTCGTATTCGAGGATGGCCGTCCAGGCGCGCGTCGCGTATGAGCGTCTCGAGGCGCGGGCAGACAACGCGGGGCCCGGCGCAGCGTTGCTGCGACCGGGCCCCGTGTCAATCGAAAGTGGCTCCCGGGCTATTGTCCGTGGGCGGTCCAGCAGCCGCCGGGGCCGGTGTAGGAAGCGCCTTCTCCCCAGGTCACCTGGTTGACGCCGTCGGGCCCGACCGAAAGATCAAGGTAGTCGCCGTACGGGAAGGCGTAGCCGTTGGCGTTCTTGTACGGCGCGCCGCTGGTGAGGTCGGACACGCGGACGTCGGGCGTGCTGAAGGAGGTGCCGCCATTGGTCGTCCGGCGGTACCAGGTGTTCCAACCGGTCTGGCTCTGCTGCCGATCGTCCTGCCAGACGACGCGGAAGTCGCCCGCGACGGTCGGGTGCGCCGCGACCGAGGGGAAGGCGTTGTTCACCGTCGTCGAGGCGACGGAGATCTGCAGCCGCGGAGTCCAGGTCACCCCGTCGGTCGAGGTCCGGATGTACATCTGCTCCGGCGCATCCGGAGTGCTGTTGACGTGGTAGGCGATCAGCAGCTTCCCGGCGCTGTCGATCGCCATGTTCGGCGTCGTGCCGAAGAAGCCCTGTGTGCAGCCGGCGGCCCAAGCACACGGGGGAACCTCGCGCGACGTGTCGATGAGCGTCTGGGTCCACGATGTCCCGCCGTTCGTGGTCTTCCACACGCGGACGTTTGAATCGCCGTTGTAGTTGTTGCCGCTCGAGTAGTCGCTCGTCGAGATGTAGGCGATGTTGCCATTCGACTGGCTGATCGCCACCCCCTGATGGAAGTAGTAGCGCGAGTCGGTGTTCATCTTCAACGGGGTGGTGAATGTGAGACCGCCGTTGTGCGAGACGACGACGTACGAGTCGCTCGAGTTGAATCCGATGTAGACGTGCATGCCGTCGCGCGACACGCCGATCCACGGGTGATCGTTCCACTGCGGCTTGGCGCCCTGGCCCCCCCAGTCGATGCTGGTCGGAAAGGTGGCGCCGTGGTCGGTGGACTTGACGTAGGTCGATCCGGGAGTGGTGCCGTTGAGGAACGTGGCATGGACGTTGCCATTGATGTCCACCCTGATCCCAGGATCGTATTGCGACTTCCCCGTCACTTTGAGCCACTGATCCGGCAGCCAGGAGGCTCCCCCGTTGATCGAGCGGCGCAGGACGATCGCCGGCATCTTGCAGTTGCCGCACGGCTTCGGTCCGGTGTACCGGGTGATGAGCTGGTAGACGAGGTTGGCGTTGCCGGGATCGACGGCGATCGCCGGCTCCCAGTCGTCCTGGCCGCTCGCCGCCGTCTCCGAGAACCAGCCGGGTGCCGCGGCCGGCGCCGGCAGCAGATCGACCTTCGTCTCACCGATGAAGGACAGTCCGGACCCGACCTTCCTCGGCTCGTCGGGCTGGGACTTCTTGACCTTTCCTGCTTCCGCGCCGGCGACGGTGCAGCCGGCGACCGAGAGCGCGACTGCGAGCACCGACCAGAGTCTCCAGGACAGCGCAGGAACGCGGCGGTTCGGGGCCAATCTCATGTGGTGATCCCTCCATGAAGGACGGATGCAGGGCAGTGGTGCGGGACACGCGGGCCGGCGGCCCGCGGGCGAGACAGACGGCTCTGGATCGCGTTGCAGATCATGAAACGCGTCCCCGGTGATTCAGAGCATGAAGTGCGAAAGCAATGTCGGCATTGTGCAACAACGACGGCCTGCTTGTCGATTCCCCGGCCGTCCAGGCGCGCGCCGCGTCGTGCCACTATCCGGCCCGCAGGTCAGCGTGGGCGCGGTCGAGGTCGAGCTGCAGCTCCTGGTGGACCCGATCGTTGACCACGCCCTGATCGCGCAGCGTCAGGAGCGCCCGGGTCTGCGCCTGGTAGACGGCCTGGCGCACCTCGCCGGCGACCGCCAGCCGCTTGAGCGCCTGGGCCCGCGCCATCGCGTCCTCGTCGCGCAGCGACGAGAGCTGGTCGGTCATCGCGTCGCGCAGACGGTAGACGGCGATCGGGCAGCTCTCCTTCGAGCAGAAATCGTCGAGCCGCGCGATGCCGGCCGAGAGCATCGTCTCGTGCGCGCGGCGCACCTCGGCCTCGGTCGGGTCGGCGTCGGGCAGGCCGAGCCGGCGCACCAGAGGCAAGAGCGTCAGCCCCTGGCCGACGAGCGTCATCAGAATCACGACCAGCGTGCAGGCGATGATCTCGGCGCGGCCGGGAAACGGCGCGCCGCTGCTCAAGGTCATCGGCAGCGACAGCGCCGCGGCCAGCGAGACGGCGCCGCGCACGCCGCACCATGACGCCAGGATGACCGCCTTGACGGGAGCATAGCCGCCCTCGCGCCGTCGCAGGCTCGGCCAGAGCCACAGCGGCACGTAGGCGCCCGGGAAGACCCAGACGATGCGCGCCAGGATGACCGTGACGCCGATGAGGAACGCGATGCCGAGGACTCCGGGCGCCGTCGCCAGCGCCTGCTGCAGCCGGGCGGGCGCCTCGAGGCCGATGTAGAGGAACATCAGCGCGTTGAGCAGGAACTCGAGCTGGTTCCAGGAGGAATAGAGCTCGACGCGGCTCTCGGGCGCGATGTAGTGCAGCCTCCACGAGGCGACGAACCCTGCGATCACGACGGCCAGCACGCCGGAGGCGCCGGCGTGCTCGGCCAGGAAGTAGGCGGTGTACGGGGCCACGAGCGAGAAGACGAACAGCACGGAGGTGCCGCGCACGAAGCGGTTGAGCGCCGCGGCGGCCAGCCCGACCACGACGCCGACGACGACTCCGAGCCCGGCGATGCGCGCGAAGCTCGACGCGACCCGACCCGCCTCGAACACCCCGGTGAGCACGACCGCCGTCGCGAGCCCGACGCCGAGGAGGCCGGTTGCGTCGTTGACCAGGCTCTCCCCGCCCAGGATCGCCGTCAGGCGGCGCGGCACGCGCAGCCGCTCGAGTACGGCATGCACCGCGACCGTGTCGGTCGGCGAGACGATGGCGCCCAGCAGGAAGCAGGCCGCCCAGGGCAGCCGCGGCGCCGCCCAGTGGGCCACCACGCCGACCGCCAGGATCGTGAATCCCACCAGCCCGACCGCGAGCTGCAGGATCGGCCTCAGCCAGCGGCGGAAGTCGAGCCACGACGCCTGCCAGGCGTCGGCGTAGAGCAAGGGCGGCAGGAAGACCGCCAGGACCACGCCCGGCGTGATCTCCATCGCCGGGAGCAGCGGGCTGAGCGACCAGGCCACGCCGGCGACGGCGATCAGCACCGGCGCGGGGATCGCGACCTTCGGCGCCAGGAACGTCATCACACCGATGACGCCCAGCATCAGGATGAGAGTCGGCAGAACTCCCATTCAGGCGCGCCTGTCCATTCAGGCGCGCGCCGCCGGCCCGGGCCGGAACGACCGGACGGCGGCGATGCCGAGCACCGCGAAACCGGCCAGCACGACGAGCTGCGCGACCAGGAACGGCGGCTCGGACTGCGTCGGCGCCAGCGCGGTCAGCGCGGGCAGCTTCAGGAACGACTGCACCACGGCGACGAACGCGTTCAGATAGAGCGCGAGGACGGCCGTGACGACGTAGATCCAGCGCCATGCGCCCTCGAGACGAAACGCGTACAGCCCCAGGATGGCGATCGCCAGCACCAGGAGCGAGATCCCTCCGACGATGTGGGACGGCAGGATCCGGTCACGGGGGAAGAAGAAACCCGTCACGCTGGTCAGCGCCGTGGTCGCGAGAAAGACCGCCGTCCAGCCGGAGAGCCGCTTCGATCCGAGCATGCCGGCCAGGACGATCAGGCCGGTGCCGATCCCGGCCAGGCTGATGAGGACGTGAAGGACGGTGAACCCGTGCACCGACAGACCGAGAATCATGTCGCGCCCCCCGACGCGCGTTCAGGCCTTGAAGAAGGTGATCAGCTCCTCGTTGATCATGTCCTTGTGCGTCGTGCACATCCCGTGCGGAGCGCCCTTGTAGACCTTGAGCGTCGCGTTGCCGATGATCTTCGACGACAGCAGCGCCGAATCCGCGATCGGGACGATCTGATCGTCGTCGCCGTGCAGGATCAGCGCCGGCACGTCGATTTTCTTCAGGTCGGCGGTGAGATCGGTCTCGGAGAACGCCTTGATGCAGAAGTAGGCCGCCGGCAGGCCGGCCATGATCCCCTGGAGCCGGAACGATTCGCGCACGCCTTCGGAGGCCTTGGCGCCCGTCCGGTTGTAGCCGTAGAACGGCAGGCTCAGGTCGTAGAAGAACTGCGAGCGGTCGGCAAGAACCGCGGCGCGGAGCTGGTCGAACGCCTCGATCGGCGTGCCCTGCGGGTTGGCGGGCGTCTTGAGCATCAGCGGCGGAATCGCGCCGATGAGAACGGCCTTGGCCACGCGCTTCGTCCCGTGACGCCCGATGTAGCGCGCCACCTCGCCGCCGCCCGTCGAGTGACCGACGTGGATGGCGTCCTTGAGGTCGAGCTTCCCGGTCAGCTCGGCGAGATCGTCGGCATAGGTGTCCAGGTCGTTGCCTGTCCAGGGCTGGCTCGAGCGGCCGTGGCCGCGGCGGTCGTGCGCGATGCAGCGGTAGCCGCGCGTGGCCAGGAAGAACATCTGGTCCTCGAAGGCGTCCGAGCTGAGCGGCCAGCCGTGGCTGAAGACAACCGGCTGTCCCTTGCCCCAGTCTTTAAAGTAGATCTGTGTTCCGTCCCGCGTCGTGATGGTGCTCATGCGAGATCCTCCTCGTGACTGTTCCGGATCCCCGGTCCCCGGTCTAACGCTCGGCCTGGACGTGCGATTCGACGAACCAGAGGTCCTTGTCGACGCTGCGCGAGATCTCGGTGAAGATGTCGGCCGTGTCCTTGTCGCCGATCTCGTCGGCCGCGTTGATCCCCTGGCGGACGGTCTCGCCGAAGTAGGCCAGGCTGCGCGACAGGGCTTCGACGTGCTCCTTGCCGGTCGACAGGGTGAGCGGGTACTCCGGCAGCTTCGACTGCTTCGCCGCCACGCGCACCGTCCCGTGCGCGATGCCGCCGAGCTGCAGGATGCGCTCGGCCAGCAGGTCGGCATAGTCGCCGGCGTGCTCGTACACCTTGTCGAACAGCTCGTGCAGCGCGATGAAGCTGGGCCCCTTCACGTTCCAGTGCGCCTGCTTCGAGTGGCTCACGAGATCGATCGCGTCCGACAGGCGCTCCTGGAGCAGCCCCGACACCTGGATACGGACTTTTTCCGGAAGGTCGTTCTTCGTCTTGTACATTCAGGTCTCCCCAATCCGCGTACTTCGGATGCACCAACATATCACTCCTCGCGCCGCGAGGGTCGTGACAACTTGGGGCCGCTTCCCCGTGCTAGCGTAGCCGTCCATGACCCTGCTCCTGGCTCTGGTCGCGGGCCTGCTCGTCGCCTTCTGGCTCGCGCTGGGCGCCCTCCACCTGGCCGGCTCGATGCAGGTCGGATCGCTCTTCGACGTGCTCGCCGGCGAGGAGAGCGCGCGCGGGGCCCGCCTGGCCGGCGTGCCGGTCCCGCCGCTCTCCATCATCATCACGGCGCGCGACGAGGCCGCCTCGATCGAGAGCACCGTGCGCCTGGCGCTGGCGCAGGACTATCCCGGTCTCGAGGTGATCGTCGTCGACGACCGCTCGGGCGACGGGACGGGCGCCCTCCTCGATCGCCTGGCGGAGGCGGCCCGGGGGGCGCCGCCCCGAGACGGACCGCGGCTCGAGGTGGTTCACGTCCGCGAGCTTCCGGCCGGCTGGATCGGGAAGTGCCACGCCTGCGATGCCGGGGCGCGTCGGGCGACGGGCCGGTGGCTGCTGTTCATGGACGGCGACGTGGGGCTCGCGACCGGCGACCTGCTGCACCGCGTCGTGGCCTTCGCCGAAGCGCGGCGCATCGATCATCTCAGCGTTTTCCCCGACCTCCGACCGCTCGGGCCGCTGCAAGGGGCCCTCATGCTGGCCTTCGAGCAGGCCTTCCTGTTCACGGCGCGCGCCTGGGAGATCAGCCGCGACCTGCCGCGCGGCGGGGCCGGCGTGGGGGCCTTCAATCTGCTGCGCCGCGAGGCGTACCGGCGCGTGGGCGGCCACAACCTTCTGAAGATGGAGGTCGTGGACGATCTGAAGCTGGGGCGGCTCCTGAAGGAATCGGGGGCGCGGCAGCGGCTCTACTCCGGGGTGGATCTCGTCCGCTGCCGCTGGCAGACGAGCGCCTGGGCGGTCGTCCGCGGGCTGGAGAAGAACCTGTTCGCGGGGCTCGACTACTCGATCGGCGCGGTGGTCGCGCAGACCGGGATCGGGCTTCTGGCCTTTCTCGGACCGCCGGCCCTCGGGGTGGCCGGCGGCGCCCTCGGCCCGGTGGCGCGCTGGGCGCCGCTCGCGGTGCAGCTCGGCGTCCTCTCCGCGCAGGCGACCCTCTCCAGGCGCCGGCTGTCGACGCACCCGGTCGCCCTGGTGGCGCTCTATCCGATCGCGCTGGGCCTGCTGTTCTTCGCGGCCTGGAATTCGATGCTGGCGACGCTGCGGCGCGGCGGCGTGCTCTGGCGCGACACCTTCTATCCGCTGGCGGACCTGCGCCGCGCGCTGGTGCGCCCGGGCGCCGGCCGGCGGCTGCGGCCCGGCGAGAGGGCATAATTGGCCATGCACCGACCCCGCCGGAAGACGCCCGCCCGATGACCACGAGCCGTCTGGAGGAGCCGGCCCTCGCCGCGGCGCCGCCGCGACCGTCGGGCTCGCGCGGCGAGGTCGCGGTGATCGGCGCGCTGCTCCCCTACCTGCGGCCGTACCTCGGCCGCATCGTCCTGTCGCTGGGGCTGATCCTCGGATCGAAGGTGGCCACGCTCTTCGTCCCGCTGGCGCTGAAGCAGATCGTCGACCGGCTCAACGTCGAGCGCTCCCTCCTGATGCTGCCGGTCGCCGTGCTGCTGGCCTACGGAGCGGCGCGGGTCGCCATCACGCTGTTCACCGAAGCCCGTCAGGTCGTGTTCGCGCGGGTGATGGCGCGCGCGTCGCGCCAGGTGGCGGTGAAGGTCTTCAGCCATCTTCACGAGCTGAGCCTGAAGTTCCATCTCGACCGCCGGACCGGCGGCGTGGCCCGCGATCTCGAGCGCGGCAGCACCGCGGTCTCGGATCTGCTCGATTGGACCCTCTACACCATCCTGCCGACCACGGTGGAGGTCGCGCTGGTCACCGGCTTCCTGTTCTGGAGCTACGACTGGGGTTTCGCCCTGATCATCGTGATCACGCTCGCGGCCTACGCGGCCTGGAGCTTCAGCGTGACCGAGTGGCGCACCCGGTTCTACCGCGCGGCGGTCGAGGCCGACACCCGCGCCAACGAGCGCGCCGTCGACTCGCTGCTCAACTACGAGACGGTCAAGTACTTCAACAACGAGCGGCACGAGACCGCGCGTCTCGACGAGAGCCTGCGCCGTCTCGAGGACGCCAACGTCCGGTCGCAGACGTCCCTGGCCCTGCTCAATCTCGGCCAGACGCTGATCGTCTCGATCGGCGTCACCGCGATGATGTGGCGCGCGGCGGCCGGCGTGGTCGCGGGCCGGCTGACGGTCGGCGACCTGGTGCTGGTCAACGCCTACCTGCTGCAGCTCTCGTCGCCGCTCAACTTCCTCGGCATGATGTACCGCGAGGTCAAGCAGGCGCTGACCAACCTCGAGCGCCTGTTCGCCCTGCTCGATCAGAGCCCGGACGTGCGCGATCGCCCCGGCGCGGTGCCGCTCGCCGCCGGCCGCCCGCGGCTGACCTTCGAGGACGTCCGGTTCGGGTACGACCCGCGCCGCGAGATTCTGCATGGCGTCGACTTCGAGATCGCCCCGGGCGGCACGGTCGCCGTCGTCGGCCGGTCCGGTTCGGGCAAGTCGACCCTGGCGCGCCTGCTGTACCGCTTCTACGACGTCGACGCCGGCCGCATCCGCATCGACGGCCTCGACCTGCGCGACGTGACGCAGCGCTCGCTGCGCGCCGCCATCGGCATCGTCCCGCAGGACACCGTGCTGTTCAACGACACGATCTACTACAACATCGGCTACGGACGCCCCGACGCCGGGCGCGAGGAGGTCGAGGCGGCCGCGCGCGCCGCCCACATCCACGATTTCGTCACGAGCCTTCCCGACGGCTATGGGACCGAGGTGGGCGAGCGGGGGCTGAAGCTGTCGGGCGGCGAGAAGCAGCGGGTCGCGATCGCCCGCGCGCTCCTGAAGAACCCGGCCATCCTGATCTTCGACGAGGCGACCTCGGCGCTCGATTCGCAGTCCGAGAAGGCGATCCAGGCCGAGCTCGATCGCATCCAGGTCGGCCGCACGACGCTGGTGATCGCGCACCGGCTGTCGACCGTCATGGGAGCGGACCAGATCCTGGTCATGGAGGAGGGCCGCATCGTCGAGCGCGGCACCCACGACGCCCTCCTCGCCGCCGGCCGGCAGTACGCGCGCATGTGGCAGCTGCAGCAGCAGGAGAGGGGGGAGGCCGAGGGCCGGTCGCCGGCCGCCGGGGTGTCGGCCTCCCGCGATCGGACCGCGGGTTGACCCGCCCCAGGCGCCCTCAGGCACCCCAGGCACCCCCAGACGCAGAAAAGCCTTGACTCGGGCTGATTTCGGGGTAAATGCAGCCTGAACAAGACATTCCGATCGTGTGCTTACGCTGCGAGCCTGTCGTCTCGAGGGGGAGCGGTTGGACAAGGCGAAGCTGTTGAGGACAGGTCTGTCGCGCTCGTTCCGGCTTCCATCCGTCGTCGCCCTCGTCTCCCTGTTCGCCATCGCCGCCGTCGCGCGCCTGGTCCTGGCCGTCGGGACGGTCACGATCTACGTCAGCGCCGGCAGCACCTGCACGACCGGGTGCGGCAGCCAGGCGACCCCGTACAAGACGATCCAGGCCGCGATCAACGACGGCAACTCCCAGATCGCGGGCGGCACGGCGAGCGGCGCCTTCATCCAGGTCGCCGCGGGGAACTATCCGGAGCGTCTCTTCGTCTACCCCGACATCCACGTGCAGTGCGCCGCCCCGGCGACGACCACCATCAACGCCACGGGGCTGGGGCGCTCCGCCGTCATCTTCGGCGGCGGGGGCACGGGCCGCCCGGACGCCGATTTCTCCATCGACGGCTGCAAGATCACCGGCGGGTCGGGCGAGCTGCGCAACAGCACCTCGAAATCGGGAGGCGGGGTGTTCGTGTTCGGCGACGCGATCGTCAGCAACAACCTGATCACCGGCAACGCGCTCTCGGGGTCGCAGGCGCAGTTCTTCGGCGGCGGCGTCTACGTCGCCACCGGCAACGCCGTGATCGCCGGCAACACGATCACAAAGAACACGGCCAGCAAGACCGGCAGCGGTACCTTCGGCCTCGGCGGCGGCCTGTTCCTCCTGGGGCCCGGATCCGGGGTCACGACGAACGTGCTCATCGAGGCCAACGTGATCGGCGAGAACGCGGCCGAGGCCGAGATCGGCCGGGGCGGCGGCATCCGCGTGGACGGCAATCCGGGCACGATCATCCGGCGTAACATCATCGCCGGCAACCGCGCCAGCTTCGGGGGCGGCGGCATCGACGTGCTCGGCAGCATCAACGTCTTCGACAACCTGATCTTCGGCAACTCGACCGGCATGAACGGCGGCGGCATCTACCTGTACCAGGTGACGGCGCAGATCACCAACAACACCATCGTCGGCAACAGCGCCACCGGCACCTCCGTCCCCAACGGCTACAATTTCTCCACCTACGGAGCCGGGATCGAGGTCGCGACCCTGCAGACGCAGAACCCGCCGCAGGTGACACTGCGCAACAACATCGTGGTCGGGAACACCGTCACCTCGAACGGCAGCGGCGGCGGCGTGCACTCGCTGCGCACCACTCCGTACGTCTACAACTCCGCGGTCTGGAACAACATCAAGCTCCCGTCCGCCTCCAGCAACGTCACGGGGGATTACACCGACGCGACGATCATGGGGCAGAACGGCAACCGCATGGTCGACCCGCTGTTCGTCCGCGCGCCGCTGTTCACCGACGTGACCGTGGCCGCGGGTTCCACGACGACCGTGGCGGTGCGCGACGTCAGCCGGTACCTCGTCAACCACAAGCTCGAGTACAACGACGACGGCGTGGTGCGGACGATCACCGCGATCAACACCTCGAGCAAGGTGATCACCTTCACGCCGGCGCTGACGGCGGTCTCGGCGATCAACAAGATGGTCTCGAACTGGGGCGCGAACACCAACGTCGCCGCCGATTTCCATCTCCAGGCGACCTCCCCCCTGCTCGACGCCGGCTCCGGCACCGGGATCTCGCAGTACGATCTCGACGGGGCCCCGCGGGCGGCGGACGGCGACAACAACGGCAGCGTCGTCGTCGACATCGGCGCCTACGAGCTGCCGGCGCTCGACACCGACGGGGACGGCGTGCTCAACAGCCAGGACTGCGCCCCGACCGTGAACTCGGTGCAGACGGTTCCGGGCCTGGTCGGCGACTCGGTACGAGCGGCCCCGGGCTCGCCCTCGAGCCTGACCTGGCTGCGCATCCCGCAGGCCAACGCCTACAACGTCTACCGCGGCAGCACCAGCGGCGCGTTCAGCTACAACCACGTCTGTTTCGAGACCGGGTCGCCCGACCGCGCGACGACGGACGCCGCCGTGCCTCCGGTCGGCACCGCCTACTACTATTTCGTCTCGGGCGTGAACTCGTGCGTCAACGGCGAGGGCTCTCTCGGCTCGAGCTACCCCGGCGCGGTCGGCAGCCCGGCGCCGCGTCCGAACGCGAGCCCCTGCGCCGTCTCCTCCGCCGACTACGACCTCGACGGCGTCCTCGACATCAACGACGACTGTCCGCTGACCGCGAACGCGACCCAGATCGATCAGGATCACGACGGCGTGGGCGACCTGTGCGACAACTGCCCCGTCATCGCCAACCCCGACCAGTCCGACGGCAATGGGGACGGGATCGGCAATCACTGCCAGGACGGCGACGGGGACGGCTACTACGCCAGCGTCGACTGCAACGACCAGAACGCCGCCATCCACCCCGGCGCGCTCGAGATCTGCAACGGTCTCGACGACAACTGCAGCGGCCAGACGGACGAGAACCTGGGCACCAGCACGTGCGGGGTCGGGGCCTGCCAGCGCACCATCAACGCCTGCGTCGGCGGCGTGCCGCAGACCTGCGTCCCCGGGACGTCCTCGCCCGAGACCTGCAACGGCATCGACGACGACTGCGACGGCGTGATCGACAACGGCTGCTAGCGGCCTCTAGAACCCGGGCGGCCTCTCTCCCGCGACACCGAATTCCCGCTCCAGCGCGACCCCCACGCGGCCCAGCAGGCCGTCGTCGAACAGGCGCCCGACGAGCGTGATGCCGTGCGGCACCCGCCGCGGCGGATCGAACCTCGGCAGCGGATGGGCGGGATCCGGCGCCCAGTCGCTGCGCGCCTCCCCGACCTTCACGAACCCGGCGCGCAGGGTGAGGGACGGATGGCCGGTGAAATTCGTGATGGTGAGCTGCTCGTCGCGCAGCGACGGCACCAGGAGGACGTCGACCTCCCCGAAGAGGCGCGCCATCTCGAGCGCCACCTTGCGACGCAGCCGGTCCGCCTGCACGAAATCGACGGCCGACAGGAAGCGCGCCTGGCGGAAGAGGTTCGGCCAGGCGTCCTTCACCTGCATCGTGAGCCGCCCGAGATCGTGGCTCAGGGTCAGATCCTCGAACGACGCGGCGCCCTCGGCGAACAGGATCGGCAGGAGCGAGCCGTACGGCCAGTCGGGAAGGGTCACCTCCGTCATCACGGCCTTCAGCTTCTTCAGGGTCTCCATCGCCGCGAGGTCGACCTCGGTCGCCGGGCTCTCCTTCATCCAGGACGCGACGTACCCGACCTTGAGACCCGCCACCCCCGCCATCGCGTCGAAGTCGAGACGGCCGGGCACGCTCGACGGGTCGCCCGGGTCCGCGCCGCCGATCGCCCGCAGCACCAGCATCGCGTCCTCGACGGAGCGCGTCATCGGGCCGAGCTTGTCGAGCGACCAGCAGAGCGTCATGGCGCCGGTGCGCGCCACCCGTCCGAACGTCGGACGCAGCCCGGTCACCCCGCAGCGCATCGACGGGCTCACGATGCTCCCGTCGGTCTCGCTGCCGATCGAGAACCCGACCAGCGCCGCCGCCGTCGCCGCTCCGGGGCCGGCGCTCGAGCCGGACGCGCCCTCCTCCGGGAGCCAGGGGTTCATCGTCTGCCCGCCGAACCAGATGTCGTTGAGGGCCAGCGCGCCGAGCGACAGCTTGGCGACCAGCACCGCGCCCGCCTCGTCCAGCCGGCGCACGACCGCCGAGTCGGCGGCCGGCACCCGATCGCGAAACGGCTCGGCGCCGTAGGTCGTCGGGATTCCCTTCGTATCGAGCAGGTCCTTGACCCCGTACGGGATGCCGTGGAGCGCCCCGCGGTATTTTCCGGCGGCGATCTCGGCGTCGGCCTGCTTCGCGCGCGCCAGGGCATGGCCCTTCGTGAGGGTGATGACGGCGCGCAGCCTGCCGTCGTGCCGCGCGATGCGGCCCAGGTAGATGCCGGTCAGCCGCTCGGAGGTCAGCCTGCGCGTCTCGATCCAGCGCGACAGCTGCGTCACCGGCGCGAAGGCGATGGCGTCGTCCGAAGCGGGAAGCGGCGCGCCGCCGGCCGCCGACCGCACGAACCGGTCGCGCCCCGGTCCGGATGCGATCCCCGGGAGCAGAGGATGCCAGAGCGACGCCGGCGTCTCGCTCGCCGCGATCGCGAGCCGGCGCGGCCCGGTGCGCCGCTCGAGGTAGGGCGCCAGCGACTGACGCCAGGTCTGCGCGGCCTGTTGCCGCTCCTCGGGGGTCATCGCGACCTGCATCAGCTTCTCGGCCTCGGCGAAGGTGGCCGGCGTCACCTCGGGGCCGGCGCCCGGGGCGGTGCCGAACGTGGGCGGAGCTCCCGGCGTGGCCGCATCCGGCGGCGTCGCCGAACCAGCGGACGGCGCGGGCGGCGTATCGGCCGCTCCGGCCTGGCCGCGGCACAGAGCCGCCGCGGTGAGGAACCCGAGGGGGGCGCGGATGAGGAACTGTCGTCGCGTGTTCATCGGAGCGCTCTCGCCGGCGGCTGCCGAATCCGGCCGCATCGTATCCCAAGTCACCGGCGGGCGTGGCCGAAGGCGTGTAGCCTCCCGGCCATCATGCAGGCGGGGGCGGAGTCGGGGCCGCGCATCGTGGCAGCGGGCGCCGCAGCCGTGCGCGCGGCGGCGGCAGTGGCCACGGCGGCCCGTGTGGTGGCGGCCTGCGCGGTGGCGGCGCTTCTGGCCGCGCCGGCGGCGAGCGCCGACGTCCTGGTCGAGGACGACTCCAACGAGGCGCAGATCATGGGCTATTACGCTGCGGCGATCGCCTTCACGCCGGTCGGCTCCGCCCCCGGCCGCACGTTCGAGGCCGGGCTCGATCTGGACTACGTGCCCGGCCTGAGCGCCGAGGACCGGACCACGACGTTCGCCGGCGCCAAGGTGGAGAACACCAACTTCACCTCCATCCTGCCGCGGCCGCACCTGCGCTGGCGGCCGGACGACCGCTGGCTGCTCGAGGCGGGGTTCATCCCGGCGGTGCACGTCTTCGGCCTGGTGCCGGCGATGGGGGCGGCGGCGGTGACGGCGCGCTTCGCCGGGCGCGAGGACGGCGTGGCGTGGCGGGCGCGCGGCCACTATCTCCAGGGCGACATCGAGGGGCCGATCACCTGCTCGGACGAGGCGGTCGCCGATCCCTCCAACAGCCTGTGCTACCTGGGAACGCCGAGCGACGACCACTTCCTGCCCAAGGCGTACGGCATCGATTTCATCGCGGGTGCGCCGCGCCTCGGCGCCGCCGGCCTGGCCTGGTACGCCCTCGCCGGGTACCGTCACGAGACGCTGCGCTTCCAGACCCACTTCGTGAACGGGTTCGGACGCCTCGACGATCAACGCCTGGTGGCCCGGCTCGACCGCGTCTCGATGGCCTTCGGGCTGACCTGGTCGGGCTGGCGCGGACTGCGCGTCAGCGGCGAGGGGTCTTACGCGCCCGACGCGCTGGCGACCGTCCGCCTCGGCGTTTCGTGGGGCTGGGGAGGCGCGCGATGAAAGGCGCCGCCCGCTCCCGCCTGGCCCATCGCCGCGCCGCGCGGCTCTGGCTCGCCGTTCTCGGCGCGGCGCTCGCGTGGGCCTGCACCGACCTGCATCTCGACCCGCTGCCGACGACCTACAGCGACCCCGGCGACGTCACGGTCGTCAACCCGTCGTTCGCGCGCGACATCCAGCCGATCTTCACCGCCCGGTGCGCCCTCGCCGGCTGTCACATCACCCCGACCGACGCGAACCTGCACCTGGTCCTCAAGGACGCGCCCACCTCGTACGCCAACCTGATCAACGTGCCGTCGGTGGAATTCCCCTCCGCGGTCCGCGTCGCGCCGGGGAACTCGGCCGTCTCGTATCTCATGGCGAAGCTCGACGCCGGCGAGATGCCCAAGCAGGGACCGATGCTGTCGCAGGGAACGCGCGACACCATCCGCAACTGGATCGATCTCGGCGCCGCGGACAATTGAGGGCGGG
Source organism: Patescibacteria group bacterium (assembly GCA_035638115.1). GTDB lineage: Bacteria > Acidobacteriota > Polarisedimenticolia > Gp22-AA2 > Gp22-AA2 > DASRAN01. Next base: position 2,450 of record DASRAN010000044.1, on the reverse strand, counting down.
GCCAGGTCGATCGACAGGATCAGCGCATGGGACCGACGCCGCACGTCGCGTTCCGTCCGGCGACGAGATAGAACTCGGTCCCCGGCGGCATGGCGAGGGTCAGCCCGGCCGCTCCGCTCGACGCCGTGCCCGCCACGGTCGTGAACGACCCGTTCGGGGACGTGTCGCTGAACACCACGTAGTCGTCGGCGTCCGTGGTGTCGTCCCACGTGAGATGCAGACCTCCGCCGCCCGGCGCCAGGAGCTGCAGATTTCCAACCGGACCCGGCATCGGACTGCATGCCGGGGTCCTTCCGGTGATGCTGTCGATCTCGCCGTCCGGCATCGCTCCCTGGCCGCTCTGGTCGAAGACCGCGGGGTCGTTCGACAGACCGAGGGCGAACGGCGTCGCGGGGCAGCCGGTGTTGCTCGCCGTCAGCGTCGCCGCGGACTTGCACTGATTCGCCGTGACGGAATAACCGGCGGCCGAACAGTTTCCCGTGACGACGTCGGCGATGGCCTGGCATTTCTGTGCCGCCGAGGTCCCGGGGTGGACGGCGAAGCTGCCGTTGCAGAAGGCGCCGGCTCCGGTGGCGGTGCACAACGACGACAGCCGGACGTAGACGGTGGCCCCCTGGGCCGGCGGCTGCACCGTTTCCACCGAGACGTCGACCCCCGTGTAACCTGGACAGACCCAGTTGCAGAGGTCGCCGTCCCAGGTGCACGACGTTCGCGGAGGCGCGCCGAACGGATCGCAGATCGCGCAGATCCAGTCGCACAGATCGACGGACCACGAGCATCCGAACCGCGGAGGCGGCCCCGGTGGATCGCAGACCGCCGCCGTGATCGCATTCGAATGCAGCGGCGCGAGAGCGAGAGTCAGCGTGCAGAAGGTGGCGAGGCAGCGCAGAACGAGCGAGGCGTGGAATGGTGTCCAGCGACCGGATTGCATCGGTGGCCCTCCCTATAATAAGGATGCTCTGATCTTATGCCCGGGCCGGCGCGATCTGTCAAATCTGGCGGACATCTTGCAGTCGACGCCGCTCGAAGAGGAGGGCTGAAGATGACGATGCGCGACGGAATCATCGCCTTGATGCTGATGGGAGCGTGCGGGCTGGCGCCGGCGAGCTCACCGGGCGCGGCCGGCACGGCCAAGGAGCACGACGCGTGCGGCGGCAGCGCGGGTGTGATGTGCGACCCCGGACTCTTCTGCGACGTCGCGGGTCCCTGCGACGCGGAGGCCCCACCGGGGGTCTGCATCAAGCTGCCGGTCGCCTGCACCAAGGAGCGCAAGCCGGTCTGCGGCTGCAACGGGGTGACCTACCCGAACAATTGCGAGAGACAGATGCAGAAGATTCAGAAAGACCACGACGGGGAGTGCGACACCCGCCCGTAGCCTGCCCCGGCAGCGCGAATTGATCGCGCGACAGGCCGGGATCTGGCCTTCCAATTGCATGTGATTCGCCGCCTGTCTCATCCGAGACGCCGCCAATTCGGGAGGGAGGTCACCATGAGTGCATTCGCACGGATGCGTCGCGTCCAGGTCGCCGCCCTCGTGCTGATCGTCGCCGGCGTCCTCGGACTGGTGTACGACCACTTCACCTACACCAAGGAATCCCACGATCTGACGATCGGCTCGCTCGAGCTGTCGGTGAAGGATCGGGAGACCGTCAACATTCCGCTCTGGTGCAGCGTCGGGGCGATCGCCGCCGGCGCGCTGCTCCTCGTGGCGCGCAGGCAGCCGGCGTAGCGAGCGGGCTCTCATGGAGGTTTTCGCCATGGGTCGTCATCTTCGTTCATCACGGCTATCATCTCCGCATGCGACGACATGTCTCGAAAACGGCCGCCCGGGCGGCATTGCTCGCGATCCTGGCCGCGGGTGTGGCCGGCCCCCCCGCCACCCTGGCGGCGGCCGCGACGGCGACCGCGGGAGCCACGACGACCGCGGGAGCCACGACGACCGCGGCATCCAGGGCGGCGGGCGATCCGATCGAAGAGGCGACCTACCCCGAGCTGCCGAATTTCCATCGGGTGGACGAGCATCTGTTCCGCGGTGCACAGCCGGCCGAGGGCGGCATCGCGAAGCTCAAGGCCCTGGGAATCCGCACCATCGTCAATCTCCGCCGCGAGGCCCCGCTCGTGACCTCGGAAGAGAGGGAGGCCGCGCAGGCCGGGCTGCGGTACTTCAGCGTTCCGATGCGCGGACTGGGCCGGCCGACCGACGAGCAGCTGAAACGGATCCTGGGACTCATCGACCAGCCGGACAACTGGCCCGTTTTCGTCCATTGCAAGGCGGGGCAGGACCGGACGGGGCTCGTCGTCGCCTGCCAGCGCATCGCGCGCACGGGCTGGACGGCCGAACGGGCGATCCGCGAAGCGATGGACCTCGGGATGATGAAGATCGAGTTCGCCATGCGATCCTTCATAAGGGATTTCGACGCGTACCTGAGGAGCCGCGGCGGGCCCGCCCG